>JABIAY010000077.1 GCA_018653085.1 Nitrospina sp.
ATAAAAAATACAAAAATAAAAATTTTTGACCAGATTTTATTTTTCATCGAATTTATTGATTTAAGGAATATGGCGTTATATGCTATATCGACATATTTTCGTAAATCTACATCCTAATTCCGGAAAAATTGACTTGAAGTGGGATGAAATTCTGATCTGATTACTTGACCCGACCATTCCCAACCAGTACAATTCCCGAATGAAAAATACAACAATTATATTGCTTGCCTTGATTTTTTGTCCCCAAGTACTTTTTGGCGCAGAGCTACCATCAGACATGGTTCGGATTCAAGCTGGGTGCTTCATGATGGGCACCAACGAGAAGGGTATCTACGAGGATGATGAGGATAGTGCCAGGGAAAAGCCTGCCCATAAGGTATGCCTGGATGAATTTTATCTCGAGAAGTTTGAGGTCACACAGCGTAAATGGGATGCTGTGATGAACTTCAACCGATCTGTTTTCCACAATCCCGAGCAACCTATTACACACATCGAATGGAAGGAAGCGCATAGGTACTGCAAAAAAACTGGAAGACGACTGCCTACAGAGGCTGAATGGGAATATGCCGCCAGAGCCGGGAGCCAGACTCGTTTTCCCTGGGGCAACGAGATTGACGATGACTACCTTTGGTATGCTGGCAATTCTTCCAGAGTGCCTGCTGATGTCGGCCAAAGAAAACCCAATGCATGGGGACTCTATGACATGGTTGGCGGAGTCTGGGAATGGGTGGGAGACTGGTTCTCTATCCATTATTATCAAAGTAGCCCACTTAAAAACCCAAAAGGTCCAGCCGCTCCGACAAGTTTTAGAGTTATTCGCGGCAATTCATGGATGAGTGATGAACAGCATGTGCGTGTCACTGCCCGCCACGGGGGAATGTCTGATCCGACCCTTTCCTATTGGGTGGGGGTCCGCTGTGCTTTGTCACCTTAATGAGTAAAAAGTTAACACGCCTTGAGCCCTGGAAATATAAATCGCCTATACCAAAAGCTCGCCAGAAACTTATCAGAAGCTAAATCGGAACTGATATTCAAAAATCATTACGAGCTTCTTATATCAGTCATTTTAAGCGCTCAATCTACAGATAAAACGGTCAATAAAGTTACCCCCGCTCTTTTCTCCTCCTGCCCTACTCCAACTGAAATGCTAGAGCTTGGGCAGTCCAAACTCGCAAAAATCATCAAACCGATCGGCCTGGCCCCGGCTAAATCTAAAAATATTATAAAAACCTGCAAAATCTTATTGGAGAAGCATAATGGGAGGGTTCCTGGCATCCGGGAAGACCTGGAAGCTTTGCCTGGCGTAGGACGTAAAACGGCCAACGTAGTGCTAAACGAGGGCTTTGGAAAATCTACAATCGCTGTAGACACTCATGTTTTTCGAGTAGCGAATCGGACGGGATTAGCACCTGGGAAATCTGTGTTGGCAACGGAATTGAAACTTTTAGAGGTGACCCCTGAGAAATGGTTGAAAAATGCCCACCATTATCTCATTCTTCATGGAAGGTACACCTGCACAGCCAGAAATTTTAACTGCCAAAAATGCGTTGTCAAACAGGAATGTGCTTTCACCGAAAAAATGAACAGCTAAAACAAACCATGAACTCCAGGAAAAATGATATTGAAATAATTTACTCCAGATTACGCCAACATTTGCATGGGGGGAATGGATTCGCCATAAATCATTTCATGCAAACCCCGGAGCATTCTCTGGTTAAGTTTGTTTTAGGCAAAGGAAATCGGCTCAAGGCAATGATATCGGCAGGAATTCATGGCGATGAACCCAGTGGTGTGGAAGCAATTTGTTCGTTTCTGGAAAACAACCGCTTTGATAATTTTTCCGATGAATGGGAGTTGACCTTTCTACCCTGCTTGAATCCCTATGGCTATGAACATGGGTTAAGAGAAAATCACGAAGGCAAGGATCTGAATCGGCTGTTCAAACACGAATCGCCTCCCACGGAAGTCAGGTTTGCGAAGTCCATTTTTGACTCATCTTATGACCTGACAATTGAGCTTCATGAGGATTTCATGACCCCGGGGTACTATCTCTATCAAAAGGGAACACATGCGGAAGACGATCTCTTGGGCAAAAAAATCCTGCAGGCCGTCAAAAATATCATGCCCATAAATCTAAACGGTGAAATAGATGGTTGTTCCGCTCAGGGGGGAATTATAGTTCAAGGAAATGAACCCATGGATTGGTGGCCCATGGCTTTATACTCCTTGTCCAAAGGAACCAGAAGGTGCCTGACATTGGAGACGGCTACCAAGCTTTCAATGGATGCGCGGATAGAAGCCCATTTGGTAGCTATTGATACAGCGTTGAATTATTTTTCCAGGAAAAAATAAAACTCAGGCGCTTTTATCCTTAGGGATGATTACGGGTATGACGATGGGCTCACCAACGGCAAGCGATTTGATATCTTTGTCCGTATTGTAGCTACTCAAAAGCCAAAGAGGGATAGTATAAATCTCGTTACATATTTCCCACAAAGTCTCACCCTTTTCAACACTTCTTATGGACAGTTTGCTGATTTCAAAATTGTTGAAAAAGTCTTCCTGAATTGCCTTGTGGTATTCCTGCCTTTTTTCTTCGAAATTTCCGGGGCGGGTCCTGGAAAAATTAACACGAATATTATCGTTAGCTACGATGCCACCTCTTTTGCCAATTCGGTTCATTCGCCTCAGCTCTTTTACGGATTGCCGCGACCATTCTGCATAATGGCTGAGCGTCTCATCAAAATCAACAGTGATGGTACCAACAAGAGAATCAGAGTTTCCACCGGGAGAAAACGATACCGGTTTGAAAGCAGGACGGTTTCTATTGATACGATCAGTACTGTTCCGGGCTACCTGAAGGGTTCCCGGCGGAACAGCCGTTTTTATTTTCGTTGAATTTTTCGTGGTAGCTGATGATTTGGATACTTTTGACCGATTCACCGACAACTTGAATTTTTTGTTTTTTACGCTGTTGGAAGCTAACTTGACTTTCTCATCAATTACTTCTCGACGAGGAACTTTTATTTTTTGCCCTGGGAAAAGGGAGTCAGGATTCCGGAATCGGTTGATACGAGTAAGATGGTTCACGTCGGTATCAAAGCGCTTTGCGATTTTAGAAAGATTGTCGTGCCTGCGGACCTTATAAGAAACAATTCTTGTTGAGTATTGACTGGGGCCCAGTTTAGCCAACTGGAACGTAGGCTGACGCCGGGATTTTCCTCGGGGCAATTGAAGCACCTGCCCAACATAAATACGGTTGCGCCTGCCCAAATTATTGAAACTTTTCAAGGACCTCACTGTTGTCCCAAAACGCAAAGCAATTCCAGACAAGGTATTCCCTCTTCTGACGGTATACCATTTGGATCGCAATTGACTGCCATATTTCACCTTTTGCGGAATTTGTCCATACCGAGCGACCAGATTGTCGATCTTCCGGACGGGAGCCTGAAAAACAAATCCTTTTGGAATACGTTTCTCCCCGTTTAAAACCGGGCGTCTGAGAGAAGGGTTTGCGTCCGCTATTTCGTCCCTCGTCATGTCAAAATAATCCATAGCCGTTCGGACATGAATATAGTCAGGCAATGCAAAGGAAACTCTTCGAACTGGTTTTTTTATCGCCAGGTTAGGGAAATATCTATTTTGATTTCTAACTACGTGTAATGCGGCAAGAAATTCCGCGTAAAAGTTTCGTGAGGCAAAACCAAAGGTTCGACTTTTATATTTATCTATTACTTTTACAATATCGTTTCCCACTCTCTTTTTTGCGCGTTTCATCCCCTGCAAACCGTGATTGTATGCAGTAATAGCTAATGGCCACGACCCTATGCTTTTAAAATTCTTTTTCAACAATTTGGCGGCAGCATAGCTGGCTAGAATGGGATCCCGTCTTTCATCCACATCATAGCCCACGCGCATGAACAAGCGTCCTGTGCCACGGGTGAATTGCCATATCCCTGCGGCTCCGGCACTTGAATAGGCACCGATCTGAAAAGAGGACTCAACATGGGGAAGGACACTCAGTTCTTCCGGAAGATTGAATTCCTTAAATATTCTTTTGATTTCTTTATTATATAAACCGGATCTTTCAATCCCTTCCCTGAAACGGTCCTTTTGACCGAGCTGGGCCCGTATATTTCTAGATGCCTTATAGAAATCCTTTTTAACCAGCGCAAAAACTCTCTTCTCTTCACCTTTTAATTTTGTCTTGTCTTTTGTTTTGCCTATCTTACGCAAAATATTCCTGTACTTCTTTTTGGTTTTCTCCAGTTTGCGCTCCCGGGCTCTTCGGGATAGTGGTTTCTCACCTAAATAGACAACCTCATAGATAACATCCAGGTTCTTGATATCGTGAACCACCGCATGTTTGGTGCTGTATTCGGAATAAATCTTTTTCCAGAATTCAACCTTACTTCGAAGGCCGGGAGGGGTAGAAAAGTGATATTTGTTTAGAGTATGAACTTCATACGAGAAGTTGGCACTGGCGTTACCAGAAAACCATGAAGCCGATGAAAGGACAAGGGCAACTATGAGGACTTTAATGAGTCGTAGCAATCGCTGGCTCTCTTATTGAAAAAGAATTATTTCGCAGAATTCTTTATCTGTGAACAAAAGGGGCAAAAAATAAACATTGCAACCCCGAACGCTATCACAAAAATCATAGTAACGCGTTGATTTCAAAGGATATCAAAGCCGATATATCAGGTCAAGGTAAATCGAAATAACACTGTCATCAAAGAATACTATTTCCACAAAAAATCGGTGATTTAAACCCTAAACTCTGTTGGTTTTTCGGTTTTTAGGGTACTCCTTGTTTAACTGATAAACCCAAGCGAGAAGCTCTGCAACGAGTTTATATAATGCCTCCGGAATTTCCTGTCCAACATCTATTTTTCCCAACAGCTCAACGAGGTCTTTATCCTCCTTGATCGGGATATTCCGCTCCTGCGCCATGGCAATAATCTTTTCCGCTACCCAGCCCTGCCCTTTGGCAGTCACTCTGGGAGCATGATTACTGCTCCCATTATATTTAAGAGATACGGCCGAATTTCTTGCTCGTTTTTGTTTCATGTCTTGATATTTATAAGTGATGTGTTTTGACTTACCAACAATTCAATCAGGTTATCTTTTTCCGGTTTGACTTCTTGAGCCACATGGCATTCCACCGATGCATTGATCTTATCTTCGCTCATTTTTTCTTCAAAGTCGCTTGCTCTGTGGCGGATGAAATCGGCAATTTCTTCACTCTCCACATCAATGCTTACAGACAAACTCTCGGGATTCATCTTTGCGTTAATTTTGATTTTTCCCAGAAAAGAGAGGTCCAGAAAAAAAGCTGCCTGATGGCTCTTTTTTTCCTTTTTGCATCCGGTCTCGTTTTCTGACGAATCGTCACGAACAAATAATTGGATCGTTTTATTTCCGGAACTCAGCGGATTGGGAATCTGAATTACCAGTGGCTGGTTCTCCTGCTTCGATATTTGCGAAGAGAGCTGGTTGAGCTCAATATTGTCGATGGCATATTTGATCGTTTGTCGAAACTCGGCAAAACGAGTTGGTGCTCCTTGCTCTACCTTTGCAGAGGCCTGCTCTGCGGAATGATAAAGCTTCAGCAACAAACCCTTTAAGTCTCCGGCTAATTCTTTGTGAGCCTGAGTATTTGCAGGGAACTCAAGAACCTGCCGCACTTTTGCCTCATAACTGACTCCAGATGATTCCACTTGTTGTCGCACCTGTGTTGCACTGGGGATTTCCCCTTCACCAGGGAGGAGCAAACGCAAGGTATCTCGCAATCGCGCAACCACATCGGATTGTATTTTCATATCTGGAATCACCGGTGAATCAAGAATTTCACTCTTTAGCAGATACGCCATTTTTACCAAGGGCATTCGAGCCGGTAAATACGGCTTTAACGAATTAAAATCCAGTTTTTTTATTTTACTTGCACCCGTTTCCACCAATTCAGACTGCTGGCCACTTGGTGTTAATACAGGCTGTTGCCCAGACTGGGTTTTCTCTAAAGAGATATTAACCTGCGACCCGGGTTTGAAGTTTTCTGTATTTTCCACCGACACGGAAAAACTCTTACCTCCCGCTTCGATCAATATGGATTTAGAATCCACAACGCTGATGATGCGCGCGCTTGTTATATTCTTAGGAGGTGAAGCCAGTTGATGAACCTCTTCCAAACCTAAAAACCTGGAAATCGATTTTCCCCGGGAAGTCAGATTCGTTGTGACCTCTACGTTTTTAAACGGGTCTTCTTGGGGAGGAATGATTTTGAGAGCCGGCTTAGCTCCTGAGTTTTCTACACGGACAAGAATTGTTTGACCTTTAGTTAGAGATGTTCCTGTCAAACCCTCCTTCCCCTTAAATGACAGCGGCAATTCAACGATTACTTTATTGCCTTCAAGTGATAAAACTCCTTTTCCTCCCGGAAGGTTTTTCACGAAAACAGCCTTAAAAAGATTGCCAGACTGCAATTGGCTGATGAATTTGAGTGTTGCCGGATTGGAGTCCTTGCCGCCAAGGACTTTTAAGACCTGTTGAGTCAAACTTTCTACCTGAGTCGACGGGTCAAGGGGACTGAAATTCTTAAACATTCTTTTTACACTGAAGGGAGTGTTTAGTTGCTCTTGTGATTGGCCCTGTAAGGAAAAGGACTTGTTTCCTTATCGGCAAATTACCCCTCCGCCACAATCACAATATCGCAACGCAAGAATAAATCCAATTATCTGTTTATTTTCAATAAGTTATTGTGGTTTTATTGCGAAGCTTTTGAGGATCAGGCGACGATATTTATGCTCCCTCGATGAGGGTCTTCGGGGAGAGGAGGTTCGGGACTCTCGTCCTCAGCATCGGACTGACTCTTCTTGCGGACTCTGACACGCTTTTTGGCTCTGGTCTCAGGGTCTGTTTCTTCCAGGAGATGAGTGGCGTCCATATCCTGTACCTGCACACGCTTCAACTCATCCGCCAGTTCTCGCTCTTTGTCCGCCTGCTGAGCCACAACAGTGGGCTGGTTCTGCATAGTATGCTGGAGCTTTTCCGTATGACTCCCCATCTGCAGAACCTGTTGTGTATTAACAGTTGGTGTTGTAGGCATAATCGAAACTCGAATTATTATTACAGACTAACTAAATATGGGCTCAGGACAAGATAAGTCAAGCTCGGGGGACGATTTATTTAACCATGAACCGGGTGAAAAAAACATCGGTGATTGTTCCGGTACCACTTAATAGTAGGGCATTGGAGGCAACCAGAATTTCTTTTTTGATTCTTTCCTCGGTCCGGGAACGTTTGAGGGTGAAATCACTGGGCCTCTTTCTTCTAAGAATATTATAAATATTTTTTCTGACCAGAGGCAGTATCTTGTCGATCTCCAGATTCAGGACTCGATTACTCAACAAAAGATTTGCGGAAATAGATATAAACCGACCGGTTTCTTTGCCCTCATCACGAATCGGCAGGAAAAAAGGTTCCAACTTATAAATATTGACCTTTGAAACTATTACCTCTTCCTCCTCTACAATTTCCTCCTCAACGGCCTGTTCCTCTAGAGGAACCACTTCGGCATCTTCTCCAGCAAGAAGAAAATAAGCGCCGACACCGATGGCTAGGAGCAGGACAAGAAGTCCGCCACCATAGATCATCAACAGCTTTTTATTACCGAGGATTTTTTTGAATTTTGCCTGCAACCCTTTCAGGCCGCCGCCAGCCGCTCCCTCCTCACCGCCTGCATCATCCAGCAGGCGTTCAAGTTCCGCCGCCTCATCGTTAGTTAAATCCTGCTCTTTTTCTGGAGCTCCCTGATCTTCAGCCATAAGTCCTATCTTCTGTTTACATTAATCCTAAAGAATTTAACGGTATTAAAGCCCAGGAACTCAATATTTAACTAATTGAATTATCTGGTTTTTCTGAGATATTTACGAGTTTGAGGTAAATCTCTTGAACCGCATTCCTGAGGTCCTCCTGTTTCCCATTATTATCCAGAATGAAGTCCGCATATTTGATTTTTTCTTCAAGGCTCATCTGACTCTTAATTCGCGCCACCACTTCATCAGAACTGACAGCATTTCGACTTAAAACTCTTTGAATTTGAGATTTCTCGCTACATCGAACCACAATTACTTTGTTAACGTGTTTATAGTTTCCAGACTCGATCAACAGAGCCGCATCAATGATAACGATGGAAAAAGGGTCTTCATTGCAGATTTTTAAAAAGATTTCCTGCTCTTTTTCAAAAATTTTCGGATGGAGTATTTTTTCCAGAACAGACTTTTTTTCTGGATCCTGAAATACTATTTTAGCGAGCTTGCCCCGGTTCAGATTCCCGGTGGAATCCAGGATATTCTCACCAAAATACTCGACAATTTCCTTTAGCGCAGTTTGCCCCGGATCGACCAGGTTCCTGCTTAATTGATCAGCATCTATGATGTGGGCACCCAGCTCCTTGAAAAAAGAAGCCGCCAAACTTTTTCCAGAACCGATCCCGCCTGTCAGACCTACGAGTAAAGACACAAGTCACCGATTTATAATTTTCTTCCTATCAGATCCTCATAAAGCCGCATAAGTTTTAGAGTCACTGGCCCGGGCTTGCCCGATCCAACAGGTCGGGCATCCAGATGCGATACCGGCATTACTTTTTTGATGGTCCCTGTCAGGAATATCTCATTAGCCTCACAAAGTTCTTCCCCGGCCCATTTCCCCTCTTCAATATGGAATCCATTCTCTCTGGCAAGCTGAATCACCATTTCCCGGGTAATCCCCGATAGAATTCCGCAGTCCAGCGAAGGTGTAAGAATATGGCCCTCGCGAACAAAGAACAGGTTGCTTGTAGTCCCTTCTGTCAAGTGTCCCAATGCATTAACCATGATGGCATCTTGGGCACCAAGCTTGTTCGCTTCCACTTTTGCCAAAACATTATTCAAATAATTCCCTGTTTTAACATTCGGATTCAAAGCATCACTCGCGTTCCTCTTAATGGAAACCAAAGCAACATGAATTCCTTTTTCATAGCAGGACTCCGGGTATTCCTTTATTTCCATCACAATTATAATTATGTTGGGACTCTGACAGGTCGAGGGATCAATATTGATTTCGCCAACGCCCCGGGTAACAATAATCCTCACATAGGACTCATCATTATTTGCGGCACCCAATGTAATTTCCAACTGCTCCCGGAACCACTCCTTGTCACGTGGGACAACCAACGAAATTGCTTTAGCTGAAGCAAAAAGGCGGTCAAGGTGTTTATCTAAAAAACAGGGTTGTTTGTCGACAGTGCAAACCACTTCATAAACACTGTCACCAAACAAAAAACCATGATCCAAAACTGAAATATTCAACTGGTCATGGATTTCTCCATTAAAATTTATTTTTGTAGCCATTGCCTGTTTACTGATCAAGGAATATTAATTTTTATCAACGGATTTTAAAATCTCATTTAACTTTTTCAGGTCTTCTTTGGAGTACTGGTCCTGGGGTTTATCTGTGCCAGGAATGGCTTTCTTTAAATCATCAAATGTGTCCGACAACTTTTTCAAATCCTTTAGCCCGTTAAGCTTTTCTTTAGCGCCCTCCATATCAAAATTGGAAAGATTTTTCCTGATATTCAGGGTGCCCGGATTCTTCTTTACAAAATCTCTTACCTCTGCCAGATAAGGCTCGGCATAGGAGTCCTGCGTGAACTTTTTAGCCAGTTCAGGGAAAAACTGCAGAGGGAACGTAACAGCAACCAGAATAGCCACACCTTTTGCCAAACCAACAAGGCCACCAAATACCCTGTCAAACATCGAAAGGTTTGCGCCAGACCAAAGCATTGCACTGGCAACCTTGCCCATCAGGGAGATAATAATTGCAGTTATTATATAAATTGCCACAAAGGCTATTAGTTTAGACAGAGGTTTGCTGGGGATACTTTCCATCAGAAGCCGGGCAAATGTATCCTGATATTTGACAGCCATCAAATATCCCCCTACATAGGCCAAAAGGGAGAAAACCTCCCGCACAAACCCTTTCATTAGCGAGAAAAGCAGGCAGAAACCCAGCACAACCAAAACGAAAATGTCAAAAGAGGTCATTTAAATTTTCCCCACAAATTCTATTTTATTCAATGAAATATTTTCAATATCGCGAATCTGATTAAAAAGCATTTTAAAGGAAGAGGTGAACAGGGTGGGATGGGTAGAAATCTCTTTCCGAATCTGTGTAAGGCTAAAAAAAGCTCCTTCAGTGATTTCGTCCGGGTTAATCTTAATCGCGTCATCCGTTATACAGGTGTACACCTGAACATGTTCTCCATAGGTTTCCTGACAAGCTGAAATTTTCACGGAGGCTGTCAAAGTAGCCTTCAAGCTCAATTCTTCCCCAAGTTCGCGGTGAGCACATGTCTCATAAGATTCCCCGGTATCAACATGCCCGGCTGAGGAAGTGTCCCACAGCCCTGGGTTTTCGTCCTTGCAGAGAGCTCGTTTTTGCAAAAACAATTCTTTTCGCGAATTAAAAACAAGGGTGTGGACGGATCGGTGCAGTAATTTGTTTTCATGAATATGTTTTCGGCTGGCCTGCCCTGTTACATGGTCATTTTCATCGACAATGTCATAAATTTCATCTTCAACATTCATAGCAAATTCAGTCACTGCCTTGATCTGGACGCAGATAACTCAGTTGGCGAGGAAACTCTCCTTCTTCGCAATAATTGTTCTGAGCCAGAACTTTGACATCATTGATAGCCTGCTGGGATCCCTGCATGACAACTTTTTTATAACCTTTGTCAGCAAGAATGCCTCCTGCCTGCAAAAGACTCATGACCGACTTGGCGTTAAATTTTTCCTCATCAATAATCATGTGCAGGTCGCCCTCATGATGGCGGGCAATCAGGGAAATAAACGTTGATGGCCGGGCATGAAATCCTAAAGGTTGCGGGATAGGAACTTCAGCCTTCACGATTTCCACAAACCCCATCAAAATATTCTTAACCAGCTTGTCGCCTTCCTGAAGATAATATTTACTGTAGTGAAAACCAAAGTTAAAAATTTGCTTTAGCAAAACATCCTTACTCACCACTCTGGAAATTTGTTGCCTGCACTCGCCATGACGAATATCGTCTTCATGACGCTCATAAAAGTGAGCCAGCCAGAGGACCACCTCAAGAAGGTGGAGAGGCATGGAAATATACCCTCTCATATTTTTTAAATCCTCCCGGGCCTGTTCCAGCCTGGTATTCTTAACATAGGTGTCGTATTCTGACTGGACACTATGGACCAGCTCTTTAAACATTCGCACCAGTTTCTCATCTAGTTTTGATGGAATAACATGGCGGAACGCCTCAGGGTCATCATTTCTTTCGACCCCCATATCCTTGACCATTTTCGCTACTTTCCGGTATTTATGGCAAAGTTCTATTACCCTTTCCTGCTCCTCTTTAACTTCATCTTCCAAAATAGTTCTTGGCAGGCGCTTGTTCGTTTCAATTTCAGAGAATTCGTTCATTGGAAACGGCTCTTCGCTAATTTCCAGACCATTTAATTGTCCTGTCCGGACAACCTCAGCTCTTAAACCTACTATGGAAGTGTTCAGGAAATTCAGAGCCTCGTGAGCACCTTCATGGAAAACCCTGGCGTTCTCTTCAGATTCTCCAAGGTTGTAGTAAGGGTACCGATCCAGGATATGTTTTATGTAAAATGCGGCAATAGAAAGATTGCGCACACACGCTACATATTCCGAGAAAAAAGACCATGTTTTGTTTTCTCGGGCTCCGTGCTCATCCAGAACACTTTCCAGATATTCTGTTTCCTGAATCAGGCTCGAATAAAATTTTCGGGAGATTTCCTTACCGGCTTTCAACTTCTCACAAAATAAAGCGCTGACCTTGAAAAACAGATTAGAAGGTGCTTGAGCTATCTGTAAAAATTCATCCTCAGAAATAATCTGAATAAGGGATTTAGCTTCCATCTATTTTATCGCCTACAGGAAAAGTTCAGGTCTATCAACGGGTAGAAAACCAATAACAGTATACTCGTATAGTGTGCGGGTTAAAAGGCCGCAGATTTTACCAGGATGTTGTTGGGCAGGTATTTTTGCCAGATTTCAACATGGGAGTCCGGTCCGGATGGAACGATAAAAGGAATGAATTGATAATCCGGCTTTCTGGGAAGGCGAACCAATTCCATATTCACTTCCAAAGGGGTGCGGTCGCCCTTTTTAAGATTACAGGTTTTGCAGGCAACAACTATATTTGTCCAGTTGGTTTTTCCTCCACGGGACTTGGGGAGAACATGATCCACTGTCAGGGGGTGGGTGGAAATCCCGCAATATTGGCAAGTGTAATCATCTCTTCTTAGAATATTTTTCTTGCTGAACGCCAAACCCTTTTTCCGGTTTCGGCTAACCATTTTCAAAACGCGTATCACAGTAGGAAGTTCGAAACTGGTCGAGGGAGTGTGGACTAAATATCCGGCACTATCCAACTCCTCGGCCCTGCCGCCAAAAACCATGGTTATGGCGTGACGAGCAGAACAAAACTGGAGCGGCTCATAAGAATAATTCAAAACCAGGCTTTTAAACGCATCGAGCATGTTTCCAAACCTCGCTGGAATAACTTGATTTGCTTTAATTGGGCCTTACCAAGGTAACTCGGAAAATTCTACTCCTTCCATCCTTATACTGTCAATAGCGAGGGCGCCGAAAAGGATTTATAACAAATTCCCGGTACCCAGCCTGTTTTCCGGATCGAAGCAATATTTAATTTTATTTAAATCTTTTAAACCACTCGACCCAACCATTTTGGCAAAATATTTTTTTTTCAGTTTTCCTATACCATGTTCCGCGGAAACCGTCCCGCCCCATTCCAAAACCTGTTCTACCATTTGATCGTAGACCTTTTGCGCCCTGTCTCTATCTTCTGCCAGAAGATTTATATGTAAATGATTATCCCCCAGATGCCCAAACATGACGTAATCCAAGTTACTAGCCACCAGTGTTTCCCGGTAAAACTGCATCATTGCCATAAAATATTTGTCCGGGACAGCCATATCGGTACCCAGCTTTACTCTTCCAGCACGGCTGTTTTCCTCGTTTATAATTACCGGGACATCATGCCTGAAATCGTGAAACATCTGCACATCCTTTGGCCCCTGAGCAAACCATGAATCATCAAGCGTAATATTTTCTGCGCTCAAAAATTCATACCAGTCTTCTAATATCAAATCATAATCTTTCATTTCAGGGACAGCCTGCTCAAAGAACAATGCCGCCCTGGAACGATTGGGAATGTTTTTATGCTTGCTCTTCAACCTTTTCAGCGCATTGTGGTCAAAGTATTCCAGGGAACAGGGGTCGATCCTTTTTCTATCCGCAGATTTAATTTGGGGGATCAATTCCCAGCAGGAATCCTCCTCCTCAAAAAACAAAATACCACTGACAAAGTCATGCGGACGGGGAATCAAGCGCAGGGCAATATCTGTAAATATCCCAAGCGTACCGTCTGACCCAATAAACAGATCCAGCCAGTCCATACCCGGATGGACAAAATAACCTGCCGCGTTTTTGCATTCCGGACTTTGATACGCAATATCCGGGAAAATAATTTTACTGCCATCTTCAAACGTGAGCGGTTCTGTTATTTTCAACCCTCGTTTGAGCAAAGTTTTCCTGCCATCCACCAGAAGCAATTCAACCTCTTCAACATAATCACGCGTTACTCCATATTTGTAACTGCGGGAACCGGAAGCATTGGTTGCCAGAGTTCCACCTAGCGATGCCAATGTCTCGGTCGGATTGGGGGGATAAAGCCATCCCGGCAGAAAACCTTGCAGTTCTTTTACCGTCACAGCCGGGCCAACCCTTACTCTGCCCTCTGCTTCTTCTATAATCCGATTGAACCTCTCTAATGAAACGATAACGCCTCCAGCCGGGATGCGTGAAGCAGTCAACCCCGTTCCTGCACCGGCAACCGTTACCGGTCGGGTTTCATTTTTCAGAAAATTCGCCAACTCATCCGAGGTTTCAGGAATGACAACTTCCTCAGCATTTCCGCCTGAAAAATTAGAGGCATCTCTTAGGTAGGGTGCTATGGATTCAGCTTGCGTTTTTCTAATCATTGGATTTTCATAAATCCTAAAGGCGGGAAGACTCCATCAAGCCGTCGGCCTGTGGGGGCAAAAAACCCTGGTAGCCGTTATGTCGTTCTATAAGCTCCAAAACCGTATAGGCATCTTTAATTTCCGGGCGGGTAAAAATCTGCCGCAAATCTGTGTTCGGGGCACCCACAATCTGGCCGGCAAACTCTATATCACGGGCTTTCATTCTGCCGATGGCGTACTCAATATCCTCAACCAAAACGGCGATATGATGGAAACATTGATCCCCATGCGCTTGAACCCAACCAGGTATAAGACTGGGTTCACCGCGTTTCCCCTCAAAGGCCTGATCGACAAACAAACTCGGATAGCCGGGCTTTCTATAAACCTTGGCCCACCAGCTATCGAATTCCAAGGTGCCTAATGTTTGATCCTGAGAAAAACCAAGGCAAAGAAGATCTTCAACACGCGAGTTAACATCAAGAGTTCGTATGGCGCAGTGATCGATCAGCGGCATTAAACCCACACCAGAATCGGAAAGATCATCATTCAGGCAACGACCGGCCTTGTTTCCAGATAAAAACCGCTCAATATACTCTGCAAAAAAAGCATCAGTTTGATGATTATCGGTCGTCATTTTAACTTTGGTCGCCCGGTGGGGGATTCTCTTTACTGCTCTTCTGTCGGCGTTCCTCTTCCATTTTGGGTTGTTTATGGATAAATTTTGCGTATTTGACCAACAAAATCATCATCCCCAAAGGAAACGCCACTAGTAAAATTGTAACCAGGTTGTCCACGCCATCACCTATGAAAATTTATTTGTGTATAGTGTATCATTAAAGCAACATAGTCGACCAGTGAGCAATAGCTCATTGTACCCCTCCGGGGCATGAAGGCTAAGGAAGGGTATTACAAGCTGAGACAACTTTTTACCAGAAGGGTTACATATTGGATACGACAACAAAAAAGACAATAGAAATAGATGGAGTTGCTCTACATTTGAGCCAACCCGACAATACCCGTTCCGAATGGATTGGTCAGGAAGAAGTTCTCAAACAGATTCAGGCCTGCTGGATGGTGATATCCGAAAAGGACTTCCCGCTTTCACCCAGAATAACCGGAATGCCCGGAACCGGGAAAACCACTTTGGCTATGGTGGCCGCAAACCAGAGAAAGCAACCTCTATATATATTCCAGTGTACCAGTGACACGCGCCCGGAGGATTTGTTGATCACGCCGGTTCTCTCGGAAAAGGGAAAGATTTCATATCATGCATCGCCTCTCGTATGCGCCATCATTGAAGGCGGCATTTGTATTCTTGATGAAGGCAACCGCATGAATGAAAAAAGCTGGGCTTCACTGGCTCCCCTTCTCGATCACCGGCGTTATGTGGAATCCATTATCGCGGGAATCAAGATTCGCGCTCATAAAGAGTTTCGTGCCTGCGTGACAATGAATAATGACGAATCCACTTTCGAAATTCCCGACTATATCCTGTCCCGTTTGCAACCCACCTTGCAGATGGAAATGCCCAGTTATCAGGATGAGTTGGCGATTCTCAGATATCATCTTCCCTTTTCAGGAGAAGACCTTTTGAAAATGACCGCCGAATTTTTGCAAAAATCTCATCAGTTGGACCTGGATTTTTCTCCCCGTGACGGCATTCATATCATTCAATACGCTCTGAAACGAATCAGTCAAGAAAAAGACAATCCGCTCGCAAAGGACAAAATGTGGCAAGAGGCAGTCAGCAAGGTTCTTGGTGAAGAAGCTCTCGATCTGGATGCTCTTGCCGCCAGGAACCGAAGGGCTTTAGGTGAAGAAAGACTTCCCATGGGTCTTGGCGATTTCTTTTTCAATGATGACAACCCTCTGCACCCGGATATTGACAAATAGCCAGCGTGACGCTGGACCCAGCGTAGATAGCAACCACTAGAAACTTAAACTCATGAGTCAACTGCTCAAACTCAGTGATCGCATTCAATTTTTGCCCGTAGTTCATGGTAGCGGCAGTTTTGCGCGCGAGGTGCGCCATCGGCTTTTATCGTTCCCCTGCGATTGCCTTGCTGTCGCGCTCCCCCCTGAATTTCAACAAACGGTTGAAGAAGGGATCAAACTCCTCCCCGGCATTTCCCTTGGCTGTCAAGTTGAGCAGGATGGTGGAATGAATTATGTGCCCATCGATCCAAGCCAGCCAATAATCATGGGTCTGCGCATTGCCATGCAGGAAGGAATGCCCCGCCATTTCATCGACTGGAGTGCGGAAAATTATGAAAAAAGAGGTGTCGACTTTCCAGACAGCTTTGCCTTGAGCAAACTATCCTACGAAAAATTTATCAGCGCCCTGCTTTTAACCGTAAAACGTCCCAAGGATAAAAGCCAACACTTCTGGCGTGCGCGATGGATGGCCTATCAACTTCATCAACTTGAGTTGGAATATACCCGAGTAGTATGCCTGTGTTCCGTCCTCGACTGGCCCTGGATCAAGGAAGCTTTTGATGAACGCATGGAGGTTCTTCCACCGCAAAAACCTGGAGGGTTGCCCTCATTACACGGCGTGGACAAGCAAACCTTGTTCTTTGCGCTTTCAGAGTTTCCTTATGTAACCTATCTATACGAAAAAAGACGGCAGGAATTGAAGCCGGACAGCAATACGCCGGTGGATGGAGTTAAAGAAATTCTTTTGCGTGCCCGTGAGCTGTTCATTAAAAAACACAAAATTCGCTATCACAACCTGACTTCCCAGACTTTTCAGACATTATTGCAATACATTCGCAACCTGACTTTGATGGAGGCTCGTCTCCTGCCGGATCTCTATACCTTGGTAAAAACCGCCAAGCAGTTCGGCGGAGACCCGTTTGCCATTGCGGTTTTAGAAGCGGCAAGAGAATATCCCTTTGACCCACCCAAAAATTTGCAGGAGACCCTTGCACTTGGGATCGACCAGGCTTTACCGGGCGAGGAGGGAGCCAAACCGGTAAACATGAAAAACCGTTTGTCGGAAACCCAGTTTGAGTGGCGGTCACTGGATTTAAAACCCGAACCGGATATTAAGACCCAGGAAAAATGGCAACACAGTTGGGACCCTTATGGTCAGTGCTCCTGGCCGCCGGAGGACGAAAAAATAGAAAATTTGAACACCCATGTGCGGGAACAAACCAAATTTTTATTGAGTCACGACCTGGCCCGTACCGAAAAATTCACGTCCTCCGTTAAGGATGGCATAGATATCAGGGACACCCTGCGCCACTGGCACACAGGCGATATTTATGTGAAAGAAATTCCTCCGTCCCGAGGACAGGTCGAAATCATTGTCTTCCTTTTTGACCCTGAGCCCGAGCCCGAAAAATATAATTGGTGTCAAACCTGGTACGCCGAACATAATGAGGAATCCACTTTGTGTTTTTTCGCCACCGAGTATATGGATTCTTTAATAGGACCGGGTATCGGACAAGCCACCTATGGGGGATGCATGATGATTTACCCTCCCCGTCCCATTCCGGATATATGGCAGGACCCTCGTATTCGTTTATCCGAGACCTTGGAAGAAAAACTTCTGGAGGCGGCTTTTTTTCACTCCGGAGAAAAGAACGTCACCGTTGTTGCCCCTTGCGCACCTCGACTAACCTGGCGGAAACTTGCCCGGAAATACGGTAAAAGAATCATTCATATTCCCCTGAAACGATTTTCCAATCAGACCATTGAAAAAATAAGGCGCTTCCACGTGTTGAACGGAAAAAATATCCGCTCCTACGCTCAACGTTTTATCCAAGATATGTGAGTTGAATATCCCCTCTCTTCCTAGGGAGGGATTCGGGAAGGGTTGGCTGGTTTTGATTTGCGCCAGCTAAACAGGTTACCTAAACGTTGGTGATTTGATACGTGGCATGGCTTCTAACTCATCAATAATTTTCTGTGTCGCCTTCATTCGTATTCGAACAGGGAACGATTCCATTATTATCACATTTGAGATAATGCCCTTTCGTTCCAGCTCAAGCACTCTTTCTAGCACAGGGTCAGGTGTTTCTGCACTTCCTGTTATTGTGACATCAATGAATTCCTCAGGCATTAACTTCGCACACGGCGTAAATTCACAATTTGGTCCTGTACGAGAAACATAGCTTCCATCAGGACAAAGCTTTGCATCCATCGTACACATGACAAGCTCAGCATCCCCTATTGCGAACACTAGATTTGGAATCCCCAAAATCACCGTAACTATTAAAATCAATTTCATGAGAAATGGCTGGTTAGCTCAGTTCAGCCGGTCGGAAGAAGGATTTTCCAGAGATAGGAAGTCGCCATGTCGCGGAGAATTACGGGAAAAGGCTTCCTGAACAGGATCAGGAAACGCCTGATCGCATTCGCTGAGGTACTTCATCACCGCAATCATCCAGTCTGATTCATGTGGTGAGTGGATGATCGCAATATTCTCATCCTCATAGTCCTTGCAAATTTGATCCTGTGCACGGCTGGCTCCGGGAAGGGTTTCCTTCTTTTTGATAGTGAGTGGACGAAGGGGGTCGACATGAATGATTTCCAGCCCTTTGTATTTTTCCGGCACATCTTCTTCGACAAACTCTTCAATGGGTATGCCATTTACATTGGTGAGTCCCGGCTGTGCCAAAGACGCAATATAAATAGGGACTCTTTTTATTGATGCCTGCTCCGCATAGCCCTCGCGAAGAACCGTCTCCTTGTTGTCTGTCTGACCAAAAACCACGAAGTCCCAGCGCCCGTATGTCAGGCGTTTTTGTTTTTGCAGAATGACCGTTTGCTCATAAGCCTCAACGATCTTTTCGTAAACTTTCTGGTCTTTGGTTCTAACCTTAATTTTCGGCATAGTGCTTTCTGGTGGGAAAAATATTTGTCGAGTTAATATAACACGCTTGCTATCGGCAGGAAATGTTTAACCCCCCTAGCCCCCCTTGACAGGGGGGAACTGTAAGCCTCCCCCTGATAAGGGGGATTGAGGGGGTTGCTTTTTACCCCTCCATTAACGCCAGTTTTGCTATACTGCGTGCAGGCAAGACCTCGCAAATAAACGTTCACTCATTCCCACCTGAACCGAAGCCCCGAATGGACAGCAACGAAAAAGTAAGTAAAGCGGCAGGAGCCGTAGGCGGGATGACTCTTTTATCACGCCTTTTCGGATTCCTGCGCGATGTGGTTATCGCTATGGCCTTTGGCTCCTCGGCTTCCGCCGATGCTTTTTTTGTCGCTTTTAGAATTCCTAACATGCAACGGCGGATCCTGGGTGAAGGCGCGGTGACAGCAGCTTTCATTCCCGTTTTCACCGAAACGCTGACACAAAGAGGAGAATCGGTAGCGTGGAAAATAACCGCCAACCTGTTCAACATTCTTTTTATTGCGTTAACCCTGGCATCCCTGTTCATCCTGATATTTTCACCTGCTGTGATAACGGTTTTTGCCCCTGGGTTTCTTGATGAGCCCGGGAAATTTGAACTGACGGTAAAATTAACGCGCTGGATGGCTCCCTACCTTTTTTTTATTGGACTGGCCGCCTTTTGTATGGGGATTTTAAATTCGCTGAAAGTTTTTGCCCTCCCAGCCGCCACCCCCATTTTGCAAAACATCACGATGATACTCTCGGTTCTCATCATTGCTCCGCAAATGGATGAGCCTATTATGGGACTGGCTATCGGTGTTCTGGTTGGCGGGGCTCTGCAATTACTGATTCAGCTTCCCGCTGTTATAAAAAGGGGATTCCGCTTTGAAAAAACACTTAACTTCAAACAGGAAGAAGTCGTTAAAATCGCCAGGCTGATGGGACCGGTTATACTGGGCCTTGCTGTTTATGAAGTTAACATCATGGTTGACACCCTGCTCGCTTCCCTGCTTCCAGGTGGGTCCATTTCCTACTTATATTATGGCAACCGGCTGGTGCAACTGCCTCTCGGAATATTTGCAGTCGCGTTAGGAGTAGCCCTTCTGCCCACGCTATCCAGCCAGGCCGCAAAGGGAAACCTCAAAGAGTTGGTCCAGACGGTGGGTTTCAGTATCCGCCTCATTCTTTTTATCACCATACCCGCTACGATAGGATTGATCATTCTGCGCGAACCCATCGTTAATACGTTGTGGGAGCGGGGGGAGTTCCTGGCTTCTACCACCGAGGGTACAGCCATTGCCCTGCTCTATTATTCTGTAGGCCTCTGCGCCTATTCAGGAATCAAAATCATCGCTCCTGCATTTTATTCTCTACAGGACACCAAGACCCCGGCAAAAATTGGTATTTATTCTATGCTTCTCAATATGGTTTTAAATCTTATCTTGATGGGTCCCTTGCAACATGGAGGTCTTGCGCTGGCCACTTCCCTGTCGGCCTTATTCAATGTCGCGCTGTTGATCTACCATTTAAGAAAACGCCTGGGGCTAATGGGTGGAAGAAAAATACTGCGTTCGACTGTCAAAATGTCTCTTGCGGCCATAACTATGGGTGCCATTACTTTTCTCACCAAGGAGAGATTTTTTCATGTCGGCGATCCCCTGTCGGCCCGACTGTTTGCCTTGACCGCTTGCATATCTATTGGAATACTGGTATATGCCTTAATCTCTCATTTCACCCGAAACGAAGAATGGCGCTTTCTTTTGGATTTGAGAAAGAAAAAACAAGAGATCTCATAAAGTAAAGGATAACCACTTATGGTAGTCACCTGCCTGGATTTGGAAGGAGTTCTGGTTCCTGAAATCTGGATAGCCTTCGCGGAAAAAACTGGAATTGAGAAATTGCGGCTTACTACGCGGGACATCCCCGATTACGATGAACTGATGCGAGGACGGCTCAAAATTCTCGATGAAAACAATCTTAAACTTGCGGATATCGAGGAAGTCATCGGAGGCATTGCCCCTCTTCCCGGCGCGAAGGAATTTTTATCCTGGCTGGAAAGCGAGTTTCAGGTCATCATCCTGTCTGACACCTTTAACCAGTTTGCCGGACCTTTGATGGCGCAACTCGACTACCCCACACTGTTTTGCCATGATCTGGTTGTTGACAAGGCCGGGCGAATCGCTGATTACCGATTGCGAATTCCCGATGCGAAAACCAAGGCCGTGGCGGCTTTAAAATTGCTAAACCTGAAAGTTATCGCCGCCGGAGATTCCTATAACGATACCGGAATGCTTAAAGAAGCCGATGCAGGGATTTTATTCCGGGCTCCTGATAACGTTGTGAAAGAATTCCCCCAATTTCCCGTGACACGGGACTATGGTGAATTCAAAACAGCTATCATTGAGGCCAGCAAAAAACTGGAAGCCTTAGGCGATCCTATTTGATTTCAGAATCTATGAGCTTGCTGGCCAGCCACCCGGTCCGGGCCAGTTCTTTTGCCGCCGGCTTTGAGCGGATTTTTGACCACTTCCCTTTTTTTCCCAGGATTTCAACCTCAGTGCCCTGGGGCAGTACAAATAAAATCGTGCTGGTCTTGGTATTAGGTGCGTCACGCAAATTGGCAAAACTTACATTGACCTTGAAAAACATTTCATAATCTTCGTCTTCTGCAACTTGAAGTGGAACTTCATCGGTGCTCAAATCATGAAACAAACTCAATGGGTTGATTTCCAGCTTGACTACAACCACAACCATAAAAATCAGCACTAATAAAGTGATGCGTAGATAAGCCTGAGAAAAATTCAGGCCCTTTTCAGGATCAGGTTCCGGAGGCTCTGGCGGATCACATTGAATGCAAAAAAAACCCGGAGCAGGCAGGAGGCTTCCGCAAGTATCACAATATTGATATTCGCGTTTTGTATTAGGATAAGATGTCTTGCTGGAACTCATCAACTGCCTTCTAGTTAAGTCGGTAAATTTGGCGGTATTTGTTTTTCAGATAATCCAGAAAGTTGTCCGGATTTAGATTTTCTCCAGTCACCTGCTTGACCAGATCAGGAACCGATAACAACCTGCCCTGCTGATGAACTTGGGTACCCAGCCATTCCCGAATAGGAGTCAGGTTTCCCCTCTCGATCTGTTTTTCTATATCAGGCTTGGCACGAATCAATGCCTGATAAAACTGGCTGGCATAAATGGCTCCTAACGTATAAGAAGGAAAATAGCCAAAGGCTCCCCCGCTCCAATGTGTGTCCTGCAAAACACCAAGCGTGTCCGTTGGCGGTTCCACACCCAGATATTCTTTCATTTTAGCATTCCACAGGTCCGGCAAATGCTCAACTTGAATCGACCCATCAAACAGACCTTTTTCCAATTCATAACGCAGGATAACATGCATCGGATAGGTCACCTCATCAGCCTCTACCCTGATTAACGAGGGCCCGCTGACATTAACGGCCTCATAAAATCGTGCAGGAGTTACATCCTTAAAATTATGTGAAAATGTTTCGGCAAGCAACGGCAGGTAGCGTGTGCAAAATGGTTTTCCCTGTGCGATCATTCGTTCCCAGAACAGCGATTGCGATTCATGGACAGCCATGGTGAGGGCTTCAGATACCGGCAGGTCCCGCCCATCTTGCATGCGCCCTTGCTCATAAAGCCCATGACCAGTCTCATGAATCACCGCGTAGAGCGATTCAACAAAATTATCCGTCCGATAGCGAGTGGTAATGCGGACATCGGTCGGATGACTGCCGCCACAAAAAGGATGTACCGACACATCCATGCGCCCCTGGTCGAACAGAAAACCCATCTCTTCACTGATTTTGCGTCCCAGCGCCTCCTGTTTTTCAACAGGGAACTGGCCTGATAAAAAACTGGTTTCCGGTTTGTAATCCGACTCCTGGATAGCCTTTATCAATGGAATCAGTTCAGCTTTAAGTTTATCAAATATAGGAGTGATGTCCTTCTGGGTGGACCCTCTTTCATAAACATCGATATTGGCATCATAGGCCTCCATATCAGGGAAAACACAACCGGCCCACTTTATTTTCAAATCCACCAATTGTTTTAGCACCGGGGCGAAATCGGAAAACCTGTTTTCAGAACGGGCTTTCACCCAGATTTGGTGGGCTCGGGAAGATAATTCCGCCAACTCCGTGACAAGCGTTTTGGAAACCCGCGTAGCCATATGGAATTCCCGGTGGGCCTCGCGTATATTGCACCATTCAAAAGTGTTAAATCCATTTTCCTCGCTCTGGCAAAGCCGATCCAGCAACCTCCCCATTTCAGGATGCGTGGTTTTTTCATGCAGGACCCCGGCCAGGCTTCCGATCTGCTGGGCACGCGATTCTGCGGCACCCGCAGGCATGATGACTTCCTGATCCCAGTGCAGGATACCCATGATTCCGCCCAACCGACTGCTCTCCGACAACCGGTGAACCAGTGCATAATAATCTTCTCTTAACTCTTCGTGCATCGCGTTATACCTATTTGGTTTGGTCTCGAACAATTCGTACTTTACCCGAGTCCATGATCAGGATTCGTTCTCCGGCTTTAAGCTCTTCGTCATTAACTTGCACAACGGCATAGGCTTCTCCTTCATCGGGTTGGATGATAAATTCCGATGCGGAGCCACTGGTGATTATCTCTTCGGTGGCAGTGCCTACCAAGCCGCCCACAACAGCACCCCCTAGAGCTCCCAACGCACGGGTCGCCGTGTTCCCGCCCAGAGAGGAACCGGCCAGCCCGCCTGCTGTTGCCCCCGCCACGGCCCCGGCTCCAGATTCTGTGCCCTTTATTTCAACTTCTCTCACCGACAAAATGACACCCTTTTTAAAATATTCAGGAGAACCCATTTCACTTCGTTCATAAGTGGAACCGGAATGCAACGAACAACCGGAAAGAACAAGGATTACCAATAAAAAACCTGTTAAATTTCTAACCATGACAAACTCCGTTAATTAACTCTGCTATAATTGGACGTTGGCTTGGGTGCACCCTGTTTATCAATCTTACCAAATCCTGAGGTATATATGGAATCCAATAACGAGACCTATGAAACAGTGCAAGGTCGACTGGATGTTTTACGCAAAGGTATTGTCAGCGAAGAAAATTCGGTCGGTTATTACCAGACCCTTACTGAGAA
This sequence comes from Nitrospina sp., assembly GCA_018653085.1. Lineage (GTDB taxonomy): Bacteria > Nitrospinota > Nitrospinia > Nitrospinales > VA-1 > LS-NOB. Next base: position 24,077 of record JABIAY010000077.1, read on the forward strand.
AACCCCTGAAGATTCGGATGTCAATAAAGGGATGCGGCGTATGTATTATGATTTGATGTTGGAAGAAAAAAAGCATGTAAGCCGTTTCCGCGAACTCATCTCACAGTGGGAGCAAAAACTCAAAGAGTTCGAGAAATAACTCCTGGAATTTCCCCGCCCCCTTCTGATTCATATTGACCCATTTTGCTATCTCTTCCGGAATTAAAAAATTCTGGATATCCTTGACAATTCAAAGGCCTTATCTTATTATTGATAACAATTCTCATTATTAATTTAGGGTTTTGGGAACCCAATTCCGGTTCCCTCCTAAAGTCAACCATTTCAATGAATAACATGCTGCCCACAAAGCCAACAATGCCGCACAAATCCAGTCTTCTAAAAATTATCATCCTATCTCTTCTGTTTTTAAGCCAACATTTTTGGGTCGCAAACCAGGCCGAAGCCTTGAACCAGGCATCGATAGACCGGGTCAAAAAAATAGTCATGATGCTGAATATTGCCGCCAAGGAATTTGAGGAAGGTGTGGTGGATGGCAAAATTGTCGTGCCTCCGGAATATGAAGAGAGCCAGGTATTTTTGCAACAGGCTACCGAAAGGTTTGCCAGATTGTCTGCGGAAATTCCAGATTCACAAAAAGCTGAAAATCTTAAAAATCAGTTCGTCAACATGATGGACCTGGTTAAGGACAAAGTAGATTCGCAAAGGGTATGGCAGGAGGTGAACAACATCAACTCCGAACTGCTGGCAACTTTCAATATTGAAATCAATAAGACACCTATCACGCCGGTATCGCTGGCTAATGGAAAAAAGATATTTGAAAACAACTGCTCGGTTTGCCATGGCCTGACCGGAAACGGCGATGGCCCCATGGCCAGTCAGTTTGATCCCTCCCCTGCCGTTTTATCTAATCCAAAACTTACAGGCGATGCAAACACCACCGCTTATGACAATTTTGAGGTGATCAACGTTGGTATTGCCAATACAGCGATGATGGCCTGGGCCGAAGCGCTTTCGGAAACGCAAATTTGGGATGTGACCTATTATCTCCGAACTTTTTCCAACGTAAATGTGCAACTTCCCCCAGTCAACCTGGAACTGGCGGCTATCGAATCATCAGCGGATACGGGAGGAAATCTTGCCACCGCAGTCGTAGACGAGGTTCGGGGACTTCTTGATAAAAGTCTGGAGATTTATAAATCTGGCCAGACTGAGAATGCGGCAGAGGTAGCTTTTGACGCGTATCTGGTATATGAAAAAATCGAGTCCAACCTCATCACAAAAGATAAGAGCCTGGGTGTAAGCCTGGAGTCTGCGTTCAGTCGCTATCGGGGGGAAATCAAGCGCAACGCACCTTTTGAACATGTGCAGTCGCTGAGCAATGAAATCAACCTGAACCTTGCAAAAGGAGTGAAGTTGCTTGAGAGCAAGGTTGGTTTTACCGGGATGTTCTTTCAATCCTTCTCCATCATCGTTCGAGAAGGATTTGAGGCCATTCTGATTATCGCCGCACTGATAGCGTTTCTAGTTAAGTCACGCAATCAAGCCAGGGTGAAATCCATCCACATCGGCGTGATAGTCGGTATTCTTGCCAGTTTTGCGACGGCCTATATTATCCAGGAAATCCTTCACCTGAGCATGGCCAGTCAGGAACTCCTTGAAGGCTGGATCATGTTGACGGCTGTTGTGGTTTTATTCTGGGTCAGCTACTGGCTGGTTTCAAAAATAGAAACCCGAAAATGGCAGGACTACATCAACAAAAAAATGCGTGGTGCCCTGTCCAAAGGAAACACACTCACTCTGGGCGCGGTGGCCTTCATATCTGTTTACCGTGAGGGATTCGAAACCGTTCTTTTTTATAAAGCCCTCTACCTCTATGCAGATAGTTCTACCGGAGGAATCATACCGGGGTTTCTGGCAGGTTGTCTGGTTTTAGCAGGAGTATTTTACCTGATCAATACTTTGGGGATGAGAATTCCCATTAAGTGGTTTTTTGGTTTCACCAGTGTGCTTTTGTACTACATGGCATTCACCTTCATGGGAAAGGGAATTCATGAGTTACAAATGGGCGAACAGGTTTCTATAACTGCGGCGAATTTTTTACCCAGTGTTCATTGGCTGGGCATGTACCCCACCTGGGAAACATTCATCGGTCAGGGCATATTGTTTGCGGCGTTTGTTTTTGCATTGATTTACACATTCATCATTAAGGCCGAGTTGGGGTCCACCCACTTGCAGGCGGAAACCCACCATCTGCAAAGCAATATCGCCCAGGTGCACGATCTGGTGGAGCATATTTCCCATCATGCCAAGCGTTGCGAGGTGTTCCTGAAGGACACACCGGACGAGGACTTGAAAGAGCTAACAGGACATTTGCAGGAGATAGATGTCAAAATCCACGAACTGTTCGGGCATGTGAAACACGTGGAAAACCAGCTTCAGGACGAATACGAGAAACTGGCCAAGAAAGCCTTTGAGGACAAATAAAACCAGGGATTTCCGTGAATATTCGCTTTTTTAAAAACACGCGCATCATCCACAAGTGGATCGGAATCCTGTCCGCGATATTCGTTCTTATTCTTTCTGTTTCGGGTTTTCTGTTAATGCATCCGGAAGAGTTTGGTATTGAGCAAGCCCAGATCAGCGGAAAATACCTACCCGAAAAATACTTCAAAGTTCAGCACGCCCGCCGCCGCATTCAGTCCCTGGCAATGGTCCCAGGTTCAGGGCAGATTCTTTATGCAGGAACAGACATCGGTGTTTACCGATCTCAGGATGGCGGAAAAACCTGGCTTCAAACCAATCAGGGATTGTTCGATCAGGACATCCGTGCCCTGGCAATTGACCCTAAAGACCCCAGCACAATTTATGCAGGAACGAGTCGAGGCGTGTTCAAATCTGAAGATGCCGGGGATACCTGGAGCGACTGGTTCGATGAGACTTCGGGTTTGACCCATACCAAAATCCATGACATTGCACTGCATCCTGATAATCCCGAAATCCTGTTTGTAGCAACAGATGGGGGAATTTTTCAATCTTTGGATGCCGGGGAAAGTTGGCAACCTGTATCCACCAAACAGCCCGTCCAGATTGTCAAGTTTTCCGCATCGAACTCTGACATCCTTTACGCATCAGGCAAAACCGGAACCCTCCGCAGTAATAACAACGGACGGGACTGGAATCCCGTTTGGGAAAAGGTCATCCCTGCTATAACCACGCTGGTATCCCTAAATACCGACCCGGAGTTTCTTTATTCAGGCACTGCCACCGGCCTTTACAAGTCTTTCAATGGAGGCAGAAACTGGGTTACCGATCCGGCCTTCAAAAAGACCGCCATCAACGCCATTTTTGTGAATAGCAAAATATACCTGGGTAGCGGAGCAAATTTTTATTCCAGCGGTGATGGGGGGGATTCATGGAAACACCTTTCCTCCTTCGCCCAGAAAATAAATGCGGGTTCTGGAACTTCAATTGATATTACAATTACCGAAATCACTGGCCTGGCAGGAAAGTCCCTCTATGTTGGCACCACATCGGGACTGTACTTTTCTGAAGATGGGGGAGAGAACTGGGAAGCTATAGATTTGAGCGGAGCGGTCAATCAGTTATCGCCCGATGAAATGAAAATGGATGTTGTCAAACTGGTGACCGAAATTCATACCGGTCGTTTTTTCGGTTCTTATTCTTATATGCTTGTTGATCTGGCGACTATCGGGCTCATCTTCCTGACAATATCCGGCATTCTGATAGCCTATTACCGAGCCAGAATTAAGAGCCGAAAAATAGCAATAGGGGATTTGGCAACGGATCGCGCGATTGAACTGACTGAAACTACCGAGGAGCTTTCGCTGGAGAGCCAGGAAATCCATGACATGATAGAACACATCACGGGGCACATTGAAAAATGCCAATTGGTTTATATGGATCAGGAGAAAAAAGAAATAACGGAAATCAGCCGACACCTCAATACACTCGACAAAAAAATGCACCGGTTGATGGAAAACCTGGGGGAACTGGAACAGACCGAAGAGTTAGAACAGACCGACTAATGAATGTACCGCTTTTCCTTGCCCTTGGAGCTTGAAGAGAGGCTTTGGTCCTGGTTGAGCATATCCATCTTTTTATATTCTTCCCAGTTGTCTCGAAACAGGTTGAAGCCAACATAATCCAACGCCTGCATGATTTCGAGTTCAGAAACCTTGCCTTCGCCACCGTCCGCTTCACGAATCACCTCTTCCAACTGCTCACAAAGACCGGCAAACCGTTCTTCATCCTCAAACATCATAAAGTCTTTCATAAAATCAAAGGTCATACCTGTCGTCTCCCCTAACTTGTGTGATTCGCAAGATCTCTTTCACTTATATTAGAGCAAATTTTATTCACTGCAAACATAAATTCTTCAATTTCTTTTTGTATGGTGGGAAACTCCCGGTTCGCCATCCGGCTTGGGGAAAATATCGAACCTCCCAATGCCACAGCAGAGGCCCCTGCAGAAAAATAGTCGGGGATATTTTGGGGTCCCACACCACCCACCGCCATCAGCTTGATGTGGTCAAAGGGGCCTTTTAACAACTTAAAATAGTTTGGCCCCATCTGTGAAGCAGGAAAAACTTTCACCATTGTCGCACCAGAACTCCATGCTTTTTCAATTTCTGTGGGAGTTAAAGCACCAGGGAAATAGACAACATTGTTCTGACGGCAAAATTCTGCCACTTTTTCATTCAAATTTGGGGCCACAAGAAATTTTGCCCCGGCATCAACGGCCCTTTGAGCAGATTCAGCAGATAAAACCGTTCCTGCCCCTACGCAAAAATCGGGAAACTGTTCGCTGGCCTTTTTGATAAGAAGAAATGCAGAAGAAGTATTGAGGGTGATTTCCAGAAAACGGAGCCCCCCGGAAAGCGCCGCTTCCAGCACACCCTCAAGTGAGTCTACGTCAATGCCACGGAGAATGCCCAGTACGGGTTTTTTCTCAAAGAGAGTTAAATCAAAACCTGCCATGAGGGATCTAGACGCTGGTTTCTGAAGTGAGCTTCTCATAGAAATCCAGATAGTCATCCTTCTGGTCCGAATTTCTAAGTTTCATTCCCGCCCGAGGGTGCAAATCCAGAATACCCGTAATCATATAGGGAATCGTGTATCCCCATTCGATATCCTTACGCAGTTCCACAAAATCACTTTCCAATACTTTCAGGATGGGTCGGATGTCGAATTTCGGGTTTTTCAAAAATCCCAACAGCAGTTCCAAAGGACAGTTCCCGGCGGCTCTGCCGATTCCCCAAATCGTTCCATCTAGATAGTTAATATTCTGGATGATCGATTCAATGGTATTGGCAAAGGCCAGTTGCTGGTTGTTATGCGCGTGAATGCCAATTTCCCGGGTCGGAAGCGCGGCCTTGTATTTTTTTGCGAGATGAGCAATCTGTTCCGAATATAAAGCGCCGAAACTATCGACCAGATAAACAACGTCAACGGCACTTTCTTTTTCTACCTGTTCCAGTGCTTCATCCAGCTCCAGCTCCCTGGAATGCGAGACCGCCATAATATTGATGGTCGTTTCATAGCCCTTGGCACTAAGCGTATTAACAAGATCAATAGCCTTGTCAATATCCTTGACGTATGAGGCAACCCGCATCATGTCTACAAGACTTTCAGCTTTTGGGATTATTGCCTTGGGATCAAAACGCCCGATATCGGCCATGACAGATAATTTGCAATTCAGTTCCGTATCCCCGACAATGTTTTCCAGGTCTTGTTCGGAACAGAATTTCATAGGGCCAAATTCGCCGCGTTTAAACTGACTTTCATCTGCTTTGTAACCCAGTTCGATATAGTCAACGCCGGATTTATTGACCGCCTGAAAAACCTTGCGAACCAGATCATCGCTGAACAGGTGATTGTTCATCAAACCACCATCACGAATGGTGCAATCCAATACTTTTATTTCTTTTCGGTACATGTCGTTAAAACTCCCAACCGGGATCAATACATCCCCCGGTAAAAATGAATTTGGGTATAATTTTCAATAAATTGGAGAAATTGATTATATTTCTTATATCGGTCAGGGTCAATCAGATAATTCCTGTTTGATTCTTTAATCCTTTAATAGACAGTGCTTTTACCAAAATATACAGTAAGGCTGGAGACAACACCCAAAAACACACAAACTCAATTCTCATCAAATATCGCCTAACTATGGATAATAAAACATCTTTTTGGATAGTAAAGCAGGAACCCTCCCAATACAGTTGGGAGGACTTTGTCAAAGACGGGAAAACCTATTGGGATGGAGTACGAAACTACCAGGCCCGCAATAATCTGCAAGCCATGAAAAAAGGCGACCTGGTTTTCTTTTATCACAGCGTCATTGGAAAAGAGATCAAGGGCATTGCCAAGGTGACTCGCGAAGCTTACCCGGACCCTACCACCGATGACGAACGTTGGGTTGTGGTCGATCTTAAACCTCTAAAAGCATTCGCGCATCCGGTGAACCTTGAACAGGTTAAATCTCATAAGGACCTCCAGGAAATCGCATTGGTAAAACAGTCGCGTTTATCTGTCATGCCGGTAACCAAAAAAGAAAGTCAGGTTCTCTTAAAAATGGGCAAGACTTCGATCCACTAGGCGTGGGGCCAACTGGCAATAGCTTTTATTGGCAAACAAAGAGTTGTCTCGGCTTAACGAGCCTTTGTTATCTGCCTCCCCTGCCAAGGGGCACTAGGCGTGGGGCCGGTGTGCCATCGCTTTATTTGGCGAACAAAGGCTTCTCTCGGCGCAATTAAGTTCTTGCCCAGTCGCCTCTCCTGCCAAGGGAGACCTTTGCGTAAGTCGATAAAGCAGAAAAGCGAGATGCTTCTACCCCTCCGGGGCACGAAGGCTAAGGTCAAATATCACGGCAGCTCAGCATGACAAATCAAACCCCACAGAGTCGTCGTCGCGAGCCGCAAAGCGGCGTGGTGATCCAGAGTTTCGCTGGATTTACCCCTTCGGGGCACGAGAGTTTAGGTAAGATGTCACGCCTTCGCTTTGCTCGCAAAGACGGGTTATGCGAAGCCCCTTCGGCGCAAGGGACTAAAGAAATTCCCGTTGACTTCGAAATTATGGAAGTATAGATTCAGGATAATGAAATTTTGGATGGAAATACGCCTATGAAAGCAGGAACCGCCTTTATCTTCTTGATCGTTTTATTGAGTGGTTGCTCCGGAGATGTCGCAGACAAGGAGACCCCAAAACAGTCGGCACCCGCATCTGTAGAAACGCAGCCCACCGTGCCCTACCCCAACTCACCCTCTGCCCAGGACTTACAACCCGATCTGCATATCAGCGGAACCCAGAGCACCCATGTTTCAGGAGCCGTTGAAACATCCGAGCATATAAGCGGACAGTAATTGTATGAAACCCACCGTGTTATTGGTTTTATGCTTTTTCTGTGTCTCAATTCATCCAGCGTGGGCAGACAAGCCATCTACCTGTCTGAAACAAGTGACCCCCCTGAGTACTAAAAGAGATCAGGTAGCGGAATTGGATGGGATTTGGGGACTGTTTCAGAAAACAACTGAGTTTCGGGACAACTCTGTCCAGGGAATCACGTTGGACAACAAGATCAACACCATTCTTTTTCAACTGGAGTACCTTTGCAACACCATAGATGGTATTCCTTTTGATGAGTTATCGGACTACGTATCAGCAGGCCTTGCAGAAAAGGGAGCGGAGGAATTTAAAAAAGAGTTGATCATTCTTGGCAAAAGTGAGGGGGAAATCGATATCTGGTTTGAGTTTTCAAAGTTTGCTGTCGCTAATCGGCATCGGGCTCTGGACACTCAAAAAATTTTTCACACCATTGAGACGGCACAGCCCTTTATTAAAGGTTATCTTGAGCTTGCTGAAAAAATAAATAGCAAAGAGCGCATGGGCTCGGTAATTCAAGAAACAGAAGACCTGACAAATCAAATTGAGACTTTTTTCAAAACCGATCCCTATATGTCTCAGGCTCTCTATGAAAATGCCCAAGTGCCTTATGCGGATTGGGATGAAGACGTTGGTGGCTCCTGAACCTAACAATAAAATCTTTATAAAACGTGAAAGGACACAATGAATAATTTTCTTGTCATAGGTGGAACAGGTGTGATGGGAACCGCGGCGATTAAAGCCATTCGCGAAAAGTTTGGCGACACAGCAAATATTCTGGCCAACTGGTATGGTAAAGAAGAGCCCGGTTTCAGCATCGAGGGTGCAGACGAAACCCTGTTTGGTGATATCAATGATCCTCAAGTTCTGGAAAAAATTAAAGCGTTCGAAAATGGCCAGTTCGACACCTTATTTTATGCCACAGCTCTTGGTGAGGTTGGAGTACCCATTCGTGAGGCGACACCCGAGTCGATAGCTACATCCAACAAACTTTCATTTGACCCCATCCTGAAACTGGAGTCTGAATTGGATGTCAAAACCATTGTTGCCTATTCCACCTTTTATGTTATCCGGCACCAACTGGCTACCTATGGGGCAATGGGCCACTCAAAAGAAGCCATTGAAAAATGGACAGTCGAGAAAGGCAAAGCCCGGCATGCCTGCATTCGTGCTGGACTGTTTGAGTCTCAGTCGTCCCGTGGCATTAAACTGCTTTTAAGAAAAACCGCAAAACATCCAGAAAACCTGAAGGACCCTCTGCTCCGATCCTATTTCGAAGGCAAGAGTTCCAAGGAAGGCATACAAAAGTTTGAAGAAGGAATCTTTGCGGAAGAAAAAGAAGCTTATGGTGATTGCAGAACAACCGCCGAGGATTTGTATCAGGCCCACTTGAACCTATTTGACTCCGAGGAGCCGGTGTTCGTCAATGTATGCGGTAAACGCGTATGGCTTTCAGATGCACCTCTACTGCTAAAGGATTATCTCTAGGGATATCTAAGGATGGTATAAGCGGTTTTTCAATTAAATTGAGGAATCAAACGCGCATATTCTCATAAGGATATTTCATTTGATTTGATTTCGGGATATAATTGTCTCATAATCATAACAACAACCAGAGTTAATATAAGAGATCGCCATAACTCATTTATTTTATATCGTGATTCGTTGACATGAATGACTCTCCTAACAAGATGAAAGCGGCTGAAGTCCGTCAGTTTGCTAGCGATGAAAATCTGAACACATTGCTCAGCAGTGTCGTTGAGGAAGTGAGCGCTTACGCAGAGCGGCTGGGCGGACAAATAAAGAAGATGTCAGATATTGGCCGTGCCCTCTCAGGGGTTTACGATCTCAACACCCTTCTTGAAATGATTGTCGACCAGGCCCGCAGTTTCACTAACGCGGATGCAGGGACTTTATATATTGTTGAGGACAACACCCTCCGTTTTCAAATCGTTCAAAATGATAGTTTGAAAATCAGGATGGGGGGTAAGTCCGGGGAAACCATTCCCTTCCCACCGGTTGAATTAAAAGAAACCAATGTTTCCGCTTTCGTTGCCCTGAAAGGCGTATCCGTAAACATCCCGGATGTCTATGATACCGACCTTTTTGATTTTACCGGCCCCAAGAAATTTGATCAGTCCATCGGATACCGGTCCAAGTCCATGCTGGTGGTTCCCATGCGTAACCACGATGGGGATGTCATCGGTGTTTTGCAACTATTGAATGCCACGAACCCTGCTAACAACAACGTCATTGCATTTTCACAGGATTATGAAAATCTCTCTGAATCATTAGCTTCGCAGGCGGCTGTCTCCATTACTAACGCCAAGCTGATTTCCAACATGACGGAACTGTTTGAAGCGTTTGTTAAAGTCATGGCTACCGCCATCGATGAAAAATCTCCTGTCACAGGGGGTCATATTCGGAGGGTAGCAGACCTGACCCTTATCATGGCCGAGGTCATCAATGACCTGAAGGAGGGAGATTTTAAAGATAAAACCTTTTCTCCGGATCAGATGTATGAGTTAAGAATTGCCGCCTATATGCACGATATAGGAAAGGTTACATCACCGGTAGAAATTGTTGAAAAAGCTAAAAAACTCCAAACTATTTTTGACCGCATCCAATACGTTCGTTTGAGGCTGACTTACATCAGCCAGAAAGTCATGCTGGAAGGTCAGGATAGCAAAATAGAGATATTACAGAATGGCTCTGATCCCGAAAAATTAAAGGCCCTGGAAAAAGAAACTTCCGACAAGCTCGAAGAGCTAAAAGAAATACAGGAGTTTATTAACAAGTGCAATGAGCCAGGCGAATTTCTTGATGATGAAATTCTGGAAAGGTTAAAAGAGATATCTGAAAAGACCTATATTGATGAGGCAGGAGAGCAACAACCCTTCCTGACAGAAGATGAGTTGGTCAACCTGTCCATCCGCCGTGGAAGCATAACCGAAAAAGAAAGAAAGAAGATGCAGGATCATGCCGCAGTGACTTTAAGAATGTTGAAACAGATCCCCTTCACCAAAAAGCTGAAGAATATCCCTGCCTTTGCCGGAGCCCACCATGAATTTATTAATGGGAAAGGTTATCCTCTGGGCCTGAAGGGGGACGAAATTCCTTTTGAAGGTAAACTGATGGCTGTTACAGATATTGCTGAAGCCCTGACCGCATCCGACAGACCCTACAAAAAAGCAATGCCTCTGGAAACGGTCTATCGAATTCTTCGGTCCATGGCCGAAGGTGGAGAACTGGACAACAGTCTGGTCCAGTTGTTCATTGAGCAAGAGGTTTACAAGACGTATCAGGAAAGACACGAAACCAGCTCTGAAGAAAAATAAAAAACCCCCGAATCCCCCACCTACCCTGTTCGCAAATATCCGAGAGTATTAATGTGTTTTAGAACATATTATTTGCTTTTGGGCTTATAGGGTCCCGTACGAAGATAGTTATCATTCATTTTCACGTGAGCATCAATCTGGGGAGCGTCCTGGTTCTTACCCTCAGGATGGCCGTCCTCGAATTTTTTTGATAGAAGGTTTTTAGTTTTATCTGATAGGATTACAGACCTCTGCTCCCGGGTTCGGAGTTTTCGTTTGCCAAATGTTTTTAGATATTTTTTTTTGTCCTCATGGGACATATTCATGACCATATAAGTCACCTCATATAATGAAGGTTAAGAATAGCGGAATTGGTCCAACACTATTCAAGATACGACATTTTCAGCCCCTTTTATAATTATTTTTCATGCCGATAGAAAAAATTAAAGAAGCTTTCAAAGATCCAGAAAACCAGGATGATGCTTTGCGTTCGCTCATTTTCGACTTGGATCACTTTGAAATTGCCCGGCGACTTCACGAATTGAACCTGGAACATAAAGTAAGGGTCTTTCACCTTCTTGAGGATGATGAGAAGAGGCAGGAGCTTCTTTATGAAACAGACATGGATAGTCGGCTTGAGATTCAGGAAAATCTGGATAGAGACTATTTAGCCGCCCTTCTGGATGATATGCCGGAAGATGAAGCTACGGATATTATTCAAGAGCTTCCTGGAGATGCCCAGGACGAACTCCTGAGCAAAATGGAGGTTCAGGACGCTGAGATCATCAAGGACCTGATCCGTTATGAAGAAGAAACTGCTGGCGGCCTGATGACTCCGCATTTTAACAAAATCCCTTTTGACAGCAGGGCTGGAGATATATTTACCAAGATAAGGAGAGAATCCAATAAAGAGATTCCTCCTTATTTCTACGTCGTAAATCAAAGCAATCAGTTACTAGGATTTTTTAAGTTGAGGGACTTGATGAATATTCAAACCTCAGCCCTGGCAAAAGAATTCATCCGCCCCGAAACTCCCAAAGTGTACTTGAATGATCCCTGCGAAAAGGTGGCTCACCTCATGGGACAGGAACATTTGAGTAGCTTGCCCGTTGTGGATGATGACAATGTGATTCAGGGAATCATCACCTTTGACGATGTAATTCGGGTCATGCAGGACAGTGCCAGTGAAGATATTTACACAATGGTTGGAACCGCCAAGGTAGATCCCTTCGCAAAAAAAATAAGCAACAAAATTATTGCCCGGGCACCCTGGTTACTCACAACTTTCATTGGAGGATTGGTCAGCGCCTGGTTATTGGGGGCTTACCAGACAACACTTGCCGATTATGCCGCCGTTATATTTTTCATTCCTTTTGTAATGGGGTTAGCAGGAAATGTTGGAATTCAGGGTGCCACTGTTATTGTGAGAGGGCTGGCAACAGGAGATATTCAAAAAGATAATCTCGCCACAGTGGTCAAAAGTGAAATTTCGGTTGGAATATTAAATGGTGTGATTTTTGGATTGCTGTGCGGCGGCCTGGTTTACCTGACTTCTGAGTCCTTCATGCATACCAACCCGGTGCTGGGTTGGGTGGTTGGAACGGGAATTATCCTCGCTGTCTCCCTGGCATCCCTGCTGGGATCATTGACCCCTACCCTGTTCATAAACCTGAATATTGATCCCGCCATCAGCACGGGTCCGATCATTACTGTCATCAACGATATTCTTGGGCTGGCAATTTATCTTGCGACAGCGGCCTATTTTTTCTCAACTTTATAAAGAGATTTTTGAGCAAAAAAAATAATCTCTTACTCTAGCAGAGACAGTCATTGGTAGTCGGGTCTCGCGTTATGCTGGCTCTTCTTTCAGTTCCACTTCAATTAAAGCGGTATCCACTTCAACATAATCCCCTTCCATCACATAAAATTCTTTAACTATTCCTTCCACCTCCGACAGCAAGGTAAAATATCCCTCGGAAATAATTTCAGCCACGGCAGTACCCGGCACAACTTTATCGCCTTTCCTGACCAGATATTTATCCACCTTGCCGGAAGTCATGGTGTTATACATGGAAGCCATGACAATATAATCTTCCATAATGCTCCCCCCAAACCCGAGATATGGATTAAAACAATTTATTCCTGAGATATTAAACAGTATAATGAAGCAACCTTTAACCCACTTTTCACCATGAAGCTAAGAACCGGCGACAACCTTTATGAACCGCTTTCCAGAAACACCGGAGAAATAACTTCCATCATTGAGCATCCAAATGGGAAAGTAGTTAAAGTGCGCTGGCGGCTTGACGGCCAGCTTCCCCACGACACCGAGCTATTCTACAAAAAAGTGCAAAAATGCGTTCGGGACGGACTCTACGAACACACCCCGAAGCAGGATTCCCCTTAACCAGCGTACCGCTGGACCCGATGAGCAGTGACTTTCTTGGCGAGAAATTGTTTTTCTCGGCTTGAAAAACCCTTGCCAATTCCCCACCCCGCCAAAGATTTAGTGTTTGTAAACCGTATGAGAAGGACGGCCCGCAAGAATATTTTCCTTGCCCCAATTCACTACACCTTTAAATTTGTCAGACTGGATAAATTCATTATATGCATCCTCAGAATTCCACTCTGAAACAATCAGGTAGGACTGAGCATCGCTCACATCCTTATATAAAGACGATTTAGAATGCCCTTCCATTTCATTCATCACCTTTATAACCGTAACAAAAGCGTCTTCAAAAATCTTTTCTTTCCCTGGGATCATTTTATAGTTCATTCCTATGGTAACCATCTCGCCCTCCTCTTTAAACAGCTAACAATAATTTTATCAGGCAACAAGGCACTCCGTTCTCGCACCCTGCTGCACATTGATAGATTCTAAACCAAAAATACTTTTAATAATTGAAAGGTTCTCCTTTTTATGCCCCACAAAATTAGATAGCTTTTTTGCAGGCACCCTGAAAGTAACCGATGATGGAGCCTGATTCAATGCCCGGATCATATTTATCATTTGGTCCCGGGCAATACGGCTGTCGACCAGATAACGGAATGAGGGATGAAAAGGTCCATCCACATAACTCTCCAGCAAAGATTGATCTGGGTGCAAGCCCACTCTAATAACAGAAATTCCGGCTCTTTCAAATTGGACAACGGCTTCTTTAACCGCTTTAATCATTCTTTCCAAATCCCAGGGAGCAAATGTCCCCTGCCGGTACATATCAAATAATCCCGTATTTTTAACAACCAGCGTGGGATAAATCCTGACAAAATCTGGACTGAGGTTTATCACATCCTCAACCGATTTTTGGAATTTTTTCTCACTGTCTCCAGGGAGCCCCGGCATTAATTGCAGACCCAAACGAAATCCCATCCCGCGAATTTTCTCGACAGCCGACAAAATAACATCAAAGGAACACTCACGCCCCACCAACTTTAAAACATCATCATCCGTAGACTGAATGCCCAGCTCCACTGCTTTCACATTATATTGACGCAACATTGCAAGTCGGGTTTCATCAATGAACAAGGCGTGAGTTGAAACCCGGATCGATTGGATTTGTCCCGATAAAATCCATGGCTGAACCAAAGAGAGCAAATACTCCTGGCGCTCCGAAGGAATACCAGTAAAACTTCCTCCGAAGAAGGCCACCTCTCTTGTCTCAGGCATGCAGTCTGGATCCAGCCCCCCTAAATAAGTACGCAGGGTTTCTTCGAGCATGACCTTATCTGCTTTTTCACTTGTGCCGGTTATTTTCGTCTGGTTACAGAATGAGCAACGGTACGGGCACCCCTCATGGGACACAAATATGGGGATGATCATATGCTTTTTATTTTTCACAGGATATTTTCACAAAGTCAGTGAGGGAGACTATAACAACCCGGACAGATAATTGAAAAACTGGTTAAAAGATCGCCAGATTCCCATCAAGACAAGAGTTACAAAAAAGCATCCCAGTGCTATGCTGAAACCAAACACGATTTTCGATCCAATAGTTTCCGGCTCAAAACTCGGAGGCTCTTTGTCCTGGGGAATAGGATCTCTTTCATAAGGTAATCTGGGGTTGGGCATGGCAGATATTTTTCAGATCAGGGGTTCTGTTATTCCTGGCACTCGCAATATCCATCCTCGGTCCAGTGAATGGTAATATAATCGGGGAAAATCGTGTCTTTGTCAAAGTTGGCTACTTCCAACTGGTCGCAAGTCAAGTTGACAGCTCCTTTCAGATTCGCCCCATGCAAATAAGAATCCATAAGTTCAGCATCCTTCAAGTCCGCATCCACGAGGTTTGCCTCACTCAAAACCGCCTGCGTCAGATCAGCTCCAGCCAGACTTGCTTTACGGAGATCTGCCTTGATCAAGTAAGCGGAAGTCAAATCGGCCTGGGTCAAATCTGCCCCATCCAGTTTAGCACCCATTAACTTGGCGTTACTGAGGTCTATCCCCCTCAACTTACTTTTAGAAGCCTCAACTTCTTTCTTTTTTAAAATCCAGTCTTCCAGCATAGTTCTATGATGCTATTTTAACCAAACAGGTTCTACTTTTTCTACGATCCGCTAGGCTTTAGAGGAGTCTGAATAACTTTTCATGGCCATTTTAGCCGCCGCCTGTTCCGCTTCCTTTTTACTTTTCCCAAAACCATTTCCCGCAACTTTATTCTTGATCGTTACGACAACTTCAAATTCTTTTGCGTGGTCCGGCCCCAGTTCGTTGACCACTTTGTAGGAGGGTGTGCAAATAAATTGATTCTGTGTGTACTCCTGCAGGTCACTTTTAAAATCCCTGAATGACCATGAGTCGGCAAATTTAGATATTTCCACTTTTACCAAAGGAAGAAATACCCGGGTTGCAGAGTCCAGCCCGCCATCTCTAAACAAGGCTCCAGCAACCGCCTCGAAAGCATTTGCCAGAAGCGAAGGTTTGTCTCTGCCGCCAGACAAATCTTCTCCCTTCCCAAGAAGCAGATATTTCCCCAGTTCTATTTTCCTGGCAAGATCGGCCAAGCAACTCTCGTTGACAACCGCCGCACGAATTTTTGACAAAGTCCCCTCTGCATAGTCACCGAACTCATCTACCAGATAATCACTAACCAGTATATCAAGAACGGAGTCCCCCAAAAATTCAAACCTCTCGTTATGCTTGAGAGTTTCATTTCTTTCGTTCACGTAGGATTTATGAGTCAGGGCTTTGTTGAGAAGTCTCAGGTCGGAAAAGGCATAGCCAAGGGTTTCCTGTAGGGAAGCAACTTCTTGGGCGCGATCGGAGGAAACTTCAATCATAGCGGAAATTGGTTTTAAAATTTCTTAAAAATAAGGACTCCGTTGGTTCCTCCAAAACCAAAGGAATTGGAAACACAAACATTCAAATTTCTTTCACGGGCCTCATTTGGCACATAGTCCAAATCGCAGTCAGGGTCAGGAGTGGTGTAATTGATGGTAGGAGGAATCACCCCTTTCTCCATAGCAAGAAGGGCAAAAATTGCTTCGACACCTCCTGCGGCTCCCAGTAAATGACCTGTCATGGATTTGGTAGAACTGACAGCCAGCTTATAGGCATGATCACCAAATGCGGTTTTAATGGCTTGCGTCTCCGTTGCATCTGCGGCGGTAGAAGTTCCATGGGCGTTAATATAGTCTACATCTTCTTTATTAATTCCCGCGTTGTTCAAGGCCAGTTTCAGACAACGCGCGGCACCCTCGCCACCGGGAGCAGTAGCAGTGATATGGTAGGCATCTCCATTGAGACCATAACCGACAATTTCACCATAAATTTTAGCCCCGCGTTTTTTGGCACTCTCGAGTTCTTCAAGGATAAGCACCCCGCCGCCTTCTCCTATAACGAAACCATCCCGGTCCTTGTCAAAAGGTCGACTGGCACCCTGAGGATCATCGTTGCGGGTAGATAGGGCCTTGGCGGCATTAAAGCCCCCAACACAAAGAGGAGTGATGACCGACTCGGTACCCCCGGCAAACATGACATCAGCATCGCCATACTGAATAAACCTTGCGGCTTCGCCAATAGAATGGGTTCCCGTAGCACAGGCGGTGACCACACAGGAGTTGGGCCCCTTGGCTCCAAACGTGATGGAAACCTGACCGGATGCCAGGTTGGCAATCAGCATGGGAATAAAAAAAGGAGTGATTTTTTTCACTCCCCTCGCCTTGAAAATATCGTGATATTTTTCGATCGCAGGCAAGCCGCCTAAACCAACCCCGACTATAACGCCGACCCGCTCCGCATTCTGCTCATTGATTTCAAAACCGGAATCCTCCAAGGCCATTTGACTACAGGCCACGGCATAATGGATAAACCGATCCATCTTCTTTATCTCTTTGTGGTCTATATATTTTTCTGGATCAAACCCCTTAACTTCCCCGGCGATTTTAACAGGAAAATTTTCATCAGGAGTGAAGGTTTTTATAAAATCAACCCCTGACCGGCCTTCAAATAAAGCCGTTTCATTTTCCTTCAGCCCAAGACCCAAAGGCGAAACGATCCCCAATCCAGTAACGACAACGCGTCTTTTCATGCATACACCCTGGGGATTATTATGACCAATCAGTTGGTCCGGCTGTTTATATAACTTGTAGCATCTTTAACCGTGGCAATTTTTTCAGCCTCATCATCGGGAATTTCAATATCAAATTCCTCCTCAAGAGCCATAACCAATTCCACCGTATCCAGAGAATCCGCTCCAAGATCATCAATAAAAGATGCCTCGGCTGTGACCTGTTTTTCATCAACCCCTAACTGGTCAACGATAATTTCTTTAACTTTTTCTTCAACAGACATAATTACTCCTTATTGAAATCACATCAACATACCACCATTAACATTAATAACCTGTCCCGTTATATAACTAGACTTATCGGAAACCAAAAAAGCAACACAGCGCGCCACATCTTCCGGCAAACCCAGTTTGGCCAGAGGCACTTGCTCAATCAAAGCTTGGCGCACCGAGTCATCTAAAACTCGTGTCATTTCCGTATCGATAAAACCGGGTGCCACCGCATTCACTCTTATTCCTCGTGATGCAACTTCACGGGCCATGGTTTTTGTCAAACCAATCACTCCAGCCTTGGATGCGGAATAGTTGGCCTGACCAAAATTGCCCATCACCCCAACAATCGATGCGATATTGACAATGGCTCCACTTTTTTGTTTCATCATCTGCTTTGCCGCCTGCTGGCCGCAAAGAAAACTCCCTTTTAAATTAATATCGAGAACAAGGTCCCAATCTGATTCTTTCATCCGTATCATCAAACCGTCACGAGTGATCCCCGCGTTATTGACCAGGATATCCACCGGCTTTTTATCTTTCAAGATGGAATCAAAAACCTGTTTCACCTCAGCAGGATTTGAGACATCAATTTTAACAGCAGAAGCGGAGCCTCCACTATTGTTTATGGCCTCGGCTGTGGCCTCTGCACCTTCCAGGTTCACATCCCCCAGCACCACATGAGCTCCATTGCGGACCAGCTCCTCACTGATGGTTTTGCCGATACCCTGAGCCCCTCCTGTGACCAAAGCCACCTTGTTTTGCAGTTCCATTAAAAATCCACGTTTAAATCAATTTCCGTTTAAAGCCGCCAGGGTTTGCGACAAACTTTCCCGGTCACCCACCTGACAACATTTGATACTTCTATCAAACCTTTTTATCAGACCGCTCAATACTTTTCCCGCTCCCAGTTCGACAACCGTTTCAATCCCCTGATCCACCAGCACCTGCATCGTTTCAGACCAGCGTACGGGAGAACAAACCTGCTTAACAAGGGCTGATCTTGCATCACTCCCTTTGGTGATGGGTTTGGCCTCGATATTGGTGATTACAGGATAGGACAGGTCGTGAAACTCGGTCTGCTCCAGTTCTTTCTGAAGCTTTATTTCAGCCGGCTTCATAAGGGCACTATGAAACGGCGCACTCACCGGCAAGGGCACTGCTTTTTTCGCGCCAGCCTGCAACGCCTTTTCGGAAACCTGCTCAACGGCCTCTTTATGACCTGCGATGACCGTTTGCACAGGACTGTTTAAGTTTGCGGGCTGAACCATACAGGAA
Source organism: Nitrospina sp. (assembly GCA_018653085.1). Taxonomy (GTDB): domain Bacteria; phylum Nitrospinota; class Nitrospinia; order Nitrospinales; family VA-1; genus LS-NOB. Next base: position 42,852 of record JABIAY010000077.1, read on the forward strand.
TCTTGAGAAACCTGATCGCACAATTGCTGAAGTGTCTCGATCTCCAACCCGATAATGGCGGCCATTGATCCCACCCCAACCGGAACCGCTTCCTGCATGAACTGACCACGTAACCGGACCAGCCTCACCGCATCCTTAAATTGAAGAGCCCCTGCAGAGACCAATGCCGAAAATTCACCCAGGCTATGGCCCGCCGCAAGTACCGAATCTATACCATTTTCCCTTAATATTTTCAAGGCCATTGTACTGTGCACCAGCAGTGCCGGCTGAGTATTTTCCGTCAACTTCAAAGTTTCTTCAGGGCCATTAAAACAAATACTTGAAAGGTCATATCCTAAAACATCATTGGCCTCTTCCATGAGCTCTCGAGCCGATGGAACATGGTCATAAAAATCCTTACCCATGCCGACAAACTGGGAACCCTGACCTGGAAATACAAACGCAGTTTTCACCACTTGATCACCGCCGATCCCCAGGTCAACCCGGCCCCGACCGCCCCCAGAACAGAGGTATCCCCTGGTTGAACACGTCCACTCCGCCAGGCCTCATTGATCCCGATCGGGATAGAAGCGGCAGACGTATTGCCATATTTATGAATATTCATCAATACTTTTTCCATTGGATATTTCAGCCTTTCGGCAACAGCACGAATAATTCTTTCATTAGCCTGATGAGGTATCAAAAGGCCAATGTCCTCTATGCCAAGATCATTAAACTGCAAAGCTTCCTGAATCACCTGGGTCATTCTTTTAACCGCAACCTTGAAAGTTGCGTTGCCGGACATTTTGATGCTGTATTTTTTATCATCTATGTCCTGTTTATTGATTCCCGTCCTGCCAATTCCTCCTGGGACACAAATCAGGTCAGACAAACTTCCGTCAGAATAAATATGCGTAGACAAAACTCCCGAAGCATTTTTCTGCTCAACCCTTTTCAGTAATACCGCCCCTGCCCCATCGCCAAACAGTATGCATGTGGACCTATCCGTCCAGTCCACGATCCTGGAGTTGACCTCACTGCCAATGAGTAGAATATGTTTGTAACGACCTGTCTTTAAATATTGTTCAGCAATGGAAAGTCCAAAAAGAAAACCGGAGCAAACAGCAGAAATGTCATAGGCGGCGGAACCAAAAGCCTGCAGTTCATTTTGCACAAAACAAGCAGTAGAGGGGAAAAGCACATCCGGACTGGACGTGGCTACAATGATCATATCCACATCTTCAGGGCCGACCCCTGCCGCTTCCAGGGCTTGTTTACCGGCTTTAGCCGCCATCGTGGATGCAGACTCTTCTTCAGCCGCAATCCGGCGTTCGCGGATGCCCGTTCTCTCGATGATCCACGCATCGGAAGTATCAAGAGATTTTTCCAAATCCTGATTCGTAAGGATTTTTTCCGGCAAATAAGCGCCAGTTCCTGCGACTACAGCGGTATTAAGATCGGTCATCGAAGTATGGAGTTATCAGGTTTCGTCAGTTTTTTTATCTGTAGCCTCTGGTTGCTGGGGCCCTTCCCCTTGTTCGGATTCACCCCCAAAAGCCATATCTTTAATTTGTTTCCAAATAGTTCCTTTGGCCGCTTCCACATCTGTCAAATTCGATTCAATATCTTCACGAATATGTTCGTTGATATTTTTTTCACTCAATTCACAAGCCCGGCTGATCGCGTTTTTTATCGCTTTAGGCGATGAGCTTCCGTGCGCGATGATAACAACTCCGTTCACCCCTAAAAGAGGAGCTCCGCCGGTTTCGGAGTAATCGACCTTTTTCTTGAACTGGTCCAGCTGTGGTTTTAATAACAGGTAACCCAGTTTGCTGGTCCAATTGCTCTGAAACATCCTTTTGAGATTGGTCCCGATCATTGCGGCCAGGCTCTCACTTATTTTGAGCGCAATATTTCCGGTAAAACCATCACAAACGATCACATCTGCGTTGCCCTGATAAACTTCCTTGCCCTCTATATTGCCGATAAAGTTGATGTGGCTGGCTTTGAGCATTTGAAAAACTTCTTTAACAATTTCATTTCCCTTGCCATCCTCTTCTCCAATACTTAGCAAACCCACCCGGGGGTTTTCCTTTCCGAGAATATACTCGGCAAAAACATGTCCCATGATTCCAAATTGAAATAACTGGCTGGTCTTGCAGTCTACATTCGCGCCGGCATCCAAAAGAATGGCATTGCCCTTCAGAGTAGGCAGTTGAATGGCAATCGCGGGTCTATCCACACCCTTCAAGGGTCTTAAAATAACCGTGGAATAGGCAAGAACCGCCCCTGTATTTCCAGCGCTCACAAAAGCCGATGCGGTACCGTCTTTCAGCAGGTCCAAACCAATTTTCATGGAGGATTTGCGTTTGGAGCGAAGAGCTTTTCCGGGAAGGTCGTGCATTTCCACCACCTCATCGGCGTGGACGACTTCGATAGGCAGTTTATGATCGGGATCAAAACGGTCCAAAATCGTTTGAACCGTGTCGGATAAACCGGTGAGAATGATTTCCGTATTATATTCCCTCGCCGCTATGACGGCACCTTCCACAACAGCCTCTGGAGCATGATCGCCACCCATGGCGTCAACCACGATTTTCATCTATGAACCTGGCTCCTCTTCATGATGGCGTTGGGGATTTTCCAGCGGGAAATGAGTGAACAAAAAGTGTGACAGTCGAGGTATTAAACCGCTTCGACTTCCATCACTTCCTTACCCTTATAATAACCGCAATGCGCGCAAATATGATGCGGACGGGTCATCTCATGGCACTGGGTGCACTCTACGTAGGTGGGAGCACTAAGGGCCAAGTGTGACCGGCGCATTCCCTGCCTGGATTTGGATGTTTTCTTCTTTGGGACAGCCATAATATCTTCCTTATTTCAATTTATCTTTCAATTCTTGTAAAACTGCCAGGCGCGGATCGCAAGGCTCTTCCTTATTGCAGTCGCAATGTTTCTCGTTCAGGTTTATCCCGCACTGCGAGCACAACCCGGCGCAATCTTTCTTACACAGCCTGATTTGCGGCAGGCTCAATAATATCAAATCCCGAACAGGACTAGACAGATTAATCCGGTCCTCTTCGTAAACTTCCTGTTCAAAATCAAGTTCAGTCAGTTCAACTTCATTCCCCGGTTTATCATTATCCGTCTGGGGTGTGAAGTGAACATTGAGTTTGCTTCTTACCGGAAAACTAAAACCAACCAGACAACGAGTACATGTTACCCGAAGACTCGTTTCCAACAAACCCTGGCACAGGATTTCCTGACCGGCTTTTTCCAGTCTCCCCTGAATTTTAACATCTTCCGTTAAGACACAATCGGGTGAGTCGATATGAAAATGCTGTTTGGACTCGAGCACTTCAAAACTCTGACCCTCTTCATCGATTTTATCAATTTCAAAAATCATGGCTTGAAAAAACCTTTGAATTCAAACCCTTTGTAAATCCGGAAGCGCAATTCAGAAGGAGGGATATTGAGCAGGAATGTTATCTTTTATAGCAAATTCAGTCAAGAAAATAATTCCCGGCGCCAGCGTGTCGCTGGACCCAATGTGCCATCGCTGTATTTGGCGAAACAAGAGGCTCCCTCGGCTTAGGGGGAAGGTTATTAAAGCTACAGTATTGCGCTCAATGGTGTTGTTTGCTTCACGGGCAATGCAGTACTCGCCCCACGCGGAGTGGCGGCTAGTGGCGGGGGTGGAACTGGTCGTGGACTTCGAGCATTCTTTTTTCGAGGATATGGGTATAGATCTGCGTGGTGGAGATATCGGCATGACCCAGCATCTGCTGAACCGATCTTAAGTCAGCTCCCCGCTCCAATAAATGCGTGGCGAAAGCGTGCCTCAAGGTATGCGGGGACACCGTAGCTTTAATATTGCTCTGTTGTACATATCCCTTCAATAACTTCCAGAATCCTTGCCGGGTCATGGCTTTTCCCCGGCGGGTCAGGAACAACGCTTCCACCTTTTGTCCCTTTGCCAGGACAGGTCGGGAATTCAGCAAATAATCCTCCAGCACCCTTCTCGCAACCATCCCTATCGGGACAATGCGCTCTTTGGACCCCTTGCCCATGGTTCTCAGGCTACCGGTGATCAAATCCAGATTATGCCCTTTGACTGATATCAGTTCCGAGACGCGCATTCCGGTTGCATACAAAACCTCCAGCATGGCCTGATTTCGTAATCCAAGAGGAGTTTTCAGGTCCGGACAACGCAAAAGACTGTCAACATCGGCCAGGGACAGGACATCGGGAAGTTTTCGCCACCGGCGTGGAGTCTCCAGAATCTCCGCAGGATTTTCCTTGAGCTGTTTGTCCTCACATAGATAACGGAAAAAGGATTTGATCGATGACAAACTTCGGGCAATGGAGGAAGGTGACAGTCCATCATCACGCAACAAGAGAAGAAAGCCGCGAATTTGCGCCGTGGTCAGAGCAGATATCTCAATACCGGGGAAAGCCCTGGCGAAACGCCTGAGGTCCCGGCAATAACCTGCAACGGTATGAGGTGAATGCCTTTTTTCAATGCGTAAATATTCGGAAAACTCCTGAATTAATGCGTCCATGGAAAAATTATGCTATAAATATCAATAAGTTACAATTATTATTTTGGTTTTTTTCCGCCAATCTGTTAAGCTGGTCTATTATTTCTCGTGGACAGAGTCATTAACGTAATGAAAACAACCTGGTTTTTACCCCACCATAAGCTTCGGACCGCTTGACCTCTCCCGTAGTAAATCGTTGTTGAAATTCCCGCTTAATCAGACTGAATCACCCGCATTCATTTAAACTTATTTTTTTTACTTAACAGGCAACTATTGTGAAACAGGAATCAATCAGAAATATTGGAATCATTGCTCATGTCGATCATGGAAAAACCACGTTGGTCGATTGCCTTCTTAAACAGAGCGGCATGTTCCGGGATAGCGAGCTTTCCGGGACCTGCATCATGGACAGCAATGAACTGGAAAAAGAACGGGGAATCACCATTTTCTCCAAAAACGCGGCGATAAATTACAAGGACCACAAGATCAATATTGTCGACACACCCGGTCATGCGGATTTTGGCGGAGAGGTAGAACGAATTTTAAAAATGGTTAATGGCGTCCTGCTTCTTGCAGATGCAGTAGAGGGTCCAATGCCGCAGACCCGGTTTGTTTTGAAGAAAGCTCTCGAACTGGGACTCAGGCCCATAGTCGTGATCAACAAAATCGACCGTCCCGCCGCGCGGATTGAAGCGGTGGTCAATGAAGTTTTTGATCTGTTCGTGGAACTTGGTGCCAATGACGAACAACTGGACTTCTCCATCATTTATACTTCTGCCAAGCAGGGAATCTCAAGACTCAATCCCGAAGACGAAGATCGGGATATCACCCCTCTTCTTGACCTTATTATTGAAAAAGTTCCTGCCAATCAGGGCGACCCTGATGGTCCTTTTCAAATGCTGGTTTCCTCCATGGATTATGACGATTATGTTGGAAGGATCGCCATCGGAAAAATCACGCGGGGACAGGTCAAGGTAAAAAATTCCTATACTCAGATTGACCGGCAGGGAGATATGCAGGTTTTTACTCCATCAAAACTATATTGTTATGAAGGATTGAAAAAAGTGGAAACGCCAGCCGCGGTCACCGGCGACATCATCGGCATCGCCGGTATGAAAGAGGTAGAAATCGGGGAAACCATTGCGGACTCAAGTTGCCCGGAACCACTTCCGGTTATTGAAATTGACGAACCCACTCTGGCCATTCATTTTTGTTCCAACACCTCGCCCTTCGCAGGACGGGAAGGCGAATTTGTTACTTCCCGGCAATTGCGTGATCGTTTGTTCAGAGAAATCCGTTCCAACGTTTCTCTCAGGGTAGAAGAAACCGATACGCAGGATACCTTCAAGGTTTCCGGACGTGGTGAGTTGCATTTAACTATTTTGATAGAAACCATGCGGCGTGAAGGCTATGAGTTTGCCGTTTCCCGGCCGGAAGTTTTGATCAAAGATATTGATGGCGTACCCCACGAACCAGAAGAATTTGTCATGCTGGATGTTGAGGACGTTTATGTGGGGTCCATCATGGAAGCCATGGGACAACGAAAAGCCACCCTGAAAAACATGATCCAGGGAGAAACCACTGCACGGCTTGAATTTGTCATTCCCACACGCGGACTTTTTGGCTTTCGTTCGGAATTTCTCACATTGACCAAGGGTACGGGAATCATCAATCGTAATTTCCATAACTTCATCGCGCATTGCGGCGAAATCGCCCAGCGCACCAATGGGGTTTTAATTGCCATGGAAAATGGCAAGACAACTGGCTTCTCCTTGTTCAATCTGCAAGAAAGAGGCTCCATGTTTCTCGGACCCGCCGAGGAAATTTATACCGGCATGCTTGTCGGAATAAACAATAAAGATAACGATCTGGTAGTTAATACCTGCAAAGAAAAAAAGTTGAGCAATATGCGCGCTTCGGGTTCCGATGTGAACATCATTCTCACCCCACCTTTAAAAATGAGCCTGGAACAAATTCTTGGTTTTCTAAATGAAGACGAGTTGGCAGAGATCACACCAAAAAGCCTGCGTTTAAGAAAAAAGATTCTGAACGAAAACGACAGAAAAAGATTTGGCAAAACACGCAACGCGATTCCCGTTTCCGTGTCCTGACTACTCCATTTTCATTGCCCGGATTTTTGAAATGATGTAGAATCAGCCACCTTTCACTTTGGATTCCCATGGAACGCACAACCCTCGTCCAACATATCAGACAGCAAGAAAAAGCTAACCCCGGGGCAACCGGTGAGTTCAGTGGCCTGATGAATGAAGTCATGGTGGCGGCCAAGATCATTTCTCTTCAGGTCAATAGTGCTGGGATTGGCGAGGACATCTTCGGGCTTACCGGAAAAATAAATATTCAGGGAGAAGAAGTTAAAAAACTGGATGAGTTTTCTGACATCACTTTCACCAAAATTATCGGTCAGTCCGGCACAGTTTGCGCTATAACTTCTGAAGAAAAAGACGAGCCTTACATCATCCCACCTGAAGACCACCCCGGAAAATATATATTTATGATGGACCCTCTGGATGGCTCTTCCAATATCGATGTCAATGTCAACATCGGCACGATATTTTCCATTTACCGGAAGAAAAGTCTGGGCACTGATGTCACGGACGAGGACATCCTGCAAAAAGGCGTGGAACAAATTGCCGCTGGCTATATCGTTTATGGTTCCAGCACGATTTTTGTCTACACATCCGGTCAAGGTGTTCATGGGTTCACGCTGGACCCCACACTGGGCGAGTTTTTCCTCTCCCACCCCGACCTGGCTATCCCCGAGCAGGGCTCTACCTACAGCACCAACGAAGGCAACTGGGGGGTTTGGGAGGAAGCACAAAAGGACCTGGTAGCTTATTTAAAAGAAGACGACAGCTCCACAGGGCGGCCCTATAAATTACGTTACATCGGTTCACTGGTGGCAGATTTTCACAGGACATTATTGAAGGGTGGACTCTTCATGTATCCAAAAGATTCAAAAAGTCCGAAAGGGAAGTTGCGGTTCTCTTTTGAAGCGGCGCCCCTGGCTTTCATCGTGGAACAAGCCGGAGGGAAAGCTTCAACAGGAGTTCAACGAGTTCTGGAAATTACCCCAACCGGTATTCACGATCGCCTGCCTCTCTTCATTGGTAGCAAAAAAGATGTGGAAATGGCGGAAGAACGTCTCGCCACTCCAGTTAAAAAAGGTAGCTGGTTCAAATGGCTAAACAGCTAACCGGCGAGCCGCCGGTGGCAGATAGCAATAACTCTATCTGGCTACCAAAGAGTTTTCTCGGCTTAAGGAGTCTTTGCCCAGTTCCCTCCGTCAGCATAAAACCTATCTAGTTATGAAAATTCAAAGCATACGTGGTGTTAAAGATATTCTGCCAGATGAAATCTGGAAGTGGCAGTACATAGAATCGGTCGCGCATAATATTTTCCCGCGCTACGGATTCAAGGAAATTCGCCTGCCCGTTTTTGAAGATACCCGATTATTTTCACGTAGCATTGGTGAAGCCACGGATATCGTAGAAAAGGAAATGTACACGTTTGAAGATCGTGGTGGCGACTCCATCACATTGCGCCCGGAAGGAACCGCTTCAGTCGTTCGCGCTTATGTGCAACACAAGATGTACAACCCCCCTTCCGTACTCAAGATGTTTTATATCGGCCCCATGTTTCGTTACGAGCGACCCCAGGCGGGTCGGTTGAGGCAATTCAATCAAATTGGGGTTGAGGCTATGGGCTCACCCAGTCCGGTTGTGGACGTAGAAGTGATGACCATGTTGGTAGAGTTTTTCAGAGAACTGGGTCTCACCGAAACCCGACTTGAGATCAACAGCCTGGGTAGTCAGGAGTGTCGGCCTCAATATCTGGAGCTCCTGAAAACAGAAATCGAAAAACATCTGGACCAGCTTTGCGACAACTGCAAAAACCGATATCAGCGTAATCCCTTGCGGGTCCTGGACTGTAAAGCAAAGCAATGCGGTGAGATTGCGGAAGGTCTGCCCAAACTCATCGACCACTTGGATACAGCCAGTGCCGACCATTTCTCGGAAGTGCGTTCCCTTCTGGATTCTGCCGGAACCCCCTACTCCGTCAACCCCAGTCTGGTCCGAGGTTTGGATTATTACAACCGAACCGCGTTTGAGGTCACCTCACAAAATTTAGGTGCTCAAAACGCGATTTGCGGTGGCGGCCGTTATGACAACCTCGTCGAGGAACTGGATGGTCCTTCCACGCCTTGTTTCGGTTTTGCTCTAGGTCTGGAACGGCTCGTCTCGCTAATACCTTTTGACGACATGAAAGGCTTGCAGAAATATCCGGATGTTTTTATCGTCTGCCTGGGTGAGGAAACAAAAGCCACCGGCTTTCAGATAGCACACGAACTACGATTAAAAGGATTCTGGGTAGAAAGGGATTATGAAATGGGGAGCATGAAAAGCCAAATGCGCAAGGCCAATAAAACGCAATCCCGGTTTTCTCTCATTCTTGGAGAAAACGAAATCCGCTCTGGTAAATTCGCATTGAAAAATATGGAAACGGGAGAACAAAAGGAGTGCCCAGCCCAGGAACTGGCAACTGAAATCGCAAAAACTTCCACCAATTCCAAATAATTTTTATTAAGTAAAACTTTTTTCTTAGATCAGCATCCTAACCCCAGGACGCATGATTGACCCCTAATAATGCTCGTGTTAGATTAACTTAAGTGTGTTCAACCTCACTTGATTGATTAAGGAAGTTATGGCCAGCAAAGAATTAGAAGTTCTTGAAGATTATATCGTTCAAAACAAGCTGAAGATAACTCGTCAAAGACGCATTGTCCTCAATGCTTTTCTGGGGTGTGAAAAACATGTCAGCGCCGAGGAACTTTATAATCAGGTCGCCGCAACAGACCCCAAGGTAGGGCTGGCAACTGTATATCGCACTCTGGCTCTACTGACCCAAAGTGGTCTGGCTTCGGAACTGGATTTCGGCGACGGGCAAAAACGGTATGAACATAAATATATGCATGGGCATCACGATCATATGATCTGCACCGAGTGCGGAAAAATCATCGAGTTCAACCATCCCCTTATCGAAAAGTTTCAGGAAGAAGTCGCCAGCCGGAACGGATTCACCATCACCTCCCACAAACTCGATATGTTCGGCCTCTGTAGCGAATGCCGCTAACCACTAGGCGTGGGGCCAGTGTGCAATAGCTTTGTTAGGCTGGCAAAAATTATCTCGGCTCAATCAAGCCATTGCTGTACTCCCTCCCGCGGGAGTGGGCTACGCGTGGGGGAGAGATTGGGCGCAACGAAAGCCAATATAGTTGTAGACTTCGTTCATCACCTGACCATAGGTGGTCACTTTAGGAAAGACTTTATTTTTAGGATGTAACCAGACCCGGTTGGTGATGCGCAAGGCACCGGCAGAGGAGTCAAAGGAACCACCCCGCACAACTTTTGATTCTCCGGCCTTCGGTCCTTGTGGGTTGTTTTTCGAACGGATTTTATAATAAGGCTCATACCAATCGTTGACCCACTCCCAGACATTTCCCATCATGTCATAAAGTCCATACTGGTTGGGAGCCTTACTGCCAACGGGATGTGTCGTTTGCTCTGAATTATCTTCAAACCACGTATAATCACCGTGCACCATATTTCCCCAGTAGTAGCGGGTCGTAACCCCTCCTCGCGCCGCATATTCCCATTCCGCTTCGGAAGGTAAGCGGTGACAGGACCCTTCTGATTTCTCAATAAATTTCTGCACATTCAGAAAGTTGACCTGTTCAACAGGCAGGTCAGCTCCACTAAACTTGGAGGGCATGAACCCCATCACCTTTTCCCAATGCGCCTGGGTCATTTCATATTTATCCAGATAAAAATCATCAACACAGACCTCATGCTCCGGCTTTTCATCTTCCTGGGTATAATCATTCCCCATGATAAAACACCCGCCTTTTATGAAAACCATCCCCTCAGGGGCTTTACTCGCTTTGGCCTGATCTTCAGGAGAAAGTTGAACCGGCACCACACGCTGATTAGAAACGGGGGAGGAGTCCTCTGACACTTCTGGCAGTTCGGAAAAACTGGGGTGGATTTCCTGGCTGGCCTGATCCTCTGCTTTTTCGGAGCAAGCACAAAGCAAGGAAATAACACTGATAGTAATAAAAAAATTAAAAAAACGCATTGTTTTAGAAGGAGTTGTAAAAGGGCTGCATAATACCATTTTAGTAAGGTTTTACAAAAAAAATCTGGCCTCACCAAATAATTCTTCCGATTTTCTTGAAATAACCCTGAAATAGGCTAAAAGATCTGCTTAAACCCCATTCAATCTAAAAAAAGCCTTAAATTTTTCGTCCAAATACCGATAAATAGAGAAAACAATCTCTTCCTGTCTTTAAGGAGTTGGACTTTGCGAATTATAAAGCCATTCTGCGTTTGTGCCGTTTTCATCCTATTTGGGGTGAGTTGCAGTACTCTGGAAAAAACCTATCAGAAAACGCGAAATGCGATGGGAGACCTTGTTTCCATAGTCAAGGAAACCCCTCTTCCCATGTTGGAACGTGATGAGCATGTCGACCTGCAATTTGCCAGACATCAGTTCAACCGCAGGGAATATGCAGTATCAGAATTTTATCTTAAAAAGACGCTGGCCAACTACCCGGAGAACCGGGAGGCTATACAACTTCTGCCTTGGGTCTATTTTTTTCAAAAACGTTTTGATAAAGCACTAGCGTCTTTTAAGCAGGCTCATACCCTTCACAAAAAAGACCCCACTCCACTGCTGGGCATGGGCTGGTGTTATTTCAGCTTAAAGGATTACCAAAAGGCTCTGGAAAGTTTTGAACATGCCGAACGGTTTGCCCCGAATTCCTATGAAGCTCATAAGGGGAAGGGGTTCATACATCTGGCACAAAAGCGAAGTCAACTTGCAGAAGAAGAGCTGGGGAAGATTTTTCGCCCTGCCAAGGTACAAGAGTTGCTGGAAATGTGGGAGGCCCGAAACCAGGGCACTTTGCGCTGGGAAATTGTTCCCTCAAGCCCCGAATCGAGTTCAATATTTACGTTGCCGGTTGAGTTCCCCCGCTATCGTAGCCTTCTTCTGGGGATGCCTCTGGAAGATACAGAGTCCCTGGATTTCGCATGGAAAAGTTTTCATCAAGGCAAATATACCAAAGCGGCTGATTTTTTTGACAGCCTCACTAACGCAGAGTCACTGAATCCGGATGCGGTAAATGGACTGGCCTGGAGTCTTTTGCATGCAAAACAAATTAATAAATCGGAGAAAATATTCAGAGAAATCCTGGAGGTCTATCCGCATTTCTCAGGGGCATTCAAGGGCCTGCAGGAAATTCAGGAGATCAAAAAGCACCAGGCCGTTTATGTCCAATACTATATAGATTTAGGAAAATACCAACTCGCGGCAGAAAAGCTCGACGAGTTGTTGGATCGGTACAATGATTGGGACCATCTTTATAATCAATATGGAAAAGTTTTTCTTGCCCGTAACGAATATGATAAAGCCCGGGACTATTTTATCAGAGCCCAGGAAATTTCTCCCCATGACAGTACCGCCCAGTTCGGTCTTGAGCAGGTACAAATGGCTCTGGACAAACAACTATACAAAGCCGATCAAGCTTTGAAAAAAGGTGACTATAAAACAGCAACCCTGATTTATCACGATTATATCGAGGAAGGTAGCGATCAGACTGCAGGCGTGGCTTTTCGTAACTTTATAGGAAAAGATGATTGGACTTCCTCTAACTTTTCCATGGCCCACGCTTATAACGGGCTTGGCTGGAGTCAGTTTCGGAAAAAACAGTATGGGTATGCCATCGACAAGTTTTCAAGATCCATTGAACACGACGATTATGAAGCGTCCTCCGCCAAAGGACTCGGCCTGGCCCTTTATGCACTGAAAAATTACCAGGATGCCATTCCCTATCTGGAAATGGCTCTGCGATATGACCCCGAAAACAAGGACTTGGCATACAAGCTGGACTGGAGCATTCTGAGAGGCGAGTCCAAGGATAGGTCGCAAAAGTATTTTACAGAGATTTTAAAAAAGCACCCCCTCCGCGCCTCGCCTTATATGGCTCTCGGTTGGATTCATTACAATTCGAGAAACCCTGATCTGGCGGTGGAATACTTTCTCAAAGCAATATCTCTAGATCCTGATTTTGCGCTGACACCGGAGTTTCTAGGGTTGCTGAAAAAGGAACGTTTTGGCTGGCAGGCATATAATTTCCTGGGCTGGACGTACTATCAAAAGCATATGTATGACAAGGCTATGCAAATGTTCAGGATTTCCATTAAAATCCAGCCCAACAAATCCGAAGCCCGCAAGGGAATGGGTTATATCTATTTTTGGCAGGAAAATTATGACTCGGCCATCACCATGTTAGAGCAATGTTTGGCTTTAAACCCGGATCCCAATCCTGTATTTGAAAGGGTCACCGGTTCCAACGCCATTGCTCCTTTTCAGATGCAGACCACAGCGCGAACCAAGCTTGGAAGAATCCACTTTATCCAAGATGATATCCTGATGGCGATCAACCTGTTTAACGAAGAAATCCGCAGGAACCCCAGTCAACCCGACGCCTTTGATGGATTGGGCTGGGCTTATCTTAAGCAAGGTCGGTCCCTGGAGGCCAGATCGGCATTCAAAACAGCAATTCAACTCGAACCACTCAATAATTCAGCACAAAAGGGCTTGCAGGAAGCGAAACAGACACTCACCGAAAAACACCTGAAAACCAAAAGTGCTTCGCCTTTCTTCTCCTTCCAGACAAGTCCAAACTAGCCAATTAACACCTTATTTACACCAAATCAAAACTTTCGATTGACACCCGCCAAGATTCGCTTACAATGTACTGTTATCCCGCTGGTTGCATAAATATTTAGAGACGCTCAAGGCTTTTTGGGGGGGGAAGAGGAGACCTTTCTCTTTTCACTGTAGGAGTGAGAAATCATGGAGTTGAATCTTGATTCGACTCCATGATCCCGGTTGCCTGTTTTTCGCCCTACCCTTCCTTAGAAAACATTTCCGCATAAGAGGACTTAAGACTATCCACAACGGATGGATCTGCCAAGGTTGAGATGTCTCCTAATTGGTCGGCTTCATTAGCGGCAATTTTTCTCAAGATGCGCCGCATAATTTTCCCTGAACGGGTTTTGGGTAGTGCCGGGGCCCAGTGTATGACATCCGGTGCGGCAATGGGCCCAATTTCTTTTCGCACAAACTGCACCAGAGCTTTCTTTAACGCATCATCCGGTTGCGCCCCATCCATAAGAGAAATGTAGGCATAAATTCCCTGCCCCTTGATCTCATGAGGGAACCCTACTACTGCGGCTTCCGCCACAGCCTCATGAAGCACAAGGGCCGACTCCACTTCAGCGGTTCCCATTCTGTGACCGGATACATTGATTACGTCATCAACCCGGCCGGTGACCCAGTAGTAACCGTCTTCATCGCGACGGCAACCATCGCCGGTAAAATAATAACCGGGGTAGAGTTTGAAATAAGTCTCCTCAAAGCGGTCATGATCGCCATAAATCGTTCTCATTTGGCCCGGCCAGGGTTCAGAGATCGCCAGCACCCCCGTCACTCCGTTGCCTTCAAGTACCTTACCGGTTTCCGCTTCGATCACCACGGGTTTCACACCAAAAAAAGGCAGGGTTGCCGAGCCCGGTTTAGCTGGAGTACAACCAGGCAGAGGTGTTATCAAAATACCCCCGGTTTCTGTTTGCCACCAGGTATCAACAATAGGGCATTTCCCCCTTCCCACATTTTTGTAATACCACCGCCAGGCTTCGGGATTAATGGGTTCCCCTACAGAACCCAAAACTCGCAGGGTAGAGAGATCATACTGCGAAGGAGTATCTTCTCCATGAGACATTAAAGCCCGAATAGCCGTTGGAGCAGTATAAAACTGAGTGACTTTGAGTCGGTCTACCACATCCCAAAATCTTCCGCAGTCGGGATATGTGGGGACTCCTTCAAACATAACCGTTGTCGCTCCATTCGCCAAGGGTCCATAAATAATATATGAGTGTCCTGTGACCCAACCGATATCAGCCGTGCACCACCAGATATCACCGTCCTGATAATCAAAAATATATTTGTGGGTCATAGCGGTAAAAATCATGTATCCGCCAACACTGTGCTGGACCCCCTTGGGCTTTCCCGTTGAACCAGAGGTATAAAGAATAAACAGAGGATCTTCCGCCGACATGACTTCTGCGTCACAGACGGGATCAGCATTTTGCATTTCTTCATGCCACCAGCAATCCCGACCCGATTGCATTTGTACAGGAATCTTTTCCCCAACCCTTTGGAATACAACACAGGTTTTAACAGCTACGCCTGCCTTTTCGGCCAACAGCATCGCTTCATCGGCATTGGGTTTTAAAGGAACCGCTTTCGCCCCACGAAATCCTCCATCGGTGGTAATAAGAACGGTGCAGTTGGAATCCACAATTCGATCCGCCAGAGCTGTCGGCGAAAAACCACCAAAAACAATAGAGTGAATCGCCCCTACCCGTGCGCAAGCCAGCATGGCAATAGCCAGCTCCACCACCATGGGCATATAAATAGAAATCCGATCGCCTTTTTTTACCCCGTGACTTTTTAGAACATTGGAAAATTTACAAACTTCTTCATGCAGTTGTCGGTATGTTAATTTTCGATTCTCGCCGGGCTCGTTTCCTTCCCATAAAATAGCAGTCTGGTTTCCCCGTTTTTCCAAATGGCGATCCAGGCAATTGACCGTAATATTGGTTTCTGCCCCTTTGAACCATTCAATACGTATATTGTCGTCTTTAATGTTGTAGTTATAGTCACGCACCCGATCCCACTTCTTAAACCAGGTGAACTTTTCCGCCTCATCCGCCCAAAACTTTTCCGGTTCACGGATGGAACGCTCATACATCTCCCGGTATTGTTCCATGTTCTGGATCAATGCTTTTTCAGAAACAGACTCGGGAGGATGATAGATTTCCTCACTCATTTTTTATCTCCATCTAAACCGTTTTGCAAAACGGTATGTATTTTCAAATAGACCGGACAGCCCGGGTTGCCTCGGTCAATGTCCAGAGTCCGTCAGGCTGGGCAAACTCTCCATCGCGGATATTCAACACCCATGTCCGCATACGGCCTGGCACCTGTTGCGCGATCACGGAAAATCCCCCTCCTGAAGCAAACTGGTCACTGATGTAAATAGTCTTGCCAAACTGGTCCGTATTTTCAAATTTCTCATCAAATATTGTCGCCATTTCGTCTCTGGTAGGGAGACGCCAGTCATCATACCCGGCATATTTTTTTTCTCTCAACTCCCGCGCATAGTCGACACTCTCCTGATAATTGACCCATTTCTTCAAATCAATCATGCTATCGGCCTTGCACCACATCAACCCCTGCGCCTCGCAGGTGACTGTACCGTCCCCGTTATCGACAAAAATATTTTCAGCGTCACTCATAATGTTATAAAATTCACTCTGCACTTAAAGGTTAGGATAAAATATCATTTCAGTCGTTTTTTATCAAAGGTTCTATGTCTCAAACTCCCGAGAAAAAAGTTTTGCTGACTCATCTGGACTGGAACCTGCAAAGGTTGGATGAGGTCTTGAAACAAGGAAGCACCGATTATTTCAAGAGCGCCGCCCTGCAACGGTTTGGACATACTTATACCATGGCTATGAAGAGCATTCACGGTTTTGCGGAGCAGGAAACCCCTGACGAGCAATGCCTTGCATTGGCAATACAAAATGGCTGGATTGAAGACCCGCACCGATGGGAAGAAATGACCGCAGACTATAAATGCATCAATCAAAAACCCACTGAGCAAGAAGCAGAAGCCATATACCAGAAACTCCCCGGCTACCTGCAAGCTTTTAAAAGCCTGCATTCCCACCTGCAAAACCTAGCTTAGTCCAAGCTGGTAGAAAATAATTTTCTGAGCTTGTCCAAAGCCCTTTTTCTGTGGGAAATGGCGTTTTTTTCTTGGGCGGACATTTCTGCATAAGTTCGTTCATGACCGTCCGGAATAAAAATCACATCCCAGCCAAAACCATTTTCTCCCCGGATCTTTTCCGCAAGGGTTCCATTCACCTCACCTCTGGCAATCCGCATATTTTTTCCGTCGTAAACAGCGAAACAGCATATCGCTGTTGCTGATCGGTCATTAAAATCCTTGACCATCCTCAACATGCCCTGACAACCTACCGTTTCTTCAAACCATTTGACCAATGCACCGGGCAAACCATTCCAGGCATGGAAGACCAAACCAGAGTCCTCGACCATCACCGGGCATTGCAAAGCTGAGTAGGCTTGCTGAGCTTTGTGCCGAACTACCTCATTCAGGTCTGGGGTCTGGATTTCAAAAAGTCCTTCAACCTGAACCGGCTCCAGGGCAAGACCAAGAATTTCTCTCGCTTCCCGCACTTTATTGGGGTTTCCTGTGACAAACTTGAATTGCGGTAACATAATGGCTCCAAGGGAGGCAAATCAAATCCCCCCAACCCCCTTCGTGGAAGGGGGAGCTTTAATGGACCCCTCTTTTACAAAGAGGGGCTGGGGTGATTTAAAAACCTCTCATGCAATATCCAAGCTAGAGCTAGCTTGACGGGGTATTGTACATTTGTTATACATTGGCCTTCTCCATTATACCGACAACCTCTATATACATTATTTACCCAATTTACCCAGTTAAAATTGATGAAACCACTTATCCGCTTTTTCACTTATTCTTTTTTTCTTGTTTTCCTTAGTTCCTGCGGCCAGATTTTTGAGGTCGATGCAGATGTGCAGTCCAGACAAGCTCTGTTTGACCTGATGGAAATACAGGAGAAGTTTTATCAGGAAAACAAGCGATATGCCACCCGCCTCGGAGAAATTGAAAAATACAATCTCAAATATCATACCGGCATCGTCTACCTTGAAATAGAGTCGGCGGGAAAAGATAAATACAGGGCAATTTCCCTGCCTGCGGAATCGACAACCGCTCGGGTATTCGCGTATGACAGCGAACAAGGTGGATTTTATGAGATGGAGGGAGAAGAGGTTTCAAAATATGTCCTGGGAGCGTTGAGGCATATCCGCGTACAAAAACATGAAAAGGATTTAATTGAAGTGACCGGCTGGGTCATGATAGCGGGAATGAGTTTTCTGGGATTGCGTTTTTTTTCCCGTTACCGATCCGGAGAAAACAATCCAGCACTTTGGGCCTATCTCTTGTGTTTGCCGTCTTTGGGTTGGGCCCTCGCCCTGCTTGGAAATATGGCTACAGATGTGGTGTTCACCAGCTTTATCGCTCAATCCACTTGGGCTTGTTTAGGCTTAGCCCTGGTGACTTTGGGTCTGGCAAGTATCTGGTTGAAGAAAAACATAAGCCTTCTTCCCCCCGCACCCTTGTTAAGCCTGGTGATATGCACATTGCTCATATCCCTGTTGAGCGCCGGGGTCATGGTGCATACGCTGAAAACTTTTGTCTGATAAATTTAATACAAGCGTACAGTGAGAACGTGGAGAGTCCCAGAATCTCTTCGGGAGCGAAGAGTAAAGCTCTGACCATCCCGGGTATTTCCGGGAAGACTAAACTGAATAGGACCTTCTGAAGAATTCAAAGTCATTACCCTGGCAAGGTGGTCACGCCGGATTTTCATTTCGTAGGAAAAACGGGAATTCTCGGGTTTTGCGATTTTTTGCACGGGCACACTAAGATTCAATACCAGGTCGCCACGCCTTCGGAAAAACAAACTCCCTTCCCCTTTGCCCGGGATTCTAAGAGACATCTGATTCCAGTCCCCGGAAGGAACTTTGATTTCAAAACGCTCTTTACCCGATTTTAAATGGAGGCTCGCACCTTTTTGTAGAACTGACTCTGATATTTTTATATCTTTTTGTATATCCAACTGGAAGATTCTGCTATCCAGCTCAACCAGAAAATCCAAT
>JABIAY010000054.1 GCA_018653085.1 Nitrospina sp.
ATGCAAGCCGCCGTAGTCAGAAATCGCCCGACTATGAGTGCGGTCGTACAATAGTCCAACAGAAATAAATAAGGCTGCAGTAGTAATGCCGTGATTAAACATTTGCAAGACGGCTCCCTGAATACCTTGGCTATTGAACACAAAAATTCCGAGAGTAACAAAACCCATGTGGGAAACTGAAGAATAGGCCACGAGCTTTTTTAGATCGGACTGCGCCAAGGCCAGATACCCGCCATAGATAATGGCTGTGACCGACAACCACAAAATATATGGGGCGAAATTCGCCGAAGCCTCTGGAAACATCGGCAAACAAAAACGCAAAAACCCATATCCCCCCATTTTCAACAGCACCCCAGCCAGCATCACACTGCCAGCCGTAGGGGCTTCGGAGTGCGCGTCAGGGAGCCACGTATGAAAGGGAAACATTGGCATTTTTATGGCAAAAGCCATAAAGAATGCCAGGAATAACCAGAATTGCGCGCTGGAAGAATAAGTTTGTTCAGTTAACACCAACAGATCGTAGGTATGTCCCCCATTAATATAAATACCTAATATTCCCACCAGTAGCAGTAAACTTCCTGTTAGACTGTATAGAAGAAATTTAAGCCCAGCAGCAATACGATTCGGCCCCCCCCAGAGAATAATCATGAAATACATGGGAATCATTGTAAGTTCCCACAACATGAAAAACAGGAAAAGATCCAGGGCGGTAAAGACCACAATCATGGCGCCTTCAACTAACAAGATCAGCGAGAGAAAGGCCCGTACTCGTGTTGTAATTCCCGTCCACGAACAAAGGACACAGAGTGGACAAAGAAGTGTTGTGAGTATCACCAAAAGAATACTGATGCCATCAACACCAACCGCATACTGAATATTAAACGTGGGCATCCATTCCATGCGTTCCACGAACTGCATGCCTTGCTGGGTGGAATCAAAATTCCTCCACAGTACCAGCGAAAGGAAAAACTCCACGATTGTGATGCCGAAGGCAATTCGTCGGATAAATTTTTCATCGCTCACAAATGCCAGAATGACGATTCCTAAAAAAGGAACGGCAATCATCCAGCTAATCAGATGATCCATCAATATAGCCATAAAAACCTCAGTCCTACGAAAGGAACAAACTCTTGGTTTTTCAAGTTAGCGCAAGAATAAAAACGTAAAGCTATTCGCAACCAGTCCCATTTTTTATAACAGGGATACAAATCGGTAGCTCATTATAGCAAGATATACAATAGACCAATCATCGCCACCAACCAAAATATCATTACTAATATTTGATGTTGGATGGTACGGGATTCCATCTCTTGCAGTAATTGCCCAGCGGCATTAGCTTGCTCTGCTACTAGCCCTACTTTCCTCCCCAAAAAACGAATATCAATAACTCGCCACAACCATCTTGCAAAATACACAGAATAAGTTGCGATGGAAAGAATGAAACGATCTATAACCCTTATATCAATATTTTGCCACAACCAACGTGAGAACTGGATGGTTGGGGTTACCAGATAGGCATCATAGATCTCATCAAAATACCCTTTATTCCAAAATAGGACATACAGTTGATTGCTTCTCCCATTTGCTCTGGAGACCTGATGTTGAGATCGAACCTGTTTTGAGTATGCATAGACCCACCCCGCGACTGACACGCCAAGAGCAACCACGAGCCAAAAAGGAAAGCCCTGCTCGACGGCACCTTCGCCCAACGTGACTCCTGAAAAGGTCAAAGCCGGAGCAAGAAAGTTGGCGAACCAACTCCAAAACAGAGTCATTAGCCCACCTAAAACAACCGTAGCCAGAAAAAGACCCGTTAAAATGGGGCCATTTAAAAGCTGTGGCCGAACAGATTGCGTCTCAAAACTATCCTGTCCCGAAGTGGGCCAGTACGTTTTTGGACCGTGAGCAAAAAGTGAGGTGACACCTTTATAAAGATATTGAGAAGCCACAAATACCGTGATCAAGCCAATGACTTTGAATCCAATTGTGGCAGAAACAAACCCCGTGACCCCCCACAAATATTCATACGATCCGGAAAACAGCACTAACGGCGGGAGTAACGCCAATCCCAAGGCCCCGCCATATAAGATCCCCATGCCCTCAGAGACAGGGTGTTCATGCTCGCCATGCCCAAGGCCCCGTTCTACTGATCGCAACGCATTTCCGGTAGATAGAAAAAAGAACGCTTTGTAGCACCCATGGGCAAGAAGGTGGAAGATCGCAACTGCAAACGCGCCCAAACCACAGGCCATAACCATGAACCCGATTTGACTGATTGTGGAATAGGCCAAAATCTTTTTGATGTCCGATTGAGTCAAGGAAACTATTCCAGCAAATACAGCGGTAGTGGCACCAATAAAGAAAATAAACGTCATGGCGTACGGAGAAAGTATAATCAACGGACTCAATCGCACTAACAAAAACGGACCCGCATTCACCATAGTAGCCGCATGAATAAGCGCCGAGACCGGAGTCGGAGCTTCCATCGCCCCGGGTAACCACACGTGAAACGGTATTTGTGCTGATTTTCCCATAGCCCCTATAAAGAGGAAGAAGGGAATGACCGTCACAGGATAGATATGCAGATCCAAGCCCATCCACCCTAAAATATTAATGGTATGGTCCTGCATGCCTTCAGCCTGAGCAAGTATTGTCTGGATATCGAGTGTGCCGAAGGTAAAAAAGGTTAGAATGATGCCAAAACTGAATGCGACATCCGCGACTGAGTTAACGAGAAAAGCTTTGGTGGCCGCCCGGCAAGCTGAAGGTCGTTTTGCTGCGTGAGAAATTAACAGATAGGAACAGATTCCCATGACTTCCCAACTGATCAACGTCAGCAAAAGGTTGCCACTCATGACCAACAAAATCATGGAAAAAGTAAACAAGGCAATGACGGCGAAAAAACGATTATATCGTGGCTCTCCTATCATGTAACGAGAGGAGTACACATGCACCACCCCACTTACTCCTGTGACCAGGAGCAAAAGTAGAACCGTCAGTTGGTCAACGTACAGAGTTAAATCAATGGTCAAGGAACCAGATTGAAAGAAGCGATAAAGAGAAAGAGTAAAGGGTCCATTTCTCAACACTTCAATGAAAGCGGCAACGGATAACGCAAAGGAAAAACCGATGGCAGGAATCCCAATCCGGTGACTGTTCTCACCCCAACGACATCCTCCAAGAAGAAGAATGATAGACGCCAGGAGGGGGAGTAATGGAATGAGGATGAAAAGAGCCATAATTTCTCTCACAGAGCTGGTGGCAGAGCGTGGCTCAACAACAGTTGAGTAATGGGAGAACTGAACAAACCAAGAATCATGATGGCTGCGGACGTGACTCCCAGAGCGAGTTTAAAAGAGAGGGGAATTTCACCAGACTGAGCGTCCGACCGAGTGGATGTTTGACGGAAAATATTCTCAAACAGCCTAGCGAAATAGGCAAGCGTCAAGAGTGTGGAGAGCAACACCGCAGCGACGGAAACATAATTGCCCGCTTCTAACGCTCCGAGAATGATGTGCCATTTGCCAAAAAATCCACCTGTCGGAGGCAGGCCAATCATGCCCAAGGCCATAACAATTAAAGACCCGGTAAACCAGGGGGCTTGTTTGCCAATACGTCCTAGGTCGTCAATAGTTCTGACCCCATACTGACAAAATGCCACGCCTGCTAAAAAAAACAAGCCAGCTTGCATAACGGAATCGTTCAATAAATAAAAAACTCCTCCGACAAACCCGGTTGGGTTGCCTTGACTGATTCCAATGAGAATGATACCGATGTGCGAAATCCCTCCATAAGCGAATATCATTTTAATATTCCGCTGAGCCAAGGCCAGACTTGCGCCTATGACCGCCGCTAATGCGCCGGCAACTTCCACCAGTAGCAAAATCGGAATATCATTAATGAGAATTGACGCATTAAAGACCCAATAGACTATTCTGATCCACGCCAATAGCGCTACTTTGGTGACGAGTGAAGCCAGGATAGGGGAAATGGACTCAGGAGCATTGGCATAGGCTTCGGGCAACCAAGAATGAAACGGGACTAAGGCCATCTTGATCCCCAAGCCAATAAACATAAAAAGCAGTCCTCCCACTACAGCTTTAGAGCTTAGTAAAAAGGGAAGTTTGTCGACCAAGTCGGCCATATTCAGTGTGCCAGTCACCGCATAGAGATAACTCACCCCTAAAAGATAAAGGGAAGCACCCAGGGTTCCCAATATAAGATAGCGAAAGGCTGCAAACAACGCTCTCCCGCCAGCGACACCAATAAGCGCGTAACTCGAGATGGCCGCAACTTCTAAAAACACGAACAGATTGAATAAATCCCCAGAGAAAACAATGCCGGTCATGGCGGATATCAATAACAAAATCAACGTGTAATAATGAACGATTCGTCCACCTAGATCCTTTGGGGAAGTGGGTCCAGAAAACACCATACCCAGCAAACCCAAGACACTCAATAACACTAAGATGATACTTGCTAGTCCATCAGCCACCCACTCAATGCCGAGGGGCACAGCCCACCCACTAAACACATACCGCACTTCTCCATGATGAATGACGTTATGGAGATTCAAAATAGAGACCGGCACCATAGCCGCGAGAATTGCCACAGAAATTGGCTGGCACCAATGACGGTGTTTTAGACAAACCACTGGCATGGAAATAGCGGCAAACAATGGGAGGAGGAATAGAATTGCGGGAAGTTGGTGACTCATTCTAATCTTTCAAGAACTTCTTGTTCGTCAAGGCTTCCATATTTTCGATAGATCGCTGCGCACAGGGCTAATCCCACGCCCGTGGTCGCCACGCCAACCACAATAGCAGTTAGCGTCAAGACATGAGGTAACGGATTCGCGTAATTGGCCGCTTGCACCGGGTCCGTGGTTGACAATAGTACGGGAACCGTCGCGCCTTTCTTCGCACTAATAGACACAAGGAAAAAAATCACGCTGGTTTGCACCAAATACATCCCGATGAGTTTCTTTACGAGATTGTATCGCGTAACCATGATATAAAAGCCCCACAGAAAAATGATGACAAAAGTCAAAAAATTGGTTCGTTGAAAAACTGCGTAAAATGCATCAACCATTTATTGAATCCTCTATAATATCTTCAGCAGACAAGCTGAACACAATAGAAATAGCTGTTACCGCAACATCTACAGCCACTCCGATTTGCGTGAGTACGATTCCCAAAGATCTTCGAGAAGCAGTTTCCAAACCTGGAATTTCCAAATTCGCATAATTGAGAAACTCTCCACCTCCAATCATACACAAGCCACCTACCCCCGCGTAGATCAGCATCCCGACCCCATCGCCATGTAGAACCTTTTTGGCGATTTGACTCCGGGAAGCGTCATGACCAAAAATCAAAACAGATAAGATCATCCCCGTGCCTAGAATCACCCCACCCACAAAGCCTCCCCCTGGTCCGTATTGCCCAAAAAATAAAACATATAAACCGAAAATTTGAACTACTGGGATGAGAAAGCGCCCTAAGGTCTGTACGATAATGCTGTCGTGCGGGCGTATCATTATGCATTTCTCCTAAGCAGTAAAGCACAAGCAATGCCAGCCGCAAAAATCACCACGGTTTCGACCATCGTATCAAGCGATCGATAGTCCATCAGCACCGAAGTCACAACATTCGGAGTGTGGGTATCCTGATAGCTCTGCTCGAGATAGGTCGGCGAAATATGAGCACTCGCTGGAGTATTTGGATCTCCAAATTCAGGAAGATCGTTCGCGGCATAGAGCAAAAGAAGTCCCAAGAGAGGAAAAACAATTAACGTTATCGCAGAAGGAGGAGGGCGCCGAAGCCTAGTGTCTTTGGGAGCAGTACCGATTAGAGTTAATAGAAACAGAACAGTGCCTAATCCTCCTCCTACAACGGCTTCCACGAAGGCGACATCCACAGCTCCGAGCCATGCCCATGTCAACGACAGGAAAAAACTATAAGAGCCCAAGAGCAGAACGGCGCTCATCAAATCTTTAACCAGGATGGCGCCGGCGGCAGTAACAAGCAGAAGAAGTAGTAAAGGAATTTCATATGAAAGGATCATGAGGTTTCCTTTTGCCAAGGTTTTAAACCAGACCGGAGAGCCGCGCGAATCGTGGCATGTGCAATAACTGGATTTAGAATATACAGCAAGGCCAACACCACTAGGATTTTCAGCATATTTATACCCAGTCCCTCATGCAAGGCGATTCCAACTAACATCAAAAAAGCCCCTAAGGAGTCTGCTAATGATGCGGCATGAGAACGGCTAAACACATCGGGCAATCGAATCACACCAATCGCAGCAACAATCATAAAAAATAATCCCGCTACTATAAAAATAATGGAAAGCATGTTCATTCTATGGAAGCCCCCTTTTGTTCCAAATATTTGGCCACGGCAAGCGCTCCGACTAAATTTAGCAGGGCATACCCTATCGAGATATCAATAAACATATCGACTCGTTCAAAACTAATTCCAATGACAATAAGCAAGATAATTGCCTTGGTGGAAATGCCATTGTGACCCAACAAACGATCAAAGATTGTGGGGCCCTGTAAGACACGGTACAGAAACGCACCAATGAGAATAACCAGCAACACCACAACGCAGAAAAGAAAAGTTTTCATAAATCCGGTTCTTCGTCCTTAAAAATATCAGCAATTTTAGATTCCATCTGCTTAATTACAATCTCATCGCTTTTATCCATCGCGTGAACAATGAGGTTGTTGCGGTCAACCTCTGCGGTAATCGTTCCAGGGGTTAACGTTATGGAATTACCGAGAAGAACAACGGCTGCGTGGTGACGCAGTTTTGATTCCACAGAAATCATATGAGGAGCAATGGGAAGCGCAGGATGCAAAATAAGCTTGGACAAATTAAGGCTACTTTGAATGATTTTATAAAAAAGCCATGGAAGGTAAAGGAGGATTCTGAGCCACAAACGAAATTTCGGAACAAAAGGTGAATGACCAGAGTTGAGCCAGGCCGCGGCGAAGGAAAAAATAAGCCCCAAACCAAGATGAGTCCATTCAAAGCTGGCAGATAACATAATCCAGAACACAAACAGCGCCATGGCTTTAAAAAACAGGAATTCTGATGATATTGGTCTAGGTCGATTTGCCATAAAATTATCAGACACGGGTTTGACTGCAGAGTGTCAGTGTTATTCGATTTTTCCTATAAAAACCAGCCGGAGACTTGGAATGAAACACCCGTATTCTTGTAACAGTCCAAGTGCCAATTCTCAATATATTTCTAATTAGGGAACATGAACCGTTTCCCACGTCGCATTCGGATTATACCGATGAAACTCAGATGTATGGGGATCCAAGGCCACAAGATTCATCCATTGATTATGAAACAACTGTTGAAGGATCGAGTGTTTTTGAATGATAGATGAGATTACACTCGGCGTCTGTTCGATGAGAGCTAAGAGTCGCATCGGTTCATGATAATGAGTGTCCCCGTTATTGACCGTCTGCAAGGGGAATCCCATTTGCAAATCACTTTGGCTTCCCAGCATCATTCCAACACCCCCAACGACATTGTGTAACACCTTGCTTCCACTTCCATATGTCCACGGATCAACCGCAGAAAAATAATAACCAGTACTAATCCACTCGCCGACAATTAATGGCGCAGTCATGATTTTTTCTAGGATGGCTCCCTGGGGATCATCAACAGGATCATAAGAATGCAAGAAAACCCGACCGCCTAAATCTAATCCTTTGGTCAGTTTTCGTCTTCCAATGAGAAACGCGCCATTGCCCGCTAGTCCCCATTCCGGTCGAGTATTCGCCCAATCGCAACTGCGTTCGTCTACATGAGTAAAAGCCTGCTCTGGAGAAATTTCAGTCGGAGCACTGGGAATGCGATGGCATCGCTCAAGAGCCTGCTTCGCACCCGCTTGTTCAATATCCTTGTTCAACCTTTGCAAATCTTCTTTATGCGAAGCAGGTAATTCCTCTAGATCATAAAACTCGACCCGATCCGTCGTCGTGTTATGTTTCCCCGGAAGAAACCAGGTGTCATCGGGAATCAGCAATCCTTTTTCCTTTAGAATGCGACGAACTTCAGGTTCATTCGCCATCGTGGCAAAAACTCGCGCATTTGCATCGCCCGGTGCTCCACCACAAGCCCCGCAATCCAATGCTCCGTAATAGGGATTGTTGTCCGTCTCACTCCCATGGCCACAGAGGCACACCAACCGCGCAAAATTTTGGGTGAGCCCCATAACACGCAAACCATTTTCGATGAATGTCGCCCGTTCCGAAAGAGAAAATCCCTGGGAAAGCCCGTCAGGAATCCCTTCCGCATTCACTTCTCCGATCCTGAGATTCTGAGGATTAGATGGGGTGGAAATTGAAATCTGGGTTGGAACCCTATGTGTCAACCAACTCTCGATGGTAGAGGTCATTGCACGAAATGTTTTTTGGAGCAAGGTCTTGCCCACCAACCCCAGACTAAAAAAGAACCCCAATACATCAATCATCATCATCGACCCAATAGGGTGATGCTTCAGATCGTGAAAAAGATGGTGCCCCAGTTGGCCCCAGCGAGTACCAGAAGAATATTTTTCTAACGCCGCTCCTTCTCCTGACCGAGGTGTTTCCGTCACCGCATGATTAGGAGTCAATAACACAGGACATAAGTCGGCACGTTGATCATTATCAAAAGCTTGATGGCTAATGGGAATGCCAAAAAACCCTGCAAACCCAAACGTTTCATAGGAGCCCTGGGCTTCAATATGGCGACGAAATGATTCAGAACGTACATCGATACAAAAGGCTAGTTGTGCATGGGGACGAGTTTCCAATTCTGGTACCGTTCCGCGATGCGCTGAAATATTTCTGAGCATCTTCTCTCGAAAGGAATCTTCGTACGCCTCAATCCATACCCGTCCATGTTGATCAGCAGGAAAGTAATCTAACCATTGCAACAACATCTGGGCATCAGTAAGCGAGAGATCGTGAACTTCTCCGGGAGATAACTCAAGAAACTGTGCCAAGTGGAATAATCGCCAAGCATGTCGACATTTCATTTGGTTGGTTGGATCCCCAGATTGCCCTCCATGCCCAATTTGTTGGTGGTATTCTTCGGATCGATCATTCCAATATGCAGTCAGGGTAGAAACGGTCCCATCAATTCCCCATTCCTGTTGGCACTTAATGTTGGTCAACTCCACTTCATAGAATAAACGCACGGCCAAATATTGTGTGGTGTCAATGGGGTGCTTGTGTTGCGCATGGTATGTTGGGTGTTCCCCGAGCCATCGTATGTATCGCGTCCAGCCTGGTAATAATGATAGTTGCCTTGAGAGATAATCTTCCCATTGTTCTTGAGGAATTTCGAGTTGCTGCAAGCTGGAACAGATCGTGTCCTCTGGATCTGCAGGAAGGCTATGAACTTTTTGGGCGAAATCTGTAATCCCGAGAAGCTGCCCCGAAAAATCTTTCTGCGCCAGGTTCCGCCATACCTGATAGAAACCTTCTTCTCGACCAGGCATTTCCCAACCGGCTAATCCTTCATCGAGAAACGCCGTCACCCATTTGATGAGTTGATTATTGATTTGGTCGACCACCTCACCCTCAGTCAAACCATCAACCCAATCGCTGATGGTACGTTGAGGCGACAAGGAAATGGGTGTAGAAGTTTGCGAATGTGAATCCTCAGATATTTGAGGTGAGGCATGAAAAACAGGTAGCTCGAAGGTGGCTAATACACTCTCCCATAAATTCGTCAGGTAAGCCTCTTCTGGATACTCCCGAAACTGTTCACCTTCTTTGATTGTTTGTGCAATAATTTTTTCCCGGGATTCCTCGGAGAGATCTTGCCGAAATTGTTTTGTAGCTCCACCACCACTCAATTCCCATTCCAAGAGGGATAGTGGCAATTCCTCGATACCAAAAAGTACGTGTAACTGCCAAATATCTTTGGGGGTAATTTTTCGACTTCCAACTTCAATAGGAACTTGCTCCTCTGGGCGAGGCCCAACCCTGGAAAAAGCGTGCTTAAAACTTTCTTTGGTAATACGGCCATTTCGGTAAAATTGACGATACTCCTCATTCGCAAGATACCCATTTCCACCAAGGAGGTCCTTGCCTTTTCGAACAGCCTGATCAAACGGCAGATATTCCAATCCATGAATGGGGTTCTGCGCGACCATGGTACGCATGGGCCAAAACGGGGCAATGGGCTCACTGGCATTCAATACAATTTGCCGAACCTGATCACGATTTTCCGGGGAAAGGGGCTTCGCTGAAATAGTACTCATAGAGTCAAATCATTTTTTAATTAGTTTAATCAGGTCATGTACTTGTCGATGTTTCTCAACACTATGCCGCAGAGGCTTGCGACTGAAAACCGTGTACACATTCCTCCTGCCATCACGAATGCGCTCCAAATACCCATCAGCTTCAAGCTCAACGATAATACGCTGAATTGCGCGTTCCGTGACTCCAACCTCCACAGCTATATCTCGAATCCGTTCAAACGGATTTTGGACCAGGCACAACAAGACATGTGCATGATTCGTCAAAAAAGTCCACGACGGGGTAGCCATTTTTCTTGTGCTCATCCTCAATCCTAATGGGAAAATGCAATAATTTTTAAAGTTTGCCTTGTGCTCCGACAAATAGAGGAAGCAGAATACACGACATATATTTCAGGAGTCAATAAATATGGAAATATTGTTTAGTTGCAAAGGCTATGGCAGGATGAGCGACCTGTTGATCTATATCATGTTCAGTCGCAAGCTTGGAGAGGTATTGTTGCAAATTCCAGTCAACCTGATGGACAATGACGGATAGATCAGAACTGCAAGGCGATTAGAATACACGCCTCGCGATTGTTTGCCGCAAGGTAAGGAGGAGATTAGTTTGATGAGTAGACCGGAAGAACTCACTGACCCGAAGAAGTTTAATGAAATAATGGAAAGAATAAACACAAAACTGGCAATAAGCGCCATTCCTCTTAGAGAAAGGGCACTCATGTCGCAGGCTCTCTTAGGGGATGAATTAGACTACGATATAGCAGACGACGATAGCGTCTATCCGCTGACTTTAGAGTGGTATCGAAACAGATTTCCAGGCGAAAGAATTTAAGTAAAAGCCGAGTAAATTAAATTTTTCGCTTAGAACATGAGGATCGAATTAGTTTCAATCGTAGAGGAAAAAAAAGGACCTAACGGAAAACCGTTAAGTCCTTTCTTTACTGGTCGGGGCGAGAGGATTTGAACCTCCGACCCCCTGCTCCCAAAGCAGGTACGCTAGCCAGGCTGCGCTACGCCCCGAATTTATCTTTCCAAACTTTTTATAAACTGCTACTCGTTGCTCCCACGGCTAGTGGATAACCTCCGCAGGTAAATTGCAATATCTTTATCTTGCGCCCAATAGGTTTTTCGGCTCAACGAGCCCTGCCCACTGCCCCCACGGCTAGTGGTGGGTGGAATGAGCGGTATGTGCTTTTTTCCGTTGCTCATCGGTCAGCAAGTTGAGCAAGTTAATTTTTGCCTTGGCCATATTCATGATTTTTTCCATTTTGGTCTCGGCAATTTTCCCTGCCGCAGTCAGAATAGCCGGGGCATCTACCTTTTCTGCATGAACCAGTTCATCGAACTCCATATGCGCGATTTTGTGCTCGGCCTTGTTGCGAATACTTTGCTTCTGGTATTCAAATCGCAGTTGCTTGATCTCCGCAACCTGGGCTTCGGTCAGGCCGATCTTATCTTTGAAGCGTAACAGATGACTGAACGGACATTTGCCATGTCCGCCATGGCCTCCATGCGACCCATGGCCTTTTTTATAGCCGTGACCGGATCGGGCGTGATGCTTGTTGGCACTGCCTTCAGATTTTTTGTGGCTGTAGCCCTTCGATTTTCCATGATGGGAACCGGACTTGGAACCACTTCCTTCTTTTTTATGATGGCTCTTGCTTCCGGAAATATGAGGGGTTTTGCTTTTACTGCCTTCGCTTTTCTGTTCCCCATGACTGTAACTGCCGGAACTGCCGGTGCCGATAGAGTCCATTGCGGTTGATGCCAGGGCGTTTTGACAAAAGAAAAGTGTAATGGTTGCCGTAGCAGTTAGAGCGATCAGCTGTCTCATTTTTAAACTAAGCATAAATAACCTCTTTATTAATTCCGCCGCCCGAGAAGCAGAAATTTTTTTGAGCCCGGACAATTCCTGGCGGCTCAACAGGGTAGCGGTCAGCTTCTTGAACCTTGTTGCGAAACTGGCCCTACGCCAAGTAGTGGTACGCCCGGCAGGATTCGAACCTGCGACCTACGGATTCGAAGTCCGGAACTCTATCCAGCTGAGCTACGGGCGCATTTATATATGGGGTGAGCGACGGGGCTTGAACCCGCGACCACTCGGACCACAACCGAGAGCTCTACCAACTGAGCTACGCCCACCATTAATTTTCACCTTCGAACTAAAAGCAGAGGCAAATTGTAATCTATCGCCAAACCTTTGTAAAGGATATGGGTGCAGTCTGGTGCAATTATTTGATGACTCGAAGGTGATTGCGGTCGCGTTTGCCCCCGGTTTGAGGTCCGCTGGAAGGTTTGCCGCTTGATTTCACCGATTTCAGCTGGGGTTTTTCTGACGGGGTTTCCGTCACCTGCTCAGCCAGGTTCATATCTTCTGGAATACTTTCTTCCCATACCTGGCCGTTTTTCATATTGGGGTCGTAAATCGCCCATACGGCTTCAAAGGGGAGGATGCATTTATGGGGCTTGCCGTTGAAGGCCAATGTGGCAAAAATCCCCTCTTCTACTATCTTAATCGGGCGCCTGAAATTAAGGTTGAACACCAGATTCAGGGATGAATTGTTTTTATGGCTCTCTGGAACATCGACTTCCGGATGCCTCGAATCCAGGCAAACCATGGCATCGTCCACTTCCAAGAGGTGTAAAAGAAAATCATATTTCTTTTTATTTAAGCTATCCATCTGATTAATTTAACATAAATGGGGGGTAGGGGGAATGCGAAATCGAAAGCCAGGAGCGAGGGCGAAAATCAATGATCCGAACTGGGAAGGGTCTGTATGTTTTTAGGCCAGGTAAACCTGAATAGGGCACCGGCTCCCGGTGAGGACTCCAGTTCGATTGTTCCCCTGTTGTCGTTAACAATCTTTTTGGTGATGGCAAGGCCAATCCCGGTGCTATCTCCGGTGGATTTTTTGCTGATGGTTTGAAAGATGACAAAAATACTTTTCTGGAAGGTAGGCTCTATGCCTGGTCCATCGTCTTTAACGATAAATTCAAACATATCGCCTGTGTCTTTTACCCCGATTTCTATTTTCCCATCTTCACGGTCATGATGCTTGAAGGCGTTATCGATCAGATTGGTAAAAACCTGCTTCAACTTGGTTCGCTGAGTGTTGAATTTTGGCAGGTCGGGATGAATATGGAGATGAAAACTTGAAGGCGGACAAAGCTCCTCGATGACTTCTTTAATAAGAGCTTTGGTGTCCACAAATTCTATTTCCAGTTCACCGCTGATATTCCTGGAGTAGTGTAATATCGAATCAATCATTGCATGCATATGGGTTGCCCGTTCCTTTAGACGTTCCAGATGCATTTTTGATTCCTCTGTGATTTTACCTTCCAAGTCTTCCAATATCCAGTCCGCCAGGTTTTTTATTCCTCGAAGGGGTGCTTTGAGATCGTGAGAAACCACATGGGCAAAATTTTCCAGCTCACTGTTTATCCTTTGAACCTCTAACAGGACAGTTTTTAACTCAATTTCCTTTCCGAGGAGATTTTTTTTGATATTCCTGAAGTTTGCCAATTGGTGGGTGGCGTCGGTCACATCCTGAATGGTAAACAGGGCGTAATTTTCCTGTCCCTCCTCATCGTACACGGGCGTGACCATGGTCTGCTGGGTTTGGTTCCCTCCCTTTCCGATAGGGCAGGGAATCAGGTATTGGTGAAATTTTGAGGAAAAGACCAAAGGAGGCCCACCTTTAAAAACTTCACCAATGCGGAGAAAATATTGGGGTTGTTTTAGCTTGGGAAATCGCTCCAAAAGGTGGGTGCCCAAAATGGACTCCTTGGGAATTCCGGACCATCTTTCCAGGCAGGAATTCCATCGGCGCACCACATAGTTCTGGTCCACGATAAAGGCTCCCACTGGCATCATATCCAGGAAGCGAAAGTTTTGCGTAACGAAGTCGCTGGGTTTGTTTGTCACTTGGATATCAACCGGATTCCAGTTTCTTTTTAAATGCTTCAATGGCTTGTAGCAGAGCCTCAAGCGAGCCCACACCAAAAATCAGAATGATTTCTCCATCGACCTCAAGATTTTCAATTGAAAAGTGAGCCTTGGCCAGAATAATGGAATATTCAGGATCATCTATATGATTGCCAACCAGTTTATGAATCGCGTTTTCCGCATAATGGGGAACAGAATAATCCAGGCGTTGGTTGACGAAGTTGGTGATGGAACCCATGACAGAGTTGATGATGATATTCCCCACTTCCGAGAGAGTATCCATGGTCACCGAGTCTAATTCCGGTGATCCGGGCTCCTCTCCCGTCAATGCCGAGACCAGATTCTGGGCACTCTGAGGCGGAAATGCCAGCATGGCATTCCCAGACAGGGAACCCTCAAAACTCAGGTTTACAGTTGAAACCTCTTTTGGTCCAAATTCCTGAGCTTGTTTTTCCAATTCATTTAAAGTCAGGGTCTCGATATGGGGCACCCGGATTCGAATCTGACAACCCAGCATTTGATTGAGCATGTCCGCACCCTTGCCAACGCCAATGTTGAAAAGTTCTCCCAGGGCATCTATCTGGTCTTCTGTTAATTTCACTGTGTGTACCTTTTATGCAGAACCAAAAACTTTTTGCAAAGCATTCTGAATTTTAATTTGATTGGCAGGTTTATTTATAAACTCCAGGGCTCCCAATTCCATGCATTGCTCCCTGACAGGTTGCTGGATGTCGGAAGTGAGCACGATTATAGGAATGGTCGATTTCTTTTCCTTCAGGTTTTTAAGAACTTCAAACCCATCTAATACGGGCATCACCAGATCACAAAAAATAAGGTCAGGCTGGTACTTCTCAATCAACTCCAATGCTATTTTTCCGTTGGCGGCCTCATAAATCTCATGGCCCTCCTCTTTAATGAACTTGGAAATAATTTTACGCTGGAAATTAGAATCTTCAATAATTAAAACCGTGGGCATTAGTCTCTCCAATATTTTATCAGCAGTGCAGGCCCAGGCTATACCGCTACAGTGTTCTGGGTTTTAACGAATTTGGGATACTTCTTTTAGCGGGATTCCAATTATAATAAAGCATACAAAATGAACTCTCAAGCACTACTTGCCGGGCAAAGGGGGAAATGCTACCATGCTTCGTTTCCGTAAAAAATATTGTATAAAACAGTTATTCAGGGGGCCGATATGGCAGTTAAAGGATTGAGATGGCTGGCCGCAGGGCTGTTCATCAGCATTTTAGCAGTGGGTGGAGTTTGTAGCGCGGAAGGTTCTAAAACCGTTGAGGTGTGGAAGAAGCTTTTTACGGTTGTTAATGGAGA
The DNA here is from genome assembly GCA_018653085.1 of Nitrospina sp. Classification (GTDB taxonomy): domain Bacteria; phylum Nitrospinota; class Nitrospinia; order Nitrospinales; family VA-1; genus LS-NOB. Next base: position 15,548 of record JABIAY010000054.1, read on the forward strand.
TGGAATAGATTCAAACACCACCTTTCTCATTACCCGTGAGGGAGTCGTTGTTGTGGATACCCGCGTCACCCCGATGGAGGCAGACAAGGTGCTGAAAGAAATCCGCAAACAAACGGATCTTCCTATCCTTTACACGATCAACACGCATTATCATGGGGACCACACTTTTGGTAACCAGGTATTTAAAGATAGCAAAGCCATTATTGCCCATGAAAATGTTCGTAAGACCTTGTTCGGCCCCTCCGGCAAGGCTCATCTGGATTTTTTTAAGACCATGGATATTCCTGGAATGGATGAAACGGTTATTACCCTGCCCAATATAGTCTTTAAGGATAGAATGGAAATCTTTGTCGGCGGGTATAATCTAAGGTTGATCCATGCACGTGGGCATACGGATGGGGACTTGTTCATCTATATTCAGGAGTTGAAAACCATTATTACCGGTGACCTGGTTTTCAACGGAAAAATTCCTTACATGGGCGATGCTTATGTGGAGGACTGGATTTCTTCTTTGAATTATCTGGATGATTTCGATGCGGAAATATATATTCCGGGCCACGGCGCACCGGGCGGCAAACCGGTATTTTTAGCGATGAGGAATTACCTGCTCAGCCTTAAAGGAATGGTTCTCAATCAGCTGGAAGAAGGCAAATCCCTCAAGGAAACCCAGGACATAGTAAGGCCGGCTTTAACGGAAAAATATAAAACCTGGAAAAACCTGGACTGGCTGGACGCGAATATTGAGCGTGCGTACCTGGAATACAATTCAAAATAAGGCAACGAGTCTAGATATTGCACGGGTGTTTTGCTCAGGATTTTGAAGATATTATAAAATCACCCTCACCCCAACCCTCTCCCCTCAAAGGAGAGGGAGCAAAAAGTTCCTTCTCCCCTGGAGGGAGAAGGCTAGGATGAGGGGGATACATAAGATTAATTCCCTGTTTGTTCATACAATATGCGAGCTAGGCGTGCGTTCTAGCCAATTTTATTTTGGGACTTTTTCTTCCGCGAGATTTTTAAGGTGTTTGCTGAACCCCAGCATAAAGAGGGTTGCCCCGAACATTTCAGATCCTTCCTCAATGCCGATCAACAGGCGACCGTAGTCCAGCCCCATCGGGTCCACAATGCTTTTAGCCAGTCCTTCGAGCAGGATAACTGAGACCCAGAAAGCCAAGGCCACAAACATTGTGATAAGGATTCCCCACGAGTAGCGGAATTTTTTTAAAAAGAAGCGGCTGAGAAAAATGACCACGGCTAAAATGAGCGGAGCATAGAACCACAACCATTCGTGGATGAAGTGAAAGACCGTTGCCTCGGGAATCCGCCTTCGGGTCCATAGAATAAAATTTTCGTGGATGCCGACACAATCATCCAGACCGATATAAAAATAAACTCCGGCGACCAGATACCAGGGCAGTTTTTCTTTCCAACGGGCTTCCTTACCGTAATCAGCCCAGGCCGTTATCATCACAAGGAGGCCGAGAATATAGAGCTGGATGGCAGAAAAATGGGTGCCGTAACCCTGCTCGGCGTTCAAATTCCAATGAAAGTTCTCAGGATCGATGAACCACATCACTTGCAGTGCGCATTCCACAGCAATCAAAGAAGTAAAAAAGTAAAATCGATGAGGAGTGCCGGTGGACAGTTTGCTCAAGGTTCCAAGATAGCGTTCGCGAAACGAGGTATTCAGCATTCCTCGCACGGAAAGCAGTATCAGAAGCAGGGCCAATGGATTGTTCAGCCTTCTTCCCGGAAGGGGAAAAGGGAATGAAACCCCAAACTGGCTACTCAAAAAAATCACCAGAAGGACAGCGATGTCCACCCCGATAATAAATTGTACCAGCTTGTCCAGTTTATGTTTTGTCGGCTCAGTGAGTGGCAAGAAAATGTCCGGTTAAAAGAGTCAGGGTTTTCCTATGAGTTGATAGGGTTTGAAGGCCGCAGTCATCTCATGAATGATTTTCTGTTCAGGAAATCTTTTCAGCCATGCCTGACTGTGCGATTTTTTTATAAGCAGTAAAGCGTCCGGGTGCTGTGAAATTTCCTGTGATGCGGTTCCATCGAATACTTCTTTTACTGGCAAGTCCAGATAGTAGCGCAAATCTTCACGGGCTTTGCCGTAATTTAACAGAGGCCGGTTTCCGGCAAGCTGTTTTATTTTTTTGGCGAAAGGCCGAAACGAAGTATGTTCATTAACGACTCTTGCCGCCGGACCGTGGACCCCCAGAAACAGAAGAAAAGCCCAGCCCGCTATCAGCCCGGTCATTTGTATTCCTGAAAATTTACGCAGGGCTTCCCGAAGGTACTGCGAAAAAATTAACATACCCCATGCGCCCATAGCAAGGAGAAGGCCCGAGGGCCGGTGCCTGTCATAAAGCAGTTGTGCCATCCAGCGGTCCCGGGAATTTAGAAAAGCCGAAAGGGAATCGAAATTCAGGTCGGGAAGCAGGGCCGTAAGAATCAGAATCAGTGCTAAAACCGTCATCATGCCCATTATGATCCAGGCAGGGAAAGACATGCCCCAGTTGATGGCAGAATTTCCGGAACCAAACCGCGAAAAAAATACGGCCAGGATAATTGCTCCCATGGGATAGAGAGGAAGAAGGTAGTCGCCTCTTTTCCCCGGAAAAAGTGAAAGAAAGATAAATAATGTGGCCAGGGCGATGGCGCAGAATTTCCAAGGTGTATCCCGGTGTTTAATCCCCTGCCAGATTGCGAACGGCAGGAACAGGCTCCAGGGAGCCATGCCGCCAAGAATTTGCGGAATATAATAAAAAAACGGCTTGCGGTGAATTTGTATGGCCTCGCTTCCTGATATCCGGCCCAGGGTTTCTTGATGGATCATGGTGGAAAATTCTTTTCCGCCATCAAGCATTCCAAATGCCAGCCAGAGCCCTGCCATCCCGAGCGGTAGCCAGAAAAGATGTGCCCAGGGAACAGAGTAGGTTTTGAAGATCCGGCTGAAAATAAATATTGCCAGAAGGGGAAACAGCCAGCCTAAAGGTCCTTTGGTCAACACGGCCAGGCCCACTGCTATGCCAGCAAGCCATTTAAGCCACCTGTCTTGTTTTCCATCGTGTGTCAATTCCCAGAGTGTGACAAAAGCGAGAGTGATGAAAAAAGTGAAAAGCATATCGATGCGGGCGTGGCTCCCAAGATAAGCGAATCGCCAGCAGGTCGTGATGATCAATCCCGCAAGACAGCCGATAACCGGAGAAAACTGGCGCATGCCGAGCAAGGTGGTGAGGAACACGGTTCCTATGCCGGCCAAGACTGAAGGAATTCTCAGGGAGATTTCGTCCACCCCGCCCAGAAGTTTTGATGATAAAAGTCCAGACCAGTAAAACAGTGGCGGCTTGGTACGCAGTTGTTCCGGTGTGATTTGGGGAAGCCAGATGTTTCCGCCGCGCATCATGTTGACAACGGGCACTCCTTCACGCGCTTCTCTTTTGGACAGGTCGGAATGGAAAATAGACCAGGAAAAAAGAAACGCCGCCAACAGGACGGGACCCATCAAAAGGTATGGGTCTAATTTTCTATCATTAAGATTGTGGGAAAGCATAAGGGTAGAAATATGTGCAACGGAGTATTACCGGAATGTTTAACCCCCCTGGCCCCCCTTATCAGGGGGGAACCGGGCAAGAGCTCAATTGGTAGTTGGCTTGGTGTTTAACAGTGCTCAAAAGGATTTATTCCGACCAAACGGGTTATTGCCTATTGGCCCCACGCCTAGTGGCTAGTGGAGCAGGCCTTTCTTTTTCCAATAATCCCGAAGCGAGGTATTTGCGTCCAGACAGGTATCCAGATACGTGTGATTCGAGGGAATCATCGGCATGACATGGCCGTGGCTCTTGTCGTTGTAAGGATACTTTACATCCAGGACATAAGGCCCCTTGTGCTTAAGCATACGCTTCAAGGCCGGAACAATGTCTTTCGGATCGGAAATGCTCTCTGACTTGATTCCAAAAGCGTGCGCCACTTCGGCAAAGTTGGCATCGCCGATGAAAGTGTGGCCGCGAATGGATTTATAAAAACGGTCTTCCCATTGAGCTACCATTCCTAGATGGGCGTTGTTAAGAATAATATTTTTAACCGGGATATTTTCTATTTTCAGCGTTTGCAGTTCCTGAATATTCATTAGAAAACTACCATCGCCTTCTATATTTATAACCTGCCGATTGGGAAACGCAACTTGGGCTCCCATAGCGGCGGGCAGTCCAAATCCCATTGCCCCCAACCCGGATGAACACAGCCAGTTATTGGGTTCGTTAAAATCCAGAAACTGGGCTGACCACATCTGGTGCTGACCGACACCTACGGAAAAAATAGCGTCATCATCCGCGAGTTTGTTGACCTCGCTGATTACAGACTGCGGAACGATTTCTCCCTTTTTAGGTTTGAATTCCAGGGGGAACTCTTTTTTCCAGTCGTTCAGTTGTTTTATCCACGGTTTGATATCTTTCTTGGGCTCCACATAGCCGTGGATAATTTTCAACGCTTGTTTGACATCGCCCTGAATGGGAATATCTACCAGAATATTTTTATTGATTTCTGTTGGGTCGATATCAATATGGATGATCTGTGCATCTTTACAAAATTCTGCCAGTTTGCCGGTTACCCGGTCATCAAAACGTACTCCTGCGGCGATAACCAGATCCGCATGGTTGATAGCAATATTGGCGTAAACCGCCCCATGCATTCCCAGCATGCGCAGAGAAAGCGGATCGTTGGAAGGGAATATTCCCAAACCCATTGCCGTAGTGGTGACGGGGATGCCGGTTTTCTTTACCAAGGCTCGCAGTTCTTGTGAAGCCCCACTGCTCACGATGCCGCCTCCCGCATAAATTATAGGACGCTTTGCGGTTTGGATAGCATGAGCCGCTTTTTTGCATTGCAGTACCGAGGGTTTTAAATTCGGTCGATAACTGGGGCAATCGAATGTAACGTTAAAGTCAGCAATTCCTTCCTGCTGTTGAATATTTTTAGGAATATCCACAAGAACCGGTCCGGGTCTGCCAGTCCGCGCAATATGGAACGCATTATGAATGACCTGCGGAATTTCCGCGACGTTCTGGATCATATAGCTATGCTTGACCAGCGGGAAGGTGGCCCCCATGATATCTGTTTCCTGGAACGCGTCACTGCCTAACAGCGTACTGGCGACCTGACCAGTGATGGCGACAATGGGAATGGAGTCCATCTTCGCATCAATAATTCCGGTAATCAGGTTGGTGGCTCCGGGCCCCGATGTTGCCATGCAGACCCCAACTTCTCCGGTAGAGCGAGCGTAACCGCCTGCCGCAAAGGCACCGCCTTGCTCGTGGCGAGGCAGGACCATACGGATTTTTGGAGCCAGGGTTAAACCTTGATGGATCTCCATGGAAGTTCCACCTGGATAGCCAAAAATAACCTTGACCCCTTCATTCCCCAGGGCTTTAACAATGACATCCCGGCCCTTCATAGGCTTCCCCAGGGGTTTCGGGGATTTCTTGATGGAAACCAGCTTATTTTTTGTGCTCTTTTTAGTAGTCATGATGAAGAAAAACCTTAGCTGAAATGACCCTTGAAGTCAAATTCAAACGGCGCTCAAGCTCTTTTTAGTCAGAGTTTTATAAAAAACAGGGGACTCGTTTCAAGAAGCTGTGGACCCACCCAGAGCTTTCAGGATGATTCCCTCACGCAGGCTGTATTCGCTGACCAGCAGGGGGTCACATTGAAACGTGCGCATCGTTTCTAAAACGATTGCGGTTCCCGCTATGATCAAATCTTCCCGACCTCGTTCAAGAGCATTTAAAGCCAGCCGTTCGTTGAGGGACTTTCCTTTCAGGTCTTGAGCCAGGGTGTCGATATCCTGTCTGGATAATAAAGCACCATGAATTTTTTCGGGATCATAAGGGTAAATATTTTCTTTCAAGGCGGCGAGTGTAGTAACGGTTCCCGCTGTACCGATCAACACCTGCGGCGTAAAGGCCGAGAGCTTTTCCTTGATCGCTTGCAACTCGTTTCTTAAGTGGGTGGTCAGGTTTGTATACTCCGCCTTATCTACCGGATGCTGGTGAATAAATTTTTCTGTCAATCGCACGACTCCTAAAGAACTACTGCAAAAGCCCGCGATACTTTTTCCTTCAGAGAGGATGAACTCGGTACTGCCGCCTCCGATATCGATAGTGAGACTCTTGCGATTTTCATGCGGTATTTTCCAAAAAACCCCTTCCAGAGTGAGGCGAGCTTCTTCTTCCCAGGGGATGATTTCAATTTCGATGCCTGTCTTTTCCAGGGCGAGACGCACAAACTCTTTGCCGTTAGAGGCTTCTCGCACGGCACTGGTCGCCACAGCGAATAAGGGAGGGTTGCCATGATCTATGCAGTCCTGACGGAATTCAGACAAAGCGGAGAGGGTCTCGGACATTCGAGACTGCATAAGCTTCCCGTGCTTGTCCATTCCTTCGCCGAGACGGGTGATCACTCTTCTGGAAGCCAGAAGCTGGAAATCCCCGGTCCCGTCAGATTCCAGGATCAGAAGGCGAACCGTGTTGGAGCCAATATCGATGGAGGCGATTTTCTTCATTCGATTTTAAATCGGAAAAGCTTTTTCACTGTCCAGGGTAAGTAGTAAATAAAATCCAAGAGCTGTGAACAGCAGGTTGGGACCCCATGCGGCCAGAATCGGATCAAAGGTTCCCCCGCGGCCCAGGGATATGCTGACGGCGTATAGAAATGAGAAAACAAAACCCATTGCCAGGTTCACCCCCACGCAAAACAGAAGTCCTCCATGCCTGCTGGATCTCAATGATAAGGGAATCGCCAGCAAGGCTAAAACAATGCTGATGAAAGGGTAGGACAGGTTGCGGTGCAATTCGATCCACTTTTTGGTGGTGTCCTTGCCTTCCCGTGCATGAACCTGAATGGTGGCATACATTTCCCGCAGGCTCATTTCTTCTGGTCGTTTTCTTACTTTGGCAAAATCCTTCGGGGTTTCAGAAGCCGGGAACGAACGGTTCTCAAAGTATTCTGTTGATGCCAACCCCTCCTTGTTAAATTTGCGCACATAGCCATTAATGAAATTCCATTTATCCCCTGACCAGACTGCGGACTGGGCATCGATCCTCTTCCTGATTCCGAAACCATCATCCGGAATCAAAATGATAACCCCCCGCAGGCCGGAACTATTCGGGTCAAAGGAATCAACGCTCCAAATGGAATGGTCTTTCGCTTTGAGCCAGAGGTCTTTCTGGGGGATTTTCCCGTAGGTTGCCTTGTTCCGAACCTTGCCAAAAAAAATATAATTCATTTTCTGGTTGGTGATTGGGGAAACAAACTCGCTACAAGCTAATACTAAGAGAGCAATAACAACTGCGGCGCCGATGATCGGAAACGTAATGCCTGTGACACTGATGCCGCAGGCCTTCATGGCGGTGAACTCGTTGTTTCCGGCAAGCGAGGCGAGAGTGATGACGGTAGCCAAAAGCACGGCCTGGGGTGCCATGTAATTCGCAACGAAAGGGATTTTGTAAACATAATAAGAAGCGAGATCAATGAGCGGAGCGCCCTTTGCCATGAACTCATCCACACGCTCGAAAAAATCAACAATCAAAAAAATTCCGACCAAACCTGCTGCGGTAAGCAGGTAGATTTTCAGAAACAGGAACAATACATATTTTTTTAAAATCATCATGGTCGGCTAACCCCTGTGTTGAGCCCGGGAATCGCCTGCTTTAAAGCCTGGCCGAGCGGTTCCAGGTCGGGTCGGGAATGGAGCGTATCCCGGATGTATTGCAAAGTGGGGTCAATGTATTCAATGTACCGCTCATTCTTATGCTCCACGTGTTGAAACGCAAAGGTGCCGATTGCCTTCAGATTCCTTTGGATCGACATACAATCGAAAATTTTCAGGAAAGAAGAGCGAGGGAGTTGTCGGCCCTCCTCTTGTTCCATGCGCTGAAGGTAATGGCTCAGCAATTCATTTCGGGTTTCTTCCTCCAGGACAACATACGAATCTTTCAAAAGGGAAACGAGATCGTATTGGCGAGGACCCATCCTGGCATCCTGGAAGTCAATGAGCAGAAGGTCTTCCCCCTGAAGCATCAGGTTTCTTGAATGAAAATCCCGGTGGACGAAAACTCTTTCTTCTTTAGCCAGAGTTTCGCAGAGCCCAAGCAGGGCGGTGCGGATTTTCGACTCTTCGTCCTGACCCAGTTTCTGATTCAGGAAGCCTTTAATGTAGTATTTTATCATGAAGTCCATTTCCCACATTAATTTTTCGACATCGAACTTCAGGGAATAGGCCGGGCAATAAGAGCGCATATTTTTTGTGACGCGGGTCTGCATGACCACAATAAGTTCTATGGCCTTCTGGTACCAGGCAATAATATTGTCGGGAGAATTTTGGGCCAGGTCCGCTAAATGTGTATCGCCCCCATCCTCAAGAAAAAGCAGTCCCCGCTCGGCATCGTAGTGCAAAACTTCAGGAACCGGAACATCCAGATGGTGCAGAAATTTCTGCATACGGTTGAAGTCCGGTTCTTTTTCAAGACTCGGTTCCTTCAGTTGCATGACGATGATCGAAGATTTTTTTTCTGTGGAACGGAGGAAATAGTGAACCCGGAAATAGCTTCGGTCCGACGCATCTCCTTTTAAGGTGAAAATCTCAAAACGGGAAATGGGTTCCTTGACCATGGGTTCCAGCCAGGACTTTAAATAGTCTCCGTCAAACCGCCCTTGTGGGGAGGGAGGTTCTTTATCTGATTTTGTGTTGAAAACGTCCATTTAAAAAAACCTATTTCTTTTGCCGAACATCTAATGTAGCATTCTGGGTTTTATTCCCCGTGGCTTGCCACGTTTTTTTTAATACTAACGGAGATTTACTGATGCCGAAACCAAGTTATCATATTTTAGTGTGTACCAACAGCCGACCACCGGGGCATCCCAGGGGTTCCTGTGGTGAAAATGGTTCCAACGCCATTTTTGAAAAACTGGCCATGGGTGTTGAGCAAAAAGGGCTGTTTGGAAAATGCATGGTTGCAAATACCGGATGCCTTGGCCCTTGCGGTGTCGGCCCTGTCGTCGTTGTTTACCCGGATGGTGTCTGGTACCAGAAGGTCCAACCGGAAGATATAGATGAAATTCTTGACCAACACATTGGTCAGGGTAAAAAGATCGATCGCCTGGAAGTCCCGGATGAACTCTGGGGCTAACCTCACTAGGCGTGGGGCCAATATGCCATCGCATTATTTGGCTAGCAAAGAGTTGTCTCGGCGCAATCGAGCTCTTGCCCAGTTGCCTCCCCTGCTAAGGGGCCAGCGGCCAGTGGCAGATGACAATAGCTTTTTACCGCTAGCAACAAAATTTGTCTCAGCTTAAAAAGTAATTGCTATATTCCCTCCCACGTTAGTGGGTGGCCCGATCCCTCTTCCCGTTTCAGGGGAGAGGGTTTTTTGTTTTATGCTTTATTTCCCAGTGCCTAATTATATTAACGCGATGGTTGCTCTTGGAGCCAGGCTTGATAAGTAGACACGGCTATATCTGTGCCCACCCTTTTCTTTTTGGGTAGAAGTTGCGCATCGGAGCAGTTGGAAAAGTTGCTGTTGCGGTTCATTTTTAACCAGTCATTTAAAACCTGGTCCGCCAGTATTTCCCCAACGATTCTGTTCCCTTCTTTTGTCCAGTGAGTATCGCTGAGGTTAGAAAAGTACAGTTCTTTGTCGGCATAGCTCGTTAAACAATCAAAAAGGTCGATAACCTTTCCCTTAAACTGACGCATTTCAGCTAATGAAGCTATCATGGCTCCGGGTAATTGTGGGTCCAGAGAATCTTCTGGAATCCCTTCAAGCTCAATGACCAACTCCTGAATCTTTTTTGAGTATGCCAGGTTGGACGGAGAGTTAAGCATCAATACAAATTTTCCGGAATCAATAGTTTGTTGAGCTAAATCCATCAAAGCCAAAAACCAGCGGTACCCATTCTCAACTCTGTCGATGGTATTTATTCTGTAAGCAAAGGAAGCGCGGCGCATGGCTTTGATGTAAAAAGGCGGAGGCTGTACATCATTTCCTTCAATAGAATAATTGGAAAGGGTATGTATCCAGGGAAACATATTGGCCTTCTGCATCACCTGGGAATCAGATGACAGGAATTCCTGCACTCTTGGCATGTGCATGGAGTAATAGGCCTTGGCGTAATCCAGGAACCTGAATCGATACAGGCGTGGTACCCACGATCCTTTCCCCACAAAGAATTCTCCATTTTTGAAGCGGATTTCTTCCTCCTTGGAATAGGGCAACCATTCCATATCTAAAAAATCATTCCCCGTATAAAAATTGAAAATGACTCCATCAAAATCCAGCTTTGAAGACCAGAAATTGAACTGGGCCAGGTATTCAGGAAATGAAATGCCGGGGATTCCTAAATTGATCACTTCAAAATCAGAGTCACCCTCGGCTTGATTTAATAGTGTTTCAAGGACATCGCTGTAGGTATGGGGTGCGGGTACCGCCGCATAGGCAAATGAATCTCCGATGCTTAATATCCTGATTGTATTGGGATCTTTGGCAACCGAAACTGTTTTTTCCTTAAAACCCAGGGAAGCCAAATCGAAAGTATTATTTTCTGAAACCTGAATATCTTTGGATGAGCTCAGGAGGAAGGCGTTTTCGTATTTAATAAAAATCCAGTCGAAAAGAAACAGTGAAACGAGAACGCTTATTATGCAAAGACTCGCATTTATGAGGAAATTGAAACGGGGCGCGTGATTCCGATGTGGCATAAATCTATATTCCTTTTAGGGTCATGACTAGAATAGAGGCTTATTTTTAATAATTTTGATCAGGACTTTGTGGCGGCCCGAACTTGTTGATTGAACCTAAACTCACATTCTTCAAGATGCAAATAAAAAAGTTTTACCCATACTGTGAAACCTGAACAACCGAGCTGAGATGAAACCTTTTTTTGGAAGCCAAATTTTTTGTTTACATGGCTATTATATTTTGATATTTCTAGTAATATGAAAATATTAACCGCAGTATCATCTTTATCTGCTCTTGCTCAGGAAAGTCGTTTGCAGGTTTTCCGCTTATTAATTCAGGCGGGAAAAAATGGTGTGCCAGCAGGAGTGATCGGAGAGAAGTTGGACCTTCCTTTATCAACCCTTTCTTTTCATCTCAGCCAGTTGAAACAGGCCGGTTTGGTGGCTTGCCGCAGAGAAGGCAGAACATTGTTTTATTCTGCTAACTATAAAGCCATGAATGCCTTGATGGCTTTCCTCGTCGAAAATTGTTGTCAGGGTCAACCGGATAACTGCACTATTCCTGCTGAATGTGTTCCCGAAGTTAAGGGCAAGCAGAAGTGAGGCCGGTAATTAAAAAACTCCAGATGGATACACTAGGGATTTTTGAACGCTATTTAACGTTATGGGTGTTTCTATGTATTCTTTCGGGAATCACATTGGGTCATTTTTTCCCTCAGCCGTTTCAGGCCATCGGGAATGCCGAGATTTTCAAAGTCAACATTCCCGTGGCGATCCTCATTTGGGTCATGATCATTCCCATGTTACTCAAGGTGGATTTTAAAGCTCTGCACAAGGTCCGCACGCACTGGAAGGGAATGGCTGTTACAGTTTTTATTAACTGGGCGATCAAACCTTTTTCGATGGCGATTCTGGGGTGGGTGTTTGTGGCGAACCTGTTTTCTGCGTATTTACCTGCCGAGCAAATCGATTCTTATCTTGCCGGACTCATTATTCTAGCCGCCGCTCCCTGTACGGCGATGGTATTTGTTTGGAGCAACCTTGCTGATGGCGACCCCAATTTTACCTTAAGCCAGGTGGCTCTCAATGATGCAATTATGATTGTTGCTTTTGCTCCTATTGTGGGTTTGTTATTGGGGCTTTCTTCCATCACGGTTCCCTGGAAGACTTTGCTCTTATCTGTTGCTCTTTACATTTTGATACCCGTCCTGGTGGCTCAACTTTGGCGGGCTTGGTTAATGAAAAATGATGGCGAAGAGGCACTGCAAAAAATCCTGAAAACCCTCCACCCATTTTCTCTTTTGGCTCTTCTCGCTACTTTGGTTCTATTGTTTGGTTTTCAGGGAGATCAAATCATCCGGCAACCAATGATAATCGTGCTTCTTGCGATTCCAATATTGATCCAGGTTTATTTTAATTCTGGCTTGGCCTATCTTTTAAACCGGAAACTGGGAGTTGCTCATTGTGTAGCCGCGCCTTCCGCCCTTATTGGGGCAAGCAACTTTTTTGAACTGGCTGTGGCAACGGCCATCAGTCTTTTTGGATTTGAATCCGGAGCGGCATTAGCCACTGTTGTGGGAGTGTTGGTAGAAGTCCCGGTCATGCTGTCCGTAGTCCGAATCGCAAACAAAACACGCAACTGGTATGAGGGCTAGCCGCAGGCGTGGCTGGGCAAGGGCTTGTTGAGCCGCCAAAATTCCTTGTGAAACTGCTGATTTATGCAAACCCCCTTTATCCCCCTTATCAGGGGGAATATTTAAAGTATTGCGCTTTACCCCTGCGGGGCACGAAAGCTGTGGAAGGATACCACGGAGCTTGGTCTGCTTGATGGGCAATGCAGTGCTGGCCCCACGCCTAGTGGGAGCGGGCGAGTTTTTCCATTGCGCCCCAGAGTTCTTTTCTTCCCGTATGATTTTTGCTGGAATAAACAATGAAGTCCAGGGCATTTTCCCCCATGAATGCGGCCTTGATTATTTTTGTTTGCTTTTGGCGTTCCGAGGCGGAAAGTTTGTCAGCCTTGGTGACCACCAGAATATAGTCTCTGCCCAGTTCTTCCAGCCACTCTTTCAGGGTTAAATCCAACTCGGTGGGTTTTCTTCGGATATCAACGATGAATACGACGGCGATGAGAGGGTCGCGCTGGCTCAGATATTCTTCCAGCATTTTTTTCCACTTCTTCTGCATGGCCGGGGTGACCCGGGCGAATCCGTAACCGGGAAGATCAGCAAACATCATCGCGTCATTGATTTTAAAAAAATTAATTTCACGGGTTTTGCCAGGAGTGGAACTGATGCGCACCAGCTTTTTTCGGTTGAGCAAGGATTTGATGAGGGAGGACTTGCCCACGTTGGAGCGGCCTGCAAAGGCAAACTCAGGAAGCGTTCCTTGCGGATATTGTTTGGCCGAAACAGCTCCGACCAAAAACTCTGTGGATATGATTTTCATAGGCCAAATTTGTTGATGACCAGCCCGGATAAAAGTTTGGGATAAAAGAAGGTCGCTTTTTGCGGCAGACGGATGCCTTTTTCCGCCAGCCCACGAACCTGATCTATGAGCGTGGGGTTCATGAAAAAGGCCACATCATACTCGCCGCTATCCACCATTCCCATTCCTTCTTCAGAGTTCACCTTGTAGGAAACATATTGTTGTCCGGACTTTTCCCGGGTGTCAATTTTCAGGACATGCCGAAAAAGAATGGCGTGCAGTTGCATGACGTCAAGAATCTGCATATCCTCGGGCTCGCTTTGATCCAGAAGAGGCAGAATGTTTTTGGGGTCTTTGACTTTCAAAATGAAGGTATGATCTTTTCCCATATATGCGCAGAAGGTGATTTGTTCCTGCCCCAGTTCTTTCAGTCGGGATTTAACCTCGGCCCCATCCAAGGTGCCGGACCAGGGTGTGATGTCGAAATATTCCCCGGCTTTTTTCAGGAACGCTTCCCGATCAAACGGTTCCGGACTTTTCGCTACCCGGTGAATGGGGAAGATCGACATGGAATCTGAATCCATGTTGGTCAGGAACATCATGACGTGCGAACAGTCTTCTACCTTGTCCTGATTCGCCTCCGCAAAAGCCAGCGCAGTTTCATAGCGGTGATGGCCATCGGCGATATATATTTTTTTATCACGAATCTGGTTGGAGATTTCCTGGCAAATGGCGGCATTGTTCAGGCGCCAGATGCGATGTACAACACTGCCGTCATCAATCACGGATACGGGGTCCAGGTTGCCATCGTCCTTGAGTAACGAATCGATATTGCCTTCAGGGTCCGAATACAGCCCGAAAATGGGGCTGAAGTTGGCGTGGCAGGCATTGAGCAGACGGGTGCGATCGGTCTTGGCCTTGGCAAGCGTGAATTCATGCGGAAGGATGTTCCCCTTGCTGAAAGCTTCCGTTTTGACACGGGCGAAAAAACCTGTCCGGCAGAACTTGCCTCCTTCAAACTCGTATTCCTGGCTGTATAAATAGAATCCCGGTTGCGGGTCGCGGACAAGAACTCCTTCTTCCTGCCATTGCCGGAATGTATTGGCGGCGCGGATATAGCGGTTGTCCATCTCAGAGTCGGTGGAAGACTCCTTACCTAAAATCAGGCGCACAACATTATGCGGGTTCTTCTGGTGCAGGGATTCCTGAAGAGCAGGAGGAATCACATCATAAGGGGGAGCGGTGACCTCTACGAGAGGATGAGTGGCGGTGTCGTACAGCAGGCCATGGAACGGAATCACTTCAATCATAATAAGAACTCACTTTTTCAGTTTTAAGGAAGAGCTTCCTCGTTATTTAAGAAAATGATTATAACACCACCAGGCGCCCGGCGAGCCGCCGGTGGCAAATTGCAATAACTTTTACCGGCTAACAACAACTCACCTCGGCTGAAAGAGCCCTTGCCAGTTTACCCATTGGGGCATGAGAGGTTCTAAATCACCCCAGCCCCTCTTTGTAAAAGAGGGGTCCATTAAAGCTCCCCCTTCTACGAAGGGGGTTGGGGGGATTTGGTTTTTACTTATGCAAAAGGCCTCCAAACTAGACTACTATTTATAACGCCTCGCACTGGCACAACTCGCGGATGTATCGCACCATGGAATGGATGGTGTCCTCGTCCAGAGTGTGCCCCCAAGCCGGCATGCAGGGAGCCCGTCCCACCGAAAGTCCGCCGAACTTGATGGCCTCAAAAAGTTGTTCATCGGTCCGGGTTTCCAGATAGTCACCTTTGGTGTGGTTGCGCGGTGGAACCGTGAGAAACTTGGCGTTGATACCATTTCCCTTGCCTTCAATGCCATGACACTGGGCGCAGTACCACTGATAAGTTTGCCGGGTATTTTCTGTGACTTGCGCCGGTTCGGGTTGCTGAGTTTGCGGTTGGACTCTCTTGACCTCTTGTTGCGTGGGAGGTTTGAGGGCCACCTGCTCATTGTCATTTTGTCCGCAGGCAACCATGCCGAGCAAAACGGTTGTTATTGTGGCGAGCAAATTTTTATAATTTCTTTTCATATTTGTCACGGGTGACTCGCCTTTTATTTGCCACCGGCGGCTCGCCGGTTCATATTTTCTTTTTTCAGCGTCATGAGAAACTGTGTGAATTGGATTTGGGTGGCGGAATCCATCTTGTATCGGGGCATACGACTTTTTGATGTATAAACCTCAGGTGTGTTCAGCCAGTTGACGACCCAGTCGGCTTGCAGTCGGTTTCCTGCGTTGATCAGAGATGGGCCGGATATGCCGCCACGGACTTTTCCTGCAAGATTCAAACTCTGATGGCATGAGATGCAGGAGAAAGTTCTCTCAAACTGGTATTTGATTTTTGCGCGTTTCCCTTTTGATAAAGGCTCTGTTGTAACCGGTTCGAGTGTGAGGCCGGAGACTTTCAAGCCCATCAGGCTATCCGACAGTGCACTGGCTTCTTTTTCAGCAAAAGAAGGATGTGGGTTTCCGCTAGACCCCTGTAAAAATCCGGGGGCGGTGCTGACTCCGGCAGGCCGGATGACCTCAGGGTTTTGCAGGAATTGCTTGAGCCATTTTGCCTGGAACTTGTTGCCGGCATAATGCAGGTCCGGTCCGGAATTTTTTTTTTCGCTATCTCCCAACCGGTGGCAGGAACCGCAATCTTTATCCTGCAAGGGCCCGGCACTGGCAAGTACTGGGGGTAGCAGTACGAGTCCAATGAGAATAAAAAATGCCGGAATTTTCATGGCAGGGGTTCCGGTTCGTTGTTTTCGGGTTGCGGTGCTTCTTCACCTTGACCTTGAAAAATATCGTATAAAAACTCTACGATATTTTTTTGTTCCTTGGATTCTTCCTGCAAAGTTCCGGGTTCTTGCGGAGTGGTTTCCTGGGGTTCGTCTTGAGTTGGGAAGCTATCGACAGCAGGATTTTTTGGTGTGATTTTCACAAACTGGTTTTTTTCTACATCATAATAAAGGTCATCCTGCAATTGCGGTGGCCCCATGATATTTTCCTGGACACGGTGCCGAGTGTCATAAGGGAATTCCTGCCGGGAAAGTAGGCGCGGGAAATTCAATTCACGCAGGTTCAGGAAGCGGTATGCCCGGTAACTGTCTGTTGTTTCCTGCAAAGCCAGAATTTCATCTTCGTTAAGAAATCGGATTTCGCCACTGGGGAAAGGCGTTTGCAGGGGCTCCCCGTTTTGTGTTACCCCCTGCTTGAGCTGAAACTGCGGGAGAACCTGGTTGTTGAATCGTAATTCATCAAAAAAGGAAGTCGTGTCTTGTATGCTCTGCCGCAAGGGGTCGCCCAGCCCTGCGGACAATTTGTTTTGATGGCAGGACTCACAACTGCGGACGGTTTTACGAATTGTATGTGGAGAATAGGTGGTCCAGATCAAGCCTGCTCCTCCGTCCAGAGTCAATGGCGGTTCCGCACGTTTAGTCGGAATCCCCATCGGACTGGTCTGGTCGGTGATGAAATACTGGTAACGGGGTTTTAGTATTGAATATTTGCCGCGCTCATTTTTCCCCATTATCAGGTCCGACCACCCGGTCTCTGCAAACACGGATAACCAGAATTCCGGTAAACGGTCTCCCTCTATGCTGTCGGGAAGCGATTTCGCGGAGAGCCAGTTGATCATTCCTTGCTGGCCGGTTTCATTGCCTGACAGGATGCTAGACAGGTCCGGGTCGGTCAGGTTCCAGTCCTTCCACTTTTGTGGAGTGAATGTCTTTTCGCGAATGAGGTGCATTCCCCATTCCCCTGCTGACCACCTGGCATGGCAGGCTGAGCACTCCATCTCATCCATATGTTTTGGCACCTGGTGCGCGATGGACGGTTTAATATTTTTCAGAAGAGGGATGGTGTGTTTCTTTCCTGTTACTTTGGAATATAAAATCCATTGGTCTTTCTCCTGCTTGGTATGCATCATGGGAGAGGAGCCTGAATTCAGTAATACGGTATCTCCTGCCCGGATTTTTCTTTTCAGGTTAGGATTTAAATTGCTTTTCTTTATTAGTTGTTTGGTTTTGGAATCCGACTCAATCAACAGGTATCCTTCGGGTTTTTCCGAGGCTGTTCCGTGGCAGTCGGTACAGCGAATTTGAACCGCTGAGTGCAGGCCTTCCGGTTCAATTTCGGGTTTCATTTCATCGCCAATATGGCAGTCGATGCAATGCATGCCTTTTTCCCGGTGGATATCGGGAACCAGGAACTCATGTTCCTTTCCATATAAAACCGGTTTTTCATCGCTGATGGATTTTGGCGTGGAACGGGGTCGGGCAGGTTTGGCAAACAAGCCTTCAAACTCTTCTCCCACACCATTATTGTTGTGGCAATGTTCGCATTGGACGCTGGGTATGGCGGTGGTGAATTTGTGCAACAGGGGGTAGCCCCGGCGATTGCTTAAGGATTTGTCGGCGAATTTGCGTTCAAATCGATTTTGCTTTTTATCCTTTTTCTGTAGACCCTGAATGGCCCGGTCATGCGATAAAGAAATACCGTCATTGGTGTAGATCATGTGGCAAGCCGAGCATCCGGTTGACCGGTAGTCGCCCGGCCTGTGCGGACCGGGTGCGTCCAGATGGCATCTCAGGCATTTGGTTTTGAGAAACCCGTCTACTGCATGTTCCTCCCCCGATGGAGGGTAAGGTTGCTCCTGTTCCCCAGGATACAGAGAGTGGGGCATTTCATTCGCGGGTTGTGCGCCCCAGCCAAAACGGGTGATGTTGATCATGCGTTTGGCCGTGGCCATCAGCGAACGTTCGATTTTTTTGACATGGCTGTCGTGACATTTGCCGCAAAACCGGGGTGCGTTTTTCATGGAGGAGGGATTTGCCACCAGCCCTTTATGGGCATCTGGAAGCGACCGGACCCTGCGGTTTCCGCCATGGCATCGAACGCAGGAAAACCTGTGGTTGGAGCTGATTTCTTCAATACCCTGATGACAGGTGTAGCATCCGCCTCGTCTCTCCAGATATTTTATTTTACCGTAAACCTTATCGATGGAAAATCCTGACTCACGATAAAACCGTTCAACGAATTTTTCAGAATCGCCATAGTTTTGAAACTGGACTCCATCCAAAGTGGTTCCCGGCTGCAAAACCTTTTCCGTATTTCCTTGAAAACCCCGAACACGGTAGAAAGGATCGTCAAAATCGGCGGCATCAAAATCCTGTTTGGGAGTCGATTCCGGAACGGGAACCATGTTTTTGGATTCTAAAAATGTCGATGCATTATTGTCGACTTCCGATTCTGAAATATTTTCGGATTCAGACTGGGAATCGCCATCGGGTTGGACGAACAGATCCAGTAGTCCCGGCAGATTGTTTTCCTGCCCTGAGGAAAGCAAAGGGAGGGACCAAAAGCCCAGAACAAGCAGGGCGAAAATTTTAATCAAACGGTTCATTCTTGTCTCGAGTTTAATATTTTTTTCCGTAATCGACGATGATCCTGAGTGCGTTCAAAGCTGTAACTTTTTTTGATGTCCTGATAAATAGGGTCTGCATAACTGTCGTGACAGGGTATGCAGTTTCCAACTCTTAAAATCCGGTTTATTTCTTTCTGGTTAAATGTCCGGGCTCTTGGCTGATGGGTTCCTGCAAGAGAGTCTCCCCGCATGGATACTTTGGCTTGTGGGTCGAACTCAGAGGCCTTCAGTATTATATCTGAACGGTTCAGGGGATCGACAAAATCATTTTTTCCTGTGGAGTTTTTTCCTATCTTGAGGTCGCCTTCCCCCAATCCTAAAGTTTTGCCGGACAAATGGCAACTGGTGCAGGAGCGGGCCTGTGTTTGAATGGAATGTGGGTTCAGCGCATAAGCCAGATTCGACCCTGAGGTGCCATGAGGGTTGGTGAAGGCCCACTTCCGATAGCGGCCTCGTTCCTCTCCCATTTGATCCAGAACGGGAAGCGGATTTTCCTTTTCATCCAGCACGGTCAAATGTCTTTCCGGTTGAGTCAGCATGGGTGCTACCTTGCCCCGAGGCCCGACCATTAAAGCCGGTTCGCCGATATCCAGGGAATGGGACGCGGGAACGGGTGCTTGTTGCTGACCGCCGGTGATGTTTTGGTGACATCCCGGACAACGAACCACCCAGCGAGCATGGCAAGCTGAACATTCCAGACGGGACTGGTGTTGAGGAATGGAATGAGCACCGGGGAAATCTTTTACTAACGGGATATCATGAATCTGCCCGGTTTGTTTTCCAATGGCAACCATGTACCCATTCTGGACTTTTACGTTCGTCATCTTGCGATTGCGCGCAGAAACCACCATCCAGTCGTCCACCTTGTTTGAGCCGCCTTCATAATGTTTGCTGACCCGGATTGCCGGATCTTTGGGATCGGTGATCTGTGAAATATAAGGGTAGGACTGACTGTCTCCATGACAGGTTTCACAGCGGATCTCTACCGCTTCATGTTGCTTGGAATAAAGATTTCCATCTCCCATGATATCAAGTTGCGTATGGCAATCTGTGCAGTCCATTCCTCTTGCCGTATGCACGTCCCCCATGGCTCTCCCTTTTCCGACAAACAAGGGAATGTTTTTATTCGGGGCAACGGGTCTTTCGACCTGAGTGATTACATCATTGGTTTCCTCAAAGTCGTGAGGACGGTGAGGCCCAAAAATTTCTTCGATCGCTTCCGGAATGTCGGGTTCCTCGTCAGGTTCGGTTGCGGTGCCCAGGGCTTGCACGTCAAAACCGCGATGGCACTGGATGCAGGTGGAGCGCGAAGGAATGGCGCGAATTTTATGGAATCGGGCATGCCCAGGATCAGTACGGGAGATGGTGGGGTCGTTGCCCTCATAGAGTCCGCTGGAAGAATATTCAAAATGACAGGCGGCGCATCCCTGCGAACGGTATTGGCCTTTGGCCGGTGGCGAATCCAGATGGCATTGGAAACATTGTTGCCGCAAAATGCGGTCTGCCGGATGTCGGGAAACGGCAACCGATTGTGCCTTTTCTAAAGCGGGTATCGTTGCCGGAGAAAAGAATGGAAGTTTTTCCAGTTTACCCAGGGCCCCCTGATTGTGAGGAACACTCGCATCCTCATCGGCAATGGCAAGGGTGCCGTAGCGGGCTGTTTTCTGGCTTTGCCCTGCCCATTGGTATCTCAAGCCGGAAATCACACCTGCCATTGTATTCATCATGGATTTCTTAACGCGGGCGATATGGTTTCTATCTTCATCCGCGTGCCCTGCATGGCAATACAACTGTCCGCAGGATTGCTCCACTACACTCAGGCTTGAAGGATTTCGTTTTCCTGTTCCCGCTTTGGGGTCATAAATCAAGCCCGCATGTGCCTGCTCTTTGTTTACCGATTCGGGTTCACCGCCGTGACAGACGGAACAACCGAACTCAGGCGGATGAGAAGCGCTGACGTTGGCGATGCCATCGTGGCAGGTGATGCATCGTTCCACCGGGCGGTCCCGGTATTGAGAAACCTTGACCCAGGGGTAGTCCGGCAATTTCGCGGTGACACGAACCTGCTTGATACGCGGTTGCTGAATTGTTCCCTCAGCTTGATTGGAGGATGACTGGAGAAAACGCTCCTGCCAGAAGGTCCAGTCCGTTTCTCCGGCGTACACGGAACAGACTCCTGAAATGGCTAGAAAAAAAACTAAGAGTCTAAGTTTCGACACGGTGGATGAAGGAGGAGTTATAAATACCCGTTAACATGAGGGGTCAATCATAAACCAGAGTTACCCGTTCAAGAAAGTCTGAAAGTTCGGCCAGGTGATTTTTAATCGAGTCGGGATCTTTATTTTTCGCGGCTATTTCGATGGATGCCCCGACTTTACTGACCGGCATGAAACCGTAGCCGCCTCCGGACCCTTTCATGGAGTGGCCCAGCACTCGGATTCTAGCAAAATCCTCAGCCTTGAGCGCATTTTTAATGGATGTTATATCTTTTTGGCGATTTTCCAGATAGCCGGGGATCAGGTCGCGAAGGTCCGGGTCAACATGAGCGATGATTTTTTCTGCCGGTTTCTTCATGAACAGCTCCATCCACTAGGCGTGGGGCCAGTGTGTAATCGATTTTTCCCGCTAGCAACAGTTCTTCTCGGCTCAACGAGTCCTTGCCTGCTCCTACCGGGCGTGGCCCGGTCAGTAAATCGGGTTATGGAAATAGTACAGGGCATCGTCTCCGGGGTTGATGCTGTAATCAGGAAGGCTGGAGCAATGTTCCAGAGCTATCTTCCACTGTGAACCGTCCCGGGTAAACATATAACTGCAAACGCTGTGTTGCCGCTCATCGGTATCGTTTGATTTGGAGGTGATGCTGATAATTTCATCTGCCAGAACATAGCTCACTTCTTTGCCCACTTTTCCGCTGAGAACCTGACGTTGCACTTCGCATTTCATATCTCTGAAATCGGACATCATTTGCTGGTAGTCCTTAACCCTGTTTTCCAGCAAGGCGCGTTTGTCATCCACCATGATCACCAGGTCTTTAGCGTAGAACTGCGGCAGTTTTTCGGGTTGGGTGCAGGTCAACGCGTCTAATTTTTTGAGAATGCCAGCAAGACCATCCGTTTCCGCCGCCAAAACCTGACTGCTGAACACCAGTGAAAGTACTAAAACCAATCCTGTTATAACGTTACATTTTTTCATTTAAAATCTCCAAAAATCCAGTTACTGCTAGCCGCAGGGGCAAATTGTAATAAGTTTTTCTTCGCTCGCCAACCGCTGGCTGGCTAAGGAAAATTCTGTAGAATAATTTCTACTGTTTCTCCATCCTGAGCCCAGCCGAAGGTTCCGGACCCGGCAAAGGTGGTGATGATTCCCTTGGTGTCCACTTTACGGATACGGTTATTTCCCATATCAGAAATATACAAGTTTCCTTTTGAGTCGAAGGTGACGGCGGAAGGGCTCTTGAGCATCGCTTTGGGGCCCGGGCCGCCATCGCCAAAATAGCCTTGATAGCCTGTGCCCGCAACTGTTGCGATCTTCCCATCCTTCGTGATTTTTCTTACTACATGAGAGTTCATGCCGGCGATATGCAGTTCCCCGGTTGGACTCATAGCCAGATAGTCCATATTGCGAATTCCCGCTTTTAATGCCGGGCCGCCATCGCCAGAGTTTTCATGATTGCCGTTCCCGCCAACCGTGCTGACAATGCCCTTGGTATCTATTTTGCGGATCATATTATTGGCACCATCGGCGATATATAGATTGCCTTCCTTATCGGTGGTCAGAGCGCCGGGGTCGCGGAACGCGGCTTCACTTGCCGGGCCGCCGTCGCCATAGTAAGCGGACTCCCCGGTGCCAGCGATGGTGGTGATTTCTCCCTTGGCTGAAACTTTGCGGATCTGGTGGTTGAGCCGGTCAGAGATAAACATATTCCCTTTAGGGTCAAAGGCGATGTCTGAAAAGGTGGTGATGATCGCCAGTTCCCCGGTTTGAACCTTGCCTTTGTATTTGCTCTTGGCAATAGATTCCAGATAGTCCTTGTCGACAGTTCCCATAACTTTGCGCATGATTCCCTTTTCATCCACTTTTCGGATGAGGCTGGTGAACCCGCTGGGGCTGACGATGAATATTTCTTCTTTGCCGTTCACCTTCAGGGATGTCGCTCCATAGATGGAAGCTTCCAGAACGGGCAGGTCATCACCGATATTCCCGCGGATTCCATTTCCGGCGATGGTTTGGATGATGCCGTCTTGTGTAACCCGGCGAATGCGGTAATGTCCCTTATCTGAAATAACCAGGTTGTCTTTTTTATCTACGGCAATTCCGTGAGGAAAACTCAATTTCGCTCCGGTAGCCGGGCCGCCATCTCCGGCAAACATTTTTATCCCGTTTCCGGCAACGGTTGTGATGCCACCGCGACGGGTGTCTACCCGGCGAATGCGGTAATGCGAACGGTCAACAACCAGTAGCTTGCCATCCTGATCCAGGGCCACTCCGAAAGGCAGGTGTAAGTTGGTATCCCGGGCCATTTCAGAGTCACCGTTGTAGTCCTGATGTCCGGTTCCTGCGATGGTGCGAATCATTCCCTGGGTGTCTACAGAACGGATGCGGTTATTATTTCGGTCAGCGATGTACAAGACGCCGTTTTTATCCACCGCTACGCCGGTGGGTCCTGCGATACTGGCGCGATAAGCGGGGCCGTTATCACCCATGAAAAAGAAGCCACCATCTCCGGCAACGGTATGGATGATTCCCTGGGGATTGATTCTCCTCACCCGGTTGTTCCCGCGGTCGGCGATATAAAGATTGCCTTTTTTATCCAGAGCCAGTCCGAAAGGTTTCGACAACTGTGCCTGGGCGGCAGGGCCTGAATCGCCTTTGAACCCGTCCACTCCATCGCCTGCAAAAGTGGTGATGATTCCCTTGCTGTTCACCACACGGATCCGGTCGTTGGAACGGTCGGCAATATAAAGATTTCCTTTGTCATCGACGGCAACTCCGGAAGGCCGGCTGAGCTGAGCCTCGGTAGCTTTTCCGCCATCACCGCTGAACCCTGCGGTTCCGTTGCCTGCGACGGTGGTGATGTTTCCCCGGCTGTCCACTTTTCGAACGCGGTGGTTATTCCTGTCGGCGATATAGAGGTTGCCTTTTCTATCGAGGGTCAAGCCAGCAGGGAGTTTCAGCCGCGCTTCGGTGGCTTTGCCACCGTCACCGCCGTACCCGGACTCACCTGTACCGGCATAGCGGGTCATGTTCCCCTTGGTGTCCACACGGCTGATGATATTGTGATCACGCATGGCAATATAAATATTGCCCTTTTTATCGACGGCGATTCCATCGACCAGTGAAATTTCAGTGTCAGTGGCTTTGACCGCTTTTGCCAACACAGGGATGGCAGAAACCGCTACCCATAAAAAAATGTTTAGCGCGACCAATAGTTTAAGATTCTTTAGCATGTTCAAACCTCTTTATAAGCGGAAAAACGCCGTGAAAATCCCATTTTCCCCCCTTGAAAACCCAGAAAAAATAATACATAGGGAAAGTGGATTTTTTGCCCTTTTTGCTATTGGGAAAAACCCGGTTTCAGGATAGCTTCACCCTGCCAAACCTCATTGTTCATAAGG
The DNA here is from genome assembly GCA_018653085.1 of Nitrospina sp. Taxonomy (GTDB): domain Bacteria; phylum Nitrospinota; class Nitrospinia; order Nitrospinales; family VA-1; genus LS-NOB. The sequence continues at coordinate 39,777 of JABIAY010000054.1, forward strand.
GTGAAAGCTTTATCTGTCATTTAAACAGGCAATTATACTTTCCAGAAAATTGATGTCAAATATTATCTCGTTGGGCTTGAGAGAGTAAAAATGCTATCATTTTACCCATCATGAAAACCCTGTTGATTTTTCCGGCGCAGTGGTATCCCACTCAGCCGTATTTGAGCACACCCTATCTGACAGCCTATTTGCGGGCCAAGGGCTGGGATGTGGAACAAAGAGATTTTAATATAGCGTCCTACGACCATTTTCTGTCGGCTCCGCTTCTGCAAAATGCTGAAAAGTTGATGGCTCAGCGTTTACAGTCGCTCAAAAACCAGAATTCACTGTCGATGAAGGAGAAATCCCATCTGGATGTGCTGGCGACGGGACTGAAATTCTCCCAGACGATCATCGGGGGAGTCGAAGAGGCCAAACAGGTCATGCGAACGCCGGAACGGTTTTTCGATTTTCCCAGTTATCAGCAGGCGGATATGCTGATCAAATCTGCCCTGAAACTGGTTTCCGATGCCCATGCCCCGGCGGTTTTCAGCCTGTCGACCTTCGAGAGTGGTATCGGTGCCGAAGAGTCTACCCATAGAGCACACGAAGCCAGCCGGGACGCGGCAACCAATCCTTTCATCCATTTATATGACAACGTTTTGATTCCCGGTGAAAACTGGTTGGACTACGATGTCGTGGGCATTTCCATTGTCGGCATTTCACAGATCATTCCCGGGCTGACTTTAGCCCGGCAACTCAAAGAAAAGTTTCCTCATCTGCATATCACCCTGGGCGGTCCCATTTTCAGCGTCAACGCCGGACAGTTGATCGGTCACCCGGAATTTTTTGATGATTTCTGCCACAGTATCGTTACCTTCGAGGGAGAAGAACCCCTGCATAGACTGCTCACCGCGCTCAAGGCCGGAGACGCGTTATCCACCGTGCCCAACCTGATCCATCTGGATGGACGCGAAGTGGTGAACAACAAAGAACGTGTGGAACTGCGTTTTGAAGAAGTTCCCAATCCGACTTTCGATGGCCTGCCGATGCAGAATTATCTGTCTCCATACCCGATCATCCCCGTTTTGCAGAGCCGGGGTTGTTACTGGGGCAAATGTACATTCTGCACACATAGCTTTGTTTACGGACACCGCTACGGCAAACAGAAAACCCAGGCCATGGTCGATGGACTGCAAGCGTTGATGGAAAAATACAATACGAAATATTTCACCTTTTCCGATGAGGCCGTTTCGCCACATGCCCTCAACGATATGTCGGAACTGATGATCGAGCGCGGGGTGGAAACCCGTTCCCTGGCATTGCTGAAATTTGAAAAAGTAATGGATGAAAAACTGTTCGCCAAAATGAAAAAAGCCGGATTCGTCTTCCTGATGTTCGGACTCGAAAGCGCGAACGACCGGGTGCTGGCACTCATCGATAAGGGAACCACCAAGGCAGTGGAACGTGATGTTCTAATGAAGAGCCATAAGGCGGGTATCTGGAACCATTCGTTCCTGTTCTTCGGGTTCCCCACCGAAACGCGCCCTGAAGCCGAGGAGACCATCGATTTTCTGCGGGACAATCTCGAATCCATTCACTCCTTTGGGCCGGGAGTGTTCCTGCTGAATAGAGATTCGAGTTGCTACCAGTATCCGGAAAAGTTTTCCATCGAACGCATCATCGAAGACCCGGATAGAAATATCGCCATGAACCTGGACTTTGTCGCTAAAGAAGGTATGTCCCGCGAAGAGGCTGGCGAAATGAATGACGAATGCATCAAAATGGCGGAAGAGTTGTTCCCGTCGCTTAAAGTGTGGGGGACTTTGCCGCGCGAACATTTCCTGCTCTATCTCGACAAGTTTGGCAAAGAAGCACTGGACGGCAAACAACCCCCGGCAGAAGAAGAGGAAAAAGTTCTTTGCCGGGCTTAGCAGGTTGCATGAATAAATGGATAAGGACTTATCTTTGTAGCCCCCCTCATCCTAGCCTTCTCCCTCCAGGGGAGAAGGGATTTTTTGCTTCCTCTCCCTTGAGGGGAGAGGATTGAGGTGAGGGTGGTTTAATAGGGTTTTTCTTTGAAAAGATTTTGAGATCATATTGAAATGAAATCACTACTCATATTTCCGCCGGACTGGTTACCTTCCGAGCCTTACCTGAGCCTGCCGTCACTGGCTTCGGTCCTGCGCCCGGCAGGGCATGACGTCACGCAACTGGATGTCAATGTCGAGATGTATGACATGTTTTTCAGTACGCAGTTTCTCCAGCATACCGCGCAACGCATTGCCACCGAACGCAACTATCTTCAGGATGTGGAAAAAGAACGCGGACTGGATGAAGAAGAACAGGCGTTGCTGGAACGACTGCTCACCTGCACCCCGGAACTGTTCCAACAATTTTCTGAGGATGTTGAACGGGCCAAAAAAATCCTGCGGGGAGAAACCTTCTACGATATCGACCAACTGGAATGGGCGACAAACTGCCTGCACCAGACCATGGCGCTGATCTCGCTGGCTTATTATCCGGCGCAAATCTGTTTTCCTCCCATCGAAACGGATATCGTTTACAAACCGTTCATGTCCACGGAAATTCTGGAAGCCGTCGATGACGACCAGATCAATATCTACCGCGACGTTTACCGTATGCTGATCCGTCCGATAATGGAACGCGATCGCCCGGTGATGATCGGCATTTCGGTGGTGCAACAAAAACAACTCATCGCTACCTTCACCTTCTGCAAAATGATCAAGGAAGAGTTCCCGGCAACGCATATCACCCTGGGCGGGAACATCATCACCCGCATCCGTGACACCCTGCCGGAAATGGCCGGACTGTGGGAATGGTTCGATAGCGCAGTGGTGTATGAAGGCGAGTCGGCCTACCTGAAACTGACCGAAGCGGTAAAAACCGGTGGCGATTTTTCAAAACTGCCGAACCTCATCTACAAAGATGAAACTGGCGTTCACACGAATAAAGAAGTCTGCTCCGAAAACCTGGCCGAACTGCCGCCACCGGATTTTGACGGACTGCCGCTGGAAAAATATTTTGTGCCGCACCTCATCCTGCCCTACCTCGCGACGCGCGGGTGTTATTGGGGCCGGTGTACCTTCTGCGACCATTTCCAGGGTTACGTCGAAGGATTCCGCACCAAACAGGTGGACCAGATTATGGAGGAAATCAAATTCCTCAAAGAAAAATACGAGACCCGGTTTTTCCATTTCACCGATGAGTCCTATCCCCCGGCATTGTTCCAGAAACTTTCGCGCAAATTGATCGACGATAAAACCGATATCGCGTGGACCACGCATATGCGCTTTGAAGAATCATTGCTGGAAGAAAAAGTCTGGCAGGATGTGGCGGAATCAGGATGCAAATATCTGCACTTCGGTTACGAGTCCGGCAATCAACGAGTCCTTAAGCTCATGGACAAGGCCACCAAACTCGATGCCATCGAAACCAATTTGCGCATGTCGTCCGAAGCCGGTATCTGGAATCACCTGATGGGGTTCTTCGGGTTCCCCGGAGAAACTTCAGCAGAGGCCGACGATAGCAAAGCCTTCGTCGAGAAAAATTCAGCCCATATCCATTCCTTAGGCTTCATGACCTTCGTATTGGGTAAGTACAGCCCCATAGCGTTCGAGCCGGAAAAATACGGTGTCAGCTACTACAAAAATCCGGAATGGGATCTGGCACTCGATTACTACTTCACCACTAAAGACGGACTCAGCATCCAGCAAGCCATAGATGTGTTCGACGAATTCGAACGTAAACACAACACCAAATGGGATCTACGCACCTGCGTCCGCGAATACATCTTCCTCTACATCGATAAATACGGCTCCAACCACCTCCCGCAACTCGAAGTCACCGAAGAACAACGCCAACAAATGCAACAAACCACCATCGGCATGGTCTAGGCCACCACGTGGCCGGGGAGTGGGGGCGGCCGTGATATTTTTCCTTAGCTCTCGTGCCCCGAAGGGGTAAGACGTTCGCTTTGCTCACGAGCCGCTAAAAGCGTGGGCCAGTGCTTAAACTTCCCCCTGACAAGGGGGATTGAAGGGATTGGTTTTACTCCCTCTTTCCCAAAGAGGGTTGGGGTGATTGACCATCAGTGGTGCTTCGTTATTGCGAGCATGGTATATTTACCCCCAGAATATATATGCCAAACCATTTTGCCTTAAATTAGACATGATCCACAATAATGCCACAGACAAAATATGGGATGACCAGCCGGATGTGATTCGGAAATTCCTGGACCTGCGCCCAAATCACGAAAAGCTGTGTGAAGAGGTAACGTATATCATTAAGAAGCTTCTTCAGACGAACGACCTGGAACATTCGGCGATTACCTGGCGAGCAAAAAAAATCGATAGTTTTTGTGACAAGCTAGGCCGCAAGAAATATGAAGACCCTTTTAAAG
>JABIAY010000063.1 GCA_018653085.1 Nitrospina sp.
ATTTGAAGGGAGCTGTTCCTAGTACGAGAGGACCGGAATGGACAAACCTCTAGTGTGCTGGTTGTGATGCCAATTGCATTGCCAGGTAGCTATGTTTGGAAAGGATAACCGCTGAAAGCATCTAAGCGGGAAGCCAACCCTGAAACAAGATATCTCTTCTCCCCTCGGGGAGACTGTAGACTCCTTGAAGATTACAAGGTTGATAGGCCAGATGTGTAAGCACAGCAATGTGTTCAGCTAACTGGTACTAATAAGTCGTGAGGCTTGACCTTATTTTTCCCCTCTGCTATTTCAAACTATATTCAATTGTTAATTCCGAATTCTAGATGTTTAGAATTTCCGGTCTTATTAGCGAAAGGGCCACACCCGTTCCCATTCCGAACACGGAAGTTAAGCCTTTCAGCGCCGATGGTACTGCACGGGCAGCTGTGTGGGAGAGTAGGACGAGGCCGGGTTTTTATTTGAAAACGCCTCCAGCTTTAAAGCTGGGGGCGTTTTTTTTTGTCCCGCCCTGCCCTTGCTCCCTCCATTTCCCTCAGCCCCTCTCTCACCCGGATTTGTGTTTTGTCCCCACAGCAAAACCTGCCTCAACCCCCTTTAAAAGCATCGCTTACAAGGCGAGGAATTATTAGGAATATCAACGCTTTTTCATTGACAAAAACTACCCGCTTGGTTACTATCGGCCTTCTATTTAACCGAGTTTTCCGCCTTGGTCTTGAGCTCAGTTAACTATTTGTTTTTGGGGGTTTAGAGCGTTCTTGGAGGAGAGAGTTCTGATCGTCTGAAAAAACTTATGCATCAATCGATCGGGCTCAATTAAGAGCATTTATTAAAAACGCCAAATCGTTACAAAAAGCATATGCTTGAACAATACATCGGCGCCGCGATCATGTTACTTCTTTGCATTGGCATTGCCGTTGGCATGGTCGTGATGACTACTATGTTAGGGCCCAAAAGGGAGTTCGCCGACAAAATGGAGCCCTTTGAATGTGGCGAAAGCCAGTTAGTTTCCCCTCATCAACGTTTCTCCGTCAAGTTTTACCTTGTGGCGGTTCTATTTGTTCTGTTTGACATCGAAGCCATCTTCTTTTTCCCCTGGGCCATTCTATTCAGGAGATTGGGAATGTTCGGCTTCATTGAAATGATGTTGTTCATTCTCATCCTCGGCGTTGGCCTGCTCTATGTCTGGAAACGCGGCGGACTCGACTGGGAGTAGCCACTAACGTGGCAGGTAGCTTTGCATTACGTTGAAGAGCGGTCAGAATTCATTGAGCGCAGTAAAAAGATATTGTAATTTGGGTCCAGCGTTACGCTGGCCACTAACGTGGCAGATAAAAAAACGATGTCTGAAAAAAAAATCATTGCACGCATAAAACAACAACACGGTTCTCTGGTGATTGATGACCACGACTTTCGCGGTGATGAGACTGTCACTGTGAAAAAAAACTGTGGCAACGAGTTCTTCAAGTTCCTGCGCGACGACCCTGAATTAGAGTTCAATTTTTTGATGGACATTACGGCAGTCGATTACTCCTCAAAAAAGGAGGACCGGTTTGAGGTGGTCTACCACTTCTATTCCCTCAAACACAACCATCGGTTGCGGGTAAAAATTCCCGTCTCGATAGAAGACTGCTTTGCCGACTCGATATCAGCTTTGTGGAAAACGGCAAACTGGTATGAACGTGAAATCTGGGATATGTACGGCATCAAGTTTCGCGACCATCCCAACTTGCGACGAATTCTGCTTTACGAACAGTTCAAGGGGCATCCTTTGCGCAAGGATTATCCTATTAACAAACGGCAACCCCTGATCGGGCCGCTGAATTAAGGAAAGACCATGTGGGTCGATTTAATCATTACGCTGGTTAAAATCTTTTTCATACTTGCGATCACCGTTGGCTTTTTTGCCCCGGTCCTGACCTGGGTGGAACGAAAGCAGAGTGCGCTCATGCAGGATCGCATTGGAGCCAACCGTGCGGACATCATGGGGTTTACCGCATTGGGCCTGTTCCATATCATCGCCGATGCGTTGAAGATGTTTACCAAGGAAGACTTTATACCGGATGGAGCCAACAAGGTTCTCCATACGCTTAGCCCGATCATAGCTCTGGTTCCGGCCCTGGTGACTTTTGCAGTCGTGCCTTTTGGCGGGCAATACACGCTCTTCGACAAAGAAGTCAATCTGGTAATTTCGGATTTGGATGTTGGCCTTCTGTTTGTATTCGCAATTGCGTCTCTGGCGACCTATGGCTATGTCATCGCCGGCTGGAGTTCCAACAACAACTGGTCGCTCCTGGGTTCGATGCGTACCGCATCGCAGATGATCTCTTATGAAGTCACTATGGGACTCACCATTATCGGTGTTCTCATGGTTTATGGAACCATGAAGCTCACCGAAATCGGTGCCGCGCAGGAAGACTTTCTGCGGTGGGGATTCTTTCTCCAGCCTCTTGGTTTTTTCATGTTCCTGACCGCGTCCATTGCCGAGAACAAACGCATCCCTTTCGATGCTCCAGAGGCTGAGTCAGAACTGGTCGCAGGTTATTTTACAGAATACAGTGGTCTTAAGTTCGGCATGTTTTTCATGGCCGAGTTTGTCGAAATGGTCACGATCGGCGCGATCATGACTATTTTGTTTTTTGGAGCGTGGCATATTCCGTTTTTAACAACGGCCACGCTGCTTTCCTGGTTTGATTTTCTCGGCACCACGGGTTCGAACCTCGTTGTGATGTTGATACATGTAGGTGTGTTTTTTGCCAAGGTGGTTTTCTTCATTTATCTGCAAATGATAATTCGGTGGACGCTCCCCCGATTCCGTTATGACCAGATCATGAAACTGGGCTGGAAGATTCTTCTCCCCCTGTCCCTGGCAAATATTTTCGTTACCGGGCTCGTAATCCTGGCGCTGAATTAAGGAGTGCGCTGATGGCTTATTATGTAAATAGAAGATCTGAGATGACTTGGTGGGAAAAGTCTTACCTCCCTGAAATTATAAAAGGGATGTGGCTCACCTCACGACGTTTCTTTCATAACTTGTTTGGATTCATTCCTTTTTTCCTCGGCACTGCAAAGGATAGAAGGATCATGACCGTATATTATCCGGAAGAACAGGTTCAGTACCCGATCGCTTATCGTGGGCGACCTGTACTGGCTCAAAACGAAGACGGGCACCCGGCATGTGTGGCGTGCGGTCTTTGCGAAATAGCCTGCCCGGCTTATTGCATACACATCGAACCGGGGCATAACACCGGCAAGCAAAATCAGTATGAACGATGGCCTGATGTGTTCAACATCGATTACGCCATTTGCATTTTTTGTGGCAACTGTGAAGAGGCCTGTCCGGAAGAAGCTATCTTCATGAGCGACGATTGCGAAATATCCATGCTGGATCGAAAGAAAATGCTTTATACCAAAGAGCAACTTTTAACACCGGTTGCCGATTTGCAAAAGCGCATTGAATTCACCCGTAACATGTACGCGAAATGGAACTACTGATCTTCTACCCGGTAGCGGGACTCTGCGTGGCTTTGGCCCTGGGCGTTATCTTTAACAACAGCCCGGTGGGCTCGGCCATTTCATTGATTGGCATGATGCTTGGTCTGGCTGCCATTTTCGTCTTGCAACAGGCCCACTTCATCGCCATTTTGCAGATCATTATTTATGCCGGAGCCATTATGGTTCTGTTCATGTTCGTGATCATGTTGCTGAACCTGAAACAAGGCGATGACAAGGGTTGGGCCTCCAGAGACCAGAATTTACTGCTCTCGGTATTGACGGGGTTCCTGACTTTGGGAGTTTTATACAAGATCGCGGAGGTCTTGTTTTCAGTAGACATGAATACACCCGCTACCCTTCCCGATACTTTCGGCACGGTGGCCGTTATTGGTGAAACACTGTTTACGGATTTTGTACTGCCCTTTGAAGTGGCATCTATTCTTTTACTTGCGGCAATGGTCGGGGCAGTGGTCCTGGCTAAAAACAAATTGGACTGATTATGCTCGAAGAGACTGTTCCTTTATCACATTACCTGATGCTGAGCGCGACCCTGTTCGTGATTGGAGTCGCAGGTGTCCTGATACGCCGAAACGTTATCGTTGTGTTCATGTCTATTGAGATCATGCTGAATGCCGTAAACATTTCGCTGATCTCGTTTGACCATTACATGAATCTATCGAACGGGCAAATTTTCAGTTTCATGGTGATGTGTGTCGCCGCCGCCGAAGTTTCGGTTGGGCTCGCTATTATCATCGCAATGCATCGGAATAAACCGACTGTCAATCTGGACGACTTTAACCTGTTAAAATGGTGAACACGGTATGCTGCTGAAACTGACCTGCCTGATCCCTCTTTATCCGTTGATCGGATCCATCATCAACGGGTTTTTTGGTTTGAAAATTGGCAAAAAAGCAGTGGGGTTTATCGCCTGTGGCAGTATGATCCTGTCTTTTCTTACCTCCGTTCTGGTCTACGTTGGTTACCTCATGTTGCCAGAAGGGCAACACGTGTATGAGCAGGTTGCCTGGACCTGGTTCGGGGCCGGTGATTTTATCGTGGACTTCGGTTTTCAGATTGACCCGCTCACTCTGGTTATGATGTTTGTCGTTACCGGTGTCGGTTCGATCATCCATGTCTATGCTGTTGGTTACATGCAGGAAGAGTTCAGCTACTACCGGTTCTTCGCCTATTTCAACCTGTTCGCTTCCGCCATGCTCCTGCTCGTTATGGGCAATAACTTCCTGCTCATGTTCATTGGTTGGGAAGGTGTCGGGTGCTGTTCCTATTTTCTCATTGGCTATTATTTCGAAAAGAAGTCGGCGTGCGATGCCGGCACCAAAGCTTTTGTCGTCAACCGTGTTGGGGATTTCGCCTTCCTGTTGGCGGTCATGTATATATTTAATGTTTTTGGCACCATCGACTTCACGGACGTTATGCATGCCGCCCCGGAAAAACTGATCTATGGCGGAGAAATCGTAACCATCATCACTATGTTGCTGTTTGTTGGCGCAACAGGGAAGTCGGCGCAGATTCCGCTTTATACCTGGCTCCCGGATGCTATGGAAGGCCCAACACCGGTCAGTGCCCTGATCCACGCGGCCACCATGGTTACGGCGGGAGTCTATATGGTCGTCCGGTGTAGCGTGTTGTTCAACCTGTCGCCCATGACGATGACTGTCGTTGCGTTTATTGGCGGAGGCCCTGCGGTCATGGCGGCTACCATCGGCATGACACAATTCGATATCAAACGTGTGCTGGCCTATTCCACGGTCAGCCAGATTGGTTATATGTTCCTGGCTTGCGGAGTTGGCGCGTACACCGCCGCTATCTTCCATCTCGTAACGCATGCTTTCTTTAAAGCCTGTCTTTTTCTTGGGTCCGGTAGCGTCATTCATGGCATCCATGGTGAACAGGACATGCGCAAGATGGGCGGACTCAAAAAACATATGCCGGTCACCTACTGGACGTTCGTGGTTTCCACACTTGCTATTGCTGGCATATTCCCGCTATCCGGTTTCTTCAGTAAAGATGAAGTGCTGTATCACTCTTTGATGGACGGAAACATTATTTTCTGGGGAATGGGTGTATCTGCCGCTCTGTTGACTGCATTTTATATGTTCCGACTGGTGTTCATGACTTTCCACGGGGAGTCCAGGGTAGACCCCTCGGTCCACCCGCATGAATCTCCGAAAGTGATGACCATGCCACTGGTTATTTTAGCTGGACTCGCCACCGTTGGGGGCCTGCTGGGCATCCCGTTTCATCACTGGTGGCATATGCACATTTTACATAGCTGGTTGGAACCGGTGCTTCATTTCGATCTCGCAAGCGCGTTACAACATTCTGAGCATATGCTCCATCAAGCAGGTCAGCACGCTCCTTCCTGGACGCACTTATTGGAGCCCACGGAGCACCAATGGTGGACCGAGCTTTTGTTAATGTGTTTCTCCCTTGCCGTTGCCGTTGTCGGGATTTTTGGTGCCTACATGTTCTATATCAAGCGGCCCGACCTGCCGGACAAGTTCACAGAGGGACAGTGGGGACTCGACATGGTACAGAACAAATATTATGTGGACGAACTTTATGATGATGCGTTTGTGCAACCTACAATAGAAGGTTCCAAACTACTTTGGAAAGAATGCGATGCCAAAGCCATCGATGGCACAGTGAACGGGACCGCTAAAATCATTGGCTGGTGCAGTCGCCAGGCCCAGACGTTGCAGTCCGGTTTCGTCCGCAACTATGCCTTATTTATTGTTGTCGGTTTTATCAGTCTTTTGCTGGTGATGTTCTAAAATGTTTTTAACTTTTATCACATTTCTGCCTTTAGCCGGGGCGCTGTTCCTGGTCTTCATGCCCAAGGAAAGTGTAGCGGCGATCAAGCAGACCGCTCTCGCTGTCGCTGTGGCGGATTTCCTGCTCTCGTTATTGTTGTGGACGAATTTCGACAACACGACCCATAAGATGCAGTTTGAGTTGAACGTTCCCTGGATCGAAGCCTGGGGCATCAACTACCACATCGGCCTGGATGGTATTTCACTACTGCTTTATGTGATGACCACCTTCCTGACCATGATCTGCGTTCTTGCCTCATGGGACATAAACAAACATATGCGCGAATACATGATAGCCATGCTGACTCTTTCGACCGGCATGCTGGGGGTTTTTATCTCCCTGGACCTTTTCATGTTTTATGTCTTCTGGGAGTTCCAACTGGTTCCCATGTATCTTATTGTTGGCGTCTGGGGAGGCCCGCGCCGAATTTATGCATCCATCAAATTTTTTCTGTTCACCGCCGTGGGCTCCTTGCTCATGCTGGTGGCCATCCTCTGGATTTATTTTTATATTCAGGAAACGACCGGAGTGGCAACGGCAGACATCTTATATATTACCGAACATTTGGACGCGCCTCTCGGCACACAGAAGTGGTTGTGGATGGCCTTTTTTCTGGCTTTTGCCATCAAGGTACCCATGTTTCCCTTCCACACCTGGTTGCCGGACGCTCATGTTGAAGCACCCACCGCAGGTTCTGTCATTCTGGCAGGTGTCCTGTTGAAAATGGGTACTTACGGGTTCCTGCGTTTTAACCTGCCCTTCTTTCCCCAGGCTTCTTACGAGTTTGTTCCCATGGTAGCCTGGCTGGCGATCATCGGAATCATATATGGAGCGTTGGTGGCGATGGTTCAGGAAGACTTGAAAAAACTGGTTGCCTATTCCAGCGTCAGCCATCTCGGATTCGTAATGCTGGGAATTTTCGCGCTGAATCCTTATGGAATCCAGGGTGCATTGATCCAGAATATCAATCACGGTATCAGCACCGGTGCCCTCTTCCTTTTGGTGGGTGTCGTTTATGATCGCCGCCATACAAGGTTGATCTCGGAGTTCGGCGGGCTGGCTAAAATCATGCCGAAATACACCATTTGTTTCATGATCGCCGCTCTGTCTTCGATCGGGTTACCGGGCATGAACGGGTTTGTCGGGGAGTTCCTTGTACTGCTGGGAATATTCCAGGTCAATGGACTCTGGGCGGCGTGCGCCACCTCGGGAGTCATTCTCGCCGCTTGTTACATCCTCTGGATGTTCCAGCGTGTCATGTTCCTGGAATTGAAAAATCCGAAAAACGCGGACCTGAAAGACATGAATACTCGGGAAATGCTTACTGTAGTTCCCCTGCTCATCCTGATTTTCTGGATCGGCTTGTATCCCAAACCTTTCATGGATACGTTTGACGCATCGGTCACGCATCTGGTCTCTAAAGTCAGTCCGGACAATTTCCGGCCCAAAAAAGAGCACCACGATAACGATCATAATGACAAACATAACGACAAACAGAATGAAAAACATGGGGAACATGCTCGACTCATTACCCCGACTGAAATGGCAAGTTTGAACCATAGGTTACAAATGCCAGCTTTAACTAAGGAATAAACGTGGAACCCATTCTCGCACCTGAATCTATTGACCTGATTGCCCTGGCACCTGTAATCGTGCTCAGCGTTTTCGCCATGATGGTGCTGATAGTAGACCTTTTTGGAGGGCGAAACAAAACGCTCCTGGTATTCATCAGCCTCGTTGGCTTGCTGATGACGGCAATCAGCGCGTTTGCCAAGAATCCGATTCCGGCCTACTCTTTCAACGACAGTTATATCGTTGATCACCTGTCGTTATTCTTCATATGTATCTTCACCATCAGTTCCGCACTGGCGATTCTTTTATCAGTGGAATACAACGAACGGGAAGGAATACGGGCAGGGGAATATTATGCCCTCATCCTGTTCTGTACCGTAGGCATGATTCTTCTCGCCTCCTCCACCGATATGATTATGATTTTTCTGGGCATCGAAATTGTCTCGATCTGCCTGTACGTTCTGGCTGGAATACGGCGAGGCAACCTTGCATCCAACGAAGCGGCGTTAAAATATTTTCTACTTGGCGCGTTCGCAACGGGATTTCTGCTGTACGGAATGACTCTGGTTTATGGCTCGACCGGTAGCACAAACTTGTTTGAAATTGCAGATTTTGTGAAAAATCCGGAAGCCCAGTCTAATCCCCTGCTCCTGATGGGACTGGTACTTCTCATTATCGGATTCGGATTTAAAGTCGCCTCGGTACCCTTTCATATGTGGGCTCCCGATGTTTACCAGGGAGCTCCGACTCCCGTTACCGCTTTTATGGCAGTAGGACCCAAGGCCGCCGCGTTCGCCGCGTTCTTCAGGGTATTTGCTGAAGCCTTCCCGGAAATGGCACCCTCATGGGAAGTACTCCTGAGCAGCATTGCTGTCCTCAGTATGTTTTTCGGCAATCTCGGTGCCATCATGCAAACCAACATCAAACGGATGCTGGCGTTTTCCAGTATTTCACACGCGGGTTACATCCTGATGGCGGTCATAGCCAAAAATTCTCTCGGTGCTTCGAGTCTACTGTTTTATATGCTGGCCTATGCCTTCACAACCTTCGGAATATTCGGCATCGTCATTTTGCTTGGCAGAAAAGGTGAAGAGAATCTGGAGATTGAAAACTATTCCGGCCTGGCTTACAAACACCCGATAATCGCCCTCAGTATGACTGTGTTCCTGTTATCCTTAGCGGGTCTGCCGCCCTTTGCCGGGTTCATTGCGAAGTTTTACATCTTCAGTGCCGCGGTCCAGGAAGGGCTCATCACACTCGTCATCATCGCCGTGCTCAACAGTGCCATCTCCTTTTACTACTACCTGAAGGTCGTTGTCTTCATGTACATGAAAGAGCCGGAAGCAGAGTTCAGAATCTCTCTGACTCCATTGACCCTGTTTGTCGTGTTCGTAGGAGTCATTGCAACCGTCAGCCTCGGTATCTTCCCCGGTTCCATCATCGCCCTCGCCTCCCACTAGCCGGGCAACGCCCGGTGGTAACTGGCAATAGCCTTCAATTAGCCAACTAATAGTTAGCTCGGCTTAACGAGTCGTTGCTACCTGCCTCCCCTCGTGATACCTCTTCATTAAATTTCATGCCCCACAGGGGCACTAAGGGGTTATAATTCTCTTTCTAAATATAAACGACTAACGAGGCTGGCTGGCGTTATGAAGATGCATCATTTGGACAAGGAAAAGGTAGAGACGATCATGCTGAAAGTGAAGGAAGTGATCGACTCGGGACAATATCCGCCGGATAAAATAGAAGAAATTTTCAAGCTCTCAGAAGTGGATGGAGAAAAATTCCTGGAATGCAAGGCCCACCCCATTCAAAAGGAAAAGGTGAATTTCGAATTTGATCCGGAAAAAGGAGTGCGGTTCTTCGATCCGTTCAACTTTTTCACTCGGGGAATCTATAAAGATATGGACGGTTTAACGGTATGGACAACGGATAACCTTAAAGAACCCTGGGAGTACGACGAAAAGTGATCTTTGACTGGCCCTTTGCCTGAATATTGCACGAGTGTTAATCGGCATGGAAGAAAATCCCTATCAAACCACCCTCACCTCAATCCTCTCCCTTCAAGGGAGAGGAAGCAAAAAGTCCCTTCTCCCCTGGAGGGAGAAGGCTAGGATGAGGGGGATAGTAATGATGCTTTTGCTCCATAATCAACAAACCCATGCAATATACGGGCTAGCTATTAATCATGAGTAGCCCCCAATGTTAAACCCATAAAAAAAACCCCCGCGCCTTTCGGCACGGGGGTTTTCTGTACTTTTCCCCTCTAACTTTTTTCCTGATCTTTACTGAAATCGTAAGAACCTTTTCTCGGAAGCGAGGCGGTGAAACTGTCTGCCGCGTCTTTCATGGCCTTATCTTTGGCCTCGCCTTCTTCTTCGGCTTTTTTGCGAATCGCGGCTTCTTTTTCTTCTTCGGTCATGTCTTCTTCGGCCTTACCTTCTTCCGCGCCCTCTTCAATAGCACCCTGCTGGCCTTCCTCAACCTGAGCAGTTTCTTCCTCTTCCTGCGCTTCTTTCATGGAACTTTTGAAGTTTTTAATACTGCGCCCAAAAGCACTGCCGATTTCGGGAAGTTTCCCCGCCCCAAAAATAATCATAATGATGACCAAAATGATCATCAATTCAGGAAAACCAATTCCCATCATAACTCGTACCCTCCCAATATTTAATAATAGGCTTCAGGCCTCAATTCAGCCTTCCCGCTACAGCCTCAATAAAGTAAAATTTGATCGAAGGCAGACAGTTTATCCCTTTTATACAAGCAATTACAAGGATAAAAGGGGCTCACCCTTCACGCAGGGATTCTATCGCTTTTTTATAGTCTTTCGCTTTAAAAACTGCTGACCCGGCTACCAATACGCCGGCCCCCGCCTGTTTGATTTCACCCACATTTTCTGGATTGATTCCCCCATCGACTTCCAATGCCATCGGATGGTCATAATTGCTCATAATTTCACTCAGATTCTGAATTTTATCCAGCATGGATGGAATAAATTTCTGCCCACCGAACCCGGGGTTGACCGACATCAATAAAACCAGGTCAATCTCGTGCAGAATTTCTTCCAGTGAAGAAAGAGGAGTCGCCGGATTCAGCACAACTCCTGCCAGAATATCCTTTTCCTTGATCAGTTGAATGGTGCGGTTCAAATGCGGACACGCTTCAGCATGAACGGTGATGATATCCGAACCGGCGTCTACGAATTCGCCAATATAATTGTCGGCGTTTTCGATCATCAAATGCACGTCCAACGGCAGTTCAGTCACTTTTCGGATGGATTCCACCACCGCCGGACCAATAGTGATGTTGGGAACAAAGTGGCCGTCCATAACATCCACATGAATCCAGTCTGCCCCCGCCTGCTCTACCGCCTTGACCTCATCCCCCAGCCGGGAAAAATCTGCGGACAGGATGGAAGGCGCGATGATTACCCCGTCTTTCTTCTCCGCCATGTACATCCTCCATTACATAAATCAAATCGACCCGAAGCATAGCATATGCTGAAAAATCGTTCCATTTTTATACAACATAATTAGCTTCTGGCACTCAATGACTTCTTTCATTATAATGATTGGTTTTACACCTCTACTTTTAAGCCCATGCAGACTGCTCTCGAAAATCTCCGTGAGAAGATCAAAGTCCTCTTATTGCAGGACCACAACATGTTACTGCTGGCGGCAGTGATTGGGTTTCTGGCAGGACTGGCATCGACCCTGTTTCGCTGGTTGATCGGGTTTTTTGGAGTGGTTTTTTCTCCAGAGGGGCTATCCTGGATCGGAATAACCGGCTCTGCGATTCCTTTCCTGTTACCGCTCATGCCAATGGTAGGTGGCATCATTACCGGAGCCATCTGCCATTTTTTCCCCGATGCCGTTAAAGAAAACGGAGTTCACCGGGTCATGCACGCAGTCGCCCTAAAAGCGGGAAAGATTCGCAAACGCACCTTGCTGACTTGCTCCACCACATCAGCACTTACCATTGGATCCGGTGGTTCAGCAGGACGGGAAGGCCCTACCGTTCAGATCGGCTCAGCGGTTGGCTCGGCTCTCGGTAATATGTTTCACCTTTCCCATGAGAGAGTGCAGATTTTGGTCGGCTGTGGAGCGGCGGCAGGAATCGCCGCCTCCTTCAATGCTCCTTTAGCAGGGGTGCTGTTCGCTCTGGAAATCATCCTGACTGACTTCACCATCCATACGTTCAGTCCCATCGTGGTCGCCTCGGTGATTGGCACAGCCACGGGTCGAGCCCTTGAGGGTAACGAAATCACTTTCCACGTACCGGTTCATGAATTGGTCAGCTACTCGGAAATTATTTTCTATTTATTTCTGGGGCTCCTGTGCGGAGTGGTTTCAAAGTTATTCACAATCGCCTATTTCAAGGCGCATGAAATTTTTGACGAGAAGGTTCATATTCCGAAACCTTTGAAGCCCGCTCTCGGAGGTCTGATCGTTGGATTCCTCTCCCTGTTATCTCCGGCGATTCTGGGAAACGGCTACGGTTTTATGGAACAGGCTCTGGCCGGAGAGATCTTTTGGGGACTGGCATTCGCGCTGATTTTTTTGAAGATCATCAGCACCTCCGTAACACTGGGTTCAGGAGGGTTGGGTGGAGTGTTCGCTCCTGCCCTGTTTATTGGTGCCATGCTGGGTGCGGCCTATGGAACTCTGGTGCATGCGATCAATCCGGGTTTTACCGCCTCTCCCGAAACCTATGCGCTGGTAGGGATGGGTGCCGTAGCAGGGGCAGTCATGCAGGCTCCTTTGACTAATATTCTGATGCTGTTTGAGTTGACCAACGATTACACCATCATTTTGCCGATCATGATCACCTGCATTGTTTCGGCCTATACTTTTCGCAACTTCGACAAAAACTCCATTTATATTCAGAAACTGCTGAAGGAAGGCATCAACATCCAACATGGCCGGGAGGTTTCCATTCTCAACGCCATAAAAGTCAGTGATGTTTTAAGCCTGGATGTCACGACGATTCCCGAAGCCATGCCTTTCAGGAAAATCCTGGAAACCATATCCTATTCCAAGAACTTTTATTTTCCCGTAGTAAACAGCCAGGGAGAGATGTCCGGTATTTTGTCATTCCATATGGTTCGGGAAATGATTTTTGAAGAAAACCTGGCCGACCTGGTAGTCGCCAACGATTTGAAAGTCACGTCGGTGATGACTCTCACACTGGAAAACAACCTCAACGAGGCTATGGAATTGTTCGCCAAGCTGGATGTGGAACAGCTTCCCGTAGTCCGCCTGAACGATCCCAAAAGGGTGGTCGGCATGGTCAATAGAGGGGAAGTTGTTGCCGCTTACAACCGCGAAGTTCTGGTCTCTGGATTCGACCGATAGAACCATGATGTTCCACCCGTCCCGCAATATTTTCCGAAATACAAAAAGGAAAGCTTTGCATAACCCCGAGATCCTTCGACAAGCTCAGGATGACAATAAAGAGCCATTTTGTCATTCTGAGGAACAACGTGACGAAGAATCTTGGGTTACTCAAAGGTCTCCTTATCAGGGGGAGGACAGTTCCCCCCTGATAAGGGGGGCCAGGGGGGTTAAGCCTTTTACTCACACAATATGCGGGTTAATTATCCTGCTCGGTTTACTGATCTTCGTTTCCGGTTGTGGAGAACCTCCTATACACCGCAGATCCCAGTTTTTGATGGGAACCCTTGTCGAGATTTCCGTTTTCGAAAAAAATAAAGACACCGCTGAGCTTGCCATTCAGAGTGCCTTCAACGAAATTCAAAGAATGGAAGGGTTGATGAGCACCCGTATCCCTGGTTCGGAGATTTCAAAAATCAACCAGTCTGCCGGCCTTGAACCGGTATCCGTATCTCCCGAAGTGTTGGCTGTCATCAGCCGGGCTCTCTATTGGGCCGAACAAACTAATGGAGCTCTGGATATAAGTCTGGAACCCGTTCAGGAGCTTTGGGATTTTGATGGCGAGCACACTTCCCTGCCTGACAAAAAAATACTTGAACAAAAACTTTCCAAAGTGGACTACAAAAAAATCCGCTTGGAAAATCAGACTGTGTTTTTAACGGAAAAAGGGATGGGTCTGCATCTTGGCGCGATTGCCAAAGGGTATGCCGTGGACCGGGCAATAAATATATTACTGGAATCAAATATCCATCATGCTCTCATCAATGCCGGGGGTGATCTAAAAACTCTAGGATTAAGGCCCGATCAAACAGCGTGGAAAATTGGCCTGCAACATCCCAGAAAACCCGAAGCGATTCTGGCAGGCTTTTCTCTTTCGGGAAAAGCCGTCGCCACATCCGGTGACTATCAAAAATATTTTGACCATGAGGGCACCCGCTATCACCACATCCTCAATCCCAAAACAGGATACCCGGTCACAGGCGTGATGTCCGCGACGGTAGTCGCCGAAACGGTCATGGATGCAGACGCCCTTTCCACAGCCTTGTTCGTCATGGGCGCGAAGGAAGGCATGGCTTTCATCGCTTCGCTGAAAGGGATCGAAGGACTCCTCGTAGATCAGGACAAGACCCCTTACCTGTCCCAAGGCATGGAGAGTTTAGCGGGTTTCTCCCTTGAAGGTTTCAAAGAGAACTTCAGCCATTAAACCATGTCCGATTTCATTCGGGTGGCAACGGTCCGGGAACAAAAAGGCCAGCATGGGATTGGTTTCCAACCTCTCGCCATAAGCCTCGTAATAGGCCACAAACTGATCGGGAAACTTATCGTGAACGGTAGGCAAAAAAGACTCCAGCGCTGAAGGAACATTTAAAAAAGGAATTTTTTCAGTCTCGGCGGTTTGCTTCGCTGTCTCCCGGTATTCAGCAAAATTGCAGACGCTGACCAGCACCGGCTTAGCCCCCTTTTCCCGGACGCCCTCTATCAAGGCCTCAAGGTTTTTGCGGTATTGTTTTACAGGTACCCGCACACCCTTCTTTTGCGTACGGACCGGTTCGGGCAAACGCCACGTCCTCATCCATCTAAAAAGTAAAACTTGTCTCATATTCCAGCTGATTTTTCCAGCCAGGGAGTTTCGCGATTTAAATTGTTGGCGATCTGTTTGCAACGAAGGGTAGGAATCATTCCACCCGAAGGAAAGGATGACCCAGTCGCCTTTTTTCACCTCGCCCAACTCCTGCCACAGCAATTTTCCCTGGAAAGAGGAAAAACCGGGAAGGGACAGGTTCCGCAGTTTAAAACGACCGGATGAAACATTTAGTTTTTCAACCAGCAGGGATGAATAGGTTTTTTCATAGTCCACACCCCAGCCAAAACTGCTGGAGTCTCCCAGTACATGCAGGGTTTTTTCTGCGGTTCCAGCTTCACCGCTTGAAGATACGCGAAACCCTTCGGAGCCGGAAACAATTGTCCAGGGAGGAAGTTTGTCCACCACAAAGGCTGATGAATAGTTTTTGACCGTAATCGAGGTATTGGGTTTGAGCTTATAACCGTAGCGCAAATCAGACTGGTAGGCATGGGCATCTTCATTCACGAACCCCTGCCCGGCCACAAACTTCTGGTATTTTTCCAATACCACAGGGTCCAGCTCTTCCATCCAGGAAGGGATTGCATAGTCTTTATAGTGGAATACCGGCTCAAACCCGGAAAGCCTGAGAATCAGTTCGATAAACCCGAAAAAGAAAAAGACCGTCACTACTGAAAATAAAAAAGACCTTTTAATTCTTTTTTGCGGAGCCACAAACCACCTTAGCAAACTAAAATTTGGAGGGAGAAAAGCGTTTGAGCAAAAGAGAGTTTCCAACCACCGAAACAGAACTCAAAGACATTGCCACAGCGGCAAACACAGGTTTCAAGAGGACACCATAAAAAGGATACAGGAGCCCCGCCGCGATAGGAATTCCCAGCACATTATAAAAGAAAGCCCAGAAAAGATTCTGCCTGATTTTCGCAAGTGTTTTTCTGCTCAGCTCAATGGCCTGGGGCACAGCCCGAAGGTCTGAAGTAACCAGAGTGATGTCCGATGCCTCCATCGCGACATCCGTGCCGCTCCCCAAAGCAATGCCCACTGTGGACTCAGCCAGCGCAGGAGCATCATTAATACCATCGCCCACCATCGCCACCTTACGTCCCTGCGCCACCTGCTTCATAATTTCATCTCTCTTTTGTGCAGGCAGGACTTCCGCAACCACATCATCTATTTCCAGTTTTCGGGCGACTGCCTGCGCAGTTTTCCGGTTATCCCCTGTCACCATCATCACTTTTAATCCCATCATTTTG
Organism: Nitrospina sp.; assembly: GCA_018653085.1. GTDB lineage: Bacteria > Nitrospinota > Nitrospinia > Nitrospinales > VA-1 > LS-NOB. The sequence continues at coordinate 16,131 of JABIAY010000063.1, forward strand.
AGATGGTGAACGGTTTCCTTCGCATAGGGTTTCAATGCATCGATGGTAGTGATGATGCCTTCAACATTCCCATCAACACTTAAAATCATGGGAGTCTTTCCCTGCCCGGTCAACTTTTCCAGGTCATCTCTCACCCTGGAAAAATCAATTTTCTTTTCTTCCATTAACTTCATGTTACCCAGAAAAATATTTTTATCCTCTATCGTTCCCTGTACTCCGAAACCGGGCAAAGCCTCAAAATCAGCAAGTGCTTTAAATCTGAGGCCGCGCTTCTTCACTTCAGAAACCACAGCCTGGGCTAAAGGGTGCTCCGAGTTTTTTTCCAGAGAACCCGCCAGCACCAGCAAATTATCCGTATCCAATACGGCTCCGGGAGACAAAAGCACATCCGCCACTTCCGGTTTGCCGCTGGTGAGGGTTCCGGTTTTATCAAACACAATCGTATCCAGTTTTTCAGCCTGTTCCAAAGCCTCACCGCCCTTGATCAGGATACCCATTTCCGCGCCCTTTCCGGTTCCGACCATGATCGCGGTAGGAGTGGCAAGGCCCAACGCACAGGGGCAGGCAATGATCATTACTGAAATAAATATCATCAAGGCAAAGAGAAATGGTGAAGTCGGCAAGGGACCCAAAGAATCTCCAAAGCCCCACCAGAATGCGAAAGCCAGAAGAGCCAGAGCAATCACTACTGGCACAAAGATTGCGGCAATTTTATCCGCCAGCCTTTGTACCGGTGCTTTCGACCCCTGCGCCTGTTCCACCAGATGAATGATCTGCGCCAATAAAGTATCTTTTCCCATACGGGTCACCTGCATTTTAAAAAATCCGGTTTTGTTGATACTCGCCCCAATCACTTCATCACCGGATTTTTTTTCCACCGGAACACTTTCACCGGTCAACATCGATTCATCAATGGAAGATTGCCCATTAGTCAGAATTCCGTCCACAGGAATTTTTTCTCCGGGCCGGACCAGAACAATGTCCCCCATCACTAAATCGTCCACGCTGATTTCAAGCTCCTTGCCATCCCTTTCAACATGGGCGGTTTTGGGCTGGAGTCCCATCAACTTCTTGATCGCGGAAGAAGCACTATGCTTGGCACACGCTTCCATCCAGCGGCCAAGCAGAACCAGCGTGATGATCATGACCGATGTATCGTAATAGACTTCGGAAACATGAAAAAGGGTAGCGAAAATACTGTAAAAATAGGCAGAGGATGTGCCCACGGCAATGAGCGTGTTCATGTCGGCGTAACCGTGACGGAATCCGTTCACCGCCCCCCGGTAAAACTGCCAGCCGCAAAAAAACTGTACCGGAGTAGCCAGAATAAACAAAAGAACATTCTTCCATTCGATATCGAATAAAGACTGCATGGAAAAAAACATGACAGCCAGACTGATGAGCCCACTGAGAATCAGCTTCTGTTTAAGCTGAGCCAGATGTTTAAGATGGCGCGCTTCATCATCATCCGAGGAAACAGATTCTTCCTGTGATGGTAAAAGGCGGTAGCCTGCCTGCTCCAAAGCCAATCTCAAAACTTCAAAATCGACCAGGGCCGGGATGTAGTCGACCAATACCTGTTCGGTAGCCAGGTTCACATCTACTTTATGGACCCCTTCCAGCGAGGCAAGTTTTTTCTCGACCCGTGAGACGCAAGAGGCACAGGTCATGCCTTCTACAGGAAACGCCTTATTCAGTCGGGGGACTTCAAATCCCAGTTTTGCGATTGTTTTGGGGAACTGGCTTGCAGGTATTTTTTGCGGATCAAACTCGATGGTAGCCACTTCTGCGGCAAAATTGACATGAACGGAGTCCACCCCTTCCAGTTCGCCAACTTTTTTTTCGATCCGTGCCGAACAACTGGCACAACTCATACCCTTAACCGGAAGGGTTATATTTTGTTTATTTGTGGATTTATGATCTGGCATACTGAACCCAGGCTAAAAAATATACTCTATCAGGATACACATATTCAGGGGCCGAGTCTAACAGCACTCGTTGGAAAAGACGGAGAATGCTTCTGGGGGAAAAGGCTCTTTATTTATTGCTGAACAGGGTTTTCAGGGTGACCACACCGTAGCCAATCAGAAGGAGGGCAATCAGTCCACTGGAAAAAGAGTTCTGGCTCATGGCAGTGGTGAAGACAAAAATACCCACTCCACTTAAAACCACACCGATGATGAAGAAACCAAAAGAACGGTAAACCGGGGTTTTGCTTTCTTCCAAGTTGTCGCGCTTTTGCTTGAGTTGCCACCGCCAGCGGAGGATGTAGTAGGTCTGACGAATCCAGTTGAACAACCCGCTATCTTCAATCAGGCTGGACCGACAATACATGCACTGGGGGTCGGTATTGCGATTGGGGAACCCGCAATTCAGGCACAATTTACTGTCCTGGCTCTGCTTTAAAGTTATCGGTTCTTTTTTAGGCCTGTCCATTATCTAATTATCGGCGAATTTTGCCAAAAGGATTAAAAAAACCTGATTTATGGGTGAACTTAAATTTTATTACTTATGGTTAACTCTGTCAATCTCCAATGCTTTTAACCCGGTTGATCACGCCTATGCTGTATTGTTATTCGTGATTGAACTGCAAGGCACAATTGCCTATAATCCAGTTTCACTTTTTAAAACTTAAAAACTCTATTGAAATGATACAGATTCTTTTCGTCCTTTTATCACTGAGCATGGTTTCACCTGGTTTCGCCGCCGAAATGTCCGAAGACATGAGTCTCATCCCAGCCGGGAAATCCCAAATGGGGAGCAAGAGATCTCTGATAGAACTCAGACCCCATGACTTGTTCAACACCGACCGGCACACTCTGGGTCCTGAAGATCCGGCCCATGAGGTCAAGCTTGATGCGTTCTATATAGACATTTTTGAAGTAAGCAATGAAAAGTATAAAAAATATGTGGACGCGACCGGAGCTAAAAAACCCAGAGGCTGGGAAAAACCCGATTTTAATGGAGACCGGCAACCTGTGGTAGGTGCTTCCTGGAAAGATGCGGTGGCCTATTGCAAGTGGAGTGGAAAAAGGCTACCCACAGAAGCGGAATGGGAAAAAGCAGGCCGGGGCAAACGTCCGGTCGCATACCCCTGGGGGAATACCCCGCCTGACTCTGAAAAGCTGAACTATAACGAAGAGAAGATGAAAACCACCCCGGTAGGCTCCTATGAAAAAGGCAAGTCAGATTATGGCATTTATGATCTTTCCGGAAACGTTTCCGAATGGGTTCATGACTGGCACGATCCGGAATACTACCTGTTTTCTCCAAAAGAAAACCCGCAGGGTCCTGAAAAGGGACAATATAAAGTTATTCGCGGGGGGAACTGGAGAAGCAAACTCCATAACGATATCAACCTGACCTACCGCAACGCAACCGCACCCAACGTGAGGAATACCACCGTGGGTTTTCGTTGCGCTAAAAGTGCCTCTGCAAAATAAATACTACCTTTTAAGCCGGGACAGAATTCTATCGAGCAGGAGATCGGCAATATCCCGCTTGGGTTTGAGGGGAAGGTTTTCAATATTTTCTTCACGGTCAATGATCGTCACCTGATTGGAGTCGGATTGAAATCCGATTCCCGGTGCGCTGATATCATTGGCAACAATGAGGTCGAGATTCTTTTTCCGCATTTTCTCTAAAGCACTCTCTACCAGATTTTGGGTTTCTGCCGCAAAACCAACCACCAGCTTGCCTGAGTTACGGCGCGCCACTTCCAGCAGAATATCTTTATTGGCAACCAGTTTGAGAACCAGACCTTCAGTTGCCTGTTTTTTGATTTTTTCCTTTTCCAGTTTTTCAGCGGCAAAATCACCCACTGCGGCAGACATGATCAAAACATCGCAGTTTTCAAGGTGCTCCTGAACCAGACCGTTCATCTCGCCAGCCGTTTTACACGACTTAAAATTTATACCTGCAGGAGGCTGTAAAGAAGTGGGCCCGCTGATGAGAACCACTTCCCCTCCCCTGGCCTTTGCCTGTTCGGCAATCGCGTAGCCCATTTTTCCTGAAGAAGGATTAGATAGATACCGCACAGGGTCGATAGGCTCGTGAGTCGGCCCGGCGGTTACGAGAAAGCGCATGCCGTTCAAGTCGTTACGCTGATCAAAGTACCCCCTTACCCTGTCAAGAATAACGGAAGGTTCAGCCAAACGCCCAGGCCCTATCACTCCACAAGCAAGTTCTCCGCATTCGGGGTCGACAAACTCCACACCTCTCGATTTCAAGAGGTCAATATTTTCCTTCACCGCCGGATGCGCCCACATCCCATCATTCATAGCCGGAGCAACCAGTACCGAGCCCTTAAATGCCAAATGCAAACTTGACAAGGCATCGTCGGCGAGGCCATGTGCCATTTTCCCCAGCATGGAGGCCGTTGCCGGAGCCACCACCAACAGGTCCGCATTCTCGGCAACACGGATATGTTCCATATTCGCGGAGTTTTCAGAATCAAATAATGTATGAGTGACCGGATTCCCGGATAGCGCTGCGAAAGTCAAGGGGGTGACAAATTGTCCGGCATTGGCGCTCATGACAACCCTCACATCGGCCCCTTCTTTTACCAACAGGCGCAGTAACTCTACAGCCTTGTAGGCGGCTATACCGGCAGAGACACCCAAAACAATTTTTGCGTTTTTCATTGTTTCTCGCAAATAAGAGGACCATTTTAACCCCCCTAGCCCCCCTTATCAGGGGGGAACTGTGCCTCCCCCTGACAAGGGGGATTGAGGGGGTTGCTTTTGCATAAAAACTAAAACTTAATACCACTTCCGCTTGGCGCAGGAAAAATATTGCACAAATAACCGCTTAGTGGATGCTTCGATTATAAGTATTAATCTCTGGGCAATCAATGTTTTTAGGTGGGTCAGCGTTTGACTTTTCACCTTTCATTACATAAAGTGCTTCCATAAATATGAGCCGGAAACTTAAAATTCTTTTTGTCTCGACCGAGGTCCATCCTTTCGCCAAAACCGGTGGACTGGCAGATGTCAGTGGAGCATTGCCCCCAGCCTTAAAAAAACTCGGTCACGACATCCGGGTCATCATGCCCAAATACCCCTGCACCTCCAAAGCGGGAGCAGATATACGCCCACTCAACGTGGACTTGGACATTCCCGGCTTCGACCAGAAAGGCACCCTGTTTCAGTCAGAGCTAGCGGATAGTGTTCCGGTTTATCTGATTGAGCATGACGATTACTATAACCGCGAGCATCTTTATGGCGAACCCGGCTCGGATTACCCCGACAGTGTGGAGCGGTTCGCCTATTTTTGCCAGGCCGTCCTGGAAGCCGCAAAAAAACTCGATTTCAAACCAGACATCATCCATTGCAACGACTGGCACACCGGACTGATCCCGGTATATTTAAAATCCGACCCCTGGTTTGCTCAAACAAAAACGTTTTTCTCCATTCATAATTTAGGTTATCAAGGCAACTTCCCGCATTCCCAGTTGGAGGTAACCGGACTGGATGAATCCCTGTTCAGAGAAGGAGACATTGAGTTTTACGGCCAAATCAGTTTTTTAAAGAGCGGATTGGTATTTGCCGATACCCTGACAACAGTGAGTCCCGCCTATAGCCAGGAAATCCAGACCCCTGAACTGGGTTTTGGTATGGAAGGAATTTTGCAAAACCGCCAACTGCATGGAATTTTGAACGGTGTCGACTACACCGTATGGAACCCGGAAACCGACCCTTTGATTCCGGCCAACTACGGGCCTGAATCTCTGGCACAAAAAAAACAATGCCGGGAAGACCTGATAAAAATGTTTTCACTTCAGCTCAATAAAAAGACCCCTATTCTCTGCATGATCACCCGGCTTTCCGAGCAAAAGGGCATCGACTTGATCATGGAAATCCAGAATGCGCTGGATGAACAGGACATCGCTTTATTGATCCTGGGGACAGGGGAAAGCCGATACGAATCTTTTTTCCTGCAATGGAGTCAGGATCGGCCGGACCGCATCGCAACAGCATTGAAGTTCAACGAACCCCTGGGGCATCGTATTCTTGCAGGCAGTGACATGCTACTCATGCCCTCCAACTATGAGCCTTGCGGACTCACCCAGATGTATGCGCTGAAATATGGCACGGTTCCTATCGTTCGGGACATCGGCGGTTTGAAAAACTCTGTTCAGGAGTTCAACGGTAAAACGGGAACCGGATTCAAATTTAAAGTTCCCGAGGCAAAATATTTCCTAAAATCTCTACAGAAAGCCTTAGCCTATTTTGACCAAACCGAAACCTGGAAAAACCTCATGCTAAATGGGATGGCGAAAGATAATAGTTGGGATGCTTCCGCCAAACAGTATTCACGCCTTTATCAGAAATCCCTTCGCTCCTGAAACATCGGTTCAACAAGGAGTTAGAGCCTGTCTCCAATAAACAACTCTGCCGCAAGCGGATGAGGTACCCTCAATAAAGTGTTATTTAAAAAGCCGTGGCAAGCCCTGGGGAATAAAACCCACTGGTGGGATTTAGCGTTGCAAAACAAGCCCGATTATTATAAACAACTAGTGTTTCTCGAACTGAATCCAATAAATCAAATAGACAGATGAAAAAAATTCTCGTTGTCGATGACGAACAAAACATCAAGTCCCTTTACAAGGAAGAACTCGATGGTTACCAGGTTGCAGTTTCTGCCACTGGAGAGGAAGCCATGCAAAAACTAGATAATCAGGACCTTGTTATTCTGGACATCAAGAATCCCGCAGAAGACAGCATTGAGCTCATGCGAAAGATCAAGGATGAAAAAGGGGATGTCCCCATAATACTCTGTTCGGCTCATGGCCGTTACAAACAGGGTTTCAGTGCCTGGGCCTCAGATGCCACGGTCATCAAATCATCCGACTTCATGGAACTGAAACTCACCATCAAGGAGATTTTCAATCAGCGAAAAGCAGGTTGATCAGAGTAAAATGGCAAATCAAACCATCGAGCCCAGATTCATTGCTGTTGAAGGTTCCATCGGCGCAGGCAAAACGTCACTGGTCAATCTCCTGGGAGAACAATATGGGGCCAGGGTGATTCTGGAAGATAACGATACCAATCCCTTCATCGCCAAATTTTATGAGGATCAGGAAGCCTACTCCTTTCAAACCCAGATTTTTTTTTTACTGAACCGTTTCAACCAATATCAGGAGCTGGCGCAGAGAGACCTGTTCAACTCGGTGGTTGTGATTGACTACTTGTTTCAACGAGACAAAGTATTCGCCCAACTCAACCTTGAAGATCACGAATACCGCCTGTACGAACAAATTTTTAATTTGATCGGACCCAAAGCTCCAAAACCCGATTTAGTCATTTTTTTGCAGGCCAACACAGAAGTACTGCTGAAGAGAGTTTCCAAACGGGGTCGGGATTATGAAGCTTTTATGGACCCCGATTACCTCGATTCGGTGAACAAGGCTTTCAATAATTTCTTTTTTTACTACTCCGAAACACCGCTTTTAGTCATAAATACCAATGAGATCGACTTTGTTGAGAAAAAATGTGACCTGGAAGAGTTGATTAACAAGATCAACAGCCATAGAATAGGTAGAGAATATTATAACCCGCTTGGATCCTAACGGACCGGGACGGAGCAAGCTTCATAAATCAGGAAAAACGCAATTCGGGGACCCCATAGGGGCTCTAAAATTTGCAACTCGTTTTTTCCTAAATGTTACGCTTCTCCCACGGCATTTGCCGATGGTTTCTTTTGGATTCCCCCCGCCGTTAAGTCCAAGCCGTACCCTCTTAAAAAATCATGCAAAGCAGGCCTGTCACTGTCCCTGATATTTCAGGGAGAAAAAATTCAGGAAGAAAAATCACTGCGCTGACCGCCTACGATTACAGCTTCTCCAAACTTCTGGACGCAACGGACATAGACATTATTCTCGTTGGAGATTCCTTAGGAATGGTTTCTCTCGGCCATGAGAATACCCTCTCCGTAACCCTGGAAAATATGATCGACCATACCCGCGCAGTAAAACAAGGTGCACAACGCGCTTTGGTGGTAGGCGACATGCCTTTCATGTCCTATCAGGTTTCGGTGGAGCAGGCCGTTACCAACGCCGGCCGACTGGTCCAGGAAGGGGGAGCATCCGCTGTCAAACTGGAAGGCGGAGCCCACATGGCAGACAGGGTTCAGGCGATTGTTCAGGCAGGCATTCCCGTCATGGGTCATATTGGCCTGACCCCGCAATCGGTGCATCAGTTCGGCGGCTATAAAGTGCAGGGGAAAAACTATCTCGACTCCCGGCAAATCAGGCAGGACGCACGCGATCTGCAAAATGCAGGCATCTTCGCTCTGGTTATGGAAGGCATTCCGGGTGAACTGGCAGAGGAAATCACGGCGGAACTAAAGATACCTACTATTGGAATTGGCGCAGGCGTCAAATGTGACGGCCAGATTCTGGTTCTTCACGACCTTCTCGGACTGAATCAGGACTTCGTACCCAAATTTGTCAAACAATACGCCCAACTGGCTGATAGCCTGAAGAGCGCGGTCTCCGAATACATTCAGGAAGTCAGGGACGAAGCCTTTCCGGGGCAGGAACATACCTACCAGTCAAAACAGGGGGTACTCAAACAAGTCAATGATTAGGACTGAAAACAGGCAGGAAACGATAACCAGGGTGTCCTCCATCGCCGAGATGAAAGGGATTTCCGCATCGTTGCTCAAACAGAATTTGACAATAGGATTCGTGCCTACCATGGGGTGCCTTCATGAAGGCCATTTAAAACTGATCAAAAGGTCATTGGAGTCCTGCGACCGAACCGTAGTCAGTATTTTTGTTAATCCAACCCAGTTTGGTCCCAATGAGGATCTGGATTCCTATCCGCGTGAGTTGGATAGCGACATCGGAAAACTGGAGGCCGCCGGGGTGGACATTCTGTTTCATCCCACCGTAGAGGAGATGTATCCGGCAGGTTACAAAACCTATGTGGAAGTGCAAAACATCAGCGAACATTTATGCGGAAAAAGTCGGCCCGACCTTTTCAAGGGCGTCACCACGGTAGTATTAAAACTTTTCAATATCGTCCGCCCCCATAATGCGTTTTTTGGCGAAAAAGACTGGCAACAGTTGGCTGTCATCGAAGCACTGGTGAAAGATTTGAACCTTGATGTTGCCATCATTCGTGTACCCCTTGTGCGGGAATCCGATGGCCTTGCCATGAGTTCCAGGAACCGCTATTTGTCATCTCAAGAGAGACAAACGGCGCTGTCTTTGTCGCAATCCCTTAAAGAGGCTCAGGACAATATTCGACGTGGAACCACATCGGCAAAAGCTATAAGCGATTCAATCCGGCAATGCCTGGCAGAGAAAGAGGCATGCGAGATCGACTATATTTCCATTTGTGATCCAGAAAGTTTCAAAGAAAAGGAACAAATTCGTGGAAGGACGCTGATCGCCCTTGCGGTGAAAGTCGGCCCGTCACGGCTTATTGACAATTGCATTATCGAGGAGTTCTGATGCAAAGAACAATGCTTAAATCCAAACTTCACCGTGCCCGGGTAACGGCTACGGAAATTGATTATGAAGGCAGTATCGCCATTGATGAAGACCTGTTGGATAGAGTCGGCATTCTGCCTCTTGAACAAGTCCATATCTATAACATTAACACTGGAACCCGGTTCATCACCTATGCCATAACCGCCGAACGGGGGTCCGGAACCTTTTCAATCAATGGCGCGGCCGCGCGTCTGGCCCAGATTAATGATCGCATCATTGTCGTGGCTTATGGTATGATTGATACAAGCCAGGAAAGCTACGAAGCTCAGGTCGTCCTCCTTGATGAGGCGAATAAAGTTGTTGAGACCTGATGGAGAATTGGCTCTCCTGTCCAGAATCAAATCCCCTGAATTAATAGCGCGAGGTTAACTTGACTGATTTTTTTATATATGCCGCCGCCGGCTTCATGGTCTGGATGTGCATGGACTGTATTCAACGCCGTGAACATTTCATATGGATCGTCATCATGATCGTTCTTTTCCCTGTCGGGGCGGTAGCCTATTTCTTTGTAGTGAAAAACCGTGTGGGAGTTAAAGTTCCTGGAAGTCCCGGCCCTGCCCCCACTCCCATCCGCAGGGAAGTTGAAACAGAAGAAACCCTGCAACTCAAAGACCTGATCGGGAAGTTCCACAAGGCCTATCATTATGAAAAGCTGGGTCAGGTCTATATAGAGCAGAAAAAATACGATATGGCAATTCCCCAGTTTGAGGAAGCCATCCAGCGCGATCCGGAAATGATGGAAGCCCGCTATGGCCTGGCCAAATGCTATCACGGACAGAACAACTATGAAGAAGCCGCGACGGCTCTGGAAAAACTGACTGCCATTGACAAAAAATACGATTATGGCAATGCGATTTTCGGGCTGGCAGAATGCTACCGGTTATCCGGCAATGAAGAAAAAGCCCTGGAGGCGTATGGCGAAGTCATCAACTCCTTCCACTTCTTTAAAGCTTATTACCACTACGCCCGTCTTCTCGACAAGAAAGGCAAAAAACAGGAAGCCATCGACTATATGAAAAGCATTGTCGGCTCTTCCAAAGACCTGCCGGACTATAAACTCGAAAAAGAGCAGTACTGGATTGATGAGGCGACCAAGTTTTTAAGAAAAAATGGCATTGAACTAGCCTGAGCAAACAAGAGGCGCAACATCATGACAATTCTCTCTAAAAACTTAAGGACCATCAGGAGAAAGCTCAACTGCACCCAGATGGCCCTTTCGGAAGTTCTGGAAATCGGGTTCAGAACCTATGTCAGGTATGAGGCAGGAGAAAGAGACGCTCCGGTTTCGGTTATGGTCAAACTTGCCAAACTGGGGAAAGTGTCACTGGACCGCCTCCTTACCACTGAAATCCTTCTCGAAGACCTGAATACCCCGGATCAGGAAAAACCGCCAGCCACAATCCGAAATGCTGAAGTGATCGGCGGAGGAATTGATGAAGGACGGTTGATGATCAAAGGATCATTGAACGACAACCTGGTAACGACCAGCAAGGAAGAACAAAAACTCCTCACCTTATTCCGAAAATCCAGTCGTCCTAACCGGGAAAAGTACCTGCTGGATTTAGAATGGATGTTTAATAACACCCGAAGATCCCGAATCACCGCCGCCAAAAAAGTTCCCCGTAAATTAGAAAAAGCCCAAACCGCAGTAAAACTACAAAAACTCGCAAAAAATATAAAAAAAATCACCGTCCGCGGCTGACCGGCGAGCCGCCGGTAGCAACTCTTACGGCAGACGCTCGCTCCACTCGCGAGCCGCTAAAGCGTGGGGTAAAAGAATTTGAAGTCCCCCCCCTGACAAGGGACAAGTTTAAACACATCTGTGTTTATCTGTGCGAATCTGTGGTTAAAAATTGTTTTCTTTGCTTCCCTCGCTAGAGGGTTATTTTCTTAAGAATTTTTTCAGGATATCGTCGATATCGAACAATAGGGAGATGGGTCTTCCGTGCGGGCAGGTGTAGGGCATGGAAGTCTGTTCCAGATCGGAGATCAATTTCCTGATCTGGTCGAGGTTGAGAGTGTGGTTGACCTTGATGGCGTTTCGGCACGACATCATTATGAGGACTTGTTCGTATTTTTCATCGAGAACATCTTCATGAGTTCCTTTGGGGAGGAGCTCAATGGTTTCCCGCAGAAGTTTTTCGTGGTCGCCGTTTTTAAGTATCGCCGGAACCGACCGGAGCAGGTACTCGTTCTTTCCAAAAGATTCCAGTTCTAATCCCAAATCAAGCAATCGCTGAAGGTGGGGATGCAGTAGTTCCGATTCCCCTGGAGAAAGTGCGATGGCAAGAGGGAACAGAAGTTTCTGCACTTCGACTTTGCGGTTCTCGGCGGCACCACGAAACCGCTCATACAAAATTCTTTCATGGGCCACGTGCTGATCCACCACCAGCAACCCTTTTTTGCCCTGCATGATGATGAATGATCGATCCAACTGCCCGAGCGGTTCGAATTCCGAATAGATCAGGTTGGCAACCGGTGTCGGGGCCTTATCGAACCAGGTGACTTGAGATGATGTTGAATCGGCGTCTTGCCCGACCATGGTTCTCAAAGCCCGGGAAAGGTCTCCTTGATGCGGAGTGTGAGACTTGTCCACCCATGCGGGTACCCGATAGCTCGTGTGCGGTGCAGACGGCGGTCGATGGACCGGTTCCCCCAGAGGAATGTCCGCCTCGTCCCGCACGGACGGGTCAACCGAGATCTGCTGATTTTTTTCCAGCGCATCGCGAACACCATGAGCCACAAATTGATGCACATCCTGTTGAAACGCGAAACGGACTTCTGCTTTGGAAGGATGAACATTCACATCCAGTAAATGAGGATCCATCGTCAGATAAAGGAACATCACCGGGTGCTGACCTTTGGGTAGCAGGTGACTGTAGCCCTGTTGCGTGGCGTGCAGGATAACTTTGTCCCGGACAAAACGGCCATTGATAAAGCAGTACTGCGCCGACCGATTCGAGCGTGTATAAACCGGACTCGACACATAACCTTGCAATTGGTATTCCCCCGATTTGGCCTCAACTTCCAGCAGATATTTGGCCAGGTCCGCGCCGAACAACTCAGCGATCCGGTAATGCAGTTGATCGGTGGGCAGGGTGTTGATCACTTCCCGACCATTATGGGTTAAATGGAATTGGATGTCAGGATAAGCCAGTGCCTGTTGCGTGATGACCTGGGTGATGTGTGAAAATTCTGTGGAGTCCCCTTTCAAAAATTTACTGCGTGCAGGAGTCACATAGAAAAGTTGCGCCACTTCAATGGTCGTTCCTTGTGGGCAGGCAAAATCTTTTTCTTCCAGAATCTCCCCACCTTCCACCACGATCAACTTCCCGCCTTCGCTTTCGTTCCGTGCACTGGAGCAGCGCACTTTGGCAACCGAAGCGATACTTGCCAGGGCTTCTCCGCGAAACCCCAGCGACTGAATGGTCTCAAGGTCTTCGAACCGGGAGATTTTGCTGGTGGCATGGCGGGAAAAAGCCAAACGACATTCTTCCGGAGCCATACCCATGCCATTATCCATAATGCGGATTTTCTTTTTCCCTCCCCCTTCGATATCCAGCCGAATCTGTGTTGCCCCGGCGTCTATGGCATTTTCGACCAGCTCCTTGACCACAGAGGCGGGACGTTCCACTACCTCTCCGGCGGCAATCTGATTAGTCAGGTCTTCAGAAAGGACGCGAATTTTTGGTGCGGTTTTTGGGGAGGAAACAGACATAAAAATCCTTCAGTTCAATCGAAAAAGGTCCGATCATTTTTTTAAAGCAATTCAGAATCGATTGCAAGACAATTGGTGATATGATGGTTGAGACGCAATACGGAGACGCCCCGTTGGACAATCATTTCTTCGAAAAAAACATCAAATCATTGAAAGCATGTGTTTCCCCGTCGCAAGACCTGCCGGGAACCTTGTCAGAAAAAATTTCAGTGCTGACAGCGTCTTCCGGTCAACCCACCTTTCGTTTTGAAAACACCTTGCTCCATAGCAGTTATGATCCGGGAAAAGAGGCTCGCGGTTTCGCCGAAAAACTGCAACCCGGAGCCCGTGTCTGTCTATATGGTTTTGGGCTCGGTTATCATCTTGATGCTGTTCTGGACAAGATCGGTCCTGATGGATATCTTCTGGTCATAGAGCTCAACCCGGAGCTTCTCACAGCGGCCCTGACATTGCGGGACCAGACTCAAATTTTTTCGGACCGCCGTTTTCATTTGATTTATGGATCGGATGAGGCAGAGGTTTCCTGTGAAATATCTCAGGAGATGGAACGTATTACCGGAGACCATGCAGATCAGCTTGAAGTTCTTTTTCACGCGCCCTCGTTCAAATGTATTCCACCCACTTTTCCTTCTCTCACCAATGCCCTGGAAGTGTTATTGCTTGAGCGTCGGTTCCCGGCAATATTCGGCAATCTGGAAAAAACCAACTACTCATTAAACCGTGAAATTGTAACCAATGCTCAAGGCATCAACGTCTTGAAAAACTCAGAAAAAGGCAAGCCGGGCATTTTGGTCAGTGCCGGCCCCTCTCTCGACCTTGTTCTCCCCACCCTGCATCGGTTACAAAAGGAGTATCTGATCGCCTGTGTGGATACCGCGTTTCCCATTCTTGCAAAAAATAATATTCAACCGGATTACGTATTTTCCCTGGACCCGCAAATAGACAGTGCCGGACACTTTGCCGATTATCCTGCGGGGAAAACAAAGCTGATCTTTCTGCCAACCACCAACCACAACGTGCTGAAAATTTTTTCCGGTGATCGCTACGTGGTTTATAAGGAAGGGCACAACCTTTCAAAAGATAATGAATCCGCCTTGAAAGAAAAAGGCACCACGCAGGCAGGTGGGTCGGTCGCCTGCCTCGGACTCGATATGTTGATCCATTTTGGCTGTGACCCGATTTTTTTGACCGGCCAGGATTGCGCCTTTTCCGGGAACCGCTATTACGCCAGCCAGTCCCAGTTCAACAATCAGCTACAAGGCAAAGTTGCAAGAGGAACGGCTCTCGAAAAACTGCATCAGGAAAAAACCAGGGAGAAAAAACAGCTGGTGGTACAAAGCACTCAGGGCAATTCCCTGCTTACGGACCAGGTCATGTATAGTTATCTGCGCACACTGGAACATATCATCCGGGCCAACCCAGGCACCCGTGTGTTCAACCTTTACTCCCACGGTGCTGAAATTGAACAGGCTCCGGTTTTAGGTTCGATCAATGAAATAAAGCACTTTGTGCCAGTGAACCCATGACCCCATTCACTAAATACCTGCCGCATCTGGGTGTTACCGCCCTCATCGTTTTTCTCGCCGCAGATTATTTCCCCCAAAGCCAGAGCCCTTCCTCATCCACTACAGGAAAAGTTCGAGAAGAAGGCAGTCACACTGAGGGCAGTCATAATGAAGGAAGCCATGGCGATGGCGGAGAAAACCTTTCACAGGAAGAACGGGAAAGGCGAATGGGCATATTCCATTACAACGAAGGAAACAAGTTTTTCACGGAAGGGGATTTTGCCGAGGCCATCATCCGCTACAAAAAAGCCCTGCATCACCATAAGGGATTCAAGCAGGCCACCATCAACCTGAGTACGGCTTATATGAAAAACAAGGAATTCGATGAAGCATTGAAAACGCTTCAGGAGGGACAAAAGAAATTCCCGTTGGACCCACTGATCGACTACAACTTTGCCTGCTATTATTCTTTGACGGGAAAACTGGGACCCGGACTGTCAGCCCTGCAAAAAGCAGTGGAAAAAGGCTATAAACAATTCAAGCAAATGCAAAGCGACCCTGATCTAAGCAACTTAAGACAGTCCGGCGAATATAAAACCTGGGGGGAAAGCGTCCTACCGCAATCGGATTCCTGATGCTCTCCGCAGAAACTGTTTTTTACGATTCCGTTAAACGGACCTGACCCGAAGAATCAATCTTGAGTCCCACCTTACCGCTCAACAAGGCAAGCATGGGAGAACCTATCAACTCTTTGCGCCAGCCCTGAAACAGGAAATGTTCTTCCATGTCCAGCTTTTGTTCGAAGTGCGCCACAAAGCTGTGAATCTGCTTTCGATCTGCCAGAACGCTTGGCTCAATTTTTAACTCTTCACATCTAATCTGCACATAAGCAGAGAGCAATTCTTCAACTCCCCGGGTCGTGGTATGCCCGTTACTTTCTGGAAGAACAATAAGGTCCGCTTCCGGGACTTGCATGGCTTTTTCAATCGCGGACAAAATGTATGTCCCGCTTTTACCCAGCTCTCTTTGATGGAAACCCCGGAACCCGGATAGTGCTTTTACATCCCGCGGAATTTTGCGAGCAATCTCCAGCAGTGTTTCATCCCTGATGATATTCTTGGCCAGGCAATTGCGTTTAACAGCCTCCCCTTCCCGCCAGGCTACAAGTTCCTTGAGCACCGTCAGGCTTCTGGGTTTCAGGCTACGCAGGTTTTTAATTTTCATGAATCGTTTCTGCGGGTCCGGCAAGGCAAATGTTTTGGGGTCTTCCCAATTCTGGACCTCTCCTTGAACCCAGTCCAGGCGATTCATCTTTTTCAATCGTTCGATCAGCTTGTGGTAAACCGGCACCAGATAACGGACATCGTCAATTGCGTATTCAATCTGGCTGTCACTTAAAGGGCGGCGACACCAATCCGTGTAAGTTTCAGATTTATGCATCTTTTTCCCTATAGCTTTATGCACAATTTTCGCAAAGGAAATCTGGGCTCCCCATCCCACCAGAGCGGCGGCGATTTGGGTATCAAACACCGGAGGAATAACCTGACCACAGAGACGCACCAGGATTTCAAGGTCCTGCCGTGCGGCATGGAAAATTTTTATTTTCGTGGGATCTTTTAATAATTCCAGCAACGGAGTTAAATCCGAAAGCAAAACGGGGTCAATCGCGGCGAAGTGTTCTCCACTGCCCACCTGAATCAACCCGATACGGTGAAAATAAGTCGTTTCCCGGACAAACTCCGTATCTACCGCAAGAATTTCAGCGGACTTCAGGTTATCGCAAAATATCTTTAGCTGGTCCGCAGACGTGATGTACATAAATCAACCTGTAAGTTCAGTTTTTCATTCAGCAGAAACCTGCTCATTCATAAAAATTAGGATTATAGGGGAATCGGCTCCATAAGAATAGGATGAAAAAAATAACGGGCCGAGAACACCAAAGCTCAAAACATAAAAAAGGGCATGGAGCTTAAAGGCTCCATGCCCTTTTTATTCAGTCAAAATAATTTAAAGCATTTGCAATCAACGATCTTCCAGTTGATACTCATCCTTCGCAGCTTTTTGGTTGTCCCAGTCCTGGGAGCGGTTTTCTTTTTCACCAAAGTCGATCAAGTTCTGTTCGCCATGTTTCCAAAATCGGTTACTTAACCTTTTTGGAGATATTACTTTTTTTAGATCTCCTTCGGCGTCGAAAATCCTGACTTCAAAGAACATAACGCGCCTCGCCTCCAAAAAAAAGTCCACAATGCCTTATTTTCTGGTATCTCCCCTTTTACAAAATAAACCAAAAAATAAGATTTACCCTGCAATCGAGGTTCATCATAAAATTAAACCCCATACTTGTCAAGCAAATAAAGCCAAATCTTTCAACATGTAAACAACCTTCCTCCTAGTATGAATAAGAATTACCCTGCTATTCCTGCATGAGTAATAAAAAATTTGTTCCTCAATCAAGTAAATGTCATAAAAATTTTTGCGAAAAAACAGTAACTTATTAAGTCAAATGATTTCAAAAGGTTGAAAATATCCCCCCTTTTTCGGTTTTTACTTACCCCCTTAAACTCATGAATTTTAACGCAAAACGCCTACCGGTTCTGAGGCCCGAAAAAGCCGCTTTCCCATTGACTTTGCGCCACCTATACCCTATGTTTACACTAAGTTTTCAGGAGTAGCCTGATGTTCTTCTCGTTGCCATTCCACCTTCCTTTCCCGACTGTGAAACGATGATACTATTGGGACTTGACGCCTCCACGCCTAAAGGAAGTGTAGCCCTATTGAAGGATGGACAAGTGATTGCCGAGTCTGTTGGCTCTTCAACATTTTCTGACCAGCTTCTGGTTTTGGTGGACGAAGTTTTGGGGAAGTTGGACAGAGGACTTGAGGAAGTGGATGGGTTTTGCGTCACAACGGGTCCCGGGTCTTTTACCGGACTCCGGATTGGAGTCAGCCTGATTAAAGGGTTGGTATTGGCCACAGAAAAACCTTTCTGGGCCATCAACACGCTGGAAGCCTATGCGAATTTAGTTGAACCCGTTTCCCAACCGATTTGCCCAATTCTGGACGCCAGAAAGAAGGAAGTCTATACAGCAAAGTTTAAATATACGAATGACAAATTAGTCAGAGAAACCCCCGACCATGCAGTTTCTCCTCAGGAGTTATGTGACCTGACGCAGGAACCCACGGTATTTTTAGGTGGGGGGGTAGAACCTTATGGCGATTTCCTCACTTCACAGTTGGGAAATAAATTTATCGATCAGGCCCCAGTCAAAAATCAAACAGTTGCCGCCAGCGCGGCTCAACTTGCCTTCAACCGGTTTCAGGCAAGCCCCTGTTTTGATCTGGATGCTCTGACCGTCCATTATGTCAGAAAATCAGAAGCCGAACTAAACAGCAATATATTAAATTAGGAGGTCGTAAAGCATGAACATTAATCCCGCTTTGCTTGAAAAAGTTAAACAGGAAAATTCGGAATTTTGTGAGCTTTATGAGGAACACACTACCCTCAAACAAAAGGTTGAGGACTTCAACAAAATGAAGCTCTTCACTCCCGAACAGGAGTTGGAAAACAAAAAACATCAGAAACAAAAACTGAGCCTGAAGGATCGTATGGAAAAAATCTTGAGCCACTATCAGGAAACGATTAACTAATCTTTTCCCTCACTATCTAAACAAAGCAAACGTATGAGAGAAAAGTTACTCGCCCTGGTTGAGGAGAAAGGCGATCTCCCCCCTCTTCCGGAAATCCTGACGAACCTGGAAAGGAAAGTCAATGACCCGGACTGCGATGTCCTGGAAATTTCTGCCATTATTGAAACAGAACCTGTTTTGTCGGGCCGCCTGATCCGGCTCTCAAACAGCGTCTTGTTTGGTGGCGGACGGGAAAAGGCCGAAGACCTGAATGATGCCGTTATGAGACTGGGTGTAAAGATGGTGCTTGATATGGCCTACTCCCTGAAACTTCCCGGTCTCTTCAAACCAAAAGGGTTCAACCAACTTCACTTCTGGACCCACTCGCTGGGAGTGGCCTACCTCACTCGCTCTCTGGCTTATATGGTCAAGGTCCCCCAAGAGGAAATCGAATTTGCCTACCTTTGTGGACTGATGCACGATACCGGCATTCTTGTTTTTGACCACCTGATCCCTGATAAATACAGCGAGTTTCTGAAAACAATAAAATCCTCAGACCTCACTCTCGCGGAAAATGAAGCGGGAACCTTCGATATCACCCATGCAGAGTTGGGAGCCCGGTTCATCGAAAAATGGTGGCCGGTTTCACCGGGCCTGGTGGATGCCATTCGCATCCATCATGATTCGCCAGGAGAAAGCGGAAACGTAAAACATATCGCTCACCTTCTCGCCACCGCCAACCTTCTCGCTAACCAGAACGAGTTCAGTAACAGCATTGTACCGGAAGATACGGCACCCCTGGAATACGGGGTTCTCGACAAGCTGGACATCGACTCCGAAGAGTTGGAAATCCTGATTGAGAATACCAAAGAAGGTCTGGACGCCGCTCAAGCTATCCTCACAACCAATGGCTAACCCCCACTAGGCGTGGGGCCAGCACTGCATTGCCCGTCAAGCAGACTGAATACTCAAGCGCAACACTTTAATAACTGCCCCTGACGAGACCTTTGCATAATCCGTCTTTGCGAGCGAAGCGAAGCAATCCAGCGAAACTCTGGATCGCCACGTCGCTTTGCGGCTCGCGAAGACGACCCTGTGGGGCTTGGTTTGTCATGCTGAGCCGCCGTGATATTTCACCTTAGCATTCGTGCCCCGTAGGGGTAGAAGCATCTCGCTTTTGAGCTTTTTCAGCCGAGGTAACTATTTGCTAGCCAAATAAAGCTATTGCCAGTTGGGTCCAGCGTCACGCTGGCGCCTAGTGGCACCTTAGCAGGTGAGGCAGATAGCAAGAGCTCGTTGAGCCGAGAGAACGTTTGCTCGCCAGAAAAAGCTATTGCCCGTTGGCCCCACGCCTAGTGGAGAGAAGTCGCAATAGAAACTTCATGGAAACCACTTTTTTGGCAGGCAGGATATCTCCGATCACGCCCACCAGAGTTTCAGCGAGCACCCGATTCGTCGAAAGCCTTTTCATCACCCCGTTACAAAAAGGTCGATTATAAATCAGCCATTGCAGAACCCGGCTCAACAAAAACTTGTCGCCAAACTCTTCCTGCCGTCTTGCGTTATAAACAGAGAGAAATTTCCTGGAAAAATTTGAGTTTTGAAATCCGGCATGAATGACCTCCCCTGCTATTTGCGAACTTCTTAATGACAGGTAAATACCTTCTCCGGTAAACGGGTCTATGAATCCCATCGCGTCTCCGACCAGGACCAGTCCGCCACAGGGAACCGGCTTGACCGCGAAAGCCAAAGATTCCACCGAACGCACGGGTTCCACCCGTTCCGCACCCTGAAGCATTTCACAACGGCGGCAGTTGCTCATCAACACATTATGATAAAGCGTTTCCGCTTTCTTACCATCCAGGGCGGAACGGTCCACCACCAGCACCACATTGGCCCGGCCATTACCTACAGAAGAAATTCCCGTATAGCCCGGTCGACTGACATGCATATAACAATAATCATCCGGCAATCGCACGCCCTGCCAATGCGCGGAAAAAGCAATCTTGCCGTTGCCTTCCTGTTTCAAATTGAATTTCCTTAAGGATACCGCGTTGCGTCCTCCGGCATCCACAACCAGTTTAGCTTGCAGGGAAAAAGAAGTTTTGTTTTCGTCCCAGCCATGAACCCCGGCAACACAATCATCATCGAAAATAAAATCCGTCACCTTATGCTGTTCAAAAACTTTCACACCGGCGTTTTGAACCTGCTTTAAAAATAACGCGTCCAGTTGATAACGGGGCACAGACAAACTGCTCGGTCGCAAACCGGTCTCTGTGGAAACCGGATAATCAATTTCCAACTCCGCACTTTCATAAGAAGAGATCGCCACCCCTTTCAGCCGTTTGGGAGCCAACGCCTCAATGGAAGCCAGCACACCCAACCACTCAAGAATAGGGTCGGCGCCTGGACTGATAAATTCCCCACATACCTTGTCACGCGGGAATTTTGCCTGGTCACAAAGCGCAACGTCATAACCACGACGATTGAGATCGAGTGCCATGGCACAGCCTGCCGGTCCGCCGCCAATGACAACAACGTCAAAAATTTTCATTTTTGGGTTTTGTGTCCCACTAAAGCAATTCGGTAAGGAAAGTGGCGGTGGATTTCATAAGGGTCTATTCCCGCTTCATGCGCCAGTTGGTGGAACTCTTTCGGAGTGAAGGCGTTCATCACTGATACAGGGGCATCAAAACGGGTCAACCGGTTGCGGGTAAAGATCCGCGTCAGTAAAAATATGGCCGCATGCGCGATGCGGCTCCGGTGCAGATCATTGACCACCACGCCTAACCGCCCCGCCTTGTAGATGGCGCGCAAAATCATCACCGCTTTTTCCCAACTGAAATGATGCAGGGACAAGGAGTTGACCGCCAGGTCGAATCCCTCCTCCCGAAACGGTAACGAAAGAATATCGCATTGCACCAGTTGAATCTCGGGGAAAGAGGCGATCTCCTCACGGGCCAGTTTCAGCATCTTGGCATTGATATCAATGGCAGTGATATGGATAGGCACACGCAAACGGCGCGCCAGCTTGACGAGAGCAATCGGTTGGTCGGCAGAACCTGTGGCCGCGTCCAGCACCGTAAACGGACGCTCGGCTTTATGAGCTTTGAGAAAAGGTTCCACATGGTGGAGCAAAACCCGGTATCCGCTTAAATAGCGGTTGACCGTGGCAACGTCTTGCAGGCTGTCCCGCACCTCTTCATAGGAAGCTTCGTCCAAGTCCAGCAGTTCGTCTCTGAGGTTTCGCGGAGGCGGGCGAAAATACCTCATACCATTAGCCACCGGTAGCAGGTAGCAAAGACTCTTTGGGCCGAGACAACTTTTTTTAGCCAATCAAAGTCACTGCACATTGGCCCCACGCCTAGTGGTCCCTAAAAAAGAAGTACGGTTGTCCCGATTGAATTCTATTTTTAGTAACATTCAAAGCTATTTGTTTGAACATGCCACGGGTGAGCGGGGTCATAATAAGGAGTCCGATCACATCCGTCACCACCCCGGGGGTAATGAGGAACATACTGGCTACACCCATCACCGCGCCGTTCAGGACTTCATCGTTCGGGGCTTCCCGCGACTTGAGTTGCCTCTGCATTTTCTCAAAGACCTCTTTGCCGTGACTGCGGCTGACAACAATCCCGACCAGGAACGTGAGCATGATCAACGAAACCGTATTGAGGATGCTGATCGAATCACTGACAAATTTCAATCCGTATATCTCAATCCCTGTGCCCAGGGCAAAAAAAGCCGTAACCGGTAAAAACATTTTATGATCCTTAATTAACAAGTTAACCCAAGTAGACTGAACTTTAACCATAGCATGGTCGGGATTCACCGGAAAGCAAAAACCATTTCATCAAAATGCCACCAAATATCCGGCCGGATTCCGAACTTTTATAAAGAAACCCCGGCTCAAAATCAGGGCATTCGATGCTGGGGAATATTTATGCCGCAATGGGAAAAAATGCGGAAGCCGCAGACGAGTTTGCCAAAGCCACAAAGAGCCCATGATTCACAAAAAAACACAAAGCCCTTAAGTGCCGGTTTATCAAAAGTTTTTACCCCCCCCCCGCGAATGAGAGGGGTTGCGCTCAAATGTATAAAGAGTTAGATTCCCATTGTGTACTGTAATCAATGCCTCTGTATTGCTTCGTTCCTCTCATATTTCTTTTGAGACGGAATGTTTTCCAAATAAAAAACAAATTTTTGGTTATCGTTAAAATTCTATTACATGGGGAGTAAAATTATGCGACGCCTGCCTGTAGCCGTACCTCTATTCACGGTTCTGTTTTTCATTGTTAGCCTGACCGGCAATGTGTTGATCGCCGACCCAACTTTTTCCAGCCTTGCGTTCGCGCAGAAGGGCAAGGATAAAAAGGATGACAATGATGAAAAAAACGAACTGAAAGGCAACAAGCGATTGCGTGAAGCAGTGAGTGAACTGCAAACCACAACTGTCGATCTGCAAGATCAAATTAATACCATTGAATTGTTGGAGGGACCAAAAGGGGATACAGGGCCCGCAGGACCGACAGGTGCAACGGGACCACAAGGTGTAGTGGGAGCAACCGGACCACAAGGTGTAGCCGGTGCAACCGGACCCCAAGGTGCTACCGGATCAGCAGGGGCTGATGGTACCGATGGCGCAACAGGCGCTACCGGTCCGCAAGGACCGCAAGGTACTACCGGATCAGCTGGTGCTGATGGTGCCGATGGCGCGACAGGTGCTACCGGTCCACAAGGACCGCAAGGTGCAACGGGATCAACTGGTGCTGATGGTGCCGATGGCGCGACAGGTGCTACCGGTCCACAAGGACCGCAAGGAACTACGGGATCAGCGGGTGCTGATGGAACCGATGGTGCAACCGGTGCTACCGGGCCGCAAGGACCCCAGGGTGACACCGGTCCCGCAGGGGCTGATGGCATAAGTGCATCCTGTTCCGTAGCGGATGATGGTAAAGGCACGGCAATCCTGACCTGTCCCGATGGGACTACCGCCAGCCTCGTGGCAAATTGGGATGGCTTTCTTGATTCAATTCTGGCCAGCGAAGCGGAAGGCGATCAGATCAACGCCTGGCTCGGCACACCGGACCAGGGTTGGTTGCTGTGCTACCGCCGTAGCACCGATGGAACCTCTACATCAACATTTCACAGCCAATGTGATAACAAGGGCGCCACCGTCACGATAATCACCTTGACCAACGGCAAAAAAATTGGTGGATACGCCGCTAGCCAGTGGAATCATACCGGTTATACGGGAAACAGTAGCAACTTCCTGTTTTCCCTGACCAACAACTTCAAACACATTCCACCCGGAACAAATACAGGGCCCTACTACCAGTATAGCCATCTTAGCTTCGGCCCCACTTTTGGCGGCGGTCACGACTTTTACACCAACCTTGGCTCCAGTAGCAGCAGTACCTATTGCAATTTTGGCTTTACCTATCAATGTCGGGTAGGGGCTTTCGGTTCCACAACCTGCCGCAATGACTTCTGTGGAGAGTACCGACCGACACTGGCTGATGTCG
This sequence comes from Nitrospina sp., assembly GCA_018653085.1. GTDB lineage: Bacteria > Nitrospinota > Nitrospinia > Nitrospinales > VA-1 > LS-NOB. Next base: position 40,005 of record JABIAY010000063.1, read on the forward strand.
AGGTCTTCTACAAGGGTAATTAAATATTGAAACGTTGGGAGCGGCACCTCTTAAGGTGTGGGTCCCGACTCTCGACACTCTTTGCACCCCCCACCAATGGGGGATTGCACCCGAATGTATAAAGAGTTACATTCTCGCTGTGCAAGGCATGTCAGAGTTATTGTGAGAAGTAAATAAGTGTAGCGTTAAAGGGCGAAATATCTGATGTTTTGAGGGTTGCCCACTCTGATTGCGTTGTTATTGCTTTTCTTTTCAATATTTTTTATCTATAATCGGTTTAGGAAATATTTCTCGGTATGTGGAGGATCGGGATGAAACGTTTTATCCAGACAGGGATTGTACTTGGAGCCGGGTTTGTGCTGTGGCAGGTGTCTGCCGATGCGCGTTTTCTCGACTTGAAAAAACAGGAGCAGGCTCCGGCTCCCAGAGTGACTCCTGCTCCCGTTACACCCAATCCCACTTACAAATCCAAAACCGCACCGGATGGTATCAGCCTGCAGTTTGAGGACCTGACCCTGATTGACGTTTTAAGAAACGTTCAGGAAGAAACCGGTATTTTGTTTTCCATCGACCCGTCTCTTGAAACCGTTCCTTTCAGTGCCCGCATTCAGGCCGATGATTGGGAAACGGCGATACGCCAACTTTTAAAAGGATTCAGCCGGGTAGAAGTCTGGACAGACAATCTTGAAACCAGCCGGGTCTGGCTGTTATCAGGAGGCAAGAACGTCCAGACCGCGCAAAAAGCTAAAGCGAATACGCCTAGGCAAGCGAGGGCAGTTCCTCAACGCCGATTCCGTTCCGCTCCAGTCCCGGCTCCGGCAGTGGTTCCCGCGCCAGTAGCCAACGCTCAAATCAAAATTGAAGATCTTCCGCCGCATATCCTTTTCGAGCCGGGAGTTTTGACTTTCTTTAAATCCAAAGGCATCGCGCTTCCCGCTAACGTGAAGAACATGTTCGGTCCCAACCTGGAAGGGTTGCCGGCCAATATGCCCATCTCCCCGCATATCCTGAACGACCCGACCTTCAAAGGCTTCCTCTCATCAAAAGGAATCCAGGCCCCTAAAGCTTAAGCAAACACAGCTCCTTCTTCCTTAGACAATGGAACTACGTCCTCTCCGATTATTAAGCAATGAAAAGGCACCACAAACCTGAGTATTCGGTGTTCCCTCAAAAAAGACTGTAAATTTTGCCCTGAAAAACTATCGGTTTTTCAAAGGTTTCCCCCCTCTTCACCAATCAGAACGGCCCGGTCTTCATACACATTGGGCGTTTTTTAGTTGCCAATACCTAATCAAAACCCTATATTCTTGGGCATATCTAAGGATATCTCATACTCCGCAGGATTCAATCCACGAAATCACGCACTCCTACTCAACGGGTTCTCAGGTCCAGCCCAATTGTTCATCCATCGCCGGGGAGAATGGAATCATGAACCGCCTTTCAGGAAATCCGGGTACCACCCTTTTATTTGCCCTCGTCTTTTTCATTGCCAGTTTAGTCACACCCGTTTTGATCGCCAACCCAACTTTTTCCAGCGTTGCATTTGCACAGAAAAAACTGAAAGGCAAAAAAGGCCTCGCTCAACAGGTTGATCAGTTGGAACAACAACTCGTCGATGAGGTAACTAACCTTCAACAGCAAATCACTACGATCGAATTGATTCCCGGTGCGGATGGAGCAACCGGACCACAAGGACCTCAAGGTAATACCGGAGCGGCAGGCACTGATGGTCAAGATGGCGCAACAGGTGCTACCGGACCGCAGGGACCTCAGGGTACTACCGGATCAGCAGGAGCTGATGGTCAAGATGGCGCAACAGGTGCTACCGGTCCGCAGGGACCGCAAGGTACTACCGGATCAGCAGGAGCTGATGGTCAAGATGGCGCAACAGGTGCTACCGGTCCGCAGGGACCGCAAGGTACTACCGGATC
>JABIAY010000078.1 GCA_018653085.1 Nitrospina sp.
CTTCCTTTACTTTTGAATCAATCAACTTGAATGATGTGTTGTCTGAGGTTATGGCTATTTTGTCAGACCAGATTATGGAAACAAATGCCAATATACAGTTCAAGCCGTTACCGGTTATTGAAGCCAACAGGACCCAAATGGTTCAGTTATTACAAAACCTCATTTCCAACTCTCTCAAGTATGGGAAGAAAGGTGTTGCTCCTGTGGTGAAAATTTCAGCCACGATGGAGGAAGAGGGGTTTGTAAAGATTTCCTTGGAAGATAATGGTATAGGTATTCAGGATGAATATGCGGATCTTGTTTTTCAGCCTTTTGAGCGACTCAGCCCTCAGATAGAAGGAACTGGTATGGGCCTGGCTATTTGCAAAAAAGTCGTGGTCAGCCACGGAGGAAAGATAACAGTAAAAAGCTTGCCCGATAGCGGTGGGTCGGTGTTTAACATTAAATTACCGGAGAGGCACAGCAAATGATTAAAGCCGTTGCACAACCTAAAGACGAAGTTTCGGTATTGGTAGTAGAGGATGATGCTGATGATTACGAGTTTTTAGAAGCCACCTTGAAGGGTTGTTGTAAAAAAGCCTCGATACAGTGGGTGCAGGATGGTGAGCAGGCGGTAGACTATTTGTTCCACAAGGGAGAATATCAGGATGAAACCCGATATCCTGTGCCAGACTTGGTTTTTCTGGATATCAGGCTTCCCAAGAAAAACGGGTTGGAGGTGGCAAAAATTATCAAGGAGGACCCTCGTTTGAAAAAACTTCCTACCATCATGTTGACCACTTCTTCCTCTTCCGCTGATGTTCAAAATGCTTATGAAAATGGCGCCAACAGCTATTTGAAAAAACCAGAAGGCTCCCAGGAAATGGAGCAATTTAAAAAAGCTATTTGCCTTTTCTGGTCCCCCATTGTTCTTTATCCTTAATCCTTAGGGAATGTTTGTTTATCATCCGCTGTTGGGAAAAGCGGAACTATTTGAGGGCCTCATGTGCTCTCAGGTTTTTAGATGGGGCTTGAATCGTGCTCGGGAGCAGGATATTATAAAACCCGGCATGACAAAGGCGAACAAATTTTCTATAATACCCCTTAAAAAATCAGTGTGCTGATCGCAGAGAATTCGATAATAACAGGCAGAAGATAAAAGTATTTAGAATGACCAGAATCCTTCTTGTTGAAGATAATGAAATGAACCGGGATATGTTGTCCCGGCGCCTGGAGCGGAAAGGCTTTGAGGTTCTCATCGCCGTGGATGGTCTGGAAGGCGTGAATATGGCGCGTTCCGAATCGCCCAATCTGATTCTTCTGGATATGAGCCTGCCGGTGATGGATGGATGGGAAGCTGTTGGTAAGCTGAAAGAAGATCCTGAAACCAAGTCCATTCCTGTTTTGGGTCTTTCGGCACACGCCATGACCCCCGACCGGGATAAAGCCATTGATGCTGGTTGCGATGATTATGATACCAAACCCGTAGATATCAAGCGCCTGTTGGGAAAAATTCAGGCTTTGCTGGATCAAAATCATGCCGGATGAGCAGGAACCTGTCCTGAGCAAGCAAGCCGCTTTAGAACTCTGTGATGATGATGAAGAGCTTTTCCTCGAGATTGTGGGGGCGTATCTTGAAGATGCCAGCGAGCATTCCCGGCAACTTCTTTTTGCCCTGGAAGCGGGGGATGCCCACGAGGTAGAAGAAAGGGCGCATGCCCTGAAAGGAGCTTCTGCCAATATTTGTGCGGGGCCGGTTCGTGAGGCGGCAGGCCAGTTAGAACGGGCTGGCCGGAATAAAGACCTGAGCCAGGCCCCCCAGCTTTATAGTGTTTTTAAAAAGGAGTTTCAGCGACTGCTGGAATATCTCAAGTCCCTCCCCCCACCTTCAGAAGGCGGGTAATCCTTTTCCCCTGAAAATATAGACTTTGCCTGCTGTAGCTTGACAATCAGGAAGGAATAAAGTATAAAAATTAATTCGCTATTATATGTCGCCCGGTCAGGGGAGACGTGTTTTCAACGTCCAATATAAAGGAGCAGTTTTTGGCTAATCATAAATCTGCATTAAAGCGCAACCGGCAAAACCATAAGAAAAATGAAAGAAACAAGGGGTATCGCACCCTGGTCAAAACGTTGTCTAAAAAAGTGCGTACCGAAGCCGAGGCTGGTAATAAAGAACAGGCCCAGAAAGAATTAAAGGTTGCCGAAAAAACCATCGCCAAGGTTGGTGGTAAAGGCATTCTCCACGCTCGCGCCGCATCCCGCAAAATTTCCAATCTCACCCGCTTAGTCAACCGCACCCCTTAGCAGGGGAGGCAGTTGGGCAAAAGCTCATCAAGCCGAGACAACTCCTTTCTAGCAAATGAGCGCCATTGCATACTGGCCCCACGCCTAGTGGCCCTTAGCAGGGGAGGCAGTTGGGCAAGAACCCGTTAAGCCGCCAATAATTCCAGCTAGCCAGATAAAGCTATTACCCCTCCGGGGCAGGAGGGCTTAGGTAGAATATTATGCCTTCGTCACCGCTGGTTCCTCGCAATGCAAGACCCCTGAAGGTTAATCACCCCAACCCTCTTTAGGAAAGAGGGGGCAAAGACTCATTAAGCTGAGACAACTCTTTACTACATAGGTAAGCAACCCCCTCAATCCCCCTTATCAGGGGGAAGATTATTGAAAGCCAAGCCCCTCCTTTGTCAGGAGAAGTTGTTAGAGTATTGCGCTTGAGTATTCTGTGAGCTTTATCGGCAATGCAGTGCTGGCCCCACGCCTAGCCCACTCCCGTGGGAGGGAATATGGCTATTATGTTTTAAGCCGAGAAAAACGATTACTAGCCAATAAAAGTGATTGCACACGGGCCCCACGCCTAGTGGTGGGCTAGCAGCAGAGGTTGAGGATCAGGGTTTGCATCACGGCCGTGGGGTCTTTGGAAGTGGACTTCAGGCTTCGATCTGCATTTGCCAATTCCAAATATCCATTACGCAGTTGTTGTGTGCTGAACCGGCGAGTGTGTTGCAGAGCTTTTTCGACCATAAAAGGATGGGCCCCCATTGTTTTTGCAATCTGACCTGCTGGCAGGTTTTTTTGTTGGTAATGTTTCACCTCCCAGATCATTCGAAGTTGCCAGGCTATAGTGCCCAGGATTTTTATGGGTTCTTCCCCGTGGTCGATTTGGTTGTTGAGCAAGCGAAGAGCCTTTTCTGGATTTTTTGTTTTCAGTGCATCAGTGAGGGCAAACACATTTTCCAGCTTGCTTTCCCCCACTACTTCCGCGACATCCCTCTCTGAAACGGATTTATTTTTTCCCGCGTAGAGGAGAGTTTTTTCCAACTCTTTTGCCAGGACTCCTGGTCGGGGTCCCACCCGGTTCACCAGAAAACGTGCCGCATCAGAGGATAGCGAGTACCCTGCTTCCTCAGCTCGTTTCCGGAGCCAACCTTCATTTTCTTTAGGAGCTTCGCAGGCGACTGCGGTTTTCAGTTTTGTTAGCGTTTTAAATAATTTTCTTTTGCGGTCCACCTTATCGGCGGTAATGATTACACAGGCTTCAGAAATGGGGGACTGTGTATAGTCAGTGAGGGTTTGGGCATCCTGATCCTGTGGGACCGCCTCGTGCAGATTGCGTACCACTACCAGTTTTGTTCCACCGAGGAAAGAAAGGGTTCTGGCCGACCCCAGCCATTGGCTTACCGTGCTTTCCCGGGCATCGAAGGTTTCCAGATTAAAGTCCCGATTGTCTTCGGTGATATATTTTTGGATCAGAGTCCGGATGACTTCGGTTTGGTAAAAGGTTTCCGGGCCATAGAGAAAATAAAAAGGCTCCGTTTTCCCTTGGAGAATTTTCAGGATTAAATCGTCAGGGGTCACGGCGGAGTTAAGGGTTAAAACTGGTCAATGAGCAGGCTCACCAAGCGGTTGCCCAGTTCTTTGTAGGCTTCTTCCAGAGCGGCAAGCCGGGCTGATTCTGTATCGACAATATCAGAAGTGGCTCTGTAGTCCCATTTGGTTGTGAATTTGTTTTTTATATAGGGTTTGTCATTAACCTTGTCGATCACTTCAACCTCCACGCCCAGTTTTACGATGTAATCCGAAGCAAAATCGCTGGAGCTGAAGGAGACGGCCCTCAAATCATAATAAAAAAGGCTACCATTCATCACCATGTCGGAACTGCCCTTTCGGACAATTTTAAGCCTTCCATCCGTAATGAAGGAATTGATAATGGCACTTGTCAATTCCCGGTGAATTTCCGGTTCCGAGGAACTATTGCTAAACACAGGTATGAAGAGAGTTTTTAAATGCGGCGGCAGGGAAGAACCGGTTCCCACAAGATGATACCCGCACCCATTAAGGAGTAGGGTGATTCCAAGCAATACCCAGAATTTAAACGGGAAGCGGATTTGTTTCATTTGACAACGATGTTCACAAGTTTTTTGGGAATGACGATGACTTTTTTGATCTCTTTGCCCTGAGTCCATTCCTTGATCTTTAAATCTTCGAGGGATCGGGTTTTTAAATCGTCATCGCTGATACCCGATTCGACAGAAATTTTCTGCCTCACTTTACCATTGACCTGTAGGACGATCAACATTTCATCTGTTTGCGTCAGAGCCTCTATGTACTGCGGCCAGGTCATCTGGTCCAGGGTTTTAGAAAGTCCTATCAGCGATCCTAATTCTTCTGCAATATGTGGAGCGAAAGGTGACAGGGTCAGGATCAATGTTTCCAGAGCTTCCCGCACAGCCATGCGTGATGTCTCATCCCGGTTGTTTTTGTTCTCCCACCATTCCTTGAAGTTGAAGAGATGGTTGACCAGTTCCATAATCGCTGATATTGCGGTATTGAACTGCATTCGTGTTGCAATATCATCTGTCACCCGTCTTATGGTGATATGGGTTATTCGCCGAAGCGCTTTGATTTCGGGAACAGTGGTTGCAAAAGATTCTCCCGGCAATTTAGTGGTTTTGATTTCTTCGACAAATTCGCCGAAAATGCGCCACACTCTTTTTAAAAACCGCGAGCATCCTTCTACACCCTGATCACTCCATTCCAAATCTTTCACAGGCGGGGCGGCGAACAGGATGAATACCCGGGCTGTGTCGGCACCGTAGGCACTGATGATTTCATCCGGGTCCACGACATTGCCTTTGGACTTGGACATTTTGGCTCCATCCTTGATGACCATACCCTGTGCCAGCAGATGGGAAAAAGGTTCCGGGGCTTTAGTCAACCCAAGATCATTCAACACCAAATTGAAGAACCGGGAATAAAGAAGATGCAAAATGGCGTGCTCAATGCCGCCGACATATTGGTCAATGGGCATCCAGTAATCGCTATTCTCTTTACTGAAAGGAACTTGCTCCAGTCGGGGTGAGGTGTAGCGGTAAAAATACCAGGAAGAGCAAACAAAAGTATCCAGCGTGTCGGTATCGCGACGGGCATTTGCCCCGCATTTCGGGCAGGAAGTTTTGTAAAAAGATTCCAGACTATGCAAAGGGGACTGCCCATTGTCTCCTAACTGCGCATCCAGGGGCAACTCGATCGGCAGTTGGTCTTCGGGGGCAGGTACGATGCCGCAGTCAGAACAATGGATAACCGGAATAGGTGTTCCCCAGTATCTTTGCCGGGAAACGCCCCAATCGCGAAGTCGGTAATTGATCGTGGCTTTTCCGATGCCTTCTTTTTCCAGATATTGGCAAACCGTCTGGCGGGCTTGCTGACCGATCAAACCATCGAAAGAACCAGAAGCTACCATAGCACCATCGGCGGTGAACGCCTCTACCATAGTATCTGCATCCAGCTCACCGGTTTTGGGTTGAATGACCACCCGGACAGGCAAATGATATTGCCGGGCGAAATCCAAATCCCTCTGGTCGTGAGCAGGAACGGACATGATTGCGCCGGTACCGTAACCCATGAGAACGAAATTGGCTGTCCACACAGGAATGGATTCTCCTGTTAAAGGATTCACGGCATAAGCTCCGGTAAACACGCCTTCCTTTTCGCTGGCCCGGGCGATGGTGTCCTGTTTTTTTACTTTTTGCACGAAAGCTGTAATGGCTTTTTCCTGTTCGGTGCCACGGGATAATTTTTCAGTGAGCGGGTGCTCGGGGGCCAGCACCATGAACATGGCTCCGTACAAGGTGTCGGGACGGGTGGTGAATATTTTTATCACCTCGTCACTTTCCTGGATTTTAAAATCCACTTCCGCGCCAAAACTTTTGCCGATCCAGTTTGTCTGCATGGTCAGCACCTGCTCCGGCCATTTGCCGGAAAGGGTTTTGCACCCTTCCAAGAGGCGGTCTGCATAGTCGGTGATTTTGAAGAACCAACCTTCCTGCTGTTTTTGCAGGACTTCGTTGTCGCACCGCCAGCAACAGCCGTCCACAACCTGCTCGTTGGCGAGCACCGTGTTGCAGTCTTCGCACCAGTTGATGGTGGAGTTTTTTCGGTAAGCGAGGCCTTTTTCCAGTAACTTTAGAAAAAGCCACTGGTTCCACTTATAATAACCATGGTGGCAGGTGGCGATTTCCCGGTCCCAGTCGTAACTGAGTCCTAACGCCTTGATCTGTTTTCGCATGGTGCGAATATTTTCAAACGTCCATTTTGCGGGGTGGCTCTTGTTTTTGATGGCGGCATTCTCTGCCGGCATTCCGAAGGCATCCCAACCCAAAGGATGGAGGACGTTGTAGCCCTGCATGCGTTTGAACCGGGCCAATGTGTCGCCAATGGTGTAGTTGCGTACATGGCCCATGTGGATTCTCCCGGACGGATAGGGAAACATCTCCAACAAATAATATTTCTTTTTGGAAGAATCTACTTCGACTTTAAATGTTTTATGTTCTTCCCAGTAAGCCTGCCATTTGGCTTCGATGGAATTGGGATCGTAAGGGGTCATAAGTCTGGATATCCAATGTTGCGCGTTAAAGAAGACGAATTTTATCACATTCCTCATATATTGAAACCATCATGACGGGAACCATTGCTGTTGTATTCATTCTGTATGTGATTGCCATGCTGGGCATTGGTGTGTGGACTTCCCGGATGACCCGTTCCCCATCGGATTTTTTTCTCGCTGACCGATCGCTGAAGGCCTGGGTGACGGCTATTTCTTCCACTGCCAGTTCAGAGAGTGCCTGGGCCGTGCTGGGAACAGTGGGATTGGCCTATAAGGATGGATTGTCGGCTATATGGTTTTTGCCCGGTTGCCTGTTGGGTTACCTGATCAACTGGTTGTTCCTTGCCGAAAAATTGCGTAAACACTCAGAAGAGAATCACGCCATCACCCTTCCCGATTATTTTGAAAACCATTTTGACGACAAGAGCCATATCCTGCGCCTGATTTCGGTGGTTATTATTTTTTCCTGCATGATGGCTTATGTGGCGGCGCAGTTCACCGCTATCGGAAAAACTTTCGATGCTATTTTTGGAATCCCTCATGTTCTCAGTATTTCTGTGGGCGGGGCGATTGTGCTCATCTATACCATGATGGGCGGTGTGCGGGCGGTGGCCTGGACCGATTTCGCGCAAGGAATTATTATGGTATTGGGACTGGTCATTCTTTCGTTGGTGGCGTTGTCCAGCCTTGGAGGTTTTTCCGGCATGTGGGTGGAGGTGGGGAAAGTCTCCCCCGATACTCTGACGTGGATGGGTGGGAAATCTACCTCGGCATTTTTTGGTTCCATGGTGGGCCTTTTAGGTATCGGCCTTGGCTACCCCGGTCAACCGCATGTCATCACCCGGTACATGGCGGCGAAAAATACCGAGGCCATCAAAAAAGGTACCTGGATTGCGTTAGGCTGGGGGTTGATGGTTTATTCCTCAGCCATTCTGTTGGGAATTTGTGGTCAGGCCCTGTTTCCAGGATTGGAGGACCCCGAGCACCTGTTTCCCAAAGCCGCAGAACAATTGTTACCCACCCTATTGACGGCGGTGGTCTTGACTGGAGTTTTGGCCGCCATCATGTCCACGGTGTCGGCGCAGATTCTGGTAGCCGCTTCAACGGTAGCGCACGATGTTTACTCCAAAATACTCAAGCGGTCTCTTTCGCATGAAAAGATTCTTTTGGTCAGTCGGGCGACGATTTTGCTGTTGGGGTTGGGGGCCATGCTCATTGCGCTGGGCGAGACACGGGTTATCTTCTGGTTTGTGTTGTTTGCCTGGTCGGGACTGGGGGCAAGTTTTGGTCCGCTCATTCTATTCACCCTGTACTCGAAAAAAGTCACTCGGCAGGGAGCGGTGGCGGGAATGCTGACCGGGTTTTTAACAACTCTTATATGGAAAGTCACCGGCCTTTCGGAATCGGTCATCTATGAACTGGTTCCGGCTTTTCTTTTTGCGGCCCTTGCGATTTATTTTGTGAGCAAAGCAACCACGGATGAACAAGGATAAAAAAACAAGAGGCCCTCTTTAATGGGTAGGGGAAATAAAAGGAGAATCCTGGTTAAAGAAATCAGGTATTTCAGGCCTTTATTTTTATGCTTTCCAAAATATCTTGTTTAGATTGGATATGGGGAAATGGTAATTGTTTCGCCCATTCTTTAAGCGCGTATAAGCGGAAGTTGAATTTAATAATTAATTGTCGTTTCACGTATTTCCTGAGACCCGTGTCTTGAATTTTAAACCCCAATTGGACAAAAATTTCCTCGTAAAGAGCAATCACGGATATTATATAAATAAAAGGTAAAAGTATTAGTGAAAGGGCCATAGGAACTGTAAAGTTTTTAATAGTTTGGAGATTAGCGGCGTTGCTAAAATCATTAACAAGCGAGTATCCAGCATAACCTAATAACGAAAAGCCAAATAAGGTTAAAACAATGTTTATAAATTTTTCAGCAGGCTTATATTTTTGGTCAGATTGAGCCATTACCAGTAAGCAGCTCAAAAAAGTTACACAAGGTACAATTAGTAACTCTACAAAAATATTAAAAACATAGAGGTTAATCAGGAAATCAATGAGCACAGCAACTTTAAAGTTGTCGCAGGCAATGTTCTTAAAGAAATTTTTCTCACCTGTGACATTTGAAAAATTAAAAAACATTACTACCGCCGAAGTGATTGTCCAAAACAATGTTGTCTTATATTGTGTTTGATCCCACAAGCCGAGTGTAGATAAAACCTGGGTCGAAAATGCTACATAGAGCAACATCAGTCCGAAAGGGACAATAATTTTTATGTTAAAAAATGCTTTTACGGCATCTAGAAGTGCTTTCCGGAGTTGTTTCATTGAAAGCATCCATAAAATGAAGACTGTAAACCAAATAATGATTGCAAGGTCTCTATTGTTCACAGTGACCGCCAAATTTCTAATCCATAAATCCATTATGAGAGCCCTAATTAGCTAAATTCACCTTAGTGCTAGCCCAATAGATTCAGCAAAGCGCGGAATACATAAAGCTTTGAGCGGCCCAATTTAAAAGGGAGCTCTTCAACGATTTTTTGTTCCTTGAAGAGTTTCAATAAACGGGATACAGTCAAACCTGATTTGTTGCCCAAGGCTTTTTTAGCCTGAGTGGTATTAAAAAGCGGTGAATTAAAGAGGAAGTCCACAAAATAAACCAGGTAGGGTGACTTGGTGGCATGAAACCGGGACTTGGTTTCATCGTAAAGATTGTAGATATTGTCAATGAGTTCTTGGGTTTCCTTGGCTTGTGCGGCGACACATTTGAAAAAAAACTTTAGCCATCCTTCATAGGGTCCCCCTTCATCTACTTCATGTAGCCGGGACCGATACTCATTTCTATGCTCATCAATATATCCACTTAAATACAGAATGGGTGAAGAAATAGTTCCTTCATAATGAAGGATTAATGGGATGAGAAGTCTTCCCAATCGGCCATTGCCATCATTAAATGGGTGGACCGCTTCGAATTGATAATGAAATAGTCCGGCTTTAATTAAAACCTCATCTTCGCTGTGTTCCAGATAGTCTATTATGTTATCCATATAGCTCTGAACCTGAACATATTCAGGAGGTATATAGAGGGCTTTTTCTATAGGATCAGTAGGTTTGCTGGCAATATAAACAGTTTCTTCCCGGAAATGCCCCAACGGTCCCTTATGCCTTACTTTGTGAAGAAGCATGGAGTGCAGGGATTTGACTAGGGAATTACTGATCAGTCTGCCTTTTTTCAGCTCTTCCCTCGCTTCGGTCATAGCCGTGCGATAGTTAGCCACTTGTCTTGCATCGGAATCACCTTGTTTTCCCCCTGCTTCAAAAAGAAATATGTCTGATACCGTGCTTACTGTTCCTTCGATTTTTGAGCTTACAGCGGCTTCTTTGGCTGTTAAGGGAGAAATAAGCAGGTCAGGATTTTGAAGTTTTTTTTGTGAGCCCTCCAACAAACCCAAGGCATGCACCGCTTGGGTATATTCCTTGTGAAACTTGTTGTAATTCAGTGGAGTCTCATTGTTTGCCTTGAGAAGCTTCGGGTTATGATGTTTCATAAGTGGGTTGGTTTATACGCTAATATTTCTTAGCATATCAGAATGTTGATTTTTTGATACATTAAAACTTTTGGTATATATTTGGTGATATGTTTGCTTGTGCTATATATTGTATGACATAGATAAAGACATACAATATTTAGAATTACGTCCTTAATTATATCAGAATATTGATTTTTTGATATATATTTCCCGGAAGCATATATTTGCTGATATGTTTAAAGACTTAAAATTTAAGCGGTTTTTACTGCGGTCAATAACTTCGTGATGATTTCGGCCATCCTTTTCGATGTACCTTGTTGTTCGGTGATGAAGGAGCTGGCTTTTTCTGCAAGTTCTTTTCGGTGGGTTTGGTTTTCCAGCAGGGCATGGGCTTTTTCTTCAATTTCTTCTGCATTATGAACGGTGAATGCTATGCCGTGCTTATCAGCCTTGTCGGTGACATGGCCGATATTTTCAATGAACGGTCCATGCAACACGGCAAGGCCGTAAGACAATGGTTCTATCAAGCTGTGGCCTCCCCCTGGCGGAATCAGACTTCTGCCTACAAATGCTAACTGTCCCAGCGCATAAACTTTTGCCAACTCACCCATCGTATCGAGCAAGATGATGGATTTTGCCTGCTCCGGATTTTCCGACCGGCGGACAAAAGAAAAATTTTCTTTTTTAAGCAACGCGGCGACTTCTTCCACCCGTTCTGTTCTTCGTGGCGCGAGAATCAAAACCAGATCGGGATGTTTCGTCAGCAACTGCCTATGCGCGCTCAGGATAATTTCTTCCTCACCGGCATGGGTACTTCCTGCTATCCATACCGGGGTGTCTGCTTTCAGTTTAAAAGTTTGCCGGAGCTGTTCTTTTTCCTCATCGGGCATTGGTTGGTGGGCATCGTATTTCGAATCGCCAATCACTTCAATATGCTCCCGGTTCACACCCAGAGCCAGAGCGGCTTTTTCCCCATTGCTGTTTTGCATATAGAGCTTGTGAAATTTTTGGAAAGTTTCTTTGAAAAGGGAACCAGCATTAAGATAGCGTTGGGCCGCACGTTCCGAGATACGGCCATTGAATAAAAGAGTGGGCACGTTTTTTCTATGCAGTAGATCGATCAAGCCGGGCCAGAACCCGGTGTCGGTGACGACATAAAGATCCGGATTGATCCGGCACAAAGCCAGTTGGGTGAACGGCAGGCAGTCCAGCGGATGAAAAAACACGTTGTCGACAAAATCAAGATTGCGGGCTGTTTCGTAACCGGAGTCGGTGGTGACAGAGAGCGCGATATATAGTTTGGGATTTTGCTCACGCAATAGTTTGAGCACTGGTGTGGCGGCTATCACTTCCCCCATTGAAAGGGCATGCAACCAGAGAGTTTTTTCGCTCTGCCTGGTTTTAGCAGGAACCCAGCCAAAGTGATGGACCAGTCCTTTCCACTTATGTTTGGAGAGCAGGGTTGTAAGCGAAAACAAGGGGACCAGCAGGACGCTCAATAAAAGGGATAGAAGGTGATAGAGAAGAATCATCAAAGGGCATCTCTGAAAATTATTTTTGACCATGAGCGGCCCTTATGAAATAAGGGTCTGCGAGTTGTCACAGAGAAAATTATCGAATAAATAGAGATACCTCAGTTTGTTTAGCGGATGAGTTCAATATTTCTGAGCAAGGCCCCGCTGTTGGCCTTGACTGTTTCTTGCGCCGCATGACCCAGCTTTTGGCGTTCGTCCGGATTTATCAGCAACCGTTTTAAAACATCGTAGAGTTCTTCAATATTTTGCAGTTGCAGGCCACCGCCGGATTGCGTCAGAAGCTTTGCTTCTTCTTCGAAATTATTCATGAACTTGCCGAACAAAACCGGTTTACCCAACGCCGCCGGTTCGAGAATATTCTGGCCGCCAAAGCGAGGATTGAATCCGCCCCCGACATAGGCCACGGTAGCACTCTCGTAAAAGGCATTGAGTTTTCCCAGACTGTCTACCAGCAATATAGAGCCCGTCCAGTTTGCCAGGCCATCCAGTTCAGAGAGCAGGGTGTAATCTACTTTGAACTCCCGGATCAAGTCTTCGACCTCCCGGCATCTTTGCATATGCCTGGGGGCAATCACACCGATCAGGTTCGGGAACTCTTTTTGGAGTTCCACCAATGCTTCCATTATGGGACCTTCTTCTCCCGGCCTTGTGGAACCAAAGACCAGAATCGTGGAGTCATCCCCCCACTCTGAGGTGTTCTCTTTCTCGATGGAGGGCACGTCGAATTTTATATTTCCCGTTACCCGGACTTTTTCTTTGGTCACGCCGATTTGCAATAACCGATCTGCATCGGTTTGTGAGCGCATGGAAAACTGCTGGATTGGTTCTGTCATCCATAGAAAGAAGGCCGGAAGTTTTCCGTACCGCTGAACCGATTTTTCTGAGACCCGTCCGTTCACCTGGACTACGGGAATGCTTCGGCTTTTGCATTGACGTAGCAGGCAAGGCCATAATTCCGCTTCGATCAGAATCAGTTTGGCGGGTTGTATCCGCTCAAAGACCGGATTCATCCAGATCGGGAAGTCCAGTGGCAGTCGGAATACGTTGGGAAGATTTTCTTCTCGGGCCAGCGCATAGCCGGTGGGGGTAAAAGTGGACAGGGCGATCGGGCGAGACTCCCCATCCTTTATAAGACCGGCAATAAGGGTTTTAGCCAGACGGACTTCTCCGACCGATGAGGCGTGAATCCACAATGCGCCTTTTAACTCTGGCAATGAACCGGCTCCCACCATTCTTTCCTTGATTTGATTGCGGAAAGAAGAAGAAACCAGTGCCCTTAAAATAATATAAGGAGAAGCTAAAAGCAGTAGTCCGCTTGTCAGAATATAATACAAAAAATCCATACCGTGGGAGTATACTCTCAATTCATGAAAAAACTTGGCTAAAACTGTTTTTGGCCACCGGCGAACCGCCGGGGGCAACGAGCAAGAACTTGGTTGAGCCGAGAACACGGTTGCTAGCAGTCAAAGACATTGCTCATTGGCTCCACGCCTAGTGGTTGCCGTAGAGAAAATGTTCGAACAAATAGAGACCTCATTATAGGCTTGGCTGAAAATCATGTCTGAAATTTTCTATAAAATTATATCGCCTGAGCGCAAATGGTACTGGTTTCCGGTTTTTGCGGTCTTGCAACTCATTTCCTGCTTTTATTTAGTGGGCCACCGTTTGCGCCTCTGGGCTTACAGGTGGGGAGTGTTCCCCAGCCGCAGGCTCGATTGCCGGGTGATCAGCGTTGGTAACCTGACCCTGGGGGGGACAGGGAAAACGCCCTTTGTCATGATGATTGCCGAAATACTCAGGGACAACGGATTCAAACCCGCCATTCTCAGTCGGGGTTATGGTGGGAAATCCAGTGACTCGGTCAATATTGTCTGCGATGGCAAACAGACGCTTCTTTCCCCGGAATGGGTTGGCGATGAAGCGGTCATGATGGCGGAAAAACTTAAAAACGTTCCGGTTTTAACCGGGCCGGATCGTTACCAGACAGGGCAGTATGCACTCGAACATTTTGACGTGGACACTTTGATTCTGGATGACGGCTTTCAACATCTGGCTTTAAACCGTGATCTGAATATCCTGCTTTTCGATCATTCCAGACCGCTTGGTAATGGCCATTTGTTTCCTGCAGGCGAACTGCGTGAACCTCCAGGAGAAACCAGAAGAGCGGATATGATTTGTTTCACCCGCTGTTCCCGTGGTCCTGTCAATTTCGATCTTCCCATTCCCCAGATCAAAACGCATCTTCGGCTGGATTCTGTAATTCGTATGGATGATGAAGAAGTGTTGGATGTGGAAACATTAAAAAATGAACCGGTTGCCGCGTTTTGTGGCATTGCCAAGCCGGAAGGGTTCAAGCAGATTTTGCTGGACTCGCAGATTCAACTGAAATTTTTCAAAGCCTTTGCCGATCACCATCCTTACACCTTGCAGGACATTGAAGAATTGGAAGCCCGTGCCATAAAAGAAGGGGCGCGGTTTCTTTTGGTTTCGGAAAAAGATGCGGTCAAGCTCAAGGGCATGAAGTTTTCTTTGCCTGTATTCAAAGTGGTGATCGAACTCGAAATTCTGGAAGGACGGAAAACCCTCGACAAAAAACTGCTCGGCCAGTGTGACGCTGGTTGAATAATTTGCGATGATTGATTTTAAATCCCTCAGTTCGAACCAGCGGTTTGTTTTAAATATTGTAGTGCCGCTGGCTTACCTGTTTCCCCTGGTAGTGGCCTATCTTGGTCCGAAAAATTTTGGTTTCGGATTCCCCGCTTTGGTTTACGCGGGATTGTCGATCGGTGCGCTGGGTGTTCTGTTATGGGCCGCCGCCATGTGGACGTTAGGTCCTTCGTTAGCCGTTCTGCCGGGAACCGACCAACTGGTCACTAAAGGGGTTTATCGTGTTTTTCGTCACCCGGTTTATATAGGAATCGTTTTGACGTTGAGCGGATTGTTTGTGGCCTGCGGATCTCTACCCTGTCTGATTTATGTCGGGGTGGTGGTGATTCCGTTGAACATCTTCAGGGCAAGGGCAGAAGAGAAAGTCCTGTTGGAACAATTAGGGACCCCTTATCAGCAGTACCGGGATTCTACATATTTTTGAAAATCAGACTATGGCGTTAAAAATAAAGTTCCGGGCTTTGCTGACTTTGTGTGGAGACCCGATTGAAAACGGCGAACTGATTATTGATGATGGCAAAATTGTAGAAATTTCAACTCAACCTGCAAATAAAAAAAACAGTGATGCGCTGGACCTCTCCGACTGCCTGCTCATGCCAGGGTTCGTCAACGCGCATTGCCATCTCAGTTTGACTGCGCTTGAAAAAAAAATTTCTCCATCACTTTCATTTGAAGATTGGATTCGGGCGTTGATTGCTTCGAATTCAGCTCTTGATGACGAGAGCCGGATGCAGGGAATTCATGTTGGAGCGAAAGAGATGAAACTCTCCGGCGTGACGGCGCTTGGAGATTATGTTGCTGAGCCCGGACTGCTGGAAGTGATAGGTGGGTTGGGTTTTCGCTCGGTGCTGTTTTTAGAGACGATAGGTTTTCATTCCGGGAAAGCGCGATTTCTTTGCGAAAAAGTGGAAGAGATTTTGAAAAGTGAATTTTCGCTTTGTCGGCTGGGTTTGGCACCGCATGCTCCTTATTCCGTTTCTCCTGATCTGTTTCGATACCTTGGGCAACTCGCACAGAAATACCATTGTCCGCTTTCCTGCCATGTTGCGGAAATTCAGAATGAGGTGCGGTTTCTTGATGGCGGGAATGATTCACTGGAAAAACTGCTGAAAGAAAGATCGGCCTGGGATTCCCAATGGAGCCCTCCCGGCAAAACTCCCATTCAGTATCTGGATTCCCTGGGCCTGCTGGATCGTCTCATTGCCGTTCACTGCAATTTTGTTTCTGCCGACCTTGATGTGATGGCTTTGAAAAAAGTCAGTGCGGTATTTTGTCCCGGTAGTACCCAGTGGTTTGACCGGAAGCAGTTCATGCCGGTTCGCGCTTTGCTGGATTCAGGGGTAACCGTGGCTCTGGGAACCGATTCGCTGGCCAGCAATGACTCCCTGAACTTTCTGGATGAGTTACGTACGGCGGATAAACTTTTGCCCGATGTCAGCCGAGGAGAAATACTTGCTATGGCGACCCGCTCAGGCGGGGAAGCCCTGGGTTTGCAGTGCGGCACACTGACTTCAGGGCAACAGGCTGATTTAATTGGATTTCGCGTTCCCCCTTCCTATAGAGGTTCCTGGTTGGATGTGCCTTTTGAATGCCACCGCCATGAAGTGGATTTTTATATGGTGGATGGAAAACTCACCTCTTATGGCGACTCGCTACATTAGATCCCACGTTTTACCAATGGTTGACGGCGAATGGGGTTTTTCGTATAATTTATTGATATAAAAAGAATTATTTGATTTGGGGTCGTATGCCGGGATTGCTTAAAATCATTGGGATAGTGGGGATGGTATTTTTTCTTGTCGCCTGCGGGATCAAGGGTGGAAGCCAATCACCCCTGCGTTTCAAACAAATAACTCCTGCTATGGAAATGGAAATGAAAAAACTCATCCAGGAGGGGTGCGACCGGGAATACGAATATTTTGATCGTGACATCGCCCTGCTTTATTCGCTGATTCCCGGCGGTGGGCAATGGTATACCGGTGAAACCCGCAAGGCATGGATCTACTTAATGTCCTTTCCCCTGATAGTTCCTTATATTGTGTCCTTCCAGGACGCGCAGAATTCGGTCGACTATTATAATTTCCGTTATACGGCCCATTTTTGCAAAAGCAAGCTCAAGGTAACCCAAAAGATGCAGGAACCGGACGACCAAAAGAAGAAGTCCAGAAAACGCAAGAAAAAGGCCGCCGCCGCTCGCTAGCGTGGGACCCAGAATAGCAAAAACTTTTTAAAGCTAGGGTGTTGTTGCCAGATATGTGATATTCTCCCTTAACTTTTGAGCTGGAAGGGGTAAAACTGTTGCTATTTTGCTCCTGAGGTTAGCCGCAGGAAAAAAAACTAAAAAAATTAAAAAAATTCTGGTATTCGTGGATTTTCGGTGTTAAACTTCTCCGCTTACGCTTATTAATGCAGGGGTGATGTTTTTTCCTGTAATAAGGACTGTCAGCCATGCTATAGTGTGTTACTTTGTCACCCTTTCGCGGCAATACATCCTGTTAATCTTAATGAAATAGCTAAAAGCCTCCTCTTATATTAAAACTTTGAAAATCAAAGTGTAATGTGGGGGTTTTTTATTTGCTGAGCTGGCGTAGCTCAGTTGGTAGAGCAGCTGATTTGTAATCAGCAGGTCGGGGGTTCGAGTCCCTTTGCCAGCTCCAGTTTTGTTTAACTGGTTTGAAAAGGATTCTGGTACCCCGCAACGGAGGCTTAGGTTGAGCGATTAACTGGCTGTGGGCGCGATGGTTTACCCAGAATAATGGGGAGGTTCCCGAGTGGCCAAAGGGAACAGACTGTAAATCTGTCGGCTCAGCCTTCGGAGGTTCGAATCCTCCCCTCCCCATCCTGAATTTAGGTTGGATGAACTTGCGGGAATAGCTCAGTTGGCTAGAGCGTCAGCCTTCCAAGCTGAGGGTCGCCGGTTCGAGTCCGGTTTCCCGCTC
>JABIAY010000069.1 GCA_018653085.1 Nitrospina sp.
AAGGGGAGGTGGTTTACCGTTCTTCTCAGGAGGTGGGCCAAAATTACCCACAAATTTCTCCTGAACATTTTGAACGCTCTGTTTATTTCATCAACCCTGAGGGCAGTTTTTGTTCTGGAGCCCAGGCTGTTTTCAAGATTCTGTCTTACGCCCCTAATGGGAAGTGGTTGCTCCGGGCTTATGAAAGGCTACCGGGATTTGCTCCAGTTACGGAATGGGGTTACAGGCAGGTAGCCGGAAATAGAAAAATTTTCAGCGCGCTCACCCGGTGGATTTGGGGAGGCTCTTTGGAAGCACCCACCTGGTTTTTGACTCGGCGTGTGTTTCTCTTTCTTCTTGGCCTGGTTTATTTGGTGGCCTTTTTGTCCCTTTGGACTCAAATCGAAGGATTGGTGGGGCAGAAAGGCATTCTTCCGGTCGAGAGTTATTTAAAAGATGTGCGTTGGAGCCTGGACCATTTTTGGAATCTGCCCACCTTGTTCTGGTTTTATGCGGGGGATGGATTTTTGCAGGCAACCTGCCTGTTTGGGGTGGGCGCCTCCCTGTGTGTCATGGCCAACCGAGCGGTGGGTTTGAGCTTGTTGGTAATGTGGGGATTGTATCTTTCCCTGTTTAATGTGGCACAACCCTTTTTAGGATTCCAGTGGGACACGCTCCTTCTTGAAACGGGATTTCTGGCTCTCTTTCTGGTTCCTTGGCGCAGAAATAAAGGGACAACGCCGCCTCCATCCTCGTTAATCCTTTTCCTGTTTCGGTTTCTGTTATTTCGTGTTGTTTTTACTTCAGGACTGGTCAAGATACTCAGCCAGGATCCCACCTGGAGTGACTTCACAGCGCTCTATTACCATTATGAAACCCAGCCGCTTCCAACCTGGATCGGTTGGTATGCGCACCAACTTCCGCATGGGTTCCAGGAGTTTTCGGTCGCCTGTGTTTTTATTATTCAACTTGGAGTGGTGTTCCTGATATTTGGTCCCCGACGCATTCGTTACATCGGTTGTGCCGTGCTGGTTTTTCATGAAGTATTGATCCTCCTGACCGGCAACTATTGTTTCTTTAATCTGCTGACCATAGCTCTATGTCTTCTTTTGCTTGATGACACAGTGTTTTCAAGGTGGCTCCCGGGGCACTGGAAATTTTCCGGGCAGAAAGAAACAAAGCGGGTTCCTGTCTGGGAGAAAAGGCTAGTCACGGGGATGAGAGCTGGGGTATTAGGGGTATGCATCATGCTTTATGCAGTTCCTTTACTTGTTACTTCCGGCAAATATCCCTCCATTTATGTTGCTACGGCAAACGCGATACGCCCACTACATCTTTTTAACTCTTATGGCCTGTTCGCGGTGATGACAACATCGAGGCCGGAAATCATTATCCTGGGTAGTGATGACCGCGAAAACTGGTTCCCTTATGAATTCAAATGGAAGCCCGGTAATATAGCGAATAAGCCGGAATTTGTTGCCCCACACCAGCCCCGGTTGGATTGGCAAATGTGGTTTGCCGCTCTCAGTAATTACGAGAGAAACCCCTGGTTGATCCAGTTCATGATCCGTCTTTTGCAAGGGTCCCCCCCAGTGATAGGATTGCTGGAGGACAATCCTTTTCCTGACAGTCCGCCTAAATACATGCAGGCAATTGTCTACGATTACCGGTTTACAGACGCCGAAACCCGAGACCGGGATGGCTCCTGGTGGAATCGAAAACTCCTCAGACCCTACACGCCTATTCTGCAACTACCTGACTAAACAGCAGAAGGAAAACTGTTTAGCTGGGCGAAATTTTAGTATAATTCCCCGATCAAGGAGATTTTATGCCAGGGCCTTTGGAAGATGAATTGGGAGATGTGCTGGAAAAGTCCAGGGACGGCAAGGGCTGGACCCAGTCTGATCTGGCTCGTGCCGCCGGTGTCAGTGCCAGTGATATTTCCCGAATGGAGCGCTATGAGTATGTGCCTGATGAGAGCGTTTTAAAAAATCTTGCCAAGGTTCTTGACCTGCATGCTCCGTCACTGATCGCGGTGGCGAAAGAGACTTGGTCCCCACAACCGATAGAGCCGGATCCCGGCCCCTTCACTACAGTCTGTCTGGATTTGTTTGTCGGAGCCTATCCCGTCAAGTGTTACCTGGTGGTATGCAATGCCACAAAAGCCTGTGCCGTGATTGACACAGGAGGAAATCCGGAAGCAATCATAAAGAAAGCCAAAGAGCTGAAACTTCAACCGGAAAAAATTCTTTTAACCCACGCCCATTTTGATCATGCCGGCGGACTGGAACTTCTGGACACAACCTATAACTGTCCCGCTTGGATCGATAAAAAAGAGCCTCGTCCCTCGGGGAGTCGTGATTTTCGATTTTTGCAGGATGGGGAAACAATAAAACTGGGGAATTTAAATATAGAAGTTCTTTTCACACCGGGCCATACCCCTGGCGGAGTTTCTTATAAAATCCATGACTCGGTTTTTTCCGGCGATGCCATATTCGCCGGTTCCATGGGGCGCGCTAATTCCTCTTGGTCAGGACTGTACAATTCCATTACTCAAAAACTTTTGACTTTGCCGGACCACACACGCCTTTTCCCCGGTCATGGTCCTGCTACCACTGTTGGCGAAGAGAAACGTCACAATCCCTTTTTCTCCACTAGCCATTGAGTGCAAGTTAAAGCGATTGCAATTTGCGAGTGGAGGTACTCCGCCACTAGGTGCGGAGCCAGAGTGATGCTGGATTCAATAAAGCCACCCCTCACCTGGCCTCTCCCCATGAGGGGAGAGGAAGTTTTATTTCTCCCCTCCCTTCATAGGGAGGGGGTGGGGGCGGGTTGGATAGAAGCGGATGGAGCAGTGACTCATTAAGCCGAGCTAACCGGCTACAAGCAGTCCAAAGATATTGCCAGTCGGCCCCACGCCTAGTGGCGGGCTTGCGAAACCTGTGGTTGGGGATATATTTCAGATATGGATCCCGAAAAGGTCAACTACCACTATTGTGATGATCTTCCCACCTGCCCCTGGCCGGAGGGAACACGAGTTCTTGTGACCGGGGCCGCCGGATATGTAGCTCACAGGTTGATTCCTGAGCTGGTTTCACGGGGCTATATCGTCCGGTGTATGTACAGGAACAAAAGTTGCCCACCGTTTCTGACGCATCCTCGTATTGAGCATGTCTATGCGGATTGCCTGAACATGGAAGAACTGCTCCCTGCCTTGAGGGATGTTGATCATGCGTACTACCTGATTCACAGCATGAGGTCGAAGAAGGAAGAGTTTATAGAAAAAGACCAGAAGGCCGCGAAAAACTTCAGGCAATCGGCGGAACAGCATGGGGTGAAACGGATCATTTACCTGGGTGGGCTGGGTGAAAAAAATGACCGCATGTCGCCGCACCTGAGAAGCAGAAGGGAGGTCGGGAATATATTGTCCGAGAGCAATATTCCGGTTATCCGGGTTCGGGCGGCTATCATCATTGGTACCGGAAGCGCCTCTTATGAATTAATGAAGTCGCTGGCTTTGAACAACCGTTTTATTCCTTTTATACCGGAGTTCAATTCCATGTGCCAGCCTGTGGCGATCCGGGATGTCATCAAATATCTGGTCGGTGTCATGGAGACTCCGGGCCTGAGTACACGTATTTTCCAAATCGGCGGCAAGGATGTGCTGACCTATGAAGAAATGATTTCACGCTTCGCTAAAATCATGAATCGCCGCATTCGTTTCGTCAATGTTTCGTGGGTACCTCTTCCCGTTGACTGGATGTGCCGGATTTATGCCTACTGGCTTCATTGTTTTATTTCCATTCCGGTAAATATTACTTCGCTTTTGCTGAGCAGTCTTAAAACAAACGTGGTGTGTGAGGATAACGAAATTTCAACAATACTTCCCTTTGAACCGCTGGACTTTATGACCGCTGTGCAGTGGGCACAGGAAAAGGAAAAACGTTCGATGGTATTTTCTCATTGGAGTGATGTTCCTCCTGAAAATATGAGTGACCTTTTACCTTTGTGCGAGTTTGAGTCTTCCGATTTTATCATTGAAGAGCACGGGATAGACATCCCTGCACCGCCAGAACAGGTGTTCCCGGTGATCTGTCAAATCGGTGGCAAGCATGGCTGGAACCACGCAAACATCCTTTGGGAGATTCGCGGTCTGATTGACAGGCTTTTGGGAGGAGTAGGATTACAAAGGGGTCGACGGGACCCAGCCCACCTTCGCGCAGGAGATTCGGTCGACTTCTGGAGAGTGGAAAAGCTGGAGTCCAACCGGGAATTGCTCTTACGAGCGGAGATGATTACTCCGGGGCTGTCCTGGCTCCAGTTTGAGCTCGCTCCGAATGAGGGAGGGGGAACCTATTTGACGTTGAAGGCGCACTTCATCCCCAAACCTTTTTGGGGAAATCTTTACTGGACAGTATTGGCAAACTTCCACTCTTACATATTCAAAGGGATGCTGGAGTTTTTCAGGAAAAAGAGCTTGGAGGCGGGTGCGAACCAGGTTTGACTCTAAGGAGATACGCAATGCTTATTAACGATGGAGACACGGTTTGTATTGTTGGGGCAGGCCCCGGTGGATCGGCCTGTGCGATAGCTCTTTTAAGTGAAGCCCGGCGAGTGGGCAGGAAGATCAATGTGGTGTTGTTCGAGCATAAAAAATTCTCCGAACACCGTCACTACAACCAGTGTATTGGCGTGCTCTCTCCGCCTTTCGAGGATATCCTGAAAAATGAATTGGACCTGACGTTACCGGAAAATCTGGTGCTCAATAATATGGAGGGCTATCGTCTGCATTCTGATTTGTTGAGCTTGGATTTGATTGGAGAAGAGTCTGGCCGGTCGGTTTCTGTGAGACGTTCCAAGTTTGATGCCTTCATGCTCGAAGAGGCTCAGAAGGCAGGTGCTCAGGTCGTTCATAATCGGGTGACATCAATCGAAATAAACCATGATGGGGTGTTGGTTTACAGTGAGGGAGATAATTTTAAATGTGCGGTCGTGGTGGGGGCTTTTGGTCTGGATGATGGAACATGCAGTATCTTTGAACAGGGAACTCCATATCGGCAACCGGACTTCCTGAATACGGTGATCACGCGTCTTTACCCTGGAAAGGAATTCATTAGTAGTATGGATTCTACCATCCATGCTTTCCTGCTTTCCCATCCCGGTTTGGAGTTTGGAGCGGTCACCCCGAAGGGGGAACATATTTCCATTAATATCGCAGGCCGCAAGGTTTCCTCGCATATCATGATGGAATTTCTGCGTTCGGCACCTGTGCAACGTTTTCTTCCTCCCCATCAAAGGCGCGAAAAACCCTTGAACTATTTTAAAGGCAAGTTTCCCATTGCTCCGGCCAGGAATTTATTTGGCGACCGTTATGTGACGATAGGGGATGCGGCAGGGCTCATGCGTCCTTTCAAGGGCAAGGGTATTAACTCTGCCATCCTTACCGGCGTTTATTCTGCCCGTTCCATCATGGGGCATGGGGTTTCTAAACAGGCGTTCGCCGAAAACTTTTATCGTGAGTGTAGTGAATTGACTGAGGACCTTCCCTATGGCCGGGTTGTTCGGCTTTTGACCAATCTTGCTACAAGCTTGAAGTTCATGGACCATATGATAGCGGTGGCGGCAGAAAGGCCCGATTTTATGAAGGCTATGTTCGGCAGTGTTTCCGGACACGATCCGTATAAAAAAATCATAATGGAAACCGCCAGCCTGTCACTGGCTTTCACTTTCGCGCAAAAGATCCTGGGGCATTTCGTATTCCGTCAGGAGGCTCGCCTTCCGGCAAAAAGTGCCAGTCCGACTGCATGACCGTGGCGTAGACATTGCCGGGGTTCCTGTGATATTCTCACTGTTCTCCCACAGGAGTTCCATGAAAAAAATATATTTAACAATTACGTTCTTGATGGTTTTTGTCCTGCTGGGGTGTCCTCCGCCCAAGGCCAGGAAAAAAATGCCCCGCATTTTTGCCCTGAGCTA
>JABIAY010000051.1 GCA_018653085.1 Nitrospina sp.
CTCGGCTTCTTTGGCACCCAAACTTTCACAGCAGTGCAACATAACGGTTACCGGATTGACCCCGCACATCGTGATATTTTCTGATCGTACCGTTTCCCACAACCCGGCTGGATCCCGGTTTTGCATGCAGGCGATGGCCTTTCGGTCCTTGCCACTGGCCGCAGTATGCGATTCGTAATGCGTCATATCCGAGCTGGCAACCAGTAAAACCGACCGCCCCAGCCGAGTGACCGCCCGCACAATTCCTTCACTGAGTGCTTTGCAAGTTGAGGCTTTCAGTTTCATGAGGCAAATAGGAACAATTTGAAATTCTTTTTTAAAATATTGCAGAAACGGCAACTGGGTCTCCAGGGAATGCTCGAACTGATGCGCCAAAGAGTCCTGTTTCGCCATGACCGTTTCTTCGCATAGCGCGTTTGCCAGTTCCTGGTCGATAGCAATATCACCCATCGGCATGGACCAGACTCCCTCCGTCATAACCGCAACCGCCTCACCCCGGCCAGTGTGATTGGGACCGATTAAAATAACCGTGTCCGGAATTTCTATTCTCGAATACACCGCTCCCGCCACATCCCCGGAGTACATGAACCCGGCATGAGGGGCAACGATGCCAAGAGCCGGACTCTTTTTCGCGCTACGCTCCACGTGGGATTCCACATCCCGAACCAGAGCCTCACGCTGGGCAGGATAAAACTTCCCGGCCACCGCTGGCTGGCGTGTTTCCCGGCTCTCTTTATCCGCATCAAAAAGCATCATCGCCGAATCTCTCCGGTCATGGGCACAAACACCACGGCGGTGATATATTGTTCTTTTAGTTTCCCGTTTTCCTGTTTGGTCAGTACTATCAGGTCTTGCGAGCCTCCGGTTTTCCCCAGGGGAAGCACCATCCTGCCGCCGACTTTCAACTGGTCAACCAGAAGTTGAGGAATTGTAGGTGCCGCCGCTGTGATGAGAATCGCATCGAAAGGCGATTTCTCCTGCCACCCTCGATAACCATCACCGTGTCGAACCGTTACGTTTTTATAACCCAGCTTTTTCAGCTTACTGTCTGCCGTGCGGGCAAGGGACTCGACGATCTCAATCGTATAGACCTCTTTGACGATTTCCGCCAGCACCGCCGCCTGATAGGCCGACCCCGTACCGATCTCCAAAACGCGGTCATCGGCATTCAACATCGCGCTCTGGGTCATCAGAGCAACGATATAAGGTTGCGAAATCGTCTGGCTTTCTTTTATGGGAAGGGCGAAATCGGAATAAGCCCGGCTTAGAAAACCGGGCTCCACGAACAGGTGGCGGGGTACTTTGAGCAGGGCCTGCAAAACAGCATTATCCTGAATGCCGCGGCCCTTGATCTGGTCTTCGACCATCTCTTTGCGGGCAGAATCAAAATCTACAGAAAGGACAGCCTTAGGCATAAAGAAT
Source organism: Nitrospina sp. (assembly GCA_018653085.1). GTDB lineage: Bacteria > Nitrospinota > Nitrospinia > Nitrospinales > VA-1 > LS-NOB. The sequence continues at coordinate 1,423 of JABIAY010000051.1, forward strand.
GTCGAACAGAAGACGGTAACCAGATAAGGGAAAAATGTCTTAAAAAATGAGCCCGTTTTTCTTGAGCCATTCCTGGGTATCGAACTTTTTGTTGGCAAATTCCTGGTAGTCGATTTCTTTTTTAGAAAGTTCCTGTCCATCGATGAACTGCGGCTTGGGTGCAGGCTTTTTACTTTTACGCTTCTTGGGCGCAGGCCGCTCCTCTGTTGTTTCCTCTTCAACTTCCAGTTCGAGTGAATCGGTCAACACTTCCATCTTAAGGACCAATACCATAAAACTTTTGGGGCAGATATGGTCGTCTTTCTGAATTTCAGCCACGATCTTTTTAACTTTGGGTGAAGTCATGACCGCTTCGGTGACCGCCTTGGATAACTTTTCAAAAATGCGCTCGGACCCATCGAAATCACTCACAAAATCCCCCTTTCAATTTCCTGATAAAAATAGCTCACTCAAACGGATAACCTCAGTTACCCACATCTTAATCTAACCTTAAACCTCTCGCCCCACCTTGTCAACTGCTAGCCGCAGGGGCAACTGGCAAGGGCCCATCAAGCCGAGACAACTCTTTGCTCGCCAGATAAAGTTATAGCTCATTGAGTCCAGCGTCACGCTGGCCCGCTCCCGTGGGAAGGAATTGGGCAGGGCCAACCCTCCCCCCGCCCCTCCCTATGAAGGGAGGGGATATAAAAGTATTGCGCTTGATGGTATTGCTCACTTTATGGGCAATGCAGTACCGGCTCCACGCCTAGTGGCTAGTGGTTAGTACAGGGGCACGGAGGAGTCGATTTTCTCCGACCACTCGTTGATGCCCCCGCGCATGGACTTCAGGTTACTGAACCCCATTTCCTCCAATACTTTCAATGCTTTCATCGAACGCACTCCGGCCTTGCAGTGAAGCACAATCTCTTCATCTGGACTCAGGCCGTTTAATTTTTCCGGGTCTTTGGCCTCAATATCGCCCAGCGGAATCAGAGTCGCCTGTGCAATTTTGCAGATTTCATATTCGGACGGTTCGCGCACATCAATCAACTTGAATCCGTGCCCGCTATCCAGCATTTGTTTGACCTGCTCCACAGCTATTTCCATTTCCGCATCGTTGGCCGACTCTTCAACAGGCCTGATGCCACAGAACTCCTCATAGTCGATCAATTCCGTAATCGTCGGGTTATCACCGCAGATGGGGCAAGCCTTATCCTTGCGCAATTTCATTTCCCTGAATTTCATCGCTAAGGCGTCGAACAGCAGAAGCCTTCCCACCAGCGATTCGCCTTTACCCAATATCAGCTTGACCACCTCGTTGGCCTGAATCAGTCCGACAATGCCAGGAAGAATTCCGATCACGCCGCCCTCGGCGCAACTGGGCACCAAACCTGGTGGCGGTGGTTCCGGATACAAACATCGGTAGCACGGCCCCACCCGGGAATCGAACACCGAAGCCTGGCCTTCAAAACGCAGAATGCATCCATATATATAAGGTTTCTTCAACAACACACAGGCATCGCTAGCCAGATAACGGGTGGGGAAATTGTCCGTGCCATCGACGATGATGTCGTAGTCGGCAAAAATCTCCATCACGTTTTCTGAGGATAAACGCGTGTTGTAAGTGGTGACATTAATGCTGGAATTCAGGTCGGCAATACGAGCTTTCGCCGAATCCACTTTCAACTTTCCAACTGTCGATTCTCCATGCGCCACCTGCCTTTGCAAGTTGCTGAGATCGACCACGTCAAAATCGATCAGGCCCAGGTTTCCCACCCCAGCCGCCGCGAGATAAAGGGCCAATGGCGAGCCCAGTCCTCCAGTACCAATCAAAAGCACCTTGGAGTCACAAATTTTTTCCTGTCCTTCAACCCCCACCTCCGGCAACAGCAAGTGCCGACTGTAACGGTTGATTTGATCCTGTGTCAAAGCCATAACAAACAATCCTTTAAAAAACGATCACTATTCCTTAATATTGATTAGATTCAATTCTACCAGAAAAGATTCCAATGGCAATAAGGCTAGGGAACACTGGCTCCACGCCTAGTGGGCCCGGTACGCCTGTTCAAATCCGGCGATGGAGCCTTCGATGACCGAGTCGGGAAAACAAAAGGAAATGCGGAAATATCCTGGCAGGCCGAACCCCCTGCCCGGCACCACCAGCACCCTTTTTTCGGCCAGCTTTTTGACAAACTCCACCTCATCTTCCAGCGGAGATTTCGGGAAAAAATAAAACGCTCCCTGAGGTTTCACCACCTCATAGCCGATCCGTGTCAGTTCCTTATATAAATAATCACGTTTGCGTTGATACTGTTCCACATCCACCGTCACGCTCTGCACCTGTTTCACCACACGCTGGATAAGTGCCGGGGCGTTGACGAATCCCAACACACGGTTGCAGAAGATCAGCCCCGCCATGATCGGTCCGGCAGACTCGCATTGCGGGTGCACCGCAACAAAACCAATTCGTTCACCAGGAAGCGCAATATCCTTCGAGTGCGAGGTGATATAAATACTGTTGTCGTAAAACTCCATGATGTTTGGTGCTTCCACCCCATCAAAGGTGATTTTTTTATAAGGGTCGTCCGAAATTAAATAAACGGCTTTGCCGAGCTGGTCAGAATGCGCTTTTAATATGTCGGCCAACCCCTGCAATTCCTTACGCGAATAAACCACTCCGGTCGGGTTGTTCGGGGAGTTGATGATGACGGCCTTGGTTTTTTCGTTGAGCGCATTTTTCAAAGCTGTAAAATCGAGCCGAAAATCATCGCCTGTCGGCACAGGAACCGCCTTGCCGCCATGGTTGTCCGCATAAAACAGGTATTCCACAAAATACGGCGTGAAGATAATGACCTCATCGCCCGGATCAAGCAGGGTTTTTAAAGTGATGTTGAGTCCACCTGCCGCACCGCATACCATGACCACATCGTTGGCCGAAAGTTCTACCTTGCACTCCGCCGACAAGGACTCGGCAATAACAGCACGCACATCGGCGAACCCGGCATTAGGCATATAACGGTGCAAGCCCGGTGACTCATCCCGTGCGCTTTCTACCAATGCTTTGCGGACCTCTTCGGGCGGCTCCATCACCGGGTTGCCCAAAGACAGGTCGAACACGTTTTCTTCACCAAACTCCTGTTTGAGCCGGATACCCTCTTCAAACATTTTACGAATCCAGGAAGACTTCTCCATGAATCCACTGACCTTTTCCGATATCGCCATGCTAAAACTCCACTATAAAAAATCTCTTTGAAACACAGATTACGCGAATAAATATTGAGATGAAACCATTTTTCTAATATCCTTTTTCTTTATGGCCAATCCAATCATTCAATTCATTGATATTCACAAGTCCTACCAGAACGGAGCCCAGCCGGTGACCGCACTGGAGGCAGTGAACCTGAGCCTCCATGCCGGAGACTTCGCTACCGTCATAGGCCCTAGTGGAGGAGGAAAAACCACTTTACTCAACCTGCTGGCAGGACTCGACCTGCCTGACCGTGGCCAGATTATTCTCAACGGGCGCAAGGTGTCCGACCTTTCCGACCACGATCTGACCCTGCTACGCCGAAAAGAGATCGGTATCGTATTTCAGTTTTTCAACCTCATGCCCACCCTGACGGTGATGGAAAACGTAGAACTTCCGCTTCTATTGGCGCATTCATCCAAAACCGACGGGCAACGCATTGAAACCCTGCTCAACTATGTCGGACTCTGGCACCGGGCCGACTCTTTTCCCGCAGAGCTTTCAGGTGGAGAGATGCAAAGAATCGCCATCGCCCGTGCCCTGGTGCACCAGCCTGACATCCTCCTTGCCGATGAGCCCACCGGCAACCTCGACTCGGAAAACGGAATGAAAATCCTCGATCTCATGAAGCAGGCCTCGGTCGACTTTCAAACCACGGTGATCCTGGTCACCCACAATCCACAGGTCGCGAAAATCGGCAACCGCCATTTCGAAATCCGCGATGGCAAACTGACCGACAAAACACCGTGAGCTTCCTGTTTTATTTTAAAGACCTGTTCACCGCGCTCATCCTGCGTCCTTTATTGCGCGACCCGTTTCGCACCGCCATCACCATCTTTGGCGTGGCGGTGGGGGTTGCCGTGTTTCTCAGCATCCGCCTGGCCAACCAGCAAACGATGATGTCGTTCACCGAAAGCGTGGACCTGGTTTTAGGCAGAGCCCATGCCGTAGTCCGTGTAGAGGGAATGGATTTCGATGAATCGGTTTTAGAAAAACTTCAAACTCTCAGGCAAGAGATCAAGGCCTACCCGGTGATCGAAGGGTATGGCGTCGAATCCACCAGCGGGGAAGTGGTGGAAATTATCGGCACCGATATTTTGCAGGACAGCGGCATCCGCGACTTCACCATCAAAACCGTTGAAAAAGACCTGAAAGGTTTATTGCCACTCATATTGGATTCATCGGGAATCATCCTTCCCGAAAAGTTCGTGCCCGGCACAAACTTTGGCCCCGGCGATACCGTCCGGTTCCTGATCAATGGAAAAGAAAAAACTCTCAACGTCAACGCGGTACTGGGCAACGAAGGAATCGCCAAAGCCCTTAACGGCAATTTTGCCCTGATGGATATCGCGGCGGCACAAAACGTATTTGAAAAGATAGGCCGACTGGACCGCATCGACATCCAGTTTCTCAATGCTACCGACTTCGAACCCATGCGAGAAAAAATCGCCGCCCTGCTTCCGGAGCATATGAAAGTGGAGCGTCCGCAACGCAAGAACCGTCAAGTCGAGAAAATGTTGCAAGCGTTTCAATATAACCTCACCGCCTTGAGTTTCGTGGCCCTGCTGGTAGCCCTTTACCTGATCTATAACATGATCGCCCTTTCGGTGGTGCGCCGCAGAGTGGAAATCGGTACCCTGCGCGCTCTGGGTGCCACCCCTACCCTGATCGCCCTGATCTTTTTTCTCGAAGCCGGAGTCATTGGCGCCATCGGCTCTTTGCTGGGAATCGGAATGGGATATTTTTTCGCCCAGTTTTCTCTCGATGCCGTTTCCCTCACCGTCAACAACCTTTACGCACCCAGCTATGTCACCCAGGTAGATTTCCAATGGAATCAAATGGGACCCTATTTTATTCTAGGTGTGGTGCTCTCTTTTATATCGGCTCTCATTCCGGCCTGGGACGCGGCCACCACACCACCCACCTCTGTCATGCGGCGTGGCAGTTATGACCTGAAACTGTTTCGCGGAAGTCGTGGACTGAACGGAACCGCCCTGGCAGTAGTTCTGCTTGCCGCACTCTGCTCGCAACTGCCACCAATCAATCACTTTCCTTATTTCGGATTCTTTTCGGTATTTTTAATCATACTCGGCGTTTCTTTATTGTCCCCGGCGGTGTTGCTGTGGACCCGCGACCGCTTTCACTTTTTTTTCAAAAATCGATTTGGCGGAGAAGGCCTGCTGGCCTGCATGAACCTGTCGCAAAATGTGGGGCGCAATGCTCTTGCCATCTCGTCGCTGGCTATCGCGTTCATGATGGTCATCAGCATGTTGATCATGGTTCACAGCTTCCGGCAAACCGTGATCATCTGGATCGACCAGACACTGCGAGCCGACTTGTTTGTGCGCGTTGCCGGTGGACGGGATATCGACTACCAGCACACTTTGCCGGCAGAACTGGTGGATCGACTGAAATCCCTGAAAGGCATTGCCGCAGTCGATCAGTTCCGCGCCCTCGACATCACTTACAACGATCTCCCGGTAGTGCTTGCTACCGGTGACTTTTCCGTGCTCTCAAAATATGGCAATCTGGTAATCAAATCCGGCCCACCTGCCCAGGAGCTCGATCGCATAATGGTCAATCAAAACCGAGCTCTGGTTTCGGAAGCGTTTTCCCTCAAGCACAAAGTGAATGTGGGAGACACGCTGAAATTGCAGACTCCCAGCGGCCCGGCGCAAATGGAAGTCGGTGCCATCTATTTCGATTATTCCCGCGAACGCGGTTACATCATTCTCGACCGCACCACGTTTTTAAATTATTACCAGACACCCGAGATCAACAGCTTTGTCATTTACCTTGACGATAAAACCCGGCGGGAATCTATAAGAAAGGAAGTTCTTAACACTTTGAAAGACTATCGGCTCATCATCCGTTCCAATACCGAATTGAAACATCAGGTTCTCGAAGTATTCGATAAAACTTTTGCCATCACCTACTCGCTGGAAATTATTGCCATGCTGGTAGCCGTATTGGGATTGTTCAACACCTTGGTTTCGTTGATTCTCGAACGCAAGCGGGAAATAGGAATTCTGCGATTCATCGGCGCTTTCACCGGCCAAATCAAACGTATGGTACTGATCGAAGCGGGAATACTGGGATTGATCGGCTCGGCAATGGGTTTTGTAGCGGGAGTGGTTGTTTCCTATATCCTGATCTTCGTGATCAACAAGCAGTCCTTCGGCTGGACCATTCAGGTTCATTTCCCCATCCTGTTCATTCTGTTGATGGTGATACTGTTCTGGGGGGTTTCCCTGCTGTCCGGACTTTATCCCGCCCGGCTGGCAGCAAAACTCAATCCCAAAGAAGCCGTACGTGTGGAGTGACCACTAGGCGCCGGGGGCAATGAGGCGGTCGGATGTCATTCTGAACGAAGTGAAAAATCTCTCTCCGCAAACCAGTCTAAACTCAAATCGTCCCATTTGGGGTTCGTGGATTCAATCAACGCAATTTTCTTTTTCCTTAGCCAACTTTTAATTTGTTTTTCCCTGGCAATGGCCTGTTTTACATCGGCAGTGTCTTCAAAATAGACCAGCTTGGACAGGTTATATCGTTTGGCAAAACCTGGAATCACTTTTTGTTTATGCTCATATAGCCTACGTTCAAGGTCATTGGTCATACCCGTGTAAAGAGGCTTGGAAGCATTTGTTAATATGTAAACAAAATATCGTTTTATAAATTTCAACATCACAAAAACAAAGATCCTTCGCTAACGCTCAGGATGACAACCCTAAGACTTATTCTGCATAACCTGCTATTTTTCTGCCAAACGAATATCTAAAAGTTTTATCTCCAGTTTATCTCTGCCGTTCCATGTGTTGAGGTTGAGTTCATAGGCAATATCAAAAAGGTCCGCGCCGGGGTCGACCGATTCAAGCACCTCGGCGAAACCAAAGCCCACACCTTCGATCCGGCCCTTGCCCTGCACAGCCCGAAAACGGACATGGTTCTTTTCCTTGCCGATAACTTTTACCTCCTGCAGTTTCACGCCCTGAGACAAGAAACTGGGAACCGGGTTTTCAGTTCCGAACGGCTCCAGCAAAGCCATCCGGCTGTAGAGGGAGCGGCCGATTTCTTCAAGACTCAATACAGCATCCACCCGCACTTCAGGAATCAGGTCCTCTTCAGTTAAATACCGATGTCCCACCTCATTCATGGCATTGCGGAACGCATCCACCTGATCCTCTTTGATGCTGAGTCCTGCCGCGTAAGCATGACCGCCAAACTGGATGAGATGCCCGGAACAATCGGTAAATGCTTTGTGCAGGTTGAATCGGGGGATACTACGTCCGGACCCTTTTCCCTCCCCTTCTTCCAACGCAATCAGCACGGTGGGTCGTTGGTATTTATCGACCAGCCTCGAAGCGGCAATGCCGATCACTCCCGGATGAAAAATTTCTGAGGCCAGCACAATCACCCGGTCCTTTTCCATATCGACGTGGTGATGGAAAAGCGATTCCGCTTCCGTCACGGTTTCTTCCTGAATTTCCTTGCGCTCTTTATTGATTTGTTCCAGTTCCCGTGCCAGAACTTTTGCTTCCTTCAAATCTGTGGATGTCAACAGATGCAGGCCATTATCGGCCTTGCCCAGCCTGCCAGCGGCGTTGAGCCTGGGACCCAGAGAAAAACCCACCGAACGGGCAGACACATCACCGACAATGCCAGAGGTTTCTTTCAAAGCGACCAGCCCGGGTTTGGCTGTGACCGACAACATTTTGAGTCCGTGCAGAGTCAGGATATGATTCTCTCCAGTTAATGGTGCTACATCGGCAATGGTACCCAGGGCGAACAAATCCAAATGACGTTTTAAATTAGGCAGGCGTTCTTTGGGCCAGCCCGCGGAATACAATCCGTTACGCACCGCTATGGCCAGCTTGAATGCCAGGCCCACTCCACTTAAAAACTTGTACGGGTAGTCACAATCCGAGCGATGCGGATTGAGAACAGCAATGGCCGGGGGCAATCCTTCCTCCCCTACCTGATGATGGTCCGTGACAATAACATCCAGACCAATTTCGTTTGCCAGAGCCACCTCCTTCACACCAGTGATGCCGCAATCAGCGGTGATCATCAGGCCTGCGCCGCGTTCACGGATTTTGCGGACCGCGTCCGAATTAAGCCCATAGCCTTCCGACCGGCGTTCGGGCAAATAAGCCTCGACCGCACAATTCAGGTCGCGGAAAAAATGCGTGAGAAAAGCGGCAGAGGTAACACCATCGACATCGTAGTCACAAAAAACAGTGATCGCCTCTTTTTGCTCCAACGCCTGAACCACCCTTTCCACCGCCTGACGCATATCTGTCATTAAAAACGGATCGTGCAGGTGGCTAAAATCCGCTTCCAGAAAATCCCGGGCAGACTCCAGCGAAGTCACCCCACGATTCACAAGAAGCACCGCCACCACAGTGGGAAGGTTGAGTCCCTGCTCCAACTGGGATACCGTTTCCGCAGGCGGTTCTGCCAGGTACCATTTTTTATTTGATAAAGAAAGCATGAGACAAATGCCCTAACGATTAACGTATTGGGAAACTCCCCTGAAAGTTCGACGATGAATCGGACAGGGACCGTGTTCGGCAATCAAATCCCGATGCAACTTGGTGCCGTACCCTTTATGGCGAGCAAACTCGTACTGCGGATACAGGTGATGATAGTCTTCCATAATATGGTCCCGAGTCACTTTGGCCAGAACCGAAGCGGCGGCAATGGACAAGCTTTTGGAATCCCCTTTCACAATCGCCCACTGCTCAATGGACGATTTTATTTTCTGGTTGCCATCAATGAGAAGAAGATCGGGAGCGGACTGCGACTTTTCCACCGCCTGTTGCATGGCCAATAGTGCCGCCTGGAGAATATTGATTTCGTCAATCACTTCAGGGTTGACCACGGCCACGCCATAAGCAATCGCTTTTTCTTTAATTTGCGGGAACAACTGCTCGCGTTTTGCGGGCGAAAGTTTTTTAGAATCGTCCAGACTCTGAATCATCGCATCGGCAGGCAAAACCACAGCGGCGGCAACCACGGGTCCCGCCAGGGGACCACGCCCGGCTTCATCTACCCCGGCAACGCACAGGTAACCCTGGTCACGAGCTTTGATTTCAAAATCCCACAAATTCCGTTCCATCGGCAAAGCATAAAACATTCCCTGCCAAGGGGCTATTGAAAACTGCACCTTGGCAGCAGTTCGTTGAGCCGGGAAAAACCATTTCTAGCAGATAAAGCTATTGCCAGTTGGCCCCGCGCCTAGCGGTTGAAAATAGTAATCAAGCCTTCTATAATTAAGGTATGCATAAATCAGTAAAAGTTATTCTTATTGTGTTTCTTTTGACCGCCTGTGCCACCACACCGATTTCAGACCGACAAGCTCTGATTCTCATTCCCCAGCAACAGGAAATTCTGTTTGGCAAACAAGCCTACAAAAAGGCCCTTAAAGACCAAAAGGATTCGGAAAACGCCCATTTGAATCAGGTACTGAGGCGTGTGGGTCAGCGAATCGCCGAGGTGAGTGCCATGCCCAAACTGGACTGGGAGTTCAGGCTGATTGAGTCGGAAGATAAAAATGCTTTTGCCCTGCCAGGCGGCAAGGTCGCAGTGTATACCGGCATGCTGGCGATCTGTAAAAACGAAGCGGGACTGGCCACCGTGCTGAGCCACGAAATCGCTCATGTTATTGCCCGGCATGGAGCCCAAAGAATGTCACAACAACTTTTGCTGACCGGAGCCATGATAGGTGCCAACCTCAGCCTGAGAAACAATACTCAGCGGAATATCATTATGAGTGCTTTGGGACTGGGGGTTTTATACGGTATCACCCTGCCTTTCAGCCGGGGTGATGAAGGAGAAGCCGACCAGATCGGGCTGGTCTATATGGCTAGAGCCGGGTACGACCCGGAAGAAGCGATCCATTTCTGGCAACGGTTCAGTGAAGCAAAAGGGGATAAAAATCCTCCAGAGTGGGCCTCCACCCACCCTGCCGACAAGACCCGTGTAAAAGGATTGAGGACCTATCTTTCCCGAGCCAAATACAGTTACCAGAATATCAAACTGAAATACGGTCTGGGCGAAACCTTCAACTTGCCTGCGCCTGCAGACAAAAACATTCCGGAAAAACCCAAACCCGTTCCCGGCGTTTCGGTAGAAGCCCTCTCACCCAATTAGCCACATATTGCATAAGAGGCTGTAAATCACCCCAGCCCCTCTTTGAAAAAGAGGGGTTCATTGAGTCCAGCGTCACGCTGGCGCCTAGTGGCTAGTTGCTTTTGGCGGCGGCTTTTGCGGCTTTGGCTTTTTTGCCACGGGTCTTGGTTTTTTTCGCCTTGACCGTAGGCCGTGGTGCTTTGAGTTCTTTCAGGCGGGCCGCTTTGCCACGCAGTTCGCGCAGGTAATACAGTTTAGCCTGACGCACCTTGGCGCGTCTGAGTATCTCAATTTTTTCGACACGTGGGGAATGAAACGGGAATATACGCTCTACCCCGATACCAAAGGAAATTTTGCGGACCGTCAGGGTCTTACGAGCCCCGCCGCCACGCATTTTGATGACCACGCCTTCGATCATCTGAATACGTTCTTTTTCTCCCTCAACGATGCGCATATGCACCTTGACGGTGTCACCGATATGAACATCGGCAACATCCTTTTTCATTTCTTTTGCTTCAACCTGGTCTACTAAATTCATGAACCTCTCTCCTTGGGAAATACGTCTTACTTAACGAATTATTTTCGATTCCGGTTAATTTTTTTATCAAGACCTGCCCAACAGGCGGTCTAATATAATTGCTATCGCTCCTCGCACCGGCAAGTGATTGAACCCGGAATTGCCTTCGATGGGTTCCAAAACATGGTCGGCGTTTCGGATCAGGTTTTTTTCCAGACCCCATCCAGTACCAAAGACCAGAAGTGTGGGCCGCCCTTCCTGCAACTGTTTTCTTAAAGTTCCAAACTCAATACTGTTCGGCACCTGCTTGGCCCCGGTGACCACCACACAGGGTTTTTCCCCGCATTGTTCCGTCACATCGGCCACCACGGCATCCAGGCTTTTTATAACCCTGGTTTTCAGCAAGGCTTCTTTTCGGGTCGGGTTATACCGCGCCCCATGGCCCTTCATCCAGTGACCGATCAATCTTTCCACCAGTTCCTGCTGGGTCTTCAGGGGCGTGACCACATAAAAATTACCAACCCCAAATGTCCGGCAGACCCTAGAAATATCATGCACATCCAGGGTTGTGACGGATGAAACCACCACTTCTCCCGGCTTGTTATAGACGGGAAAATGAACCAGTGCCAGATGAATATTCGAATAGTGCGCTTCTTCCAATGCTGTCCTGTATCAAGACCCTTAATCCTGCCGTTTATTTTTTTTGAGCAGATCGGGCCGAACCTGCGCAGTTTTTTTCAACGCTTCCGCCTTTTGCCAGTCGCGTATTTTTTTATGGTCTCCAGAGATCAGAATCTCCGGCACCTTGAATCCCTGATAATCCCGGGGCCGGGTGTATTGCGGGTACTCCAGTAAATCATTGGCGAAAGACTCTTCCACCACCGATTCCGGATCGCCCAGCACCCCCGGCACCAACCTTGATATGGCCTCAACGAGAACCATGGCGGGAATTTCCCCACCGGTCAAAACATAATCTCCTATGGAGACTTCCTCATCGACAAAATGCAGTCGCACACGCTCATCGATACCCTCATAGCGACCACAAATCAGAGTCAGGCTCGACAAGTGAGAGAGCTCTCCGGCTCTTTCCTGATCGAAGGGTCGGCCTCCCGGAGATAATAATATCGTTCGGGTTTCAGGGACTTCCTTTTTAATCTCTGTAATGACACGCGCAATGGGCTCGACATTCATGACCATGCCGACGCCACCTCCGAAAGGAGTGTCATCTACCTTCTTATGTTTATTCAGGCTGTAGTCGCGCAAATCATGAACGCGAATATCCAGCAATCCTTCTTCCCGGGCTCGCTGAATAATGCTGTCCCCAAAAGGAGATTCAAACATCCCCGGAAATATGCTGACAATGTCAAACCGGAGTGTCCTCAAGCAAACCCTCAATACGATGAAAAACCAGTTTACCCTGTTTCAGGTCGATGGATTTGACCACCGAATCAATCATGGGGAGCATCCACTCCCGTTCCCCGTTTTGCACCACGTACACATCGTTGCTCCCCGTGGGGATGATGTCTTTGATGATCCCACAAGGGTGGCCTTCTTCATCGAAGACCGCAAGTCCTTCAATCTCGAACCGGTAATACTCCCCTTCCGGCAGAGATTGGAAATCCTCACGACTTGCCAGAACTTCCTCCCCGGTCAGGGGTTTGGCAGATTCGATGTCGTCAATTCCCTCTAACTTGACAATGAAGGGCACATTAGCCCCGCGAATCGTTTGAACCTTTAATTCCTTTTTTGTCCCGGCCAACTGCACGATCTGTCCGTCTGCGAACTCGAACCCTTCCGGGTCATCGGGATAAAATTTCAACTCCCCTTTCAGGCCGTGCGTTCGGGCAAGCTTGCCAACCGGAATCCAATCCATATCACTCAATAATTTCCAGTACGGCCCGTTTTTTTAATTTGGTCGCCGTTGCGTTCAGGATAGTGCGCATGGCCTTAGCGGTTTTTCCCTGTTTGCCAATCACCTTGCCCAGATCTTCTTTCGCGACTCTTAATTCCAGCACCGTTGTTTTTTCACCTACCACTTCCTTCAAATCAACTTCTTCAGGCTTATCCACTAGCGCTTTCACCATCGTAATAACGAGATTTTTCACAGCTCCCTCCGAGTGCACAGGAAATGAATCCTAAACTGGAGAGGGGCAACTTGAACTCAAGGTTCACGCTCTTTACGAATTGTGATTTTGCGAAATGAAACTTTACGGATTTAAACCCCGACCCCAGCTTTTTTGAAGAGGGTACCCACGGTTTTGCTGGGCCTGGCGCCTTTTTTGATCCAAGCCATAGCTTTGTCCGCATCAACCTTGCAACCCACTTCATCATTCAGGGGATCGTAGGTTCCCAGGATTTCAAGAAATCTACCATCTCTTGGCATTCTGGAATCTGCCGCCACAATCCGGTAAAAGGGTTTCTTTTTTGCTCCTCGCCGAGTTAATCGAATTACAACTGCCAATTTACTTCCTCCTATGTTACGGGCTTTAGACCCGGTAATATGCGGTCATGGAGACCGCCAAAATAATAAACGTATTTAAAAAAACTTGCCTCCCGGCATTCCGCGGCCGCCCATAAGACTGCCAAAGTTGAGGCCGCCGCCACGGGAAATCTTTTTCATCATCTTTTGCATTTGCGCAAACTGCTTCAACAACTTGTTGACATCGTTCACCCGGGTACCACTGCCCTGGGCGATTCTGCGCTTTCTGCTGGCATTGATCATATTATGCCGTTCGCGCTCCGCAGGAGTCATCGAGTTGATGATGGCTTCCACCTGAACAAACGCACCGTCATCGACTTTTAGTCCCTTCATTTTTCCGGCACCGGGGATCATGCCCAGCAACTGCTCCATGGACCCCATCTTCTGAACCTGCTTCAACTGGTCGCGAAAATCTTCCAGAGTGAAGGCGTTGGCCTTGATCTTTTTCTGTAATTTTTCCTGCTCTTCCTGCTCAAAATTCTGCTCGGCCTTTTCGACCAGGGACATGACATCGCCCATGCCCAGAATACGGGAAACAATCCGGTCCGGGTGAAACGGCTCAAGCGCATCAAGTTTTTCCCCCATTCCTATGAAGCGAATGGGTTTACCCGTTATTCTCTTAATGGAAAACGCCGCGCCACCGCGTGCATCGCCATCCATTTTAGTCAGGATCACGCCATCAATACCGATGGCATCATTAAACGTTTTAGCGATATCGGCAGACTGCTGGCCCATCATCGCATCCGCCACAAACAACACTTCATGCGGCTGGACTGTTTCTTTGATCTGCCTCAACTCTTCCATCAAGGCATCATCGACCTGCTGACGGCCCGCAGTATCGATCAGCACCACCTGGCTCATTTTGTTGACAGCTTCGTCCAGAGCTTTTTTGCAGATGGTTACCGGGTCTTTTTCTTCTCCGGCGTCAAACACTTCCACGCCGATATCCCGCCCTAAAACATGCAACTGTTCAATCGCCGCCGGACGGTAAACATCGGCCGGAACGAGAAGACAGTTTTTTCCTTTTTCCTTAAACCGCTTGGCCAGCTTGCCTACAGTCGTGGTTTTACCCGACCCCTGCAGACCCGCCATCAAAATAATCGTTGGCGGTTTTGCGGCAATCTCAATATCAACAAACTCATCGCCCAGCAAATGGGTCAGGTCGTCGTTGACAACCTTGACCATCTGATGCCCTGGAGTCAGGCTTTTCAATACCTCCTGACCCACAGCCTTTACCCGGACATCCGCGATAAAATCTTTAACTACCGGCAGGCTGACATCCGCTTCGATTAACGCAACTCTAATCTCACGCAGAGCCTCATCAACATCAGCCTCTTTCAGAACTCCACGGCCCTTTAATTTTTTGTAGATCGCCTCAAGACGATCAGATAAATTATCGAGCATGTAAAATTGGGCTAAACCCTTTAAATTTAAGGGGGCTACTAGGTTTATTTTAAGCGGATTAGTATATAATAACAACCTTCAATGCGCAAGAGCATTAACACAAGGCTTGACCCTCAGATCAGGACAGCTAAATGACGGAAAAATCAGCAGTTGTTTTATTGAGTGGCGGACTCGACTCCACCACCACCCTGGCCCTGGCGAAAAAGCAGGGATTTGACCTCTTCGCCCTCACCTTCGACTACGGCCAGCGTCACAGCGTAGAGCTGGACCGGGCCCGGGATATTGCCAGGCATTTTGGAGTGGTCGACCATCAAATTGTCAAAATTGATCTCCGCCAGTTCGGCGGCTCGGCATTGACCGATTCTATCGATGTTCCCGTTGGTCGCGATCAGGAAGAAATGACAGCGGAAATCCCCATCACCTATGTTCCCGCCCGCAACACCATTTTTCTTTCATTCTGTCTGGCTTACGCCGAGGTAAAAGAAGCCAGCAATATTTTTATCGGAGTCAACGCTGTCGACTACAGCGGTTATCCCGATTGCCGACCCGAGTTCATCGCCGCGTTTGAGATACTTGCTAACCTTGCCACCAAAGCCGGAGTGGAAGGGAAGAACCAAATGAAAATCCACACTCCATTGATCGAACTGAGCAAAGCAGAAATCATCGAGAAAGGATTGGAGCTGGGGGTGGATTATGGCATGACCCATAGTTGCTACAATCCCGGAGGGGATGGAAAATCCTGCGGCGTATGCGACAGTTGCCAACTGCGCCTGAAAGGATTCCAGGAAGCCGGAGTGAAAGACCCGATTGGATACGCTAAAACCCTTTAGCCACCGATGTACCCCTTCGGGGCATGAAGGCAAAGGTTAAATATCACAAACACCGATAAAAAAATCCCCTCCTATATCAGGAGGGGTTAATAAATTTAGAATCAACTTTTCTGGAAGCACAAGGTTTAAAGTCCGCTCTAAGCGTACCGACCTATCACCAGCGGCGGTTCGCCGCTACATGCTGCTTCCTTCTTTTTTGCGTTGTTCTTCTTTCATGCGGTGGGCTTCGTCCTTCATGCCGCTACCTTCTTCTTTCATCCCATGTTCCATCTGATGTTTTTCCTTGTCGTATTCTTTACCGTACTTCTTTTCATAATATTCTTTGGAATGTTTTTCACCATATTCTCCTTTGTACTCATGATCCATGCCACCGGACTTGTGATCCATAGAGGAGGAGCCGCTACCTTCTTCATATTTTTCCTTGCCGTGTTCCTCGCCTTCGTGGGCAATGGCACTCGAAGAAAATACCAATAACATTCCCATCAGAATCAATGGAATCGTAAAAAGCGTCTTTTTCATTTTGATCTCCTTAAATTTTAATCGGGGACGAAACCAACGTACTAAGAATAACAGTTTTCAATTCGTCAGATAAAGTAAATAAACCTTACGCTACTAGGCGTAGGGCCAATGAGCAATAACTCGCCAAGCAATCGGCACCGTTGAGCGCAGTTTAAAGCTAGCCTTCATTGCCACCGGCGGCTCGCCGGGCCTAGTGGCTAGTGGGTGACGAACAGGGTTTCGCCGTTAACGTGTTTATTCTCCATCAGATAGCCCAGGGCTTTGAGAAGGTCGTCCAGGGTTCCCTGGCTCCGCACATTTCCCTTTTCCATATAATCGGGTGGGGCCCCCTCAGGAGGAAGGATGAGCCCTGGCGCAATGCCGTTGACCCGTACCGTTTCCCCCCATTCCACCGCCGCCAGTTCTGTCAGGTGTTGCAGAGCCACTTTACTGACAGAATAAGCCGCGAAGGTGGGAACCGTTCTTGCCACCCGTTCATCGAGAATATTAACAATCAAACCTTTATTGACCTTGCGCTTGTATTCACGCATCAGCAGGTAGGGAGCCATGAGGTTGAGGTTGAGAGTATCGACCAGAGTTTCTACCTGCGTTTGTTCTATATTTTCCTGAATAAAGTTGGCGGCGGAATTGACCAGCAGTTCCACGTTTTTGAAGTCCTGCAGGACTTTGCCAATGAACGCCTCGGCCTCATCCAGTTTTCTTAGATCCGCCGCATAGCCCCGGCACTGGACCCCTTGCGCCTGTATTTCCGCAATGGTTTCGGTCGTTTCCGAACTGTGGTAGAGCAGGGCAATATCAAATCCTTTACCGGCGAGATGCAGGGCCATCGCCCGTCCGATGCGGATCGCTCCTCCTGTCACAATGGCTGTCGGCACTTTGCTTCCTCGTAAATGGCTTGTGTTATACTTTCGAAGAAAAATTATTTAACGCTAATTGCCTGACCGAATCTATCATAAACCGGGTTCTCCATTTATGGAAAACCGTTTTGAATCTTGAACAGAATTAGGAGTGACGACAGTATGAGTGAGAAAAAATGCGTGAACATTGCCATTCTAACAGTTTCCGACACAAGGACGGAAGCGGATGACAAGTCCGGCCAGACTCTGGTGGACCGGGTTCAGGGAGCCGGGCATCATCTGGTTGAAAAGAAAATTATTAAGGATGAAAAAATTCTGCTTCAGGAACAATTGAAAAAATGGATTGCCAGTCCCGATGTTGATGTGGTGATCGCAACGGGAGGGACGGGTGTGACAGGGCGCGACATCACTCCGGAAGCTTTCGAGGAGCTGTATGAAAAAACGATTCCCGGATTTGGCGAATTGTTTCGCATGTTGAGTTATGAAACTATCCGCACATCCAGCCTGCAATCGCGCTGTACCGCAGGGGTTACCAACGGCACGTTCCTTTTCGCTTTACCGGGTTCCACCGGAGCCTGCAAAGATGGATGGGACCAGATTCTCGTCCACCAGTTGGACAGCACTAACAAACCGTGCAATCTGGTCGAACTGATGCCCCGCCTCCTCGAATAACCACTAGGCGTGGGGCCAGTGTGCCGTCGCTTTATTTGGCGAGCAAAAAGTTTTCTCGGCGCAATAGAGCCCTTGCCCAGTTGCAAACCAGAAAAATGAAGCGATACGAATTTACAGTCAATGCAGATTCGAGCCGGGAACGGCTTGACGTTTTTCTATCTGTTCAGCAGACGGAGATCAGCCGATCCCGTTTGAAGAAACTGATTGTTGAGGGCCGGGTAACGGTCAATGGCGTGGAGCAACGCGCTGGGTATAAAGTCCGAACAGGAGACCGGATCACGATTCAGGTGCCAGCCCCGGTTGCTCTCGACACTTCCCCAGAAGACATTCCACTAGATATTATTTTTGAAGACGAATATTTTATCGTGCTGAACAAACCGGTGGGCATGGTGGTTCATCCGGCACCGGGGCATTCTGCGGGAACCCTGGTCAACGCATTACTGCATCATTGCAAAGACCTTTCAGGAATAGGCGGAGTCGAGCGTCCCGGCATTGTTCATCGATTGGACAAGGACACCTCAGGACTGGTGATGGCGGCCAAAACCGAAACCGCCCACAAAAACCTGGCCCGGCAGTTCAAAAACCGTGAAATCCAAAAAGAATACCTGGCAATAGTAAAGGGAAACGTAAAAACAGATAGGGGTTCGATCCAGGCCCCAATCGGTCGCCATAAGGTTCATCGCAAAAAAATGGACACACGAGCCCTAAACGGTCGGGAAGCCCAAACGGAATACGAAGTCGTACATCGTGCTGAGGGTTGGTCTTACCTTCGACTTTGGCCCAGGACCGGAAGAACCCATCAAATCAGAGTCCATTTGGCGTCAATTCACCATCCCGTAATCGGGGACAATCTCTATGGCGGGAAATCGCCCGGCCTCAAAATGGCAAGACAGGCTTTGCATGCCCACAGGCTGGAACTGAAGCACCCGATCACGGACTCAAACTTGTCATTTTGCGCCCCGCTTCCACCAGATATGGCAATTTTTCTGCAATCCCACGGATACGACCCCAAATAGATTTTGACGCATCCGCGAAATGATAAAATTCTTTTACTATCCAGACTAAAGCTTAAAAAATCAAGTTCTCTGGGACCCAAAATTGTGAGTTAATTGTGGAAAACTTTTATCAGTTCAGAGACCCGATATTTTAACCTGATAAAGAAAAAATTTTTGTACAACAAAAAACATATTATCTACTTATTTTTTGGTAAGTTACAAAAATCTCCCAAGCCTATCAGAAAATCATTGACACCAAGGGGAGTCTTTTTAGTTTTCCCACAATTTTTAAACCAGAGAGAGTTTCTGGAAGGACAGCTAAAACAGGGGCGCAAAAAGGGTATCAAAATCCTGCCATGCTTTTCCCCCCTTTATCAGGCTGTCAAAAAACATTACATCTCTAGCAACAGGACTCTACCCTCAGGGAGCCTAGTAATAGGGACAAATAGGGATTCGGGATTTTGACACCTGCTCTGCCCCCAATATACAAGGATGAGCTCAAATCAAGCCACCCGCAACCCTGTTTTAGGCGATGAACTAAGGGTTTGTAGAAGCATCATCAAGGTTAACCTGCGGGGCGGGGGTTTGCTTCTCGAACAGGACCCAACCCCTTATCTGGAAAGGGTTTCAAGGGAGTCTTTCTGGCAAAATCACATTCTCCACACCAACTGTGCAAAACCTGTGGAAAACACCGGGGAGTTACCTTCTAACACCGGATAATTAAAGGCTTTGGGGTGCCTCGATTAGAAAGTACGCAATCACATAACATATTGATTTTAAAGGCTAAATTAAACACCCTCCACTCCGTGGGCTGCTAGCCACCGACCAGCTAATGCTGGACCCAGAGCGTAATAACTTTTGTTGGCGAACAAGAAACTGCTACTTTATGCAAACCCCCTTTATCCCCCTTATCAGGGGAAGCAAATAGCAAGGGCTCTATTGAGCCGAGAAGAACTATTGCTAGCTTGAGAAAGCTATTGCACGTTGGCCCCACGCCTAGTGGTGGCAGCATTTTTTATATTTTTTTCCACTTCCACAAGGGCAGGGATCGTTTCTGCCGACTTTGGCTTCACCGCGAACAAAGGTTTTGGGTTTTACCTGGGGAGAAACCGGGGTGGGGGGTAGAGTGGAGTCTTTACGGCTATAAGCCCAGCGGCCATTGACCTTATAAAAGCGGGAGGATTCCCGCATGGTTTGCTCGGTACCATCCTTGATATAGTACGCGATAAAATCGACCTGACCTTCAGAATCTTCCCGACATCCAGCCCGGGTACCTGTGATTTCCAGTTTTTTCCAATCCACTCCGTCTTCGACCAGAGCCGGACCCAGTTTGGCCATTGCTTTTTTTTCTTCCGGGTGGCTGGTGAGTACCAGATACTCCCAGTTTTTCTGAGCAAAAGCGGTATAACGCGAACGCATCAAATCCTCCGCCGTATCCGGAAAACTCGCACCTCGGATCAACGGACCGCAACAATCGGTAAAAGGGAAATTCGAACCGCAAGGGCAATCTTTCATTTAGGGTGATCCTGTCTTTCTGGTTAAACCGGTTTTCTCTTAAAGGGAAATGTCGGACGCTGGCCTTTACGCTCCGCCAAACGGGAAGGTTTATTTTCACTACGAGTCTCCTCCTTCTTCTTGCCAGAGGACTCCTCTTCCTTATGATCCTTATCTTGATCCGTGTTGCTCATCATCGTCCTCCCAGTCAATCAAGCATTCTCAATCCTTAATAGCATACGCAATCCAGGTACCACACTCCAAAAAAAATCGTCCCCGCCTCCCCCTGACGAACCACCGGCTTTTATGGCTAAACATGGTACAATTTTCACGGACCTGATTTTCTATTCTTCTTTTCTGCCCCTCATACTGTGAAACCAGCACCTTTCCCACAAAAAGTTCCTGACGATTCTCCACACCTTTACAGAAAAAGCTTATTGTTTTCTCTTTTTTTTGTATCCGGGTTTTGTGGGCTTCTCTATCAGATCATCTGGATACGAATCGCCTTCGCCTCGTTCGGAATCATTCTGCCGGTTTTATCTGTCATCATATCTGTTTTTATGCTCGGCCTGTCCCTGGGCTCCTGGATCGGCGGAAAAGGATTGCCCTATCTTAAAGAGAAAACAAAACAATCCGCCATTCTATTTTACGCACTGGCTGAGATCGTCATCGGACTGGGGGCCTTTGCGGTTCCCCGGTTATTCCGTTTTGGCGAAAAGTTATTACTCCCGATAGGGGGGATGGACTCCTCTGAATACCTTCTGCTTTCTGCGCTGGTACTGGGTTTGTCCATTTTGCCCTGGTGTCTGGCTATGGGGGTCACGTTTCCTTTCATGATGGGTTACGTTCGGGAGTTGAAATGGCGGGAAACAACCAGTTTTAGTTTTCTTTATCTCGCCAACAGCTTGGGAGCCTTGTTTGGCACTGTTGCCACAGCGCTTTTTCTGGTTGAACTACTGGGTTTTTCCAATAGTCTGATGCTGGGTGCGGCATGTAATTTTTCTATCGCAATAATCTGCTTCGGATTAAAAAATTCCTTCGACTCAGATCCTGCCCCTGTGGAGCAACCGGTATCTACAAACCGACATCGGGATTCAGCCCCAAGCATACTGACCTACCTGATTCTTTTTGTAACCGGATTTTGCGCTCTGGCCATGGAGGTCACCTGGGTGAGAGGGTTTACACCCGTTGTTGGAACGACTATTTACTCCTTTGCCTCGACCCTCGCCATCTACCTTTTAGCCACCATTCTTGGTTCGCAGTGGTATCGAAGGGATTGTGCACTGAAACAAACTTTCACCACCGCACAATTGACAGGTGCCTGTTTTCTATTCGCATTTTTTCCTATCTTCATGAACAACCCTTTTCTTTCTCCCCTCGGGCAATCGTTGCTGGCAAGTCTCTTTCCATTTTGCCTGACGTTGGGTTATTTAACACCAAAACTGATAGACCAATACTCATCAGGAAACCCCAGGCAGGCCGGACGTGCCTACGCGATCAACATATTTGGCGGAATTCTAGGCCCACTGTTTGCGAGCTACCTTTTGATTCCTGCATTCGGCACAAAACTGACTCTGATTCTCCTGGCACTTCCAATCGGAGGATTGTTTTTCATTTGCATTGGTTCCCTGAACACTTCACCACTTTTGAGATGGACCATTGGATTGACTGGAACCTGCTTCACCCTCGCATCAATTTTCTTTACGACAAGTTTTGAAGACCCTGCCTTTCGTGGAAAAGGCACCCTGGTGTTGAGAGACCACACCGCCACGGTAACGGCGTCCGGCGAGGGAATGGAAAAATCTTTAAGAGTAAATGGCATAGGAATCACCCTGCTCACCCCCATCACCAAAATGATGGCTCACCTACCTCTTGCGATAAGAGAGGAAAAACCAAAATCGGGACTGATCATCGCTCTGGGAATGGGAGCCACCTTGAGGTCCATGGCAAGCTGGGGAATTCAGGTCAAATGCGTTGAGCTGGTTCCCAGCGTGGTCCGGGCCATGCCTTATTTTTTCCGCGACGCCACTTTGATTTTAAACCAGCCTCATGTCGAAGTTATCGTTGATGATGGGCGCCGGTTCCTGAAAAGAACCCGCGAAAAATTTGATGTCATTATTATTGATCCCCCTCCACCAGTAGAAAGTGCCAGCACAAGCCTGCTTTATTCCAGGGAGTTTAATAAAATTGTGGCTGAGCGATTGAATGAAGGAGGAATTTTTCAGCAATGGTTTCCTTTTGGAGAAGAAAAAATTTTCCAGGCTGTCTTACGATCTCTAACAGAGGTCTTCCCTTACGTAAGAAGTTATAAATCCATGAAGGGGTGGGGCTTCCATTTGCTGGCCTCCATGAAACCTTTTGCAACACCCCAGGCAGAAGAAATGTTAGCCCGCCTTCCGCTCCTGGCAAAACGCGACCTGATGGAATGGGAAACACAAATGGATATCAGAAGTTTTTTAAATCTAACCCTAAAAAAAGAAGTACCCGTGGATACTCTGTTGAACGATGATCCCCTATACATCTCTGACGACCGGCCCTTCAACGAATACTTTTTGCTCCGCAGGTTTCGCGACAAACGCTCCGGGAATTATCGTTTCATCCACTGACTTTTTTCACCACTCCGCCCCCTTCTCAGCGGAAAAAATCAAAATATCCCATAATTTTCAATGCGTTATGATAAAATATTTGCATGATCGACCAACGTTTGACCTCCAATTTCAACTGGTTATTTTTCCTGGTATGCATAGGGATAGCTATTCTCGGCGTGGTGAGCATATACAGTGCCAACCATGGTAGGCCAGAAGCTTTTTTTCGCGGCCTTTATATCAAACAAATTTACTGGATCGGTTATGGGTTGATTGCCATGCTCATTGCCCTGGCACTGGATTACCGCTGGTTCAGCCGTTATGCCTACCTCATTTATTTTTTGACCTTGCTGGCTCTCGCGTATGTGCTGATCTCCGGAGTGGTGGTATCGGGTTCCCGGCGCTGGCTTCATATAGGCTCCATCAGTATCCAGGTTTCCGAGTTCGCCAAAGTATCGCTGATCATTGCTTTGGCTAAATACTTTGAGTCGGGAAAGATGTCGGGTCAATACACTTTAAAGGATCTGTTCGTGCCCACCTTGATGACGGGTGCATTGGGAGGGCTCATCGTTGTTCAGCCAGACCTTGGCACCACAATGATGATTTTTTTCATTTTTCTGGTTTTCGTTGTCGCCATTGAAATGGAAACTGCAACTTTGGTAAAACTTTTCAGCGGTGGCCTCCTGCTGGCTCCGGCAGTCTGGTTCTTCCTGCAGGACTATCAGAAATCCCGGCTCCTGACTTTGTTCAATCCTGAATTGGACCCGCTCGGAGCGGGATATCATTCTATCCAGTCCAAAATCGCCATCGGGTCAGGCGGGTTCTGGGGGAAAGGCCTCCTTGCGGGAACCCAAAGTCGGCTCAACTTCCTGCCGGAAAAACATACGGATTTTATTTTTTCGGTCTTCGCCGAAGAAACCGGTTTTTTAGGCGTGGCCATTCTTTTATCCTTATTTCTTTTTATCATCCTGAAAGGATTAAATATCGCTTTTCGAGCCGGGGACCGGTTTGGCTTTTTTCTTTCTCTGGGGCTCATCAGTTCCGTCGCGTTTTACATCATTTTCAATGTCGGCATGACCATCGGCTTGTTTCCCATCACAGGCATCCCCCTTCCTCTACTGAGTTATGGAGGCTCTTCCCTTATTACCAATTTTTTCGCGATAGGGCTCCTGCTCAATGTTGAAATGCGAAGATCCATTCACTAGCCGGCAAGCCGCCGGGGGCAGAGAGCAACAAGGCTACGCCTTGAGGAAATGAGCAATAGCTTTTTACTGCTACCAACAATACTCTCGGCTTACCAGATAAAGTCATTGCAAGTTGGCCGCACGCCTAGTGCCGTGGTATAATTTTTCAATCGCCCCACCTAAAACAGGATAGTCATGGCATCTGAAGTACTGATAAATTCCAACCAGCGAGAAATCCGTGTTGCGCTGATGGAAAACAATCAGGTCGCGGAATTGTTTATTGAACACAAAGCCAACAAAGGCATTGTGGGAAATATTTACTGGGGCAAGGTCACTAAAATTCTCCCTGGAATGCAGGTTGCCTTTGTCGACATTGGACTGGAAAAGGCCGGCTTCCTTTACGTTGGAGATATTGATGTCATCGATATGCTCGGACTCGAAGACGAGATAGACTCCCCACCCCTACCGGAAGAAAAAGAAGACAGCTTTATTGGAAAACCCGGCAGGCCCAATCATGAAATCCGTATTCAGGACATTTTGGAGGAAGGCCAGGAGATCCTGGTGCAGATTGCCAAGAATCCACTGGGAACCAAAGGCGCACGCATCACCAATTATATTTCCCTGCCCGGACGCTACCTGGTCTATATGCCCACGGTTAACCATATCAGTGTTTCCCGGCGCATTGAGGAGGAAGACGAAAAAGAACGGTTGAAAAACATGGTCAGCGAAATCGGCAATCCCGGAGAAGGTTATATTGTCCGAACCGCCGGACAAGATGCTGTGCGTGCAGATTTTGAGTCGGACCTCAATTTTCTTCACCGCCTTTGGGGAAACCTGAAAAAGCAATCTGAAAACCTGAGTGCCCCGCATCTCGTTTATGAGGACCTGAACCTGATCTTCCGGTCCATCCGCGATCTTTTCACCAATGAAACCGCGCGACTGGTGATCGACTCGAAATCAGACTTCACCAAATGTGTAGAGTTCTGTTCCACTTACCTCCCCCATTTGTCGGAAAAAATTGAGCAGTATAAAGACCCGATGCCCATTTTTGATCACTATGGGATTGAGATGGATATTAGCCGGGCTTTGGGCCGAACCATCTGGCTTAAATCCGGCGGCTATATCACTATTGATCAGACTGAAGCCCTGGTCGCCATTGATGTCAATACCGGGAAATATGTCGGCCACACTGATCCGGAAGATACCATCCTGAAAACCAATCTGGAGGCAGTTAAAGAATTCGTGTACCAGATGCGCCTCAGGAACATCGGCGGCATCATCATCGTGGATTTCATTGATATGACCAAAGAGGAAAGCAAGGAAATGGTCTCCAACGCGCTCAAGCAGGCACTCAGAGCAGACCGTTCACGAACCCGCATCCTTAAAATTTCCGAATTGGGCCTGGTGGAAATGACCCGCAAACGTGTACGCGAAAGCCTGGTTCAAACCCTTTGTGACCCCTGCGATTACTGCAACGGGAAAGGATATATCAAGGGCACTTCAACCCTCTGTTACGAAATCATACGGGAAATTCAGCGCCGGGGAACTGACAGCATCACTAAAAAGAAAATTGACATCGAAGTGCATCCAACAGTTTATGACATGCTGTTCGAGGAAGAGAGCAGTTTTCTCGAAGAAATGGAAAAACAGAACAATATCGAAATCACCTTTCATGTGAACCCGAAATTGCATCGAGAAAAATACAAAATTGTGGCTTCATAAATGAGGACCCGTAAAATGAAAACAACACCCATTTGCGCATTGATAATTATTCTTGGCTTTCTATTCGCTACCGGTTGCGGCACTGCCGGAAAAAACTTTGACGAGTCTCTTTATAAAAATATTATTGTAGGAACAACAACCCACAAAGAGATTCAGGCCATGTTTGGAGCCCCTTTTAAAAAGGGCGTCCAGAACGGTTATAAGGTTTGGACTTATGAATATAATTTTTATAACTCCCTGGGCAACGATATCACCAAAGATATGGTCATTGTTTTTGACCGCCGTGGTGTGGTGAAGTCCCACCAAATGATGACCAACCAGCCTGAAACAGGTGAGACCACGCAATAAACGGATTATGGAGTCACCGGTTTTGGGCCCTCTTTTTGCCCCGCTTCCCTCCGCTTCTCATTCCCCTGTGATTTTCAATAAACGGACCTCGACAAAATAACAAAATGTTAGGTTTCAGTAAAACTCAATGGAACACCTTACATCTGACCTGGGTTGCGTTCTTTCTGACCTTTGTGGCCTGGTTCAACATGGCACCGTTCAACACAACGATCATGCGCGCCCTTGGCCTGTCTTTGGCCGAGATCAACATATTGATGGTTTGCAATGTGGCTTTAACCATTCCAGCGCGGATCATCATCGGTTTTTGGGTGGACCAATACGGCCCGCAAAAAGTTTTCAGCAGCCTGTTGGTCTTTTCCGCGCTGGTGTGTTTCGGATTTGCTCTGGCGCAGGATTTCAAGACACTGCTGGTCACACGCTTGCTGATGGGAATCGTTGGCGGTGGATTCGTAGTGGGTATAAAAATGATCGCCGAGTGGTTCCCACCGCAAAAAATGGGGACCGCCCAGGGTATCTATGCGGGCTGGGGTAACTTCGGCTCTGCGTTTGCGGCGTTTTCCCTTCCCCTGATTGCCATCCCCTTTTCTGAAGAATCCGGCTGGCGGGTGGCGGCAGGCCTGTCAGGACTTTCATGCCTGATCTGGGCAGGGATTTATTATAGGTTTTGTCCTGATGCTCCGGGAAAAGGACAGGATTTTCTGGTAGATATGCATGGAGTGGTTAAGGTGACTTCACGCCGGGATCTGATCCTGCAAATTCTTTTGCTCCTACCTGTTTATGGGGCAATGGTTCTGTTCATCTGGGAAATTTCCGGGCATCCGCTTAACCTGATCCCCAGCTCCATCTCCATGGGCCTGCTTCTCGTTCTTGGTTTTCTTTTTATCCTGAACACAGTTCGATGCTGGCAGATTAACGTAACCCGATTACAACACCCTATACCCGAGGCAGAAAAGTATTCGTTCAGCCAAATCGCTGTATTGTGCATGGTCTATTCTCTTACATTCGGTTCCGAGTTGGCGATCGTTTCAATGTTTCCCCAGTTTCTGCAAACGACTTTCTCACTTTCCGTAGGATTGGCCGGAGTACTGGGAGCCAGTTATGCTTGTATGAACCTGATTGCCCGCCCCGGAGGGGGCTGGATTTCTGACCGCTTTGGCCGCAGAAGAACCCTTTTCATCATGGTCCTTGGAGGAATGGTGAGTCACTGGTTTATGGGAGAGATAGGCCCTCATTGGCAACTTACCTCTGCCATAGCCCTTGCGCTTGTAGGTTCCATTTTCCTGAAAGCCGGTAACGGTGCCTGTTTTGCGGCGATTCCCCTGATCTCCAAACCGCTGACCGGGAAACTGGCTGGTCTGGCAGGAGCTTACGGAAGCGTTGGGGCAGTTGTTTTTCTCACCCTGTTCAGTTTCGTGACCCCGCAAACATTTTTTAAAATCATCGCTGGCTACGCTTTTCTGGTATTCTTGTGCCTGTTTTTTTTAAAGCCATTTTCTTCCAAGCAAATTAACAACTAAAGGAGTAAGACTTCAAATGGGATTCACCTGTGGCCTCGTCGGCCTCCCCAATGCGGGAAAATCAACCCTGTTCGGTGCTTTGACACGAACCAAAGCCCAGGCGGGAAATTATGCGTTCACCACCATCGAACCCAATAGCGGCATCGTACTGGTTCCTGATAAACGCCTGGACACCATCACTCACTACGTCAAGACCAATAAAATTGTTCCCACAACCATGGAGTTTGTCGACATCGCAGGACTCATCAAGGGCGCATCCAAGGGGGAAGGTTTAGGCAATAAATTTCTCGGCCACATCCGCGAGGTCGATGCTATCGCCCACGTAGTCCGTTGTTTCGAAGATGGCAATGTTCCCCATGTTAGTGACACCATTGACCCGGCTTCCGATATCGATACCATCAACACCGAATTGATGATCGCCGACATGGAAAGCCTCGATCGCAGAAAAACCAAGATTGAAAAGCTGGCTAAATCCGGAGACAAAGAAGCACGCATGCAAATGGAAGCGCTCGCCAAATTATCCGAAGCCCTCGATCAAAATCAACCGGCACGAACCGTTGAGGGTTTCAATGATGAACAGAACCTGTTCGTAAAAAGTTTGACCCTGCTGAGTGCCAAACCGGTTCTTTATATCTGCAATGTCATGGACCCCGGAGACATGGAAAACGAACTCGTGCAAAAGGTCAAAGAGATTGCCAAACAGGACGGCTCATCGGTTGTGGCGCTGGCTGGAAAGCTGGAGGGGGAGATTATGGAAATTGAGGATCCGGAAGAACAAAAAGTTTTTATGGAAGAAATGGAGCTGACCGAAACCGGACTCGACCGCATGATCTCTGCCGGATACGGACTGCTCGACCTCGCCACGTATTTCACAGCGGGAATTAAAGAAACCCGGGCCTGGACGATTCCTAAAAATGCGAAGGCCCCGCAAGCGGCAGGAGTGATCCACACCGATTTCGAAAAAGGTTTCATTCGTGCCGAAGTCTATAACCTGGAAGACCTGGTTGAACATAAATCTGAAGCGGCTATTAAAGACGCTGGCAAACTGAGAGTTGAAGGAAAAGATTATGTCGTCCAGGACGGCGACATCATGCACTTTCGCTTTAACGTTTAACGAGTATCATTTTTTCCATGATGGCACCAGACAACGGGGAGTTTTGCCTTCCAGGGCATCCAGCACATTATCTGCCACCAAGTCAGCCATGCGATCACGGGTTTCATGGCTGGCACTGCCGATATGCGGCAGTAGCATCAGATTTTCCAATTCCGTCATACCTTCAGTGAGAGCTGGTTCGTTTTCATAAACATCCAACGCCGCACCGGCGATTTCACCTTCTTTCAACGCTTCGACCAGAGCTTTATCGTCCGCCACTTTCCCTCGGGCTGTGTGGATGAAATAGGCGGTGGGCTTCATCATTGAAAACTGCTCCTTGCCGATCATATATTTCGTCTGCTCACTCAAAGGAACATGGACCGTGACAAAATCGGATTGACGGAGCAATTCTTTCAACGGAGTATAAACCGCGTTCAACATCTGCTCTTTTTCTGCCGGTAGCCGGTTGCGATTGCAGTAGAGAACCCGCATGTTGAAACCCAATGCCCGGCGAGCAACCGCCTGACCGATTTCACCACAACCAATGATGCCAAGAGTTTTTCCGTAAACATCTCCGCCCAGAAACATTTTCGCCTGCCACCCTTTAAATCGGTTTTCCCGGGTGAAACGGTCGCTTGGAACAATATTCCGGGCGGCCCCCAGAATCATTGCCCAGGTCAAATCTGCGGTGGTTTCATGCAGGACCCCCGGCGTATTCGTCACCCAGACACCTTTTTTTACAGCATGCGCCACGTCAATATTGTTGAATCCGGCTCCATAGTTGGCAATGAGCTGTAAATTCTCTCCGCAATCAATAATGTCCCGGTCAATTTTGTCCGATAAGTAGGTGACCATCACCACGCTTTCCGATGCGTATTTTTTGAGCTTTTCTGCCGTGGGCGGATTTTCCGTCTGGTTGGTCCGCAAGTCGCAATGCGGACCCAGCTTTTCCAAAGCGGACTCGGGAAACATATTGGTAACGGTAACAATGGGCTTCACTCTGGGCCATCCTTTCAAATTTTCTGTTTTTCTGTGGTAACATTAAGAGCCTGATTCTAAAGGAAAGAGTCGTTCAATCCCATGAAAATTTTATTCCTCGTTCCACCCGAAACCATTTCCCTCGAATCTTCCGTGCCCAAGGCCCTGGAAGGCGGTAAAGGCTATTATCCGAAGCTCGGGCTTCTCTATGTCGCCGCTTATTACGAGCGCGAAACGGGAAACACCGCGACCTTTATCGACTGCCCACCGGAAAACGTTTCAGAAGAAGCTTTACTCCAGCGCGTCCGTGAAATCAAACCGGATATGGTCGCTATGAGCATCATGACTTTCAACCTGCTCGATGCATTGCACACCGCAAAGGTCCTGAGACAAGAGACTCCCGATTTGAAAATCTGCCTCGGCGGACCGCATGTCAATTTATACCCGAAAGAAACTCTCAACCTGCCGGGAATCGACTATGTCGTTTTCGGTGAAGGGGAAAAAATATTCACCCGCCTGACCCAGGCATTGGAAACGGATGCTGAACCTTTGTCTTCCATTAACGGTTTGGGCTGGAAACAGAATGAAACTTCACATATTAATCCGAAGGAAACCGAACTGATTGATCTCGATGAACTGCCTTTTCCCGCCCGCCATCTGGTCGATGTTTCAAGCTACCAGCATATTATTGGCGAAGGCCGACAGTTTTTCACCATCCAGGCAACGAGAGGGTGCCCGGCGGCTTGCTCCTTCTGTGATATTCGCAAAACCAAGTTTCGCATTCGAAGTCCCGAAAGCGTCGTCAACGAAATTGAAGAACTGGTCAAGATGGGAGTGGACGATCTGTTTTTTGTCGATGACACCATCACCATCGACAAAAAAAACGTGCTGGCAATTTGTGACCTGATCGTTGAGCGAGGCATCAAAATACATTTCAAAATTTCCGCTCGTGTGGATACCATTAATGAAGAAGTCATCGCGGCATTGAAACGGGCCGGGTGCTATCGCATCCATTTTGGCATCGAGTCCGCTAGCCCCAAACACTTGAAGTATCTACAAAAGGGCCAAACACCGGAAAAGGTAGAACGTGCCTGCAAAATGACCCGCAAGGCGGGCATCGGATTCTTCGCCTACATGATGATCGGCATTCCTCATGAGACCAGAGAGGAAATGTTCGCTACCGTTGATTTTGCAAAAAAACTCCGGCCCGATTACGCGCAGTTTTCCATTTGCACACCGTACCCGAAGGTGGAACTTTATTATCAAATGCTGAATGAAGGAATCGTTCCGGAAGATTACTGGCAGACGTTTGCTGAAAACCCCACAGCTGATTTTAAAATCAAATTCTGGAACAAGGATTTCACCGAAGAGGAGTTACGCCAGATTCAGGATGAGTGCCACGCCCGGTTCTACAGTAGCCCCACCTACATCATGAAACAGATCACCCAGTTAAGATCATGGGCAGACTTCACCGCCAAAGCCCGCATGGGAACCAAAATCCTTACCAGCCGATTAGGCATCTAACCACTAGGCGCCAGCGTGACGCTGGACCCAGTGAGCAATAGCTTTTTACTGCTAGCAATCGTGTTCTCGGCTCAACGAGTCATTGCCATCTGCCTCCCTCGCTAGAGGGTTACTCAAAAAGATTAGTCGGTTTACCGTCGATACTGGTCTGGTTATTTTTCTTCCAGTAGTTTTTCACTCCTTCATCACCGATCTTTTCCGTCCAGTCGACCAGTTCGCCCCGATCCTCCTGATACTGATAGTTGGGAACCGCAAACCCGCAGGAGGTCTGAGCACTATCGACATCGAGCAAAAATATCTGCCGCGCACCGGGATACTCGGGAAACAATGCGCTCCATTCGGCCCATTCTTCATCTCTGGCATGAATGGCTCTGGCTTTTCCGTAAACTCTTAATATCAGCGGTTTTCCTTCAAAGGAGCAGAACATGAGGGTCATGCGCGGTTGCTCCAGAACATGGGCGGCGGTTTCGTTGCCACTTCCGGTAAGATTGAGCCATATTAACTGACTGGAGTTCAGGATGCGAAGACTGTCCATCCCTTTGGGGGACACATTGACACGGCCTTCGACAGGGGCTGTGCCGACAAAGAATATTTTCTGGCTTTCAATAAATTCCCGTAACTTTTCATCCAGTTCTGTATAGAATTTAGCCAAAGTTTTATGCCTCCCCCTCTTTAAATATTGTAAGATTAAAATAATCTATTTAGCAGGCAAAATCCACACTGGAATAACCCTATGCTCAAGATCAACGAAATTTATGCCAGCATTCAGGGAGAATCATCCCACACCGGATTGCCCTGCGTTTTTATCCGTTTGACAGGATGCAACCTGCGCTGTTCCTGGTGCGACACCGCCTATGCTTTTTATGAAGGGAATGACCTTACTATTGAGGAAACTCTGCAAAAGGTCGAAACCTTTGGTCTCGGGCTGGTAGAAATCACTGGTGGCGAACCCTTACTGCAGGAGGATGTTTATCCTCTTATGGAAGCACTCCTGAAAAAGGGTTACCGGGTCATGCTGGAAACAGGTGGGGCCCTGCCGATTGACAAGGTTCCTGAAAAAGTTATAAAAATTCTCGATGTAAAATGTCCCGGAAGCGGTGAGGAAAAAAAGAATCACCTTGAAAACCTGAAACTCCTTTCCCCGCATGATGAAGTCAAGTTCGTCCTTCTCGATCGCACCGACTATGAGTGGAGCCGTGACCTGTTGCAAAAACACGACCTACCCACACAGGTTTTATTTTCACCGGTTTATGACAAGCTCAACCTGAAAGACCTCGTGCAATGGATACTTGAAGATCGGCTACCTGTGCGTCTGCAAACACAACTTCATAAAGTCATTTGGAGTAAAGACACTATCGGTGTATGACTCGTAGCATCTGGCCCAACACCCTATGACCCCCTCCACTCTGCAAAAAAAATTACTGCACTGGTACGGAAACGAAAAAAGGGAGATGCCCTGGCGCAATAACCCGAACCCTTATCGTATTCTGGTTTCAGAGTTCATGTTGCAACAGACCCAGGTCAAAACAGTCATTCCGTATTTTGAACGCTGGATGAAAGCTTTCCCCACCCTGAAAAAGCTGGCCGTGGCTAAAGAGTCCACCGTTTTGAAACATTGGGAGGGGTTGGGCTATTATTCCCGCGCCCGTAATTTGAGAAAGGCCGCGCAAAAAATCCAGCAGGACTATTCCGGCAAGGTTCCGGACTGCATGAATGAAATTATGAAACTGCCCGGAGTCGGGCGATATACGGCGGGAGCCGTACTCAGTATTGCCTTCGGCCAAAAAGTTCCTGTACTCGATGGCAATGTCAAAAGGGTTTTATCGCGACTTTTTCTACTCAAGGAAAACGGGGCGACACGTAAATCAGAAAATATATTATGGGAAACCATGCAACAACTTCTTCCCGAGACGGAAGCTGGAAACTTCAATCAGGCTTTCATGGAACTGGGTGCCACGGTCTGCCTGCCAAAAAATCCTCTTTGCCTGCTCTGCCCCTTGAAGCGAAACTGTCAGGCACAGAAATCCGGCAAACAGAATCTTTATCCGCCTCGCAAGCAGACGGCGCCCTCTACAAAAATTGAGGTCAGCGCAGGAGTCATCTTTCAGAAAAATAAAATCTATATTCAAAAGAGAAAGGCAAAGGGGTTGATGGGCGGATTATGGGAATTCCCCGGTGGAAAATTTGAGTCCGGCGAATCCCCCGAGCAATGCCTGCATCGGGAGATCAAAGAAGAATTGGGGGTGACAATACATATCGACGAAAAGCTCATGACCGTCAAACACAGCTATACCCGATTCAGGGTGACCCTGCACGTTTTCCTTTGCCGAATCCGCTCAGGCCGGGTTTCACCAAACCAATGCGATGAGTGGAACTGGGTAAAAACGGAAGAACTGGATGAGTATCCCTTTCCAGCGGCAAATGTTAAAATTATAAAGCATCTGAATCACTAGATCTGCAGGACAAACCAACAGGATCGTCATCGCGAGCCGCAAAGCGGCGTGGCGATCCAGGGTTTGTGGTAACCTTTTAATAGCCTTCATACCTCAAAGGGATATTTCTGGATTGCTTCGCTTCGCTCGCAATGACGGGCAAGGGGGCTTTCCGCATTTACCTAAACTATGACCACAGGAACCCGAGCCATTGTTATTGGCATGATTGCCAACATACTACTTTCCCTTTTTAAATTTGTCGGCGGCATACTGGGAAACAGCGTAGCTCTGGTGGCAGATGCCATCCACTCCCTTTCCGATCTGGTGACAGACCTCATTGTCCTGTTCACTCACCGAATCGGGAAAATGCCACAGGACGAAGATCATCCTTATGGACATGGGCGAGCGGAAACGATTGGAGCTACCGTCATCGGTTTGCTAATCATCGTAACTGGCATAGGCGTTACCTATAAAACCTGGGAAACCATTAATGAAATCTCCGAACAAGCACCAGGTTTGCTCGCGGCCAGCGCCGCCCTGCTTTCCATTCTCATCAACGAAGGGCTTTTTCACTATACCCGCCGCGTGGGGGAGGCAACAAAAAGCCCCGCTTTAATTGCCAACGCCTGGCATCACAGGTCCGATGCTTTTTCGTCTATCGCCGCGCTGATCGGAATTATCGGGGCCTGGCAAGGGTTTGCTTTTATGGACCCCTTAGCGGGAGCCGTGGTCGGTTGCATGATCGTGAAGGTCGGCATCGACATAACCCGACAGGGAGTGCGGGACTTGATGGACACAGCACTCAGCGATGAGCACACCGAAAAAATTCATTCTATCTTGAAAGAAATTCCCGAGGTTCTGCATTTTCATGAGTTGCGTACCCGTGTCATCGGTGGAGAGTTCCTCATCGATGTGCACATCCTTGTCGACCCTGAAATGACGGTCACCGAAGGCCACCGTGTCGCTGAAATCGCGCGGCGCAACCTCATCAAGGCCATCCCCAATATTCAGGATGTGCTGATTCATGTTGATGGCGAACCTGATGCGGAAGTCGAAGCCATCTACCCCATCACAAGAAAAGAATTGATCGAAATTGCACAACCATTAATTCTGGAGCTGGCGGGAAATATTTCACAGCCCGAAATTCGGGTGCATCATATCAAGGGGAAAAATCTTGTGGATGTATTTATAAAGATCGACTCAAACCAAACCATGGAAGACTCTCGTGCCCTGGTCATAAACATCAAATCCAAACTTGAGACAGCCCCCCAAATCGAC
This sequence comes from Nitrospina sp., assembly GCA_018653085.1. Taxonomy (GTDB): domain Bacteria; phylum Nitrospinota; class Nitrospinia; order Nitrospinales; family VA-1; genus LS-NOB. The sequence goes on from JABIAY010000051.1 coordinate 36,208, forward strand.
CAGGCCCGAATATTCCTCGACCTCCACCCCCACTAGGCGTGGGGCCAGCACTGCATTGCCCGTGAAGCAGGCAAAGCCCTCAAGCGCAATACTATGATCACTCCTCCCCTGATAAGGGGCGGCGGGGAGGGAAGGTAGGAATTCTTTGAGCCGAGACAACTCTTTGCCTGCCAAATAAAGCGACGGCGCACTGGGTCCAGCGTCACGCTGGGCCTAGCGGAGTTTTTTTAGTTTGTCGCCTTCCCATTCGAAGTCCATTCGAGGGCGGCCTTTGTGGAGTCCTTTTTGAAAAGCATAACCATAAATCAAGGGGAGCGAGACACTGGGCTCGATAAATGCCATGCTATGTGTCGCCTCCTTGTTTACTTTGCCCCAGGACTGCGCTTCGGCTAAGGTGCTCCCGCTCAACCCTCCCCAATGGGGTGAGTCTGTGGTCACCTGCAAGGCATATTTGTGGCCGCCGGTATCCTTACCAAAAATATAGGCCATGACCACCGAATCGTTGATGTAGTTTTTCGGCACTCCCCCTGCGACATAAAAAGCCGCTGTGCGTGTTGAGTTCACCACAATCTGGGTCAGTTCGTAATTGTCGCGAATGGAATCGATGGTAATGGGCGCACGCCCCTCTTTACGGGCCGAGTAGTAATGCTCTGTCAAACCTATCCCTATGCTGGAATCGTTTAAGGCCGGGCAAAAAACGGGTATATTATTTTTTCGTGCGGTAACAAGGATGGATTCTTCATCATCTATGGTTTCAGAAAGCCTCGCAATAAAATCTCTACTGGAATAATTCCCAGGCTCTAATGTATCGGCGAAACTCCCTATGAGCATGTCATCTTCAACAAATAACTCATCATCCACATAGGTGTCATAAATCCGGTTAATGAAAAGTTCCCGCAGTTTAGTGTCATCGGCATCCGGACTGCCATAATAATGACCGCCGCCGAGCGCATTGTAATAATCCTGGTATAAAATCGCTCCGGTGGAAACGATCACATCCACCATATTGTAATGCACCATATCACGGATGACTTTTCTCAGTCCCGCCGCGATAAGAGGACCTGCCAAACCCAGGATAATTGTCGGTTTCTCTTCATCCTGAAGCATTTTGCCGAATATTTTAGCGCATTGCCCCAGGTTTCTGGCTTGAATCGAAGCCGATTGAAACGATTCCACCAGATCGGCCACATCATCAATGCTTTCAAAATCAATCGGAGAAATTCGGGTGTCCAAAATCTCCTTTTTTTTTCTCTTCTGGTCATCATCCAAAGGTTCTGGCATATAAGAATCTTTGTAGCTCATGCGCTGGCCCCCTACCCTAAATTTTTGAAAAAATAATCATAACGCTCAAATCCGCTAAGGTCAACCACCAGGCGCCAGCGTGACGCTGGACCCAGTGTGCCGTTGCTTTATCTGCTAGCAAAAAGTTGTCTCGGCTCAAGTTGGGCAAGGGCTCTTTGCGCCGAGAAGTATCATTATTTGCCCTATAGGCTATTGCTAGTTGGCCCCACGCCTAGTGGCGGGAGCATAAGTCTTTGGAGTGGGCCTTGGTATCGACATTTTCGATACTTTCGAGAATTTTCCCATCTTCCCCAATCACATAGGTAATGCGGGCCGCATATTGCTCATCGGCATTTTTTACTGCGTGATAACCCAGGGCAATTTCCCGATCCACATCACAAAGCAAAGGATAGGGGAAGGAAAACTTTTCTGCGAAGGCTTTATTGTCCGCTTCGTTGTCCAGGCTTACCCCGAAAATCTGGATATTTTTTTCTTCAAAACTTTTAAAATCATCACGGAAACCCTGGCCCTCCATCGTACAACCAGGGGTATCGGCTTTGGGGTAAAACCAGAGCACAACTTTTTTTCCCTTGCAGTCCTTCAGGCTGACGGTGTTGCCGTTATGGTCCTTCACAGAAAAATCGGGTGCATCGGTTCCGGCTTGCAACATTGTTCTCTCTCCTTGAAAAAGTTAAGTATCTCTCTAAAAATTTATTTTGGCCATGAGCAGCCCTTATAAAATAAGGGTTGCGAGTTACCTTAGAGAAAACCACCGAATAGCTGGAGACCTCTTTAAAATTTATTTTTCAGGTGTTAGATGACAGGAGGGACTTTCAGGGAGCAGATTATTTTAGGACTGCCGCAACAAACTTTCAGTGTTCCGGGAATAGTTTTGCCACAATGCTTTCGCCCAACACCAGGTCTTCCTGACGGGTGATTTTGAGATTCCATTCGGAGCCATCCACGACCCGGACTTCCTGCCCCAGGTGTTCAATCAAGGCGGCCTCATCGGTACCATAAAACGAGTCTGCCTGGGCATTACGAAAAGCCTCTCCCAGCAGGTCATAGCGAAAGGCCTGAGGAGTCTGAACACGCCACAAACCCTCTCGTTCCACAGTACGCTGAACCAATCCGGAATCATCAACCTGCTTGAGGGTATCGTGAACAGGGATAGCCGTGATTGCCGCGCCAAATTTCCCGGCAGTATGGATCGTTTCCTGAATCATTTCCCGCGATAAAAAAGGGCGCACCCCATCGTGAACCAGAACGATATCCGTATCGGTGGGAAGAGCTTGATACCCGTTGAAAACAGAGTCCTGCCTTTTTTCACCCCCCACCACAACTTGTTTAACAACCGGGGGGCGTTCCAACCAGTCGGCGCGGGCATTTTTCAGTTCCTTTTCCGGCACAACCAGAACCAACGAGTCAATGAGTTCCGATTCCTGCAATGCTCTCAAGGTGTAATGCAGGATAGGTTTTCCCCGTAGTGCCTGAAACTGTTTGGGAACCGTTCCTCCCATTCGGGTTCCCTGCCCTCCCGCCGGAATGATCGCACATACTTTCATATATTAACTTTTAAAATAATTGTTCAAAAACATCCGAAAGGTTTTTCACAAAACACAGCTCAATGCCTTTATCAGGCAGGTTCTTCACTTTTTTCGCGGAATGCGGAATGATACAACGTTTAAAGCCCAGCCTTTTGGCTTCGATGATCCGGGCATCCAACTGCATGACAGTGCGCACCTCCCCCGTCAAGCCTACCTCCCCGATCAATACCATTAACGGATCTATGGCCTTGTCACGAAAACTTCCCGCAATAGCGGCCGCAACCGCCAGGTCCAGAGCCGGTTCCGTAATTTTTATCCCCCCGGCCAGATTAACGAAAATATCTTCACCTTGCAGATTGAACTCCATCCTTTTTTCCATAATGGCAATCAACAGGGACATGCGGTTATGGTCAAAACCTGCAGACATTCTTCTCGGCATGCCTATTGACGAAGAAGTGCTGACCAGCGCTTGAACCTCGACCAGCAAGGTGCGGCTTCCTTCAAGAGTTGCCGCAATGGCGGAACCCGAGGAATTCTCAGGGCGTTCAGACAAAAACCATTCGGAAGGATTTTCCACCGGCACCAACCCTTCCGGCATCATTTGAAATACCCCTATCTCGGGAGTGGGACCAAACCGGTTTTTAATCGCCCGCAGAGCCCGGTAAGCATGGCCCCGCTCGCCTTCAAAGTAGACCACCGTATCCACAATATGCTCTAAAGATTTAGGCCCGGCTATCGCCCCATCCTTATTGATATGACCAATCAAAAGAGTCGGAAGATTACGATGCTTGATGGCTTGAAAAATTTTGAACGCCACCTCCCGCACCTGACCGATACTCCCCGGAGCAGATTGCAAATCCGCAGTGTAAAACGTTTGCACAGAGTCCAGCACCAACACATCCGGCTTAACTTTATCCAGTAACTGGAGAATTTCCTCCACGCAAATTTCGGAGCACACCAGCAGGTTTTCAGACAAAGCGTTGAGACGTTCGGCGCGGAGTTTGATTTGGGAACCCGATTCCTCCCCGGAAACATACAGAACCTTTTTCCCGAGCCGGGCCAAATGGCCCATACTTTGTAAAGTGAGGGTCGACTTCCCTATCCCCGGTTCTCCTCCAATCAGAATGAGCGAGCCTTCAACCATGCCCCCACCCAAAACCCGGTCAAACTCTCCGATGCCAGTGGTCAAACGGTCTTCGGCAACCGACTGAACTTCCGTAATTGGGCCTAATGTTGAAGAACCCGAGCTACGTGACGAATTACGTGAAGGCGACTGCTGGCGCAAGGCTTCTTCTGCAAAACTGTTCCAGGCCATGCATTCGGGACACCGCCCCATCCACTTCGGGATCTGGTGCCCACACTCCTGACAGATAAAAATAGTAGTGGTTTTAGCCATAATGAGGCAAAGCGGTGGGGGGTCAATAATCAGTCCGACTTTGAAAAACAGGAACTTTTTTTACAGCACAAAAACTTTTGCCGTCAGGGGATTCTATGGCCCCTTGCTTTTAGCCGGACTTAATTGCCCAAGGGTTTTCTTAATGTCATCGTTTCGGGAAATATTGACATTCGCTTTGCGGCGTAAATCGGCGAGCGCTTCCTTGATTTCTTTTTGGTTGTTCTTTAAATTCGACTGAATTTGTTCCTGGTTTTTCTTTAAGTCTGCTTGAGCCTTTTGCAAAGCCTTCTGCTCTTTTTGCATCGTACCCAGTGCCGTGGCAAGCGGGTCCAGCTTTGCCTGTTCTGTGGCAATCGTCTTGAGAATTTCGATCAGACGGGAGAGCTTCTCATTTGCCAGATCTACCTTGATATCACTGGCATCCTCTTTCTGTGCCGAATCTTTCAGTTGCCCGACCACCGATGCTTCCAGTTCTGCGGAATGAACAGCAAGCTCCGTGGAAAGCTCGATGAGTTTGTTAAACTTTTCATCCGCCACCCCAAGATTTTCATTCGTAACAGCCAGGGCTTTTTGGACCTCGGCTGCCGCCGAATGGTTGCTGGCAATATTTTTATTCGCCGCCTCCAAACTCGCCTGAGTGGTTCCCATGTCTTTTTTGATGGAATCCAACAGGGACTTACTGTCCACCCCTTGCTTCAGACTCTCCTGAAGAATTTCGATCAGCTTCTGGTTCAATTTCTGATTTTTGGCGGAGAAAGCCTCCAGGCTTTTATAAGTTTCCTTGTTGGCATTCGTCAAGTTCTCCAGAACCATTTTCCGGTTCTTCTGATTTTCATCAGCAATCGTAGGAATGACATCCGTACGAAAAAGGGCGATGGTATCATCGAATCCTTTTTTAGTCGTAGCACTCTGCGCTTCCAGCCGATTAACAACCTCGCCCAGAGTTTCCTGGTTGGCGGTAGAGAAATCCTTAAAATTGGCTCTGCTGGCTTGCTCGAATTTTTCGATGTCCTGGGCCAGTCCCTCTTTCAGATTTTCCTGCCCCTTCCGGGATAGTTCGAGGATTTTGTTTTGCTGGTGGATTTTTTCCAAAACCTGATCTTTAACTTCCCCTTCCAGGTCGTCCAATTTGGAGTTGGTTTTATTCAGGCCACTCAGGGTTTCAGATTTGTTCAGCTCTATAGCCCCTTGAAGCTGTGGAACCGCATGTTTGATCTCTTCTATTTCGCGAAGCAGGTTTTCCAGCTGACTTTTCAAATTACCTACTTCCTCAGTCTCCAGAGTCACCAGTCTTGCATTGATTTTTTTCAGCCCGATAAAAACTTTGTTCCAGTTTTCTTCATCGGCACCAAAAAGCTGGGCAAACGCATTGACAGGAAAGAGGAAAATTAAGAATAACAAAAAAGAAAAGATGCACGTGGATTTCGCCTTCATGGGTTCCGTTCTTTCTTTAAAAATTAGGTACCAAAGGTAATAGTTTTCATATTTGCCGCAAAATAAAACCGCGCTGGGGATAAACCCCAACGCGGCTTTATTATATACAATTCCACCCCGAATCGTTAGAAACGGGGAGAGGTTATTTTGAAACCATGAAATGTGCCCGTCGGTTTTGATGCCAGCAAGCTTCATTGCTGTCAAAGCAGAAAGGTTTCTCTTCGCCAAGGCTAATGACATGAACCCTTCTAGAATCCACCCCTTGAGATATCAGGTATTTCTTGGTGGAATGGGCGCGGCGTTCACCCAGAGCAATATTGTAATTGTTCGTGCCTCTCTCATCACAATGGCCCTGTACCTCTACATGTAAGCTCGGATTGTGTTTGAGATAATCAGCATTCTGCTTAAGGACCGCCCTGGAATTATTATCCAGATCATACTGGTCAAACTCAAAATGGATATCATTCAAGTCAGACGATGCCTGAAAAGACTGCAGCCGGGATTCTTGAATTCCTGAGTCCATGGACCCTGAGGAATTAGGATCCCACTCACCTTGCCCACTAGAATCAAATGGATTGGTACCAAAAGAGCCACTCCCTGCATCCGCTTCCATATCAGCAGAGAAACCATCTGATGAAGAAGACCCCCGCTCCAGAATAGGCTCTTCACTGAAGAAACCAGAACCTTCAGCTCCGCCTGAACCGGCAAAGTCATTTCCCGATGATTCAGAAGACGCCGTGAATTCCCCCTCGCTGACGTTTCCTGAAGTCTCAATCTCAGGTGGCATAAGCTTTTTCGAGCAAGCCGTTGTTAAAAACACACAAACCACTGCGGTGACAATTACCTTCCAATTCAAAGTCTTCATAGTAAGCCCTCGTCTCATAATTTTCCCCAAATTTATTGAACTAAATAGCACCTTCTGTAAACCAATAGCGCCTTCTGCAAATCAAGTGGAACTAAGTTTCAGAATCTATTGCTCTTAGAACTTATTCCCGTAAAAATATCATCCTATAATTATATTAAAATTACAACAAAAATTGTGAAATTTTTGTAATTTACTCGTAACCGTCGATATTCCAAACGTTTTGTTTTTAAAGACAAAACCGAAAACTATAGGTATATAAACATGGTAAAGGAATTGTGTTTCAACCACAACCCATAATTTGATTTTTTTGCGCTGCGGAGTGGCTTAGTGACTGAAATATGAGGACCATGCGGGACTATGTCCTTTACTGGAGAAGGTCAACTGTCTTGCCTCCCCATTCCCCACTTTCTGGATGAAAAGATCGTACCGGTTATTCTCCCTCTTCCTATAAATCAGGAATCGACCATCTGGAGACCAACTGGGTTGTTCACAGCTTCCAGGGCCCGTAGTTATGACCCGGCTCTTATGTGTGTTCAGATCGTAGACTCTAATTTGAAATTTTTTCCCCACTCTTGACGTGTAAGCAATTTGGTCTCCATTAGGAGACCAAGCCGGGTTATCGTTGTAAGAAGAACCGAAGGAGATACGGGTCACCTTGGATCGGTCTCCTTTAGATGAGTCCATAATATAAATTTGAGGAGCCCCGGTACCTGAGCGGTCAGAAGTGAAGGCAATTTTTTTCCCATCCGGAGACCATGTGGGTGACGTATCAATATTGAAATGGCGGGTTAAGCGTTCCAGTTGGCGATCTTTATTCAAAGTATAAATCTCGGAATTCTGATCCCTGCTTAGCACCATTGCAATCTTCTGCATATCCGGAGACCATGCCGGTGCAGCATTCAGGCCTGGAAGACGATGCAGGGTCTGCCGCCTTCCCCCGTTAGTATCAATCATAATCAAGTCCGGGTTGCGCGCCGCGTAAGAGGTATAAATAATCCAGTTTCCATCTGGAGACCAGGCCGGGCTGAGATTGACCGTATGGTCATTCGTCAACCGCCTCAGGTTGTATCCGTCAAAATCAATGAGATAAATCTCCTTGCCACCATTTTCCTGATTTAAGAAAGCTATCTGAGTTTCTGCGATGCCGCGTTTTCCTGTCAGTTGCATGACCACTTCATCGGCAAACCGGTGAACGACTTTTCGAAGCAGGTCACGTGAAGCTTTATAACGTTTGCCAAGCAGGAATCTTTTATTCACTGCGTCATAGAGCCGAAAAGTAAGAGTCTGGCCTTTCCCGTCTTTCAACACGGCATATTCCGTTTTAATAAGCCACTGGGCTCCTACCTGACGCCAGCTTCTGTAGTCCACCTTGGAGGTTGAGCGTTCCATTTTTTCCAATTCCTCAAACACCGGCTTTTGCAGGGAGGAAAACCATTCGGAAAGCATCAAATCCTTTTCCAGAATCTTTTTCGCTTCTTTTCCAATTCCTATAAAGTCTGCGGCAGAATCTTTCAAAACGAAATCTGTAATTGCCAAGGCAACTTTTTTCTGCGTCTTGCGTTCCAGATCAATACGGATCCGAGACTCCGCAAAACCGGTCTGGGTCTGCAACAACACCAGAGCCATCAAAATCAGGGAGAAGTAAAAACCAGGTTTATTCGTCTTTGGGAACATATTTGAAATATATATTTACATGAAGGTTAGACAACTTTAATTTTTTGGGTAATTCAGGGAAAGGTGCCGAATCCAGAACCGCCCGGACAGCCAGAGTATCCAAAGCCGCCACTCCTGAGCTTTTTTTGATGAAAGGTTTGTCAACATTCCCACGGGGGAAAATGTAAAAGGAGACAATGGTTTCCTGATTATGTTCTTCGGCTAAAGGCTCTTTCCAGTTTTTATAAATTTTTTCCTGAATCATGCCGACATATAATGATCGAAGGTCCGCACCCGGGGCCCCTTCCTTTTTCGCGAACACATAGGAGTCCCCTGTTCCCGATTCAGTTGTAGTCTGCGAAGCCTTGGGTAAGGTACGCAACTTGCTTTGAAAGCTGGAAGAGTCGGGCTGGGCTCGGGAAATTTTCACTTCCACCGGTTCTGACTCGACCGAAAAAGAATCGAATTTCTCGATAATGGAATCGTAAGTTTCATCACTTTTTTTTGCGCTTTCCACGATCTCGGGTATTTCCGTTTTCAGGTCAGGAACAGGTACGACGGGAGAAACATCCAATTTGGCCAACTGCTCCAACTCCTTCAATAAGTCCACTTCAGGAGTTTTGGGTTTTTCGGGAAGGCTTTCTTCTACTTTAGGCTCTGCAAAATCTTCCAGAACATCTTCATGCAAGGGAACAGGCGCAACGGCCTTTTTATCTTTGATTTTTTTATTTTTTAAGGTTTCCAATTCCTGGAAGGTTTTTTCGGTAATGGGTTTCTGCTTAATCAGTTTGGCAGGAGGAGGCTTAATCTTTGGCTTTTCCAACCGCGCCAACTGGTCCAGCTCTTCCACCATTTTTTTCCCCGGCGGGATCACGAGAGCCTTTTTCCCCTCAAGCTTATTCAAATCTTCCAGGATTCTATTGGGCTTTGGCGTTTTTACCACTGGAACCTTTTTCACTTCAGCAGGCTTGGAAACCGTAGTTTTCTTTACTGCTGCTTTTTTTGGTGCTGCTTTTTTTTCAACAACCTTTTTCTTTGTCTTGGATTTTCTGGCTCTTGCCAGGGATTCGGAGCGTTTTTTCGCGGCAGACTTGGACCCTGTCGGTTCGCTGACCAGGCTCACCATAAACGCCGGGACAATCGTATTCTCTGGAAGAGTAGGTTTAGGAAGAAACAAGATAGCTGTCAATATCAGAAGATGCCAGAAAACAGAAAACACGAGCATCTGATTAAAATCAAAGGACTGAGAAAACTGGACTTTCATGATTCTTAAGGTTCTGTCACCATTCCAATATTTTGTACGCCAGCCTCCTTCACAGCGGATAAGACATGCATGATAAAACCATAGTCCAGCGTCTTGTCTGCCCGCAGATAAACTCCACCTTCTTTATTGGCCTGGGCATACTGCTCCACATTACGGGTTAACCCCATCAGGTTCGCCAGCTCCTCCTGCTTCCAGAATATTTTTTTATTACTCTTTAAAGTGATGGTTGGGATTTCTTTGATGGGAATAGGGGCGATCGATTCTTTAGGAAGCTGGACCTCCATGCCGTGTTGCATGAGTGGTGCTGTTATCATGAAAATAACCAGCAATACCAGCATGACATCCACAAATGGCGTCACGTTAATTTCCGCCAGGTACGGTCTTCGGTACTTTCTCATAAACGATTCTATTGTAAAAGCCGGGAGAGGTGCTGTTTAACAGGTCACGAAAGATCGAACGCTCTTTCCTCCACCGATTCCCGCACAAAGTTTTTTTCCGCCATATAAACAAAATCCCGCGAAAAATCATCCATAACAGATGTAAAGAGTACAATTTTGTTATTGAAGTAATTAAAGAATATGACCGCCGGGATTGCCGCCACTAGCCCTGCGGCGGTTGCGATGAGTGCCTCCGCGATTCCAGGTGCCACACCTCCTATACTGGCTGTACCCTGCAACCCAATGGACCGGAAAGAGTGCATGATTCCCCAAACAGTCCCAAACAACCCAATAAAGGGAGTCGTGCTTCCCGTTGTAGCCAGAAACTCCAGTCGGTGCGACAGGCGTTCCACTTCCCGGTTGATGGCTTTATTGAGGGCAAGGCCAATGCCTTTCAAGTCCCTGGAGGTTACCAACTCGCCTCCGGTAGCTGGAGATTCCCCGCGCTTTTTACGTTCTCCCCTGGCCATCTCCTGAAAAACATAAAGCTCACGATAGCCGGTCAGGAACATCCGGGCCAACGGACTGATCCGCAGCTCTTTAGCAAAGTTGTAAATATTCGTCAGATTTTCTGTCCTTGAGAAAGTCTCCAGAAATCGATCATCCTCATTTTTCGCCGCTCGATAGGTTCTGAACTTATTGATAATGATAGCCCACGACACGATGGAAAATATCAGGAGCAAAAGCAGGACACCTTTGGCCATCAAACTCGATTGCATGACCAACTCAACAAAACTCAAGGGGCTATCAGAAATTACATTTTGCACACGGAACCTCTTCGCAGGAAAGTGAGGCCCAAAGGCAGGACGCCAGAAGGTAAAATTTTATTTTCCTCTAAATAAATCAACAGTTTACTTTAATTAAATCTACGGTTTAAGTCAAATTTTATTGCCACTCGGCGTGGGGCCAGCTTGGTGTCACTTTATTTGGCGAGCAACAGGGTCAACTCGGCTCAATCAAGCCCTTGCCTAGTCGCCCCTGCGGCTAGCAGCCACTCGGCGTGGGGCCAGCTTGGTGTCACTTTATTTGGCGAGCA
>JABIAY010000061.1 GCA_018653085.1 Nitrospina sp.
CCCGGTGAATGATCCGGTCGCCTTAATGACTTTAAACCTCATCTCTAATACAAATCCCAACTGCCCTGCCGGTAATACTTCAAGATATTGTGATTGAATTGAGTATTGGGTTCAATCTCCCACTCCTTTTCGAACAAACCATTTCCAAAGTGCACCATTGAGATCATGGCATCCTGATTAAAAAAACGGGTCTCAATATTCTGGAATTTGTGCATCATGAGTTTTTGCTTGAGGAGGTCAGCGGACATCGCTTTCTGCCTAACACCAAGTTGCCATCCCCACTGGCCCATACTGGGCACAGAATTTTGGTAAGACAAGATCGAAAATCCGGCCGCATGCATGGTTTTTTTTATGCAAAGAAATGCTTCGGGAGAATACAACGGGCTTGTACTTTGCGTGACCATAGCTCCGAAAGGCTTGAGATGCTTTTCAACCATCTTGTAAAACCCCAGCGAATAAAGTAGCGACAGCGATACCGATTTAGGATCTGGTAGGTCAATGATAATGGCATCGTAAAGATCGCCGGATTCTTTTATGAATTGATAGGCATCTTGATTGACCACACGAACGCGAGGATCGTTCAGCGAACCCTGATTGATGTTGAGGAAAATTTTATCCTGCTGGGCTAACCGAGTCATGGCCGGATCAAGATCCACCAGAGTAAGGCTTTCCACATCAGGATACTTAAGAATTTCTCGGGCGGCCAATCCATCGCCCCCTCCGAGTAACAAGATATCGTTACGCTCCTCAATCAAACTCATCACAGGATGCACAAGGGGCTCATGATACCTTTCCTCATCGTAGGTGCTGAATTGTGTGCTTCCATTTATGAAAAGCCAAAAATCATCTTTCCATTGAGTGACGACAATTTTTTGATACCGAGTTTGCTCCTGATAAACGATTTTATCTTTATACTTATGTTGTTCACCGTACAGAACAATTGGTTTAGCGACCGCAAACGCCAGGGCCGATACCAAAAGAAGAACAACAAATTGAGCGTTGAGAATGCGGGGCCGTTCCAAACGGTCTGGAAATTGCCATAGTATCAATGAGGCCACAAGCAGGTTAAGACTGCCGATAAGAACTGGGGTATAAGTCAAGCCAAGAAAGGGAAGCAGGACGAAGGCAAACAGAGCCCCACCCAACAAACCCCCATAGTAATCATATTCCATGACCGAAGAAATATTTTCCCTTAACGATTCATAGGTCTGATTAATTCGCGTGATCAATGGAATTTCAAGTCCGGTCATGAACCCGATCATGCAGGCGATACCATAAACTACAAGCCCAAAATGAATCGTATAAGCCGAAATCCAAAAGCAGAACATGGCGGAGAAGGTACAAAGAAACGATAGACCAAATTCGATCCGCACGAAACGGTCCAGAAGCTGGGACTCATATTTCCTGCTATAGCGGCTTCCCAGTCCCATCGAAAACAGCATCAAGGAGATGACGATGGTCCATTGCAGAATGGCATCTCCCAAAAGATAGCTGGCCAGGGTTGCCAAGGTGTACTCAGTCACGATCGCCGCGCACCCGGTCGCGAAGACACAGGCTTTCAATATAAAGCTCAAGCGATGGAGCTTAGTTTTTTGGGAGTTATCTATTGAGGATGTTGGCATGAATTAACGGTGCCCTAAATGAAATCACCTCAAATGCACCAGGTAATGAGAAAAGAGGCACCGATGTAGGAAGAGGCTTCCAAAAAAGCCGCACCGAGATTAGGTTTCACCTGGTTCACCAACTCATCGGCCAAACTGCGCCCAGGTAAAAGAATGCGGTCTGTGATAATACGTGCAACGGGAAGCAGAAAGAGCCCTACCAACATGAAGAGGGCAAAGGTCATTAAGTTTTCTTGCCAGGAAATAAAATGCTCGGCGGAAGCCGCGCGCAATAAGTTGCCGATTCCTATCAGCGCTCCGGCAAACCCAATTCCCACTGCCACATTATCTTTTTCTATATGTTCATGAATATTGTATTGCGTGATAAAGTTATAATATTTGCCTACAAGAACGAGAACACTCTGCCCCAAAGCCCAAAAGACAATCGCAGTGAATATAGACCCGCCCAGACCATATAGAGCCCCATAAATATTGAGCCCTGTGGCCACAAAAACAGCAAACTCGACCACCCCGGTACCACAATTTTGATCTTCCAGTATTTCTTTTTTAATATTAAATTCAGAAAGAATAAAACGATCATTGATCAATGCCGAGAGGTTCAGCAGCACAATCGCTAAAGAACCGTAAATGAGCATATCGATCAAATCATTTTCCAACCCTGCGGAAGGCCCGGCGATCACTCCGCCAATGGAGAACGTTAACCCCAGATAATAACCACACAGGACCAGAGCAAACGCCACGTTGTCCTTTTCCACCAGTTCAACCTTGATGGAATAGCTCCGGCGAAAAACAACAAATACCAAATGCCCGACTACAAAGACGGCAAAGCATGCGCCTAGATAAGTCAGTGAAGATAATATGTGATCAAGATTCATAATTATTTGCCGAAACTGAATCCGCGGCTTCTAAAAGTATTTTTGCTTCGCCCCATACGTTGTCCAACTTTTTTCTGGAACCGGGTTTGAGACTGGGATTTTTTAGCCATTTTTCGTTTAAAAAAATCGGGTTTTTGTTTCTTTGTCACCGTACCGGAGGTCCCGTATTCCCGTTTCGGTCCGTAATAAGGCTGGCCTCTGCTATGTGAAGAGGAGTAGTTGCCATAGTGATTCCGGCTGAGCCCGTACCCGGCCCAGTTCATCACCTGCGACATCAACATGTATTTACCGTAAAACTCCCACATACTGCCACCACTATCGTTTTCCCGCCAACGACCGTACTGAGAATTCCCAACGTATTGGTAGCCGTTTGGAAAAGGCGTATTGGTGATGGCACCATCGACCGTTTTGGCGGCCAAAGCCATGCCGAGATAGGGTCCATTTTTTTTATAATAAGACTCATCGACTTCGATGAAGGGGCGCATCGTTTGTTGTTCTCCTACATCGACACGGTATTGGTGGTAGTAAGAAGGAAAGAAGTTGCCCTCCTCGCGCATATCATTAAGGATAATTGCGTATTCCTTTTCGCCTTGCAGTTCGTTCTGGATTTTTTCTACCGGATTCTGCCCGACCCCACAACCCTGGAAAAAAAGAGCGATTGACAGAAAAAGGAGAAGAGAAAACTTTTCTTTAAGCGATAGTGTGGAGTTGTTCCGATTCATTTAAAAAAAATCAAACTAATAGTCCTTCAGGTTTATACTTTATAAACAGTAACCCATGATATCAGTTTTGCTAGAATATACATACGTTTGTTTAGGAAGAGAGTTATTATTCTATACAGTAAACCGCTATAATCAGACCTTTATAGTCGACGGAAGCCAAAAGCATGTATTTTTATTCTTTTAAACGCATCTGGAGAAAACTCAGGCAACCAGACATTCGTCTGCTTTTCGGTTTGAGCCTGACCTTTTTATTAATGATCCTGGTTTTTGCGTCCGTTCTTTCGACCTATGAAAAGAATGTGACATTTTTAGACGGCCTGTGGACCGCTTATATCACTTTAACCACGATCGGATACGGGGATGTGTCAGCGGCAACCCCGCAAGGACGGTGGGTCACGGTTTTGACCTCGATGCTGGGTATCGGTTGCTTCGGGATTTTGACCGGGGTCATTTTGGAACGGGCCATGCAAAGGAGAATGAAAAAAATGAAAGGCGAAGGCAAATATTCAGGTAGCGGACACTTGATCATTGTTAATGTTCCTTCCTATGCGGAAACTACGGAACTGATGAAAGAACTGGATCACAGCCCTGATTTTAAGGATATCCCCCGTGTACTCGTAGCCGCGCATTTACCCAATCAGGATAAAGAGATCCCACATTTTTTATCGAAAAAAATAGACGCATTCATAATGGGTCTACCTTCAGCTTTGGAAACATTGCA
>JABIAY010000043.1 GCA_018653085.1 Nitrospina sp.
CTATATCGAGATGTTCTATAATCCAAAACGAAAGCATGGCAAGAATGGGATGCTGTCACCCATAGACTTCGAACGACAGCAAAACATGAAACTACGAAGTGTCTAGAAAATCAGGGGCGCATCACCGTAGGGTTTGCTGGCACAGCCCTGAATTAGCTCTAAATTGTGATCATTAAAGTTCATTTTGTCCAGCGGGATGGGTTTGCTTGCGGCCAGAATACGCAGAACGGCGTCTTCGTTGCCCCCCACTGTAGGACAGGTCGCGACCCGATATTCAATTTCCTTTTTGCCGTATTTCATTTTGATTTTTCCATCCTGGGGCAAACGTCTTTCGGCAATATCCAACTTGGACATGATTTTGATTCTGGAGATGAAAGCTTGCTTGTAAATGGAAGGAATTTCCTCATAAACGGTACAGGTACCATCTTTTCGATAACGGACCACTATAGTTTCTTTGCCAATGCCTGGCTCAATATGAATATCTGAAACGCCCTGGTCATAAGCATCGATCAAAACTTTGTTGACCAATCGCACAATGGTACTGTCTGTTTCGCTGATGGCATTGGCCCCGTCATCTTCCTCCTGGTCTACCTCCACATCACCCTGTTCATCTTTGAGTGTGCTTAACAGGGTAGACATTCCTTCAATCGTGGTTTCCGATGAATCTGCGGCAGAGAAATCTTCTCCCAAAGAGGAATTTAAAAAGTCTATGATATCGACTTTCAATCCGATCTTATATTCGATCTCCTTTTTGGGGAAGATTTGGCGGATGTTCTGGTTTCGATCCGGGTTCAAAGGGTCATTGATCAGTAAGGTAACTTTGTCGCCCTCTTTTTGAATGGGAATCCAGTAATTTTTAGTTAAAAAATTCCGGTTTAATCCAACCATCATTTCTGCTGGCAGGATCACCGTATCACTGTAAGGGAAATAGGGGAGCCCGTAAAAAGTTTCCAGGGATTTTCCCAGGTCCTTTCTTTGTAGTTTAAAATCGACCATTAATATTGCTTCTACGTCAATCTGGGTTTTTCTTGCTTTGGCTGTGGCCTGAGTCAATTCTTCTTCGGTGATAATCCCATTTTGTATTAAAAAACTAAATTTGGTTGGCTTGGATGGAACGTATTTTTCCTGATTATGAAAAGCCAAGGCCAGGGTTTCGGAAATAATGGTAGCGCTCTTTTCATCCTGAGCCGTAAACTTCTCGCCATTTAATTTGTTAACCAGTTGCAGGACTCCCATGAGTTTTCCTGCATGAAGCATGGGATACCCCAAAACAGATTTAGTAACGCTTCCGGATTTTTTGTCCCACGAGCTGTCGAATTTGAGGTCGGGATGGTAACTTTGCAGGGCCTGCTCGTTATAGACATCGGTGATATTTACGCTTTTTTGATGCATGCCAACCCAGCCGGCGATGCTTACGGGGGAAAGAGGAACCCGGATTTCGTTTATTTCTTCACCCGACTTGATCTTGGAAAAAATTTCATTTTTTGGTCCATCAACGGCATAGATGGTGATGGCTTGCGCCTCAAACAGCTTTAAAATGGATTCCTTGAGTTCGATAAGTATTTCATCAATGTTTTTTGCCGAATGGATAGCTTGGGAAATACGGTGGAGGTTTTCCTCCGGCGAAAGAATCTCAATGACAGGAAGCGGTTCCTTGTCATACTCTTCTTCTATTTTTGCTAAAACTTTTCCTATTATGGGTGAAATTTCCCGGGCCAATCTAAAATCTGACTCGGTAAAAGCTTCTCCACTCTTTTCGCGGATTACTTCCATCACGCCGATTAATTTTTTGTTGTGGGGCACAGGAAGCACCATAATTGCCTGGGTCTTGATACCCAGAGGGGTGTCCAGAGTGGAGCCTTTTGATAGTTGAGGGTGAAGGTTGGACAGGTCTTCTTCTGCATAAGCATCGGCCAGGTTTATGGGCTTGCCCACCCCCGCAACATACCCTGCAAGACTACTCGTTGAAATATCTACCCTGATTTCTGATTCAAGGTTTTCTATCGCGTTACGAGAAAATAGTTGCCGGTTTTCCCTGTCCAGAGCAAAAAGGGTGATTGCTTCACACTGCCAAGCTTCCTTGAGCTCATGGATCACATCTGGAACCACTGCGGCGATATCATGGGTTGTTTGAGCCTGGGCCAGGATGGACTTGAGTTTGGCACCATTTTCTGAAACGGGACTGGCTAGAGTACTTTGAACACTATCCATTGTTTTTTGGTTGAAAAGGTTTAAAGATATTATCTTTTACACAGGTCAAACTATGCACACTGCAAGGACTTGTTTTAAATCACAGTCGCCCTTGAATATTTTATAAATACCGTCTTGTTTCAATGATGTCATACCATCTTTGCTGGCTTGCTTTCGCAGGTCTTCAACTAATGTGTTTTGCATGACCATACGCTTGATATCATCCGTGCCATCCAGACATTCATGCAATCCGGTTCGCCCGGCATAACCGGTGTCACTACAAGCGGCACAACCTACGGGTTTTTTAAGAGTTAATTCATCGGTATATTCAATTCCCAATTTAGGGAAATCATCTTTTCCATATTGGTGGACCAGTGTGTCAAATTCCTTCTGGGTGGGGTGATAATCCTCTTTGCATTCTTTGCAAAGCGTTCTTACCAGCCTTTGCGCGACAATAAGGAGCAGGGCATCGGCAAAGTTAAGCGGGTTCATCCCCATATCCAAAAGCCGGGTAATGGTTTCCGGCGCAGAGTTTGTATGCAGGGTGCTGAAGACCAAGTGGCCGGTGAGAGAAGCTTCCAATCCAATGGCACAGGTTTCCGCGTCACGCATTTCACCGACCATGATGACATCCGGGTCACCGCGTAGAAAAGATTTCATGGCGCGGGCAAAGTCGAGCCCAATTTTATTTAACATTTGAACCTGCCGAAGTCCGTCCTGTGTGATCTCCACAGGATCTTCAGCCGTCCAGATTTTTCTTTCCGGTTTATTGATGTAACCCAGGCAGGAATGCAGGGTTGTGGTTTTTCCGGAACCTGTGGGGCCCACAACCAAAATCAACCCATAGGGCTTGGCGGATTTATCCTTGATGAGTTCCAGGTTTCTCTCAGAGAAATTCATTTTATCCAGCGGGATGGGTTTGCTCGCGGCCAGAATACGTAGAACGGCATCTTCGTTGCCCCCGACAGTCGGGCAGGTTGCGACTCGGTATTCGATTTCTTTTTTGCCGTACTTCATTTTAATTTTTCCATCCTGGGGCAAGCGTCTTTCTGCAATATCCAGCTTGGACATAATTTTGATGCGGGAAAGCATCGCCTGTTTGTATAAATAGGGGATATCCTGATAAATAGAGCAAGCTCCGTCCTTCCGGAACCTTACTCTCACCGGTTTTTTACCCGTTCCCGGTTCAAGATGAATATCAGAAACCCCTTGATCGTAGGCATCCGTTAAAATTTTGTTTACCAGGCGGACGATAGTGCTGTCTGTTTCGCTAATGGCATTGACTTCTTCATCCTCCTGCGATGAATCGGTAACCTCTCCGCCTTCACCTTCCAGCGCATCTAAAAGGCTGGACATTTCTTCAGTTTGAATTTCATCTGCGGCACCTGATTTCGCCTCATCCTCGGTCATTGCCGCAAGCAGAAATTCCCGTATATCAATCTTCAATCCCACCTTCAGTTCCAGTTTCTTTTTAGGGAAGATCATTTGAATGTTCTGGATTCGAACCTTGTTGGCTGGGTCGTCTGTTAAAATGACTGCGCTGGTTTCATCGTTTTGCAGGGGGACCCAATGATTTTTTGCCAGGTAAGTCTTGTTGAGTCCTGAAAAGTTGGATTCGGGAAGAACAATAGAATCGCTGAAACCTTGATAGGAAACGCTGTAATAAAGTTCAAGAGACTTTCCCATATCTTTTCGTGTTAGTTTTAAATCGCTCAAAAGAACTGTTTCAACGTCTATTCGGTTTTTGCGTGCCTTGGAGATGGCCTCATTCAATTCATCCTGGGAAATGATTCCGCTTTCGACCAAGAAACCGAATTTTGTACGTTTTTGGCGGTTGATTTTCTGCTGGTTGAAAAAGGCAAGAGCCAGGGTCTGGGCAATATTGTTGGCGTTACGTTCATCGAAGCTATTAAACCGGTCGCCATGTTTTTTGTTTACCAATTGCATGACACCCATCAGGTGTTCGCCTTGAAGCAGGGGGTAAACCAGCATGGATTTGGTGCGAAGCCCGGTTTTCTTGTCCCACGAGCTGTCGAACCTGAGATCAGGGTGAAAACTCTTGAGCTCCTCCGGGTTGTAAACATCACCGATGTTTGCTGGCTTTTTTGTCAGGGCAACGCATCCAGAAATACTTTTTTCAGAAATCGGGACCCTGATCTCATTTACTTGATTACCGGATTTAATTTTAGAATAAATTTCATTGCGAATTTCATCTACCGCATAAATGGTGATCAACCCTGAATCAAACAGTTGCAGGATTGGTCGTTGAAGATCAAGAAGAATCTCGTCGATGGTTCCAGCAGAATGGATCGCATGTGCTGTGTCCTGTATTTTGGACTCGATATCTTCCACTTCCAGCTTGGCCAGGGCATGCCCAAGAGTTGTTGATAACTCTTTAGCCTGGCGGACATAACCGTCACTAAAAATTTCGCCGGATTCGTGGTTCAGGCACTCCAACACTCCCATTAATCTTTTGTTGTAGGGAAGGGCTACTACCAGGGCTGATTTAGTTCTGAAATTAATTTTTTCATCCCAGGCTTTATCAAGCGTCAAATCGGGATGATATTTTTTCAATTCCTTTACATCGTAGGCATCAGCTACATTAAGTGTCTTGCCTGTTGCGGCGACAAACCCTGCAAGGCTCTTGGTGGATATATCCAGTCGAATCTCATCAAGTCCTTCAGCTCTAAAATTTCTTGAGTAGATCTGTCTTTTATTCCGGTCAATCGCATACACAGAAACTGCCTTGCAGTCGAACAAGGCCTTAAGCTCATCCGTAAGCGAAAACAGAACCTGCCCCATGCTCTGGCCGGATAAAATTTTATTGATGATAGGACGGGTTTGGTCACCAGATCTTTTTCTGCGCTCACCACCATTGCTCTGGTTTTTATCTGCGGCACGTGAGTTACGGGTGGAGTTGAGAGCGTCTGTATCAGTATTTGAATCCTCAGAAAACTCTGGTCTGTTGGCTTCCGCAACGAACCCCTCTGAGGGTGGTTTTTCAGCAGGGTAGCCTTTTTTTTTCGATTTGGAAAAAATGGACATGTGACCACGAA
Source organism: Nitrospina sp. (assembly GCA_018653085.1). Lineage (GTDB taxonomy): Bacteria > Nitrospinota > Nitrospinia > Nitrospinales > VA-1 > LS-NOB. The sequence continues at coordinate 5,247 of JABIAY010000043.1, forward strand.
AAATTTAAAGAAGTGTACTGATTATCCTACTACCAAGGCCAAAAAAACTCAAGCTGAATCAGTAAAGAGTATGTCCAAAAACTATTGAAAACATTGCATTTACTTTTGAGGGGCGTTCGTTTGAGGAGGGGCGAGTGAAAAAAATGGGCCGGTGGTTTAAAGCTTAAAAACAGCTGAAGAAAACAAACTACACGTCCAGATCCTGAACGAACACGGCTTTTTCTTTTATGAACTGGAAGCGTGATTCCGCATTTTTGCCCATTAACTGGGAAACGGTTCTGCTGGCCTGCTCGGCAGAACTCAGCGCCACCCGAATCAGGGAACGGGATTTTTTGCTCATGGTGGTTTCCTTCAAATCCGAGGCGGGCATCTCTCCGAGCCCCTTAAAACGGCCTATTTCGTGAGAAGTGCCGTTTAATCCTTTGATGATTTTATCTTTTTCCTCATCGCTTAACGCGTAAAATATTTTTTTGCCAGCATCAATGCGATATAAAGGCGGTTGGGCGATGAAGAGGTGGCCCTTTTCTATGATTTCCGGAAGGCATCGATAGAAAAAGGTGAGAAGCAGGGTGCAAATATGGGCTCCATCAACATCCGCGTCAGTCATGATGATAATTTTCCCGTACCGAAGTTTGTTGTAGTCGAATTTGCTTTCAATGCCCGTTCCACAGGCAGAAATGAGGTTTTGAATTTCAGTGTTGGCCAGAGTCTTGGCCATGGTTGCGGTTTCAACATTGAGTATTTTCCCGCGAATGGGAAGGATCGCCTGGGTTTTTCGGTCCCTCGCCTGTTTACTGGAACCGCCTGCGGAGTCTCCTTCGCAAATAAAGAGTTCGGCCTGGTCCTTATCTGTTGTGGCACAGTCTGCAAGTTTTCCTGGCAGGTTGAGCCGGTGCGAGATATTGGTTTTTCGTTGAACTGCTTCCTTGGCCTGACGTGAAGCGATGCGGGCCTGGGCAGAAAGGATGACGCGGTCGGCAAGGGTGTTTCCCAGGGTCTGGTTTTCATTTAAATAATGCTCGAGGGTATGTTTGACCACCGCCTCGACTTGAGAGGTGATTTCCGAATTCAGTCGCCCCTTGGTTTGCCCTTGAAACTCGACTTCTCCTTGCAGATAAATATTGATAATGGCAATCAGGCCCTCCCGGACATCATCGCCGGTAACTCCCGGTATGTCTTTGGGAAGCAGTTTACGCCTGTCGATATAGGCCCGGATTGCTTTGGTTATGCCGTTGCGAAATCCGTTTTCATGGGTGCCCCCGTCAATCGTCCGGATGGAATTGGCGAAGGAAAGAATCTGCGTGTCTGTATTTGGGGTCCAGAAAAACGCGGCCTCCAACTTTAAAAGCTTGTCTTCTTTTTCTACGTAAAAGGGCTCGTCCATCAGAGTAGCCTTTTTACCAACAATCTTTTTGATGTAGTCCTGAATCCCACCCGGGTAGTGAAATGTGTGGGTATTTCTATTTTCATTGACGATTATTTTAAGGCCTTTGTTGAGAAAGGCCTTGGATTCTGCCCGTTCTAAAATAAGTTTGGGATTGAATTCTGTTTTCGGGAAAATTTTACCGTCCGGTTTGAAATAAACCGTGGTGCCATAAATCCGGACGGGTTTCCCTTTTTTTAGTTTGGCAGTGGGCTTGCCCCTGGAATAAGTCTGGGTCCATTCAAACCCGTCTCGACGAGAGGTTGCAATAAGTTTTTCTGATAAAGCACACACCACAGCCATCCCGACCCCATGCAGGCCACCGGATACTTTGTAGTTATCCTGGCTAAACTTCCCGCCTGAGTGCAGGGTGGTAAACAGGATTTCCATAGCACTCTTTTTAGTCTTGCGAAACAAGTCGACAGGAATTCCTCGTCCATTATCCTTGATGGTGACGCCATGATCTTTATCCAGGGTCACTTCTATGGTGTCGCAATGCTCGTTGAGTGCTTCGTCCACGCAGTTGTCCAGAATTTCCCAAAGCAAATGATGCAGGCCCGTGGAAGATGTGGAGCCGATATACATTCCCGGACGTTTGCGAACCGGGTCGAGTCCTTCCAGAACCTGGATGTCTTCAGCATTATATTTTGACATGATGTTTATTTTATTTTAAGAATGGTTTTGCGTTTGGAAACGATAACACCCTGGCTCCCGCGGTTGCAAAGGCGGACGCTTTTTACGGTGATTACTTTATCCTTTCCAGAGTCGAACACAAGTGTAACTTTATCCTTCAGGTTTACCAGTTTAAATCCGGCCAAACGGCTTTCCCCGGGTTTCATAAGGATGACCCCTTTGCCCGACCCGGTCAGTTGGGTTATTTGCTCTGTGGCGATGACCACTGCCTTGCCTTTTTCTGTGGCCAGAAAAACATGTTTGTGCGTTACCGGGACGAAACCGATCATGCTGTCATCATTTTTCAAGCTCATGATTTTCCTTCCTGAACGAGTGGTCTCGCCCAGATTGGATAACGGAAAACGAAAACCAAAGCCATTGGCACTGACGACCAGAAACTCAGCATCGTTTCCTTCGGATTTCTTCCCTTTTTTATCACTCTTGAGGAAGCCCATTGAGGTCTGGCCTGTAGGTTGCGCCGGGGTATTCGAGCCTTCATCTGGAGCGGGTAGCGTAAGCATGCCGACCACCTTTTCCCCATCACCAAACTTGAACAAGCTTTGAATGGGTTCACCAAATCCGCTTCTTGTATAAGGCAGGTTGTAGACCTTAGATATATAGACGACACCAAATGAGGTGAAAATAGCAACCAGGTTGCGCGTATTGGTTTGCAGGATATCGAGCAGTTGATCGTTTTCCTTAAATTTAAGTGTGGAAGGGTCGCCCATGTTTTTTAATTTTCGTACCCACCCGTTCTGGCTGAGAATGATATGTGCATCCTCATGCTCGATAAAATCTTCCTCGTTGTACTCAATGCTTTCGATGGTTTTCATCTGGGTGCGGCGTTTGTCTGAATGCTTTTTCTTGATTTCTTCGAGCTCTTCCCGTACCTCGGCCCAGATTTTTTTGGATGATGCGAGAATGGACTTGATTCTCTTTTGTTCCTGGAGCTTTTCTTTTTGCTCTTGCAGAATCTTTTCCATTTCCATAGCGACCAGTCGATAGAGTGGGATTTCCAGGACCGAACTGGTCTGCTCGTCATCAATCTTGAAATGTTTTTGCAGTTTTTCGTGGGCTTCCTTGCGGGACTTGGAAGACCGTATCAGCCTTAAGGCTTTGTCCAGATCGTTAAATATTATCGCGAACCCAGCAAGGAAGTGCAGACGCTTTTCGATAAGAACCAATTCGTAATTCAACCGGCGCGTGATCACCTGTTTGCGAAAGTCCAGGAAGTGTTGGCAAATTTCTAAAAGAGATAGGCGTTCGGGTTCCCCGTTTGGTTTGAGGCAGTTGAAATTGAGTTGAAAATTGCTTTCCAGATCCGTGTGCTTGAAAAGATAGCTCATCAATTTGTTCTCATCGGCAGTGCTTTTGAACTCAAGAACCACGCGAATATTTTCATCACTCTCATCCCGTACATCGGTCAGAGGAGGAAGCTTCTTGGCGATGATGATCTCAGCGATTTTCTCGATCAACCGGGCCTTGTTGACGCTATAAGGGATCTCTGTGAGAATGATCTGTTTTTTGCCTCGTGGAAGGGACTCCACTTTCCATCGTCCCCTGATTTTTACTGCACCCAAACCGGACTCATAAGCTTTGCGCAACTCCTGTTTGCTATTAAGAATGATTCCTGCAGTGGGGAAATCGGGACCCTTTATGTATTTCATCAGGTTCGCCACTGTCTGCTTGGGGGAGTCGATCAACGAAATTAAAGCGGACATGACTTCTTCCAGATTATGACTGGGAAAAGAACAGGCCATTCCCACCGCAATGCCAGACGAGCCGTTAACCAGCAAATTGGGAATGCGGGAAGGTAACACCACCGGCTCTTTCAGGGTGTTATCGTAATTGGCGCGAAAATCAACCGTATCTTTTTTAAGGTCGCTTAATACATAGGAAGTGATGGGGGTCAAACGACCTTCGGTATATCGGTAGGCGGCTGGGGAGTCCCCGTCCAGAGAACCAAAATTTCCCTTTCCGTCAACGAGGGGATAACGCATGGAGAAATCCTGTGCCATACGTACCATCGATTCATAGGTGGATGAATCTCCATGCGGGTGGTACTTACCGAGCACCTCGCCGATGATCTTGGCGGATTTAACATGTTTGCTTGCGGCATTCATTCCCATATTTTCCATGGCAAACAGAATCCTGCGATGGATGGGTTTCAAACCATCGCGCACATCCGGAAGAGACCGGGAGACGATGGTTGAAAGTGCGTATGTCAGAAATCTCTTTTCGAGTTCGTCTTGTAAGTCGGAAGTTTTTTCCTGCCCCATAGGGAGTAGTACCGGGTTGTTGTTTTAAGAAAAGATGAGTTGTCCAGCTTGACGTTTGGGGTCTGCGGTCTTATCTAGTTGCCAGGTCAGGAATCTTTGATCCTGATTGAGAGGTTTTTGGTTTGTGAAGCAAATTCAATTATTTATGGCCTCTTTTTCATTCAAGCCTTTTATTTTCATCACTTAACAAGTGTCCACATATTGTGGGCCTAAATTATTTATATACAATATGCGGAATTATAAAGCAAGTAGAATCAAGGGTTAACAAAGACCTTGCCGTTCAAGTCCTGGAATTTCTAAAACGATTATTTTCAGGGGCTTGAAATCTTTTTTATGGAGACGCCATCCTATTAGCATTACAGATTGGGTGATTTTTTAGTTCTAAGGAGTTATTTATGTCCGAGTTGCAAGAGAAAATAATGAGTGCGCTGAAGACGGTCCAAGATCCTGACCTGCATAAAGATATCGTCAGCCTTGGCTTCATCAAGAATTTGAATATAGAAGGCGGGAGCGTCAAGTTCGATGTTGAACTGACCACACCTGCCTGTCCAGTGAAAGAACAGTTGCGCACGGAATGTGAAACAAAAGTCAAAGCCATTGACGGAGTTGAACAGGTCGATGTGAACATGACCGCGGTTGTCAGGTCCACTGAACACGCACAACCGGTTTTGCCCGGAGTAAAAAATATTGTTGCCGTGGCAAGCGGGAAGGGCGGTGTAGGGAAATCTACAGTCAGCACCAATCTGGCGATTGCGTTATCCCTAACCGGGGCCCGTGTTGGTTTGATGGATGCGGATATTTATGGTCCCAGCATACCGCAGATGATGGGTATTCCCATCTCTTCACCGAAAGTGGGATCAGAAAACAAATTTTTTCCGCATGAAAAACACGGATTGAAGGTAGTTTCCGCCGCGTTTTTAACTAAACAAGGGCAACCGCTGATGCTTCGTGGACCCATGCTGGGCGGTATCATCCAGCAGTTCCTGCAAAACGTCGAGTGGGGCGAGTTGGATTATCTGATCATCGACCTGCCTCCAGGGACCGGCGATGTGCAGTTGACTCTGACCCAGAAGGCACCGCTTTCCGGCGCAGTGGTCGTGACCACGCCGCAGGAGGTCAGCCTGATCGATGCGGACAAGGGTGTCAAGATGTTCCAGCAGGTTAAAGTTCCGTTGCTCGGTATTGTGGAGAACATGAGCTATTTTGTTTGCGATGGTTGCGATAAAAAGCATCACATCTTCAGGCAAGGTGGCGGAAAAACCCTGGCCGAAAATTTCAAAATTCCACTTTTGGGGGAAGTACCTATTATTCCCGCGATCGCGGAAGCGGGAGACAATGGCATTCCCGTGGTCATGTCTGATCCGGAATCTCCTGCTGGCAAAGCATACAAAGAACTGGCCGGGCAGGTGGCGGCGCAACTGAGTATCAACCAGGCTAATAGCGGTGAAAAAGTCTCGGCTGATTTTGAGTTGGCATGGTCCACTGAGAAAGAGGCTAACTAGCATGACTGCGCCTGCACCTAAAAGTATTAAACAGGTTGACGAGTTGACCCTGGGCATTGCCTGGAACGATGGGCACGACTCGACTTATTCGGTTAAAAATCTGCGGGAAAACTGCCCGTGCGCGAATTGCATTGATGAATGGAGCGGCAAAAAGTTGATTGCGCCTGGCTCCATTACCATTGATATCCGCCCACAAAACCTGAAGGCAGTTGGACTTTATGCCATTCAGTTTTATTGGAATGATGGGCACGATACCGGACTTTACACGCACGAACTGCTACGGCAACTTTGTGAATGTTCGGTCTGTAAAAGTGCTGAAAATTAGGCCATAACTCGTTGTTTTTTGTGACCTGATTGAGACATTACCGAAACACAATTGCAACAGGGATCGGCCATACTAAGACTGGATGAAAGTCCCTCTGCTGTTACCTCCCCCCCGTTCAAAAAACGGCGGAGGGATTTTCATCCGGCACCCACTACGTGGGAGGAGAATAGCAATAACTTATTAAGCCGAGGTAACTTTTTGCCAGCTAAAAAGAGCCGCGGCTAGTTGGCCCCACGCCCAGTGGCGGTGTCAGCCAGCTTAAAAGATTTTTGCCGGTTATCAGAACGGTTACATTCATACGAAAGAGCGCTTGAGAATACAGGCTTAGGTGCTCCAACCCGAAACGGGAGTAGCGGTCAAGCTACTCCCGTTTTTTTATTCCTGCGCCGGGCCACCAAGGTAAAATCCCTTTTCCAATATTCCAAATAGCCTCCACCATTTTTCCACTCTTGTAAACTGTTACAACTTTGTCACTTATTGTGTTTTTGCCCAAATGGCCTTTTTAGGGGGTTGTCCGAAAATATGTTAGGCATTATACTTACCGGGCTCAATTTTCGACTTTCCTATCCCCCTGCCTTGGCAGGCTAAGCACTTCATATAAGTATCAAAATTTTGGTTTTTAAAATTAGCTAAATAGCTTACGGGAGAAAAGTTATGCGACGCCTGCCTTTATCCGTTTCCATATTTACAGTTCTGCTCTTTATCTTCAGTCTTACAGGTAATGTCTTAATTGCTGACCCTCTCTTCACCTCTGTTGCCTTCGCAAAAGACAAGGACAAAGATAATGACAAAGGTAAGAAGAAAGGGATTCGGCATATTGTCACTACCCTGCAACAGCAAATCTTGGATCTCCAGTCACAGTTAGATAGTATTCAACTCATAGAGGGGCCAACAGGTCCCACAGGCGCAACGGGAGCACAAGGTCCGCAGGGTCCGGGAGGGAATGACGGTTCTGATGGTGCTAATGGGGCTGATGGCGCAACCGGACCGCAAGGGGATACAGGTTCTCAAGGTCCAGCAGGTAACGATGGCGCAGACAGCATGGTTGCCGGTCCTCCAGGATCACAGGGTGACACGGGTCCTCAGGGCGATATTGGTTTTCAGGGACCGCAGGGTGATACCGGCCCAGCGGGTCCGGCAGGTACGCCGAAAGTGCATTATGTAACCGGTCATAGTGCCGATGACCCTACAGACAATGGTTTTCTCTCAGGAAGAATTTTAACTTTTATCAAGGAAAACAATACTTCCAGTTTAATGATTACTTACTCAGATAATTTTAGGGCTTATAATCCAAGGATAGGTGTTGCCCAGGGATTATGGCAAGTCTATTTGGATGGAAACGCTACCACTGTAAAAGCAACCCTACATTCAAATAGAAATTTAAACTCCAACGTAGCCGCCAACAATATTCATCGTCACGGAACATTGGTTGGCTTTCTTGAAAATATACCTAGCGGTTCACATACAATTAAGATCGCAGCTGTTCCTTTGAGTGGTCCTCCAGATGATTTGCATACAGGATGGAATGGGAGCACCTTTTCTCTGGTGGTGCAGGAGCTTGACTAGAAGTTAAAAGATAACGAACCAACATAGCCCACCCCTCGCTATTCGGCGAGGGGTGGGCAAGCATTCAATGTTTTATTCAATTTATAAGGACTTTCAACCTAGGGGAGAAAAGTCATGTTACCTGTTCTTAAACGATCAGTTTTAATTTTTGGAATCACCTTTCTGTTCCTGTTCGTGCAACTGGGAGCAGGGCTAGTGATAAATGATTCTGCTTTTACAAGCATTGCGTTTGCGCAGAAGAAAAAAGA
>JABIAY010000026.1 GCA_018653085.1 Nitrospina sp.
AATTTTTAGCAGGTGCTGAGGATGTTGGGTTAACCACCCTAAAAGGTCATCGTTCAGTCGGAGGAATGCGAGCGAGTATCTATAACGCCATGCCTGAAGCTGGCGTTGATGCTCTGATTGATTATATGAAGAATTTTGAAAAGCGTAAGGCCTAGCGGACAAGACCAATGGAAAGGGAAAGTTGTACGAATTGCCCACTTGGGTTATGTGGACACCTTTGACATCATCGTAGCGATTTCGGCTCTGGAGATGGCCTTGAAAAAATTCGGCGCCCAAATCCAGTTAGGCAAAGGCGTGGCCGCCGCTCAGGAAATACTATTAGAAGCTTACTGACCGGCGAGCCGCCGGAGGCAGACAGCAATGACTCGTTAAGCCAAGATGAGTCATTGCCAATCAAACAAAGTTATTGCCAGTCGGCCCCACGTATGGTGGAAACCGCCGGTTGTTTCCGACCATCACATTTTGGAGTTAACGAATGAAAGTTCTTGTTTCTGACAACCTCTCCGCGACTGGAGTTGAAATTCTCAAAAAAGAATCCGGAATTGAGGTCGATGTTAAAACCGGCCTGCCCAAGGAAGAATTAATAAAAATCATTTCCGCCTACGATGGTTTAATTGTCCGAAGTGCCACCAAAGTGGTCGCCGAAATTATTGAGGCCGCTGACAACCTGAAAGTAATCGGCCGAGCCGGAGTTGGCGTGGACAATATTGATTTAGCGGCGGCTGGCACAAAAGGCATTATTGTCATGAATGCGCCAGAAGGCAATATGATCACCACTGCCGAGCATACCATGGCCTTGTTGCTGTCCATGTCTCGGAACATTCCACAAGCCAGCCACGCTCTCAAAAATAGAAAGTGGGCTCCGAAAGAGTTCATGGGAGTAGAACTTTTTGAAAAAACCCTGGGCATTGTCGGGTTGGGCCGAATCGGCTCCAATGTTGCTGAACGAGCTCGCGCTTTTAAGATGAAAATAGTAGCATTCGATCCTTACGTCACACAGGAAAGAGCTGAAATCCTGGGCGTGGAACTGGTAGAGATGAAAGATTTGCTGGAACGCTCTGACTTTCTCACCCTGCACACTCCGGGACTGGCTGATGGCAAGCCGTTACTGGGAAAAGAGCAGTTCGATCAAATGAAACCCGGCATTCGCATTGTCAACTGCGCCCGAGGTTCATTGATCGATGACTCTGCTCTGATTGAAGCCATTCAGTCAAAAAAAGTTGCCAGAGCCGCATTGGACGTTTACCACAAAGAACCCCTGGACCTTGACAGCCCACTGTTGCAGGTGGAGGAAATTATCTGCACTCCGCATCTGGGAGCTTCCACCGGAGAGGCGCAGGAAAAAGTGGCCATCTCAATTTGTGATCAGATTATTGACTATCTCAAATACGGCAATGTTCGTAATGCGGTCAATGTTCCGTCCATTGATGCCGAGACGCTGGCTAAAATCCAACCTTACCTCACATTAGGGGAAGACCTCGGCCACTTTATTTCTCAGCTGACCGATGGCCCTGTGACGCGTGTTGAAATTCAATATAATGGTGAAGTGTCTACCATACAGCTAAAGCCGGTGACCAACGCCATTTTAAAAGGACTCTTCAACCGTTCTATCGATGGAATCAATATGGTGAATGCTCCCTTTATCGCAAAAGAGAGAGGGATCGAAGTGCAGGAGTCCAATAGTAGCGAAGTGCACGAATACACCAGCACGGTTCAAGTTCAGGTCACCACTCAAAATGGAACCCAAAAAGTCACCGGCAGTGTTTTTGGTAAAGGTGACTCCAGAATCGTACAATTTGCCGATTACAATATGGAAGCGGTCCTCTCTAAAAACATGCTCGTGCTCCAGAATATGGATGTTCCCGGCGTCATCGGGAATCTGGGAAATATTCTCGGGAAAAACGGCCTGAATATCGCTGGCTTTCACCTGGGCAGACAAGAAGAGGAAGGCAAGGCCGGCAAGGCCGGCAAGGCCATCGCCATTATCAATATCGATTCTCCGCCCACCACCGAAGCTTTACGAGAATTGCGCAACACGGCTAATATTCTCAGTGTTCACAGCGTTACGCTGTAGCGGGTTGATTCCAAATAAAAAAAGCGAGGCTCCCTGAAAGGGAACCTCGCTTTAATTCTTTACAGTCCGAAGTTAATCTTCTTTCTTCTGGCTATCGTCTCCGGCATCCTGACCGGATTGCGCCTGCTCAGTTTTCTGACCAAAAACCTGAGCGATCACATCATTGATGACATCTGTCCCCAGAATGTTATAGACCGTATTCGCCGATTTAAAATGCGGACTGGTAAAAAGGCTCAGCACCTTTTTACTGGTGTAACCCAGCATCATAAACTCATGTGCGTAGTTTTCCGCTACCAGCCTGAGGGTATCTTCATCCGCATCTTCATCACCCGTTGGTGGCCCTGCATCCGGATCAACATCTTCCTGAATTTCGTAAACATAAATCAAGTGCCAGCCAAACTCGGTTTTGACCGGGCCGACGACATCTCCCTCTTGAGCAGTAAACGCGGCAACCTCAAAAGGTCGGACCATGGCTCCTTTGCCAAACCATCCTAGATCCCCACCTCGTTTTTTAGAAGGGCATTCGCTATGCTCCTCCGCTAACTTGGTGAATTCTTCCCCTTCGTCAACCTTGGCCTTCAATTCATCGGCAAGCTCTTTGGAACCCACAAGAATATGTCGGGCCTGGACTTTTTTAACTTTTCTCTCTTTTGCCATAATTCACTTCTATAAAATTATACAGTAAGGCTTTCCTGTTACAGGAAATACCATCAATAAAAAATGTTTCCTAACGATGCGTATCAGTTTAATTTCAATGCGCAACACTTCTTATACTTTTTACCAGACCCGCAGGGACAAGGTTCATGAGGTTTTACTTTTCCCTCCTGAACATTCACGCCGGGCGAGTCTTTCATCAATGCTATACCAATTTTTTTTGCTTCCTTATAACGCTTCTTCAACCTGTCATTAAAATCCGGGATCGCCTGGCTGATGGCAATCAGCATATCACTATTGGACGACTCCAGCTTGGCATCTTCCTTTTCCCGCAGACTCTCATCCAAAAAATACGTCGAGGAAAAAATCGGTGCCTGGTCAGAGCTATCCAGTTCCATTTTATAAAAAGCAAGTTTCAAACTGCGATTATCATTGCGCGGATCGATATCGTAGGAGTCTTCTGCGAAATATTGATCATTGCCATAAAGAAAATCGAGCGTGTCCTTATTCCGCGGAACCAACTCAAAATAATTGAAATAATTTCCCGGCTGGAATTCCAGATAAGATGTCGGGTTTTTCTCACCATAGGCTTTCGCTTCCACAACCCTCTGCTTAAAGAGGAGTATCAACTCATCCGGGGCATTTTTGGAAAATCCCTTGGCGATCTGGGTTTGCACATCCGTCAATCGAGGGTGATCGGGAAGAGGATTAAAAGTTTTATTGAAGTTAAGCTGGAAAGCAAAAGCGTTACCCCGCTCGTCCTGATCACTCAGACGCACCACAACATAGTTATAATCGAAAAAAGGATGGGTGTGATAAAAGTCCTCCAGAACATAAGTACTCCGGTAGTCCTCTTCCTCGAACCGGTACGTCATTTTCGAGTTTTCACTCTCCTGCTTATTGATTACCACATATCCTTCGATGACAATTCCCTTTCAACTAATTAATTCAGATCACCTTCATAAACAGCAAACAACTTAATCAACCATTCTTTTTTAATTTTGCTGATCAGCGAGGAAGATTAGAGGGTGAAAAACCCGGATATTTATTGATTATACTTTTATCTTGGTCTTGTTTTACTACATCCCGGACCGCACGAACAGAATCCTTGGTAATATCTTCCTTATGATTGGAGTTCGCGTGCCCGTAACGATAATAAAAGATAGCGGCAGTAGCATGCGGCAATTCATTTGAGGTCCATGTGGTGAAACCTCCACCAGGCGAGAAAGTCGAGCTTATGAAAATATCCATGCGATCCATATCGGGAATTACATGGTCTTCATCATAAAGGCTTTCCGCCTCCTCCAGGGTCGGCATTCTCCAATCATCATAACTCGCAAACTTTTCGATTCCCAGTTTCTGCAAATAGTCCTGCGCTTTATACCAGTTGAGCCACTTACTGGTATCCTGGAAGGAATCTGTTTGCTTCCACATTAGTTTGGTCTCAAGGTCCGTAATGGTCCCATCCCCATTATCAACAAATCGTTTTTGCAAATCCAAGTTCAGTTCTCCCGCTTCAACGCTAATATTAGTTTTTAGTCGTCATCCTTTTCAATATCACGGACCAATCTTGAGGCCCCTCTCGATACACGAAAAATGTCATCATAAATGGTGACTCCCTTGCGGAAATTCATGCGCACACCTTGTATATTGTGCCGCACATCGCTGGTCCAGCACAGGAACCCACACCCCGGCTCAAACAAATGGGGCAAATGAATCATCTGGCCCATATTATCGGAGTTTTTCTGTTTTTTATCGAAGAGGCTCTTTGCCTCCTCGGCAGTAGGAAGTCTCCAGTTAGAAAAACCGGCGAACCGTTTACGATTAAGACTTTCAGCAAATTCTTTAACCTGACGCTGGCCCAGCCATTTGCCAGCCATTTGCCAGGTATCTTTTTTCAGCCAGACCAAACGTTTTGTGCCATCGATAATGGTGTCGCTGTCCGCTTCCATAAATCGTCCACCCGCTGGATTCAAGCCCTGCTCACTCATGGCATGCCATTTCTATGAATCACTCTCAATATCCCGAACCGCGCGGACACCATGACTGCGCAAACCCGTTCCGTGCCATTTATAATCTCCATTATAAAAATGGAACCGGATAGCCAGTCCTCTTTCAGACTTATTTATCGTTTTGGTCCAACAGGTCAAACCACATCCGGCAGGGAAACCTTTAGCCAAAAACACCGTATCGCCATAATTGTCTGTAACAGGATTCGAAGCATCATAAATTGCCTGTGCTTCCTTTCGTGTCGGCATACGCCAGTTCCGGTAACCGGCAAACCGCGTCCGGTTCAATTGTTGCACATAGTTTTTCGCCTCATCCCAGCTCACCCACTTGTCCAAATCTACGTAGGAGTCCACCGCTTTCCACATCAAGCTGGTCTTGTGATCGGTTACCGTGCCATCCTTATGGAGGACTATGCGGACAAAATCCGGATCCTCTTCTTCCTGGATATTGTCCCGAACCAGGCGCACAGCACTGGGGAACCCATCGTTTTCCTTGGCCAGCCAGAATTCAAAATCGGACCGCAAATCATACGCCATAGCGGCTTTGGCACCACGGGTTTGGCTGGTCCAGGTCGAGAATCCGCAACCAGACGTAAAGACCGGGTCGACATGAATTTCACAACCTTCCACATCCGTATTGCTGGCGGATAGATGAAAAAGATGTTTGACTTCAGAAGCGGAAGGAATGCGCCAATTGCCATATCCGGCGAATTTTTCCTCATTCATTTTACGCGCCAACTCCTGACTTTCATGCCAGGTGATCAACCGCCCCAGGGTGACCCAGGTATCCTTCTTCATCCACATGAGGTTGTGCTTCAGGTCCGTAACGGTATCATCTCCGTTGTCCGCGTACTGTAGTTCCAATTTGGTTTCCGTCATGACCCTAACTTTCTGGCTGGGCGGGTATGGTCTCTTATAACCTGGTCTTTTCTACAGATACGAACCGAGCCAAAGTTATACTCTTCAACATTGACAACCTTGCCTTCGCTGTAGTCAAACCTTGGCCTGCGGGTAGAAGTATCCCCGGCAATCCATGCAGTTTTAAACGCACCCTCTGGAAATACCGAATCAAGATGAAGGATCACGCCTCCCTTGCCCGGGTTTTCACACGATTCATCATAAAGTGATGAGACTTCATCTTGACTGGGCAACCGCCAGTCATCAAATCCGCCAATTTTTCTTAAATTCTTTCTGTCAGAATATTCCACCGCCTCATGCCAGTTGAAAAACTTGCCCTTGTCCTGCCAGGAATCCTTTTTCATCCAGTAAACACGGGTCTTACTATCAAAAATAACGTCACGGCCTTTCTCTACATACCGTTTAGGCTTGTTATCCTGTTTAACCGGTGCCTGTTCTACCTTTTGCGGAAGCTCGTCTGTCATTTTTTTATTTCTTAAGTTGCCGATTAAATCGGCAGGTTAAAAATCCGGGGTCGCTTTTCTATAAAACCAATAGAATCCTTAATCGCCGGTATATCCTATTTCCACACTGTCTTCATCAACATTGACAATGACCGGGACCACATACTGGTCATTGGAGTATTCCAGCAACCTCTTTAAACCCTCTGGGTCTTTATCAACATTAACGTAAACAAAAGACCTGTGCTGTTTCTTAAAACTGTTCAGGGCTTTCTGGGTATGCGGGCAATCATCCTTGCCAAAAATCATATAATGATCCATAACACTCCAATCATATTACCCTCAACATCGGGCTAAAATTAACGTTCGAATGTTTTGGTGTCCTTGCGCCATTCCGGCTCCCATTCCTCCTGAACCACATCACGGGTCACCCGGCAGTGAGAATATTCGTTATCCTTATGTTCCCATACATCGTTACCCGTCACGTAACTGAATTTTTGCGCATATTGCTGGTAGTCCGGCTTTTCTTCATAGGTCCAGGTATTGTGACCGCCTCCTCTTTCAAACAGATCAGAAATATGGATCTCCGCGCCATCCTTATCGCTATTTGACTGGACAAACGAAAAAAGACTTTTGGATTCTTCGATACCGGAAAGCCTCCAGTCATCATATCCGGCGAATTTTTTATCATTCAGCATTTCGCAATAATCATGGGCCTCAAACCAGGTGATTCCATAACCGTACTCCGTGTAAGAATCATCCTTTTTCCACATCAGGTTGGAATGGGTATCACTGATGGTTCCATCACCGTTATCGACAAAATCAGGGAGTTCTTCCTCAGCTAAAGCAACACCTTCTTCTTCCTCGTCGCCCCATTCCTCCCCGCCAACCCACTCTGTCTCAGGCTCGTCACCAACAAGCTCAGGGTCTATACCTTCATCAGGTGTTCTTGGGTCTTTATCTTCAGCCATTTCAAACCTCACCTTTCCAGGCAAAAAATTATCAATCCATATCCCTTATCATGCGCACCGAAGTACCGGTGGTAGACACCGACTGGTCCACACAAACCTCTTTCATAACAGGAAAATAGCTTTTCCATGCATAAGAATCGTAGCGGGTTTCAGATGTCCACACGCAGGTCTCTCCGCCTGCCTGATAATTGGAAACCTTACGCGCCGTTTTTTTCGGTAAGTTCAAGAACACTTCCCGGTACTCATTCGGGTGCCGAAACAAAGAACGCACTTCACTTTTAGTGGGAAGCCTCCAATCGTTAAAGCCCAAATAATTTTGCTCATTGCAGGCCTTTACATATGCGCTACCTTCCTCCCAGTTGAGCCACTTCCCCAATTCCTGCCGGGAATCCCTCAACACCCACATTACATCATTTCCCGGGTCTTCTACCGTACCATTATCTTTTTTGATCCAACTGGTTTTTGATTCCGCCACACTAAACCTCGAACTTGCCAACAAAATAAAAAAACACTCTATGGTTCCCTCTCATTCATCCAGCCTCGGCTGAATACATGCCACTCCCACCAGGGGAAACGACAAATATCTACCTGAAAAATGAGACAAGGAGAGAGTGTTTCTCTCTTGCACCTGTATGAATAAACAATGTCTAGTTTTTATTAAAGTACCACCCGAGCACCGGGTTTTCAAGCCAAATTCAAGCAACCCTTTGCTTTGAAACCTCTGAATTTCTAAAGGAATTTCGGTTGCCGGAGCCTGTGCTGAGCACAAAGAGGTGCAGGAGCGAAGAGACCCCTTGAGAATGACGGTTTTGGGAGTTTTCCGGCAACCTGTTAGCTATCGCCAACCGCCCCCCTGAGTAATAATATCTCTGACCTCAGGCACATGGCCAACCTTGGTTTTTGAATTATCAAATTCCCCGCGCACCAGACGAGCGCTGGAATTGAGGATGTCATCGACTTCCTTATGCCCACCCGTACCACTGCCAAAAGAATAGCAATAAGCGGTGATCTTACCCCGTGTATTACTGGTCCAGGTATCGTATCCGCAACCTTCGGCAAACACAGGATCAATATGTATAGCCATGTCGTATTTGTCGGTCAGGGATCTATCTTTATCAAAAAGGGAGTGGGCTTCTCTTTTATTGGGGAGCCGCCAGTCGTTATAACCTGCAAAAGACTCCTCATTCTTTTTTTGAAAATACCTTAAAGCGGTCCTGTAATTGACAAACTTCATCAGGTCCAGATAGGAGTCGTTTTGCATCCATACCAACTTCGTCAGCGTATCGGTGATCGTGCCATTCTTATTGTCCACAAACCTGTTTTCGCTCATAAGCTTCTCTAATCTAAATCCGCAGATATCTTATTGTATTCTTCCAGTCAGGAAAAAAATACAAAAAAAAATGCCGGGGGGCAAGCCCCCCGGCATAATATTCAAATCAAATCTTAACGATTTCTTTCGCTGGTTCCGCCACCATCTCCGCCACCATTCTGGCTGAAGAGACCGCGCTCGGTACCTTCCGGCTGGCCCATACCCGGCTCAATATAGGTGCTGGGTGTAACATGGTCCATATGGTAGTTATTCTGATAAGTCTTCTGAGAACCCGCATCCTTTTTCCAGTCAACGCGACTGGCACTTTCAACGCGATGGGCCTGGCAATTCAGCTTAATGTCGCTAGGACCTTTGTTCTTGAAAGTAGTTTTCATTTCCAGAGAATTTGCCAAGAATCCGCCAGCCTCAATAGTCCGGTCAAAATTCTTGTTGTAGGAATATCCCAGTTTGCCGATGTGGATATGAACTGTGGTTCCCGCCGTCTCACTCAAGTTTTCAATAACCCAACTTGAATTGACACAAGAACTATCGCTTCCAGCTTTAACGGTTGAAACGTTAGCACTGGCAACAGACACTGAACAAACAAAAAATACCGCCAATAAAGCTACTACAGTCTTTCTCATGGCTCCCCCTTTCGAAGCGTAATTAAAAAACAACTTATAAACTTTATAATTCATCAACCTCTTCGGTGTCTTGTACTCAATATCTTTAGTTCCGATGTATTTACTCTCGCGGCAAAACAACGGATTCCCCCTTCAAAACCATCAGAGTCCGGCTAGGGTGGCCTGAAAATATCAAACCCCTCCTAGGAAGTCAAGCCTTTAATATACGCCACAAGCCACAAAAGAAAACCCTTTAAATATCAATGCTTTGAAAAGCATAAAACCCTGGCCCCAGCCCGGCTGAGTTCCTGTTTTTGCATTGGGCATCACTATTTTTTTCTTTAGACCCTGAATTTCAAGGATGTCAGGCTCAACAGGTCCGTAGAATTTCTGAGCAGTTTTTCACCTTGCTCAGAAATGTCATTGACCACCAACTGCAAACTGCGCAGTTTGGCCAAATGTTTCGATGTGGCAAGATATTTTGCACCTACATCAGTAATACTGTTTGAAGCTAAATTAAGGTTTCTTAAATTAGCCAGCATTGTTGATTCGGCAATAGCCTTGACCCCCTCATCTCCAATACCGTTCTGCGAAAGGTCCAGTGCCCGGACCTCTTTCAAACCTTCCTTCTGGGCCAACTCTATCGCGCCCACCTCTCGCAAGAATTGAGCTTTCAAGTTCAGCACTTGTCCATCCTTGCTCAACCGGTCCCGGATCAATTCATCTATGTTTGGCATATTACACTCCCGACAGGAATCTCTCGGCTACCCAGTGCCCTGGATTTCCTTGGCTACAAACCCGTATTCATCATAGATGCTGAAACCCTCCTGAAGCATCTTTTTTCCATATTTGACCATCAGATTGGCCTGTGTGTGATTAGGATCAATATCGACTGTTTTTTTCAAGTACTTCAATCCCTGCTTGATGTCCTTGACTTCATCGCCATAGTTGCTGATTTGTCGCGCCTTGTCAAACAAGTCCGAGGCCCACTTGTAATAAACGGTAGCTATTTGCTGAGGCACGTTCTTGCTGATGTATTCCATAATTTCCTCATCCGCCTGTAGAGTCGGGATGCCCTGGATAGCGGCCTCAAACTCGCGCAGAGGAATAGCATAATCGTCATCATTCACCGAGGAAATTGTATCCCCCGCCTTGTGCTGGGAATGCAGACCGACAGAACTTTTTACCACGGTGGACTGAATCCCTGACATCAACTGGTGGTAATACAGGTTGCCGATGCCAAAATGAATGATGGCACTGAATGCCTGGTCTTTATCCAGCAACAACGCCTGTTCAAAAGCTTCCTGAGCTTCTTCCGACTGCCCCAATTCCGCCAGAGCTTCGCCCAGATTATAATGGTGAACACAGTTCTCCGGGTCTTCCTCAATCTGGCGCCTGAATTCTTCTACCTGGGCTTCCAGGTCAAACTCAACCTCTTCTTCTTCAAGCTCCGAATCCTCAGGCTCCTCAGCCTCAAGCGGGGCGTCCGCTTCCGCGTTGGTCACTTCTTCGGAGTTGGATTCCTCAGGTTCCAGTTCTTTTTCGTCTTCACTCATATTCAAACACAGTAAGGGGGGATTCCTTCTTCCACCCATTCTCCGGCTTTGCCCTTGTTCATATTCTGGTGATTTTTTAAAGCACCTGAAACCATCTTTTTGCGAGACACCTCTACCTGGCTCATAATTTCCGCTGGCGAATCCGCCAAGAGATTGCCAAACTTAGGCTGGCACTTCAGGTTGCCAACATCACAACAAGGAGTTATTTCCCCGGTTTGCTGAACAGTAATAATCTCAATCGTACCACGGGGAATGGTACATTCCAGCAAGTTAATATCCTTGGGGAAAGGCTGAGTATTCATAGCCCGCTCGCCATTTTTATCCACATAAAATCCTGGGATCATATTCAGCCCAAATATAAAGTCATCCGTGCAAGCATAGTTCTCAGCACCTTCCATATGCGTTAAAAATGCGTTCTCATCACATTCAGGGTTTTCCTCCAACAAACTTCCAAGCTTCGTGCGATACGTCTCAAGCAGGGACAAAACGGACTGAAACTTCTTTCCCTGTTCCCCAAAAAACGTGATCAAAGTTTCGATCTGGCTCAACAAGTCCGACACTTTTTCAAAGATCATGTTGAGAATCAACTCGTTTTGAAGTGCCAGAATTTTGATAAGAAGTGGTTTTTGCCGCGATTCCCAAACAGTTGGGTACAAAGTGAAGTCAACGCGCCCGCATAATTTCATAATTTCAACCAATCTCAGCCAACGCGGAGATTGGTCTGAGCTTATGTCCAGGTTGGTATGAATCCGTACGTTTGGCGTCAGTTTTCTGAAAATTTTAAAAATTTCAACGATATGAGGGTTTTGCGAAGGCTCCCCGCCAGTCAGATTAATTTCTCTCTTGGCCAACTCATGGAACACCTCCATCTGGAGAATTTTATCCACCATGACTTGAGCCTGCTCCGGCATTAAATGCCAGTCGCTCTTGGCTATCTGGCTCAGCGGTTCGTAGACATGACAATACTGACATTCATCGCGAACATAGCGATTGCAATTGGCTTCGGCAAAAATATTTATCATAGCCCCAACCTACTAGCCGTTTAACGCGGAATTTTTTATTTCGATACCACTCGCACCGGTCTGATGGTGGACAAAGACAGGCTCGGCCCCCCTTTCATGCTGGGGTAGCTTTTACCACGGATATAGTTAAACCCCCAGGCGTACTTATCCTTATAAAGCTCGCTAGACCAGAAACAACAACTGGAATAACCAAAGATGGGATCAATATGAATCACATTTTCGGTCCAATAATATTTCCAGGAAATATCCTTATCTTCCTCATAAAGAGATTCGAGCTCCTTGCGGGTCGGCAGGCGCCAGTCCGAATGATTGGCAAAGGCATCCTTATTGAATTTTTCCAGGAAGGTTTGTGCGTCCTCCCAGTTGATCCAAACCTTTTTTTCCTGATAAATATCAATCTGCTTCCACATCAAACCCTCTTTCAAGTCCGTAACGGTTCCGTCTTTATTATCCTGAAATCTCGGATCATTAGAAGGCGGTAATGGCGGCTTTTCTTCAGTGAGCGAAAGAATCTGCCCACCAAAAATCTCATCACTACTGCTGTTGCCAGAATCAGCCAGTGCCAAACCCGGCCCACACACCGCGAACAGTAAAAAAGCAAGCTGAAGGGATCGAATAACCGAGTGAAAAAACCGAATCCTGTTTTTTGCAATCATCAAAGGGTTTCCTAGTGAAGGAAAGTTTCTAAAGGGGGTTGCAACTGGGCAAGGACTCGTTGAGCCGAGACAACTCTTTGCCTGCCAAATAAAGCTATTACCCCTCCGGGGCACGTGTGGTATCCCCAGCCATGAATTTCATGCCCGGAACGGGTAAAGACTAAGGAAGAGTATTACGTGCACATTGGCCCCACGCCTAGTGGTTATTCTTCTTGTGGTGCCCAGTCCGGTTCCCAGGACAGGCAAAGGCCGGATGGGTTATAAAGCTGTCCCGGCTCTTTTCCTACAATGCCCCATTTGGAAACAAAGTTCAGGTCCGGGTCAAACTTCTGGACTCGCTGGTTCAAAGTATCAACCACAAACACATATCCATAGGGATCTTCCACCACTGAGCACGGACAGTTGAACTGTCCATCCCGCTTGCCCGGCTCACCAAGAATGCCAACAGAATGCCCTTCGCGGGAAAAAAGCTGGATCCTGTTCTGGCTTTTTTCAGCCACCATGATGGTGCCATCCCGGCGCACAGCAATGCCAGTGGGGAAATTCAATCTGCCTGGCTCGAACCCATACTCCCCAAACTTGGAGAGGAATTGTCCATCCTCATTGAAAATCTGAATGCGCTGATTGTCCCGGTCCGCCACGTAAATATTTCCTTCCCGGTCCAACGCCAGACCAACAGGGAATTTCATGAAACCATCGAAGTTCCCGGCAAACCCAAAGCTGAGAAGAAATTCACCATCACTGTCATACCTTTTGACGCAATGATTGGAAGTATCCGCAACGAGGATGGTCCCGGTAGGTTCCGCAACAATCTCCTCGGGCATGTAAAATTTCTCTTGCCCCCAACCCTCGCCCCCAAATTCAAGAAAGAAGTCTCCATCCGGATCAAACTTTTGAATCCGATGAGAACCGGTATCCACAACCCAAATATACCCCTCCGTATCCACAGCCACCCCACTCGGAGTTTTAAATTCTCCCGGCAAGTAAGGAGGACGGGTGCTACCGGACGTCCCAAAACTCATCAACAGTTTTCCATTGCCATCGAATTTCTGGATCCGGTCATTGCCGGAATCTGCCACCCAGACATAAAGCTGGCTATGATCAACCTTGGCTATCTCTTCAGGAAGGGTCTCTTCGACAGCGGCTACTTCCAGGGCCTGAGACGGAACATCCTCTTCGTTTTCCGTATTATTTTCCACCAAAACAAACACCTCTCTCCCCAAACCGGGGTGGGGAATTAAACTCCAATAGGAAAAAGCCCCGAAAGGGGCTCTTCCGCACCACACTGAATTTTCCGCTCCAGGCACCCTACTCATGTGGGATGGAACGAGCTTCTTAGATAGAGCCCTTATTTTACCAGGAACGCCTTTACATCCAGAATCTGGTATTCAAAGTCACAGGTTTTCTGCAACTCATCGAGTCTTTCATTCCAGTTCTGCTTGAAATTTTCAAGGCTTTCAGATTTGGGTTTCTTTTTCATCAGGCCAACTTCGCGATACAGCGGCTTCACCATATTCTTGAAAATCAGCTGAATGATATTTCGAAGATTAAGAATACATTGTTTGGTCACCTCTTCGCGGGTCACTCCATCTACCTTTTCAAGCAAACGCAGAAACGCCTGGATCGTGGTGATCTGAACAGTGTAGCTTTCAGCCAACCTGTGGTCGTATTTCAAACCGCAGTCAATGTAGGCTGGCATGAGATACATACCAACATGGTGATCGAACTTTACAGAAAGGGTAATCAGTTTTTGAAGATAGTCGACCTCACGTAAATCCTCTTCTTCATCTTCACCTTCAGCCAGTTCCTTGGTGGCTTTTTCCTTTTCCTTTTGAAGCTCGAGTTTGATCTTTTCCAACTCGCTCAAATCCGAAAGGTGATCTATCTCCTTTTCGGCAGTTTCATCCGACGAACCTTCCGGCCCCGGGTTTTGCTTGGTTTCCGTATCCTGTTCGCTCAACACAAATCTCCTTCCTGCAAGGGTAAAACAATAAATCGATATTTTTAAAAGCGTTCTGGGAATTGGCATGATTATAATCCTTTTCCCCGGAAAGTGTCAACTGCCACTCGGCGTGGGGCCAGCATGCCATCGCTTTATTTGGAAAACAAAGAGTTATCTCGGCTCAATTAAGCCCTTGCCCAACTGTCACCCCTGCGAGGCATGAAGCTAGCGAAAAGCAGACGTCAGCCAACCCTCCCTGCCCAACCCCTCAGACTATCGGGCTTGAGTCCCTATGAAGGGAGGGGATATAAAAGTATTACCCCTCCGGGGCACGAGAGTTTAGGTGGAGTATCACGTGCGCTTGATGGCACTGTTTGCTTCACGGGCAATGCAATACTGGCCCCGCGCCCAGCGGGTGGTTTGATTGACAGGGGTTTCTCAATAAGTATATGCTTGTTCCATATGATGCAAAACCATTTTTTGGGAAGAAACGCGTGCCGTTTTACGATTTACAAAAACTGACAGGCAAAAAAAGGGGGGTATTATGAAAACCGCCCTCCTGTTTCCGCCGCAGTGGTACCCCAGCCAGCCCTATCTGGCCCTGCCTACCTTAAAAGCCCATCTTGAATCAAAAGGCCATGAGGTGGACCAGTTCGATTTCAATATAGAAAGCTATGAGATTTTCCTGTCCCAGGGGTATCTGGAGTACTGCGTAGAAACCGTGCAGAAGCGATTGTCCCTGCCTGCCTACACGAACGAAGAGCAGGAAGTCAAAGCCGTGTACCGGGATATTTTATCGGACAGAGCTTTTCTCGACTCCATCCTGAACGAAGTGGAAGATGCCAAAAATGTTCTGCGGGATGAAGAACGTTTTTTCCAGTTTGAGACTTATAAAAAAGCCTACACCACGTTAAAAATGGCTATGAAGCTCATTTCCTACGCCCACTATCCCAGTCGGCTGGATCTGGACTCCTTTTTCATGCTGGGCAATCCTGAAGAAAACCTTGCAGGAATTCTCTCAGCAACAGCCGATCCGGTCCGAAATCCGTTCATTAAAATGTATGAAGACTACCTGCTGGAAAAAGTAGCCTGGAATGATTACGGAGTGGTAGGCATATCCATTATCCATATTGGGCAAGTCATTCCCGGCCTGACTCTCGCACGCCTGTTGCGTAAACGGTTTGAGCACCTGCATATCGTGATTGGAGGAAGTGTGTTCAACCGCCATGCCGATCTGCTCGATAATAAGCAGGCCTTATTCGAGGAATTTTTTCACAGCGTCATCGTCTCGGAAGGGGAAAAACCTTTGGAGGAGTTGGTCAGCCATCTCAAAACGGACAAATCCCTGGCAACCGTTCCCAATCTGATTTATATGGAAGACAACAAGGTTATTCATAATCCCAAAGCCGAAGCTCTTCCCTATGATCAATTGGTCTGCCCTACGTTTGACCAGTTACCGCTGGAAAAATATTTGATGCCTTATCCCGTTTTGCCCTATATGTCCAGCCGAGGTTGTTATTGGGGGAAATGCACGTTCTGCACCCATAGTTTTATTTATGATTCCTACTATCGCAAAGAAAATGAAACCCGTGTGGCCGAAGATTTGGACCACCTCTCGCAAAAATATAAAACCAAGTACTTCACATTTTCTGACGAAGCCATCTCCCCAAACGCATTCAATCGCATGTCCAAAGCTATTTTGAAACGAGGTGTCGAAATGCGCTCATTGGGAATGCTCAAATTTGAATCGGGAGATAAAGAATCGCCGGAACTGTTTGAAGATGTCTATAAGGCAGGGTTTCTCATGCTATTTTTCGGATTGGAAAGCGCCAACGACCGCATCCTCTCCATCATCGACAAAGGTTGCGATCAGGACACAGAACGGAGCGTACTGAAAAACAGTTCCGTTGCCGGCATCTGGAACCATCTCTACTTGTTTTTCGGGTTCCCCACTGAAGAACGCGAAGAAGCGGAAGACACCATCCGCTTCACCGTAGAAAACGCGGAAACGGGAACCGGCACTATTCATTCTGTAGGCCAGTCCATCTTCGCGCTGGAAAAGGATTCCGCCATCTACCATAATCCGGGCAAATTCAAAATTGACCGCATCTTTCACGATCCGGACCGGGATATGGCTATTGTGTTCGATTTTGATATAAAAGCGGGAATGAACCGGGAAGAAGTGATGGATGTCTACGAACATTTCGATACAGTGATAGAAGAAACCTTCCCCTCCCGCAAAATCTGGAACTATCTCTCGCGCGAACACTTCCTGCTCTACCTCGACCACTTCGGCAAAGAAGAAATCCTTAAAATGTCTCGCACCACCGCCACCCGTTAACTGATCAGCTCAATGCTGGACCCAGAGGGCAAGAGCTTTTTGGGCCGAGTTGATCTGTGGCTAAAAAGTTTATTAAGCCGAGATAACTCTTGGTCCGTCAGGCAAAGTTATTGCTCATTGAGTCCAGCGTCACGCTGGCGCCTAGTGGGTTGACAGGTGGGGGGCAATCGCCTAGAATTTGAGCACCGTATAAGAAAGACAAACCGAACCGAAAACCTTTTGAGAGGGTAATCCTGATATGGGCCAGGCAGATAAACCGACAGACTGGATCACGATGAAAATCGAGCCGGAGATTTTTGAGGAGCTGGGTGTTCGCGATCCTGAGGAAACCAAGCGTGAGATGGCAATTACTAAAAAGACTCGCCAGATACGCAAGGAATTGAAAGCCAATCCCGAGAATCAGGAACTTCTGATAGAGCTGGCCACCCTGATGATTGATGGTTGCGCTTATGAAGAAGCCATTAAACAACTCAAGTTACTTCGCAACAAAGATCCCAAAAATGGCCGGGTCTACAAACTGCTTGGCACCGCATACGTGCTGTCCAATCAGGAAGAAGAAGCCCTGATTGAAATGAACCGGGCCCGCGAACTGGCTCCCGATGATGCGGAAATCCACTTTAATCTTGGCGGACTCTATTTGCTTCGCGACATGTTCACAAACGCGAGGGATTCCTTTGAAAAAGTTATTGAACTGGACCCTACGGACACGATGGCCTATGCCAACCTTGCCGCGGCTTATGACATGCTCAAACAGTATGACAAGGAAATCATCGCACTCAAAAAAGTGTTGATGTTCACTCCGGAAGACAAGGAGCTTCGATCAGCACTGTCCAATGCTTACTTTAACGCCGAGCGCTATGAGGAAGCCATTGATGCCGCCCAGGTCGTGGTGGAAAATGATGACAAGGACCCGCAGGCTTTTTGCAACCTTGGCAGTTGCTATTCGGTTCTCAGCATGGTGGACGATGCCATCAGCGCGTTCAAAAGAGCCAGCGAACTGGCGCCGGACTATTCGTTACCTCACACCAACCTGGGAACACTTTATGCCAATATGGGACGACCTGAAACCGCTCTCAAGGAATTTAAACTGGCAGTGGACCTGAACCCGCAGGACGGAACGGCCTGGCTGAGTCTGTATAATTGCTATAAAGAAGTCGGGTTGATGGATAATGCGCAGAACGCTTACAAGAAATATGAAGCCTTGATGCAAGGAGAGTCCGCACCTGTCAGCGGAGCAACAGAAGGAGAGAACCCGTCAAATATTCCAGGAGGAGTTTCCCAAACCGGCGGATACGCTGGCGGTGGAAATATGGAAGGAAACGCGCCCGGCATGGAAACTTTGGCAGACGAGGAATAATCGGCGTAGCCGCCGGTGGCTGTGATATCCTCTTCGACAGCTTTCATGCCCCGAAGGGGTAAATAAACACGTGATATTCCACCTTATTTAAAATAACACTTTTAAAGAATGCCCCGTCCTCTAGCGGCGGGGCTATTCATTTTTAACCATGACCCATCCTCCCCAAAACCTGATTGCGCTTGGGGATTTCAAGCCTTCCGATTTTTGGCAGACCCATATCAATTCCATTTTCTATGGAATCAAGGGACCGCAAATCCACAACCATTTTCAAACCTATGTGAGTCTGGACCATCGCCTGGCCCATGCGCTCGCCAATGATTTTTATGCCAAGGCCCGTGGGCATCATCCTGAAAATGATATCTGGTATTTGCAGGAGTGGGGCGTGGGTAATGGCAACCTGGCCGCGTGTTTTCTCAGCCGTCTACGCGAAATAGATAGCGAGAACGAAGTTTATCCATTTGTCCACTACATCCTCTGTGATGAATCCGAAGAAATTCTGAAAGGTGTGCGGAGCAATGCCCGTCTGCAGGAGCACTCAGGGAAATTTTCCACAGTTCGCATTCACGCCGAACAGTTGGACTGCTTTCGACCTCACTCCGTAGCAAAAATTATCTCCAATGAAATCTGGGACGACCTGTCAACCAAAGTTCTACTGAAGCATCAGGGTCTCTATTATGAGGAATACCTGTGCCCTTTTCTGGAAACACTGCCTACAGAGGATTTTCTCGAACAATTTAAAAATAGAGACCTGGCAGAACTCGCCCAACTTCCCAATTTTCTCGACACCATTCACTGGGAACGAGATTTTCAACGAGTAGATCTGGATGACTGGCCCTTTGCGGAAACCCTGAAGGCCCACGCTGAAAATTTTAAAGATGAAATTCCCATGCCTGTCAATACCGGTGCTTTTTCTGCCATTGCAAAAGCCAAAGAACTGCTCGCGCCAATGAATTTTGGCTATACCAGTTTTGACTACGGCATGAAAACGATCCAGGACCTTAACCAGGAAGGCAGACCCTATTTCAACTTATACGGCGGACAGTACACATTCATGGTGAACTTTCCGCTACTTGAAGATATTGGCAGATCTATCGGATTTACCAAAATCACCCGGGAATACCAGAATCAGTTTGTAGGAGAGGATCTCGGGTCCGCAGTCATCAGCCTCGTGGACCTGATGCAAAACCATCCACAGGTTGCCAGCATGGCACCCTGGGACAGAGATATCCTGATGCTCGGCACACTCCATGCTCTCAATACCGTTTATCGAAGCCCCTACTCCGGAAAACTAAACTACCCGGCCATGGAAGGGACACCTAAAAAACAGAGAAAGCAAATCGCCAAGCTGGCTGAAAACCTCAGTGGTCGGGGTGTTCCCGATACTGTAGCCTATGTCACACGAGAGGAAGTTCTAGCCGCCTTGAAACCCTTAAGAAAACTGGGTTACCGGGAAAAAGATATCCAGTCCGCTTTTCAATCCCCACCCCCTCCGGTTTCATTCGTACATATTCAGTTCAGCTGACAGCGGGGTACCCCCGCAGGTAAAGTTGACATTTTTATCTTGCGCGCCGAAACTACAATTTGTTTGTGGGGATTTTGCCATCTGCCCCCACGGCGAGTGGCTGCTAGCATATTCACGACAGGTTCTAAATCCCCCCAACCCCCTTCGTAGAAGGGGGAGCTTTAATGGACCCCTCTTTTACAAAGAGGGGCTGGGGTGATTTGCTTTTTATTTCAGGAGATTTTTTCTCAATGCTCAGCATTTTTGTTGAAACCAGTTGCAATCGTTACAACCGTGACGAATGCGAGTCCTGCCATGTTTATGAACCGTTGATGGAGCACCCCGTCTCCGAATGGCACTTGACGGTAAAACAGGCCAGGAACATGGCCGAAAAAATCAAACGTGTAGACGTACTCAATGTCCTGGCCCAGCAGGAGATCAACCTGACCGGTGGCGAAGCATCGCAGAATCCGGATATTGTGGAAATATGCAAGGTGTTCCAAACTGTCACGCCGCATGTGTGCCTGCACACCAATCTGGACATGCTTTCAGAAGACTCCAAACGCTGGCTAAGACTGCAGGATGTCATGAAACTGGGAGGGCGGGTCGACATCACCCTTTACCCCACTGCCTGGGAGACATCGCAAAAACATTTTCTCAAAGAACTGTTAAGAAGACAGGACAAGTTGATCATCAATGTCGTTTATGAAAACCTCGACCACTTAAAATCTCAGATCCATCTTCTGCTTAATTTTTTTAAAGGTCGGGGCGCGTCCTACGAGCATGTCACCGAACTACTCGAAACCTATTCAACAAAAGTGGAATCCCTTTTGCGCGAACACCCGCACTGCGATGAAAAACTTTTCACGGTTGCGATGGGAGATACCGAAGCCTTTGCCAGCAAACCGGAGTTCACGCTTGGATTGAGCCTGTTGCCTGCCTTTGGCATAGATAAAAATGGTCACCGGGCCATGACTTCCCTGCCTTTTCCCCGTGACAATTATTTGATTGGCTGTCCCGCCGCACGCGGTTCCATAGACATCATGACGATTCAGCAAAACGGAGAGATGACACCCTGTTGCGATGTGGGGAATTTAAAATGCCAACCCAGGTTCGGCAATGTTTTTAACGACAGTCCGGAACAGATCATGGAAAAAATGGAAGGGTCCATGAAAGTGCTGGCAGAAGGAATCAGAAAAAACCATGAAAACCTGAAAACCGGCAACGCCGGGAAGCTGGTGGAAGAAGGCATCCCCCCCTATTGCCAATAGCGGCAGAGCCCTATTTAACGCAGAACTTTCACTTTGAGAGAAAGGAAATTTTATAACTTCTCTTTAGATAGAAGGTACGATTGAGGTTCATCGACAAAAACACTCTCATCTTGAGACCAAAGGATTTCACCCAACCTGTATCGCCCTGAATTAAGTTGGCTCAGGGAAAAAACCATTTCCCATTTTTGCTCTGTGCTTTCAATATCAAGTAACCCCAGATACGGATTAAGCAATGCCATCGGGTACTCAACTCGTTTTTCCAGGCTATCCGAAAAAATGAAACGGGTCTTCCCTAAGGTTTTTGCGAATATGTGCAAAATGAACGCAGGGCTCGATTTTATTTCCACCTGCCTGAAAATCGGTGATTGCAAAAGCACTTCCTTGCCTTTTGCAGTGTTCACCTGCAATGAATAACTGCCGAACAACTTGGGGTTCTTAACCTGTTTAGCCTGGTAAGTAGAACCCGAAGCTCCATTAAATACCGATTCCAGGTCCCGTCTCCCCTCTTCAGGAATCCACCTTGAAAGGGCCCCGGTAAATTCATAAAGGTGCAAATCCCCAAACTCCTTAACCTTTAATAAATAGGATGGAGGGATCTTAACCGTTTTCCCATCAAAAACAGTAATTAACGGAAATTTATCAGGCGGGACCCTAGCGTGTGAAATAAATAATATTTTCTTGATTTCCTTTCCCGCCAAAAATAATTTCATCCTGTATTTTATTTGATCCGACAAATAATAAACCAGGGCATTGCCTTCGGGGTCATACACCATAAAGACCAGTAGACTATCGAAAGAGACTTCACTATTAATATAATCCTTAACCAGTCTGGCCTCCTTCAGGGTTCCATTGGGAATTTTTGTACGCCCAGGGTAATAAAGAGCCGCCCATTGATAGAACTGGATCGCAACCATCAAAACAGCAACTCCTATCAGGGAGCTGGCAAGCAACGGTTTTTGAACATGCAATCGGTTAAACAAAAACTCCAACCCCACTCCTGCAACCAGCAATAAAAACGGGAGCAGGTAAATATAAACTCTCGGGAAACCCACTATTCCAGAAACGATAGTTAGCGCAAGAGGAACCGCCAGCAAAGCAAGTACGAACAAAAAATTTTCGTTTTCTTTTAGCCCGACCAAACCCAGGACAAATAACAGGAAAAGCCATGTTCCCCACGGATCAAAAAGAAACTCCCCGATTTTCAAAAATCCTTTAAAGCTCAGAGTCGACTGCGAATAATTAACGATGCCATTATTCAATCCCTCCCTTATAGAAAAAAAGTAAAGGGCGATCAGGGCAAACATCAAGAAAAAAGAAATTAAAAATGGGGTCGCTTTTTTTAGATAATAAATTCCATCGCCATTACCTGACAGGAAAATCTTTAATAAGCCAGAAACAAAAACAGCTAAAATAAAAAACGCATTGCTCGGCAGGGTTAAAGCCAGCGCAACTCCGCATAGCACCAAAAAAATTCCCGCCACAAAACTATTTTTCAAGTTAATGCTTTTTTGAGTTAGAGCACAAACAAGTCCCGCCATTGCCAAACAAAGAAAAACAGTTAAAGCATAACCTCTTCCTGATTGAGAGTAATGTATGTGCGGGGCCGACCCAGCCAGCAACAAAGCGGCCGCAAGTGCCGCAAAACGGGATTCGCACAACATCAATCCCACTTTATAGGTTAATGGCACAGCCAGTATACCGGCCAATAAAGAAGGCCATCTAAAAACCAACTCACTATCACCCCATAAATACAAACCAAAATTAGACATTAGGCTGAACAAGGTATGTTGATTGGTGTCAGGATAGTTGAATAAAATCTCCTCCCAGGATAGCGGCCCATATCGAGTGAGAGTAATCGCCTCATCTCCTATTAACGGGCTCGCAGAAGAGGGGTATCGAAAAATGATAGCTAACAATGCCAGAAAAACAAATAAGGCACGATCATTTTTAAATATTTTTTTAACCATAAGGTTTCGACAGGAAGACTCGGTCAATCAATTTAAACTATATTAGTTATTACCAAAGGAAGGGGGTTATAGGGAAGCACAAAAATCCGCCAGCTTTTTTAGATTCCCATCCGTTACAGGGATTCTTAATTTTACTGTTATCCGCTAAAAATACTAAAAAGCTCCCGGTTTTCCTTCGGGGATAAGTTGGAAACTTGCTTTTTCAAATTCTTTGCTTTCAATTGGTCGTTTGCACTTTTCAGTCGATTTTGCATTTCCTGGTAGTCCTCCGCATCTTTGCCGACATCAAGGTATTTTGTCCAATGAAGTACTGCTAACGCATTTTCACCCATTGAAAAATAATAGTTTCCAAAATTTTTATTTAGCTCCTGATTTTTTGGGTCGATTAACAATGCATCGTAATATGCGGCTAAGGATTTCTCTTGATTTCCCAATCTTTCATGAGCCATGCCCTGTTTTAGCAAAAGAACAGAGCTCGAGTGATTGAAAGCATTTATGCTTTTATACTCCCTTAAAGCGACTTCCCATTGCCCGTCTTTGAATGATTTTTCTGCCCGGCCTACAGAATCATTTATAAAATCCCTTTTTTTATCTACCATTTTACCGAGTTTGAGAATTTGACCTTTTACCATTGCGGCTTTTTCCAAATCCTCCTCTATTGGCAATATTGCTTTCAAAGCAGCTAATCTTCTTCCAAGATCACTATTGTTTTGGTAATAAATTCTAATAAGGTCTCTAAGTGGAAATGGGGCAGACCTGTCAGCCACCATACTCAAATGTAGATTTCGGATTGCAGAGTCCACATTGCCTCTCTTTTCCTCAGTTTCAGCGAGCATCCGGTAAGCCTCAAAACTAAGTGGGTCGATAGAGATTAGGTTATTTAAAACCTTCTCCGCCCGCTCATCACTTTTTGATATCAAATAGTATCCATAAAGCTTGTAAAGCGTGGTCATCAAGACATGCCCAGGTCCATGATCTAAGTTGACACGTTTCTGAGTTTTAAAACATTCTAAGCCATAATCTTCTGCTTTCTCTAAATCAAACCATTTTTCTTCTAACATATGGGCATAGCCCCAATTGCAATAATCCACAGAGCGCACAGCAACATGATCTTCGGGAGCACGAAATCCATACAACAAGATTAAAAAGATCAACCCAAACAACCCAACTCTTTTGTATTCTTTTTTCTCCAACCAGTTGAGAGCTCTCCCTACTGCATAAGCAGAAAAAAGTATCAAAAACGGTACAGAAGGAATTCTAAAACGTGCCACCACATGAAAAATAATCACCGAAAAAATCAATGAAACCAGATAGGAGTGAAGCAAAAAGACCTTCTCTTTGTTCTGAATTGCCAGAGCAATTCCCATTAGCCCCAGGGAAGAAAAAAGAGAAAAATGGCTCAATAAATATGGCAGTAATTTTGATGACTCCAGATAAAGATAGGTCGAAATATTAGACGCTGGCTCAAGATCGTTAAAATAAAAATAAATCTTGCGCAAATACAATCCAATAAAACCAAAAGGGTCGTTAATTATTTGTTGGCTGACAAAAGATACAGGAGAAAGGTTTTCCAGATTATTTTCTTTCTGAAACTGCAACAACCGATTCGGATCGAACCCGAACCCGGGATAATCAATATAGTTTCCAGCTAAAAACGCTGTAGGCCCACTAGCATCAAAAAACACAAATTTTTCATGAACGTAATAGCACTGCAACAAAATAGGGGCGAAGGAAAGAAAAAGCGGGACCAAAAACATGCCCCACCCCTTTAACCTTTCTGTCGGATTCCATTTTTGAAAAATATATCTATGGAGAAATACGATTACAAATGGAAGACAAATGAACGTATTGGGACGGGACTGAAAAAATAAGGATAAAATCAGCGATGAAATTACGAGCCTGAGAGGTGTTGCTGATTCCTGTAACCGAAGCAAAGAGTAAAAGGAAAGAATTGCCAGGAATGTTATAAAGGCCGCTCTCAGTATAATTCCTTCATAAAGAATCTCGGTAGAATAAAATGCAAAACCCAGGAATGCCAAAAAACCCACACGGGCATCAAACAGTTTTTTACCGATTAAAAAAATCAATACTGAGCCCAAGGCACCCAAAATAAACTGAATACCGTAAATCACATAAAAATTTCTCCCGAAAATAAAGTAGATCAATCCGAGAAAATATTTAAAAAGCGGAGAATAAGTATTATTTGGTGACTGCGCAAGCCAGTCACCTTGCGCGAAATTTGTCGCGCCCAGATCAAAGTTGTAATGATCGAATGACTTCAGAACTGTATCAAAGAATGGGTTTTGGGAAAGCTCCAGGAGATAATAGTAACGAACAGACAGGGCAATCAGGAACAGCGCAGCTAAGATCAGAAAAGATCGTGATTTAGTTTGTTCCATACGGAATATTATTTTTTCAATTCTTTTAGAAAAAGTGAGGGCGGATGAACCTATGGGGAAAGTGTGCGGCACTAACCATTCGCTTTTGCAGGTGGTCTCCCTGATCCGCCCCTGTTGGTAGAAAGGGTAAAAGCTAAGAAAGAGTATAACATGGGCAGAAAAAGAAAATCCCCCCGGCCTCTTCATAAGAAGGGGCGCGGGGGGATTTGAAACTAATTTATGCAGAAGCCGGTCAAGCTGACGGCAGTTCTCCGGCAGGTGTTTCGTCGTCTTCATCGTAGAAGTCGTCGTCTTCTTCATCACCGATCAACAGGTTTTCGTCATCGACCCGGAGTTCTTCAAACTCGTCCTCTTCCTTCTCTTCTTTCGGATAGGGAAGTTCGTTCCAGACAACTATGCGGGAATTGCCCCGGTCACAGATAAAGAGTTTGAATTTGGGTTGTGGCTCTTCAGGTTCTTCGGCAGACTCGCTTTCCACCAGAGCTGTTTCCTCATTATCGTCATCGTCATCATCTGCCATGGGAATTCCGCGAAACTCTTCCTCTTCCTCATCAATCAACAACAGACCGTAAGGATCGTTCAGAGTGCAGTTGGAAGCGTCATCCCAGCCCCGGTTGAATATGTTTTCAGTTAAAGACGATTGACCCAGCACCATGTCGGCAGGCTGTCCATTTTCGGTAGGAACTTCTTTCCAATACAAGACACGGTTATTACCACTGTCGGAAACAAACAGTCCGGCTTTTCCGTATACGACATCCGTAGGGAAATATAAATTGTCTGCGGAAGCCCGTTTGGGTCCATTGCCCCGATTCGGCTCACGGCTTAAGAAATCCTTTTGCCCAAGCACCACATCGGCGGCGGCCCCAGTCTCTCTGGGAATTTTATTCCAGATCAGCACACGGTTGTTTCCCTGATCCACCACGAATATACGTTCGTTTTCGGCATCAAAGTGTACCCCTGTTGGGAAACTGAGGGTATCCTGACCCACATTATCGAATTCGCCCTGATTGGGCCAGCGTTCGTCTATTCCTTTTTGGCCCAGGGAAACATCGGCATTCCAACCGTCACTAAAAGGAATTTTGTTCCAGATCAAAACCCGGTTGTTATCCTTATCGGCGACCAGCACATGCTTGTCATCGCCAGAGTGGATGCCCATGGGGAAAAACAGGGAACCGGAACCAACAAACCCACGGCGGTTGGCTTCATTATCATCCATGTTATCCTGTCCAAGTACCAGTCCCGGAGCCTCACCATCTTCTGTGGGAATTCCCCCCCATCTCAATACTCGGTGGTTACCGCTGTCCACTACATAAAGTTTCCCATCAATCACAGCAATACCTGCTGGCTGAGAGAGGGTATCCTCCTCTGACTTACTGATGGTAAAACCATCCAGATCTTCGTCTCCCAACCCTGAGGTCATTTCATCCAGAGTTGTGGTAATGCCTCTGTTTTCGAGACAGTCGGCAAAATCTTCCTGACCGAGAACCAGCGATGACGGTTCGCCATTTTCCTCGGGAAACTGTTCCCAAATCAATACCCGGTGGTTGCCCCTGTCAGAGACAAATAACATATCGCCAAATACCGTGGCATATTGAGGTTCGCAAAGCGTGTTGTCGCCAGGATCATCCGCTCCCCGATTGGACCGGGACATGGAGAAATCTCCCTGACCGATAACCAGAAAAGCACCTGTTTCAGGTTCTTCCACTTTTTCAACTTCATCCACCTCATCGAGTTCCTCAGATTCGTCGACCTCATCCAGATCTATTTCTTCATCTTCGGACACACTCAACGAATCCTCGGCATCTTCCATTTCTTTATCTTCTGACATGAAACAATTCTCCAAGTATATTGATTACAAATTCGAACTTTAAATAACTCTGTATCACGCCCCACTCCCGTGGGAGGGAACTGGGCAAGGGCTTGATTGCGCCGAGACAACTCTTTGCTCGCCAAATAAAGCGATGGCACATTGGCCCACGCCTAGTGGTGGAACGGTTTAAGTCTTTGCCACATGGAAATAACTTTTCGGCCATTGCGATCCTGATGTTTTCCGTCCCAAATCGCAAACGCCACCAACACGGGATTTTTTCTTGCAAATTTTATATCCCATTTATTCAAAGAATCCAAGGTGCGAAAAAATACCACGCTCCATTTTCCATCTTTCCAGACCCCTTTCCCCTCCACATTCTGCTTGGTTTGAGGCTGAGGTGTCAGCGTTCCGAACCCTTCCGCATTCAATTCTTCAACGGGAACATCCCGAAACGGATTGAGCGCGTCAACGGGGTTGACTTCGCCGCCAAAGATCATGGTATCCAGGTCCAGGCCCTTGGTGGCGTATTCGAGCTTCTCCTTGGTTTCAATTTCTGTTTGCCAATCCGCCCGCCATTGCCAGATATTGACCACTTTCCCCCGGTTTCCCATGCCAAAGAACGGTTCATTATGACCGTGCTTGTGCAGTAACACTTCACCCAGGGCAAACTCCATGGCAACAGCATCTTTAAAATCCTGATGGCGGCTCGCAGTCCGGTCCGGCTGGGAGTCCTCCCATTCCAGCCTAAAGGCGATGCCCTCGTCATTCACTACGGACTGAAACTGAATCCGGTCAATCGGATCCCGACGCGCATTGAGGGGAATCGTATGTATGTTCTGGACCGGGACATCTTCCCACATTGGGTCCCCCGGGTCCATATTGATTTCATGGTCAACACGGTGCGCAGTCAGGTCCACCTCATATTGCGCCGGTTTGAACACCTCTTTCCTTATTTTCGACTCAATATAAGACGCAAGATCCCACCGTTGTTCATCCGTCAGATGACTGTATGATTTCATCGGGGTGCCATCTATCCCCGTTGTTAAGATCAGGAACAAATCCTTCTTATCGAATCCGAATTTATACGTATTGGGGTCGGTCAAGTCATAAACAAAAAGCCGGTGATCCCAGATATCATAAAGTTCATGCGCAATGGGCCCATCGCCCTGCAAATCGGTTCCGTGACACTGAGCGCAACCCATTTCCCGATAAACCTTCTTGCCGTTTTCAACGGATTCCGGAGTGGATGCGGGAGCCGGCCCAATCGTTATCGCCTTTTTTGGTTTTTTCTTTTCAAACTTTTTTGAGAATTTCTTAATATACTCTACAACACCCCAGGTTTCATCTTCCGATAAGGCTCCTTTCCATGCTGGCATGGCGGTACCCGGAACCCCACGGGAAATGGTCCGGTAAATATCTTTATCCTGAGGAATCGAGCCAAATGGGGTGGTTCGATATTTAAACACACCCTGACGAAAATCCCTAGGCCATGGGTAAAGATATGCCATGGCCTTGCCTCCGCCATCACCATCATGACCGTGACAAAACACGCACATATGCTTGTAAACCGTGGCACCCAGGTGCAGAAGATTTTTTTCCTTATCTGATGCGGGGGAATCATGTGACTCATGGGCATACAAAGACGAAACACCCAACACCACCCCACACAAGACCAGAAAGAAAATCCGGCTTATCTGATTAACGAACCCCCATGCTCGGGGTTGCAAGCGAATAAAGTTCTTCATTACCGTTTAAACCGTCTTCCGCAATATCCACCCACATATCTTTGCAATTACGTCTCGAATCAATACCGATGCAATAAAATAAAGGGTTGCGATTGGTAAAAAATACAACCGGATGCGCAAAGTAGACACTCAGGTTATCGAATTTGGCAATCTCGATGGCCTGCTCGATAGTGGTCTCTTCAGCCGAAGCCTTGCGGATCACTTTTCGAATGACCATATAATCCAGTTCGCTGTCCCGATCCAGGTCGTAGTAAGTAGCAATCAAACCGGGCACACTCAACGACTCCCAGCCGCGATAAGACGGGTGATTCCACCCGGGCTCCCTGGGAATACCCAAATCTGATGAACCGTCGTTACTCTGGCCTCTAACCGGAGCAGGCCCTAAAATAAACAAAACCAAGACAGCGAGAAGAGCTGAGTTTCGCATTATCACTCCTACCTTTGCCTGACTCTAAAGAACCGGCTTACCTTCTTTTGTAAAGGTTTAGCCTCATAAGCTACCACATTTCAGTATTCAATCAAAGCCCACTAGGCGTGGGGCCAGTGTGCCGTCACTTTAGTTGGCGAGCAAAGAGTTATCTCGGCTCAATCAAGTTCTTGCCCAGTGTCCTCCCCTGATAAGGGGCACGCCAAACACAGCTATTGCTAGTCGGCCCCACGCCTAGTGGGCCATCGCGCTAGACACGTCAGGAAAAATCTGGAAAACCTCATGCAGTTTAGCCAGTTCAAAAACTTCCTTGGGTGCGCCATGGAGTCCGGCCAGGGCAAACCGGCCCTCACCTTTAAGCATCTGATAACAATGGATAAAGACACTGATGGTTGAGCTGTCGAGGTAGGTGACTTTTTCCAAATTCAGAATGAACTTATGGAATCCTCTTTCCCGATACGCCTCCACGAGCAAGGTAATATCGTGGGAATTATAAATATCCAGCTGACCTGCCAGGTCAATGATGATGGTACCTTCTTCATCCCTGCAGTCGATATCGATTTTTCCCATCAACCCTAAAATCTCTTTATGTAATTTTTCCATAAGAAAATAACCTCTCCAGGTAGATCAAAACTGTCGTTCAAAGCGTTTCGGGTCCTGACTGCGGGGCTCGCAGTCATGCCAGTAAGTTTTCTTTTCCGGCTCAATTTTACGGGTTAACGGGTCCTCCCTGAAGAATGAGGCCACCAGTCGTGTCGGGGTGAACATGACGAAATATATCAGCCCCAGAATCAGTTTGAAATTAAAGTTTCCGATCACTTCGGCGAATTTCATCCAGGCCCGGTAAACCGGTGCCAGGCGAAAGGGTGCCAACAATCCCAGCGTCAGGAAAAACAGAACCCAGACTGCCAGAGCCATTCCGGCAGTGTGCCAGGCCTTATAAAAAAACACAGCCACAAAAAAAGAAAGCACCCCGGCCATCATCAGGCCGTATTGTCTCAGCTCTTTTTCAGTGGGTTCGACGAGGTTCGTAGTCACAGGTTTTCAACTCCAAAAGGTTTTATCAGGCAAATTGTACGCTTTTGAGAGGGTGCTCGTCTACCTGAATGAACAACCCCACCGCAATCCACGGGGAATAGAACTCGCTAAAAGGGGAACTTTAATCCCATACCTGCTTCTCAGAAAATGGGAATGACATGAAATACTATTATTTGATATAATTGCATTTGAATATATTGCAATCGGAGTGAATATTTATGGCTCAGAATTCAGGAAACGTCACGGTTAGA
Organism: Nitrospina sp.; assembly: GCA_018653085.1. GTDB lineage: Bacteria > Nitrospinota > Nitrospinia > Nitrospinales > VA-1 > LS-NOB. The sequence continues at coordinate 30,282 of JABIAY010000026.1, forward strand.
GTCTCATCAGATACCCAAAAAAAGCTGGACCACGTTGCGGCCAGTTTTGACCGTTCACGCAATTGGCTCATCAATGAGGCGATTGAAAGTTATCTGGACATCTACGAGTGGCAAGAAAAAAGAGTTACAGAGCGGCTTAAAAAAGCGGAAAAAGGAGGAAAGTTTCTAAATAGTGATCAAGTAGATAAAATCGTTGAGTCTTTCAAGCCGTGATGGAAGTTGTATGGCTTAAGGAGTCTACAAACGATTTAAAGGCAATCGGTCGTCATATCGAAAAAGACAACCCTGTCGCCGCTTACCAGGTCTTAGTAAAAATCAAGGCTTCTGGAGACTCTCTTCAGCACAACCCGGAACTCGGAAGACTGGGACGCGTCAAAAAAACAAGAGAGCTTATTGTTGCAGACTTACCCTACATCCTTCCCTACTACATCAAAAAGAAACAAATTCGCATATTAGCCGTCATGCATACATCGAGAAAATGGCCAGATACGTTTACAAATCTGCCTTGACGCTTCCCCTTGACTGCCGGAGCAAGACCAAATACTTGCTGCTATAAATTAAAAAAACATTCACTCGCCTGCGTAGAGGGAATTTAACTCCTCCTCATTCAAAGCTCCTGCAGGCCCATCATAAATGATCCGCCCTTCGCTCAGGGCCAGAATTCTCGAACCGAATTCCCGGGCCAGTGTGGGCAAGTGCAGGTTGCACAACAGGGTCACGCCATCTTTATCATTAAGTTCCGCCAACAATTGCATGATCTGCCGTGAAGTGACCGGGTCCAGGCTGGATACCGGCTCATCGGCAAGAATCAACTCCGGTCCCTGCATCAAGGCCCGGGCCAGGCCCACCCTTTGCTGTTGTCCTCCACTAAGATTTTCTGAGCGTTCAGAATATTTTTCGGCAAGGCCCAGCCGATCAAGAACCTGGCCGGAGCGTTCCACATCCTCAGCCGAAAAACAGTTCACCATGGAAGCGATCGATGAAGTCCAGGCCAGACGACCCATCAGGGCATTGATTTGAACCGAGTAGCGGGGGATAAGATTATATTGTTGAAATATCATGCCGATTTTTTTTCTCAATGCCCGCAACCGACTCGGCACAGCACCGGTGACCTCTTCCCCGTCCAGAAAAATCCGGCCCGAGGTGGGCTCCACCAGCCGGTTGATACAACGCATGAGAGTGGATTTTCCGGAACCACTTTTACCCAGCACCACCACAAATTCTCCCGGCTCAACAGAAAAGGAAACCTCTCTTAAAGCACAGGTACCATTATCATAAGTCTTGCACAGCCGGTCTATTTTCAATATGTCGGTCATGGACTCAAATCACCCAGATTCAAGTTTAACAAACGGCCCGCTTCCCGAACCGGATCAAACAACCCATCCAAATCTGTGAACCCACTGATGCCATAAAGTTTTTTGAGAACCTTGCTACCCTGAGGGGACTTCGACACTTTTTTCAGTCCGTCCCGAATTCTCATTTTCAAATCTTCTGAAAGCCCCTTGCGAACAGAAACCGTATCGTTGGGAATCTCCTTGGTATAGGCAATGACATTGATCTTGTCAAACACATCCGGAAATATTTTGGCAACCGCTGACCGGGAACCATCATAGGCCGCCCCGCCATCGACCTCCCCTTTATATATGGAAAGAACCACAGCGTTATGCGACCCGACAAAAACGATTTTTTTAAAAAAATGTTCCGGATCAAACCCTTGCGCCAAAAGAAGGGTTTTGGGATACAAATGCCCCGATGTGGAAGCCGGATCGACAAACGCGAAACGTTTTCCCATCAGTCCGGCGAGATCCTTAATGCCGCTATCCGCCCGAACCATAATCTGGCCCCGGTAAAAAGGACTGCCAAATCTCTGTACCACCAATAAAAGCTCTACCCCATATTTGTCATGTGCCAGGACATAACTGAAGGTAGCCAGCCAGCCGATATCCACCTTCTCAGCACCCATCGCCTCAATGACCGCCGCGTAACTGGTTGCGACAGAGGTTTTAAAATGCAGTCCGGTAACCTTTTGCAAAAGCTCAGCGATTTCCGTGCCGCCCTTCAGGATCACTTGCGCATCTCCAGAAGGCACAAACATCATTCGCAGAGGATTTTGGGCACTCCCCAGCGATTGCGCCTGGGAAGGTAACGGCAAAACGACCCCAAGCAGAAGTAAAATTTGCAATAACTGGGAAATTCCAAATAGGCGGGTAATCAAAGAAGACTCCGATTTAAGTCGAACGCATTATACCATTTTGCCTGACCCGGAAAAAAGGCACAAAAAAAGGGGTGAACCGCAAAGCGGCTCACCCCTTTTAAAAGAACTATGCTTATTTTACAAAGGTGCTACGGATGTATTTAACAACATCCCAGATTTCTTTGTCTTTCAAAGTTTTGCCATGAGCAACCATACCGGTTCCTTTAGAGCCATTTTTGATGATGTGGAACATCTGGCCAGCAGAAACTTTTTTCATGGTAGCCGCACAGGTAAAGTCACGCGGAGCAGGTTTCAGGGCTTTACCCAGTTTCCCAGCGCCATCGCCTTTGGCACCATGACACATTTTACAAGCCATCGGCTTGGCTTTCTTCAAATAAATCGCCTTACCGTTCGCCGCATCCGCTTTAGCGGTCTTATCTTTCTTGGAAATGCCACCCGGAGCCGCTTTGGTTTTCCGCGGTTGTGGGCATTTGCCTGCGAACGCAGAGCTAACTGCAAACAAGCTGAATACAACCATCACACTCAGTATCAAAACCTTTTTCATCTAACAATCTCCTCTTTAATGGTGAATCGTATCGAAACTCAACTAAACTGAACCTAAACTTATCACTCCAACCTTAAAATCGGGTCTAAACTGTCAATTGTTACCGGTCTGGCTCAAGGCACCATTCCCAAAAAAACGTAATATCCCTGAAAAATCAGAGCCTTAAACCGTTGACCTCCGAAATGCTATCATTACGATCTGCATTTGAAAAAAGTGCTGGCATTATAATCCATTCCAATACCCTGTCAACAGAAATTCCCAAGCTAAAAATGCTGGTGGCGGAACCTGGATATTCAGAGGAAATCCATCTTTTCCCCCGGATTTTCGAACCACCGCCAGCCATTTCCCCCCATTTCTCAGAAGGCCTATAATCCATTGAAAAAGCGAAGAATTTTCTGTTTCCAGGAGGCCAAACACCTCCGACTGGAGGCAATTTCTCTTGATAGCCCAGTTCGAATCACGTATGATCCGTACCTGTAGCTAACAACTAAACTGGATTTTCGGGTTTGTAGTTTTGAAAATTCCTGTAGTATCGGTTGTTGCAACAGTGTCCCGGTATGGGGCCGCCAAGTAATCTGTTTTGAGGAGGCCTTCCTCCTCGACCAGCGCACAAAGCCATTATTTTCAAAGGCTTTTGCTTAACAATCCCCTAAAGTATAAGCGTTCCCACCGCTTTTCAACATTGAGAAGTCAGGGGAATTTTTGTCTTTGGGTGGGAGATTTGGGGTGTTTGAATTCACCGAACACACTCAATATCAACAGGTTGCTCAATACTAATGATTCCCGTTGGAGGTGAATGATGAATGTTTTTTTTAAACACCTCAATCCAGATAAGAGAAAACCCAAGTATTTAACAAAACTGGACCAGATTCCCCAATTGACCGAGTCTGAAAAGCGGGAACTGCAAAAGGTTAACGATAAGTTTGTATTCCGCACCAATGATTACTACCAGTCCCTGATCGACTGGAACGACCCCCATGACCCGATCAAACGGATCATCATGCCGGATGTCCAGGAGCTCAACGAATGGGGCGAACTGGATGCCTCCAACGAAGAAAAATACACCAAAGTTCGTGGGCTGGAACACAAATACACCTCCACGGCCCTGCTTTTAGTCAATGAAGTTTGCGCCGCCTACTGCCGGTTCTGTTTTCGCAAACGCCTGTTCATGAACGAAAACGATGAGGTGACCAAAGACATCTCGGAGGGACTGGAGTACATTAAAAATAATAAGGAAATCAATAACGTGCTCTTGACCGGGGGCGATCCTCTAGTCATGTCCACCAGCAAGCTGGAACCCATTATCAAGCAGCTTCGTGAGATCGACCATGTACAGGTTATCCGTATCGGCACCAAGGTTCCGGCGTTCAACCCTTTCAGGATTTTGAACGACCCGTCATTGCTGGAAATGTTCAAAACCTACAGCACAAACGAAAAGAAAATCTACGTCATGGCCCATTTCAATCACCCAAGGGAACTCACCCCGGAAGCTATCGAAGGGCTGAACCTGCTGATGAAATCCGGAGTTTCCCTGGTAAATCAGACCCCATTGGTGAAGGGTGTCAACGATGACCCTGAAGTACTTGCGGAATTGTTTTCCAAACTTTCTTACATTGGCGTTCCGCCGTATTATGTTTTTCTGTGCCGCCCCACCCTGGGAAATGAAACCTATTCTGTACCGATTGAGCGTGGCTATGAAATATTTGAAAAGTCCCGGACCCTTTGCTCAGGCCTGGCCAAACGGGCCCGCCTGGTCATGTCGCATGAATCGGGAAAAATTGAAGTGCTTGGAATGAGCGAAGACCAGATATTCTTCAAATTTCTCCGGGCCGCAAATAAAACTGACAATGCCCGGTTCCTGGCCTTTTTCAGAAACCCCGAGGCCTGCTGGTTCGATGATTATCAGGAAGCATCGGATGAATTTTCCCTGTTTTCCCAAACTACCGTTAAAGCCGGGTGCCCCTGAAACAAAAAGTCCGCGACCTGCCTCATATATAAAACCTGAATCGAAACCCTCTATTCATTTCCTCAAATGGATATCGCTCTATTCCTTCTGTTTATACTAGGCTTTCTGAGTGCAGGAAGAATCTTCACCCGAAAAATCTGGGACTTGAAGTTTTCCGGTCCTGCCGAAGCGTTTGTCTTTTCCTCAGCGTTAGGTTCTATCATCACTTCGGTGATGGTAGCCGGTTTGGCCTTTATCGGTCAGGTCTCCGCATTAACGTGCTGGGGGGTATTGGCAATCCTGCTTTTTTCCGGAATAGGCTCTCTGAGAGAGTACAAACAATGGAAACTCACAGCAGGGTTGGCAGTTTTTTTTCCTTTATCCCCATTAAAGACTGCTGTCCAAATCATTTTAGCGGTTCTTGTTCTGCTGGCATTAAGTCTCGCGTTGGCTCCGGCATTTGGTACGGATGCCCTGGTTTACCACCTTGCAGTACCCAAAGCATTCCTTGAGGCAGGCGGCATCGTCAACCTGCCAAACAACGTTTATTCATTTTACCCACAGCATATGGAAATGCTGTACCTGTTCGCCCTGGCATTGGGAACGGACCATTTAGCCCAGTTGACAGGATTGGGAATCGTCTTTCTGCTTCTCATCGCCCTGCACCAGAATTACCGGGGAACGTACGCACTTCTGGTTCCGGCGGTCTTTCTTTCGACTCCTGTTTTTTTCAACGTTGCCTACTCGGCCTATGTTGATCTGCAAGCCGCGGCTTATATCTTCCTGTCCTTCTACGCCTGGGAAAACTGGCAGACCCGAAAACAAACCGGCTGGTTTTACCTGATGACCGTGTTCGTGGGAACGGCTGTAGCCACCAAACTCACCGCCATAATCGCCCTGCCAATCGCCTTGCTCGGTGTTGCCCTGCAAGGTAGGACACAGCCAAATAAAACTTTGGGCCAATGCTTCATCCTCGTGCTGGGTGCCCTGCTTTTTATTCTGCCCTGGTGGGGAAAAAACTATTTTTTCACCGGAAATCCTCTCGCCCCTTTTTTCATGCAGATTTTTGGGGGAGAGCAGAGTATGAACTGGGATATCACCCGGTCCCTGCAACAGATTCAATACTACTCTTCCTACGGGATGGGGCACGGGATTCTGGACTTTTTATTGTTACCGATCAACCTGACGTTTTTCGGCCAGCCTCATTCCTTAAAGTTCGATGGTCAGATCGGCATTCTTTATTTCCTTCTTCTGCCCGCACTGTTTGGCCTTCGGCGTCAGTCAATGCCCATGGTCGTCACGTTTTTGATATTCACAGTGTTCTGGTTTACGCAAACTCAGCAGGCTCGCTTACTGGCAACCCCTTTCGCCTTTCTTGCCATTTTGTCGATCAAGGGATTGGAGCAATGGTTGCAATCGGGAGGGATCGAGGAAAAAGGGAAAAACTTTTTGCTCGCAGTCCTTCTGCTTGGGCTCATATTCAACACTTCCCTGATCGCAAAAAGCTGGGCTCAGGTTCAACCCTTGCCCTATATCCTGCAGAAAGAAAGCAGGGAGCCCTATCTGATGAGGCAAATCAAGTCTTACCCGGTTTACCTTTCGGCCAATCATCTTCTCGGGCAAGATGAAAAAATATTATTAGTCTATATGAGAAATTTTGGGTTTCTCATGGATAAACCTTTTTTCAGCGATTCTATTTTTGAAGCCCACACCCTGACAAAAATCATCGATGAAGAGGTTTATGCGAAAGGAATTATCCAAAGGTTGAAGTCTATGGGTATTACCCACATCCTGTTCAACCACAAATTTGTTTTGGGGGAAGGTTCCGCTCTTACCGTGGGGGAGAGGGCAATCCTGAAAAATTTTCTAAACCTGCACGCGCAACGCGTATTGGTAAAAAACGAGTTCTTCCTGTACCGCTTTATGCTAGACTCGGATCTTGGAGATCCAAATAAAAACTCAAGCCTTATACCCATTCCCCTCAATCATTGAGGCGTGGTTATCAGGCTTTTATATTTGAAGGATAAAGCAATATGGAACGGCTTCTCGGCAAAAACATACTGATCGTTATTCCCAAAGACTACTACATGGAGGCCGAACTGGATCCTGTTTTAGAATCCATGCAGGCAGAGGGAGCCACCGTTTTAATCGCCTCCAACAAACTGAAAGAAGCTGTTGGAATGAAGGGAGGCATGGTCAATCCGGATGTCCTGATTGTTGATGCGATAGAAGGCATTGTCGGCGACAGCTACGTCTCAGCCGCCAAAGGTGTGCGCCAGATCAAAGGGGTTTTTCACGGGGTCATTATCATAGGGGGAAATGGGGCCCGGTCCTACCTGTGGAAAGATAAACTGCTGGGGCTCCTGATCAACGACCGCCACCGTTCCCACATGGTAGTTGCGGGTATCGGAAGTGCTGTTCCCTGCCTGGGAAAAGCCGGGCTCCTGCAAAGCCTTGAAACCACCACCGAACCTGGAAATAAAAAAGCCATAGCGGAGCTGGAAATTGCCAAAGCAGTCCTGGTCGATGAAGCAATGACCACCGCCAACCGTATTTTCACAGTACGGGATGCAAGCGGCATTCCCGCTTTTCTTGACCCGTTTATCGAAGCCGTAGCACAAACCCCTCTAAAATAACCCGGCGAGCCGCCGGGGGCAGCTCTGCATTGCCCGTAAGGCTGGCAGAGTACTCAAGCGCAATACTGTATAACTTTCCTGACTTTTGGATAAGACCCTGCAGGTGGGAAATCACCCCAGCCCTCTTTAGGAAAGAGGGCGCAAAACCAACCCCCCTAGCCCCCTTGTCAGGGGAGAACTGGGCAAGAGCTTGATTGCGCCGAGATGAACCACTGCTCACCAAACAAAGCGGCGGCACTCTGGCCCCACGCCTAGTGGTCAGGCTTGCTGTTCTCTTTCTTTCTGGATTTTGATGATCTTCAAGCGGAGCTTGATTGCGTCATTCAGGCTTTTGACGATGCGGTCGTTGGAGTCCGGGAAATGCAGTTTTTGGTTGAACTCATCCAGTGAGCGGGTTTCAAGCACTTTGGCAAACGCTTCGTCCACAAAAGGCCGAGTCATCTGAACCACACCCTCAAAATAGATCGAAAGCTTTTCGTACTTGTCCCAGTTCTCAAGAAGAAGGTTTTTGATCGTATCCCCGGCAGGCTCCCCGCCCTCCGATGCTCTTCCTGCCGGAGTCGAGGTACCCATGATTTTATAAACATCGATTTTAAATTCGTCTTCCATAATAAACGGCTCCGCCGCAAGCGGACGGAGTATCCTGGTAAAAAGTTATTTTAAAAAGCGCGGCAAGCCACGGAGAATAAAACCCGCTGGCGGGATTTATCCTGCTCTCAAGAAAAAAATTTCCTCAACGGTTAACAATTTTAACAGACTTCATTTCCACTCTTTCATCGGGATTATCCTTGGGATCACGCGGTACACTGACGATCTTGTCGACAACGTCCATTCCCGTAGTCACCTTGCCAAAAGCAGTGTACTGATTGTCCAGGAAATGCGAATCTTTAACAACGATAAAAAACTGGGAACCAGCGCTGTCAGGGTCCTGCGACCGCGCCATAGACAATATTCCCCGGTCATGCGGCGTATCATTGAACTCCGCTTTGATGCTGTAACCTGGCCCACCTGTTCCGTGCATGGAGCGGTCTTCACTCTTGGAGTTGGAGTCTCCGCCTTGAATCATAAAACCGGGAATCACCCGATGGAATGTGGTGCCATCGTAATAGCCATCATTGGCGAGGTCCTTAAAGTTTTTGGCATGCCCCGGTGCTTTATCTTCCAGAAACTCCAGCTCAATGTTTCCAAGTGTCGTCTCTATTACTGCAATTTCATTACTGGCCATCTATACACCTATGAAAAATGGGAAGGAGCAGTATCTTCGTAAAATGGAAGAAACCCAACCTCACCCCTGTTATCGTATTTAAGCGGAAACGTTATACAGAACAACATCCGCCGATTTAATAGCAAAACCCGCCTGAGGAATAACTTAGCGGTTAACAATTTTAACAGACTTCATTTCCACCCTTTCATTAGGGTTGTCCCGGCGGTCACGCGGAGTGCTGACGATTTTATCGACAACATCCATTCCTTTAATCACTCTGCCGAAAGCAGTGTACTGCTTGTCCAGGAAATGCGAGGCTTTCACAACAATGAAAAACTGGGAACCGGCACTGTTGGGGTCCGATGACCGCGCCATAGACAGTATTCCCCGGTCATGCGGCGTGTCATTGAACTCCGCCTTGATGCTGTAACCGGGACCTCCCATTCCGTGCATAGAACGGTCCTCGCTCTTGGAGTTGGAGTCCCCACCTTGAATCATAAAACCGGGAATCACTCGGTGGAACGTGGTGCCATCGTAATAACCCTTATTGGCGAGGTCTTTAAAGTTTTTGGTATGCCCCGGTGCTTTATCTTCCAGAAACTCCAACTCAATGTTTCCAAGTGTCGTTTCTATGACTGCAATTTCATTGGATTGCGCGGCAGTGCCGGTCATCAAGACCACCATCAAACCTGCGACAATGCCTTTAACAAAAAAGTTCATGCAACCTCCAGAAAAAAGGATAATAATCAGATATGTGAAATCGTTTCCCGGTTTTTCTCAAAAACATTTCCGGGGAAAATGATTCAATCAGGGTGAATTTTAAGTCCGGCATTCTATCAGGTTGCCGGGAAAGTCTCAATAATTGTCATGAGGGCATCTCAAAAATTGTCATGACTCTTAAATCCGCTTTCCTCATTTGCAATTACCTTCTGGCCGGACTGGCCCTGGCCTGTCTGGTTTTGAGCGAGATTTATTCTCCCCTGACAGGCCTGATATTCTTTGCTGGCCTGATCCTCTGTTTATCCCTGGAACAATCGGAACGCATCCCATTTAAACCCACAACGCGGATTTTCAACTCCAATTGGGGCTTCTTACTACTGCCTTTTTTATATTTTGCCTTCAACCTGCCCCTGCTAGAATTGGTCGCCGGGTTTCTGGTTTACCTTTTGTTTGCCCGGTTCGTCATTAAAGCGGAGTTCAATGATTATTTATTCGGTTACCTCATAGCCATCGTCTGCCTGCTAATTGGGGCTATTTTCGAACAGGACCTGGCCTTTGGAATGATCTTTCTCGCTTTCAATCTGGTCCTGAGCTGGTGCCTGATTTTTTATACCCTGATATTGGAACAAACCGGGAGCAGTAGCGCAGATTTCAAAAACGCTGGGAAAAACGAGACCCCGGGCTCTGCCTTGCTGAGTTGGACAACAGGGCTGGTTATTCTCAGTTTCACCATGACCGCCGTGATCTTTATCTCTTTTCCCCGGCTCGGCCTGGGTTTCATCTCCCTGAATACCTCCTCTTCTCCGATCACCGGGTTTTCCAGCATCGTCACTTTGGGGGATGTCGGGAAAATCAAGCAGAACCCGGCAGTGGTTATGCGAGTGGAATACACGCAGAACGGGAAAAACTATAAACCCGAATCCCGAATTTTATGGCGCGGGGTGGTGCTGGATCATTTCAACGGCAAGACCTGGACCTCCACCCTGGACACGGAATTTGAAACCCGCAACCGACCCGGAAAAGGGCTCAGCCTTTTTAAGGTGTCCAACCCAAAAGAGGTGGTGCAACAGAATGTGTACCTGGGATCGTTCGATGCCCCTTATTTGTTTACTCACGGAGTACCGCTGTTTATAGACGGCAATTTCATCCATGTGCAGATGGATAAAAATTTCGTGTTTAAAACCGGCGAGTCCCGTGCGGGCCCGAGAAAGTACACGTTGATTTCGGAAATCGCAGATCCCGATATCAGCTACAGCCTCGATATGCCGCATAGCGAGCCTTCACTGTTTCCAGACCGGTTTCTCCAGCTTCCCAGTGTCAATCGCAAAACTCATGACCTGGCCGACCGCTTGACCCAGAATGTCCACACTGACAGGGACCGGGCACAAAATATTTTGCGCCACTTCGCGGATTTCAGATACACGCTGGAAATGGAGAATGACCCAGACAAAACCGCGCTGGATCACTTTTTATTTGAAAGAAAAGCCGGTCATTGTGAATATTTTGCTTCCGCCATGGTGATCCTGCTGAGGTCCGTTGGGGTTCCCGCTCGTCTGGTCAACGGTTTTGTCGGAGTTGAGTGGAACGAATGGGGGAACTACCTGATCATCCGCCAGCAACACGCCCATTCCTGGGTCGAAGCTTTTATTTCGGGGAAAGGCTGGACGGTGTATGACCCGACCCCTCCAGACCCCGCTCTGGTTGCAACGAGTCCTCTCCACCCACTGGCAAAATCCCTGGACTTCCTCAGAATGAGCTGGCAAAGATACATCGTGCGCTATTCCGTACACGACCAGGTACAGGTCGTACAATTTTTCAGAGCAGGAAGCCGTGACCTTCTGCAAAAATTCAAAGGTCTGGGTTCCCTGAACTGGCAAACTCTGGTTGAAGGGATGCAGAAATTCAGCCCGATCATTCTGATTCTGATAGCAATATTTTTCCTCACCCGCAAGCGTCGCAGCTTCTCTCCACGCCAGCCTCTCTGTGTCATTCTTTATCAGGACATGTTGGGGCAATTGAAAAAATCGGGACTGGTAAAAAAGTCGTCATGGACCGCGCGGGAGTTTTTAGAATCCGCTCTGCCGGATGACAAGCGCGATCCGATACGCCGTATCACAGAATTTTATGAAAAACACCGGTTCGGCAATGCCTCCATTCAGCCCTCTGAGGAAAAAGAAATTCGCGGGCTGATCGCAGGCCTTTAGCACAAAACCTGAACCAGTCGGAAAGCGGCCCGAAAATTTTCCATCCTCCTCCGCGTTCGTCTATAATCCCCGGAACAAATATTGGCCTCTGACAGACTACTGATGAAGACCCTCAAAATTTATCCCGCTATTTTCCTGTTTTTTTCGCTGACCTTTCTCATCTATTATCCCGCGATTGAAGGGGATTTCATTTGGGATGACGATGTCTATGTCAGCGAAAACGAACAACTGAGAAGCGGAGAAGGATTAAAAAATATCTGGCTCAAACCCGGGGCTACAGTCCAGTATTACCCCCTGGTGTTTACGAGCTTCTGGCTGGAATACAAGTTATGGGGTGAGGATACTGCCGGGTATCACATCGTTAACATGATATTGCATGCCTCTTCCGCCCTGCTGTTGTGGCGGCTTCTCATTCTTCTTGCGGTTCCCGGCGCAGGGCTTGCCGCTCTGATTTTTTTAATGCATCCCGTAAATGTGGAGTCCGTTGCCTGGATCACCGAGCGTAAAAACGTGCTCTCCGGTTTCTTTTATCTGGCATCACTGACCTTCTATTTGAAGTTTTTACAAATAGCGGATCTATCGTCATCACCAAAGCAAAATGCCCCACAAAATAAAAAGTTATTTTATATCCTGTCGTTCACCTTGTTCCTGCTGGCAATGTTCAGCAAGACCGTCACCGTCACCCTGTCCACCGTCATCCTGCTGATCATCTGGTGGAAAAAAGATGCCATAAAACTCAAAGATATTTTTTTGGTCACGCCCTTCCTGCTGTTAGGACTTATTCTGGTCCGCATAACCATCATCACTGAAAAAGTCGTTGTCAAAACCCATGGCACTGACTGGGATTTTTCTTTCGCGGAACGGTTTATCATCGCGGGCAAGGCTCTGTGGTTCTACCTCTATAAATTGATTTATCCCCTGAACCTGGCTTTCTCTTATCCCAAGTGGTCCATAGACTCAACGGTGGCCAGCAATTATTTGCCTTCCCTCGTCTTCCTGGCCTTGATCATCGGCTTGTGGTGGTTCCGCGACAAGGTCGGCAGGTCCCCACTAACCGCCATTTTGTTTTTCGCCGGAACCCTGTTCCCGGCACTGGGTTTTTTCAGTGTCTACCCTATGCGATATTCTTTTGCCGCCGACCATTTTCAATATCTCGCGTGCATTGGGCCCATTGCATTGTTTTCAGCTTCTTTGACTGCCTTCGCAACTTCCTTGAGCAAAATTAAAGTGCCGACTTATTTCCTGCCTGCCTTTTCCGCATCGCTCCTGCTTGTAATGGGCCTTTTGACCTGGAAGCAAACGCATATTTATGAAAATAAAGAAGTGCTCTGGCGGGACACATTGTCAAAAAATCCCGGTTCGTGGATGGCCCACAACAACCTGGGCAAGGAACTGGAGGACCAGCAGAAATACCAGGAAGCCTTTAGCCATTACCAGGAAGCGTTAGCCATCAACCCAAATGTTTTCGAAGTGCACCACAATCTTGGAAGGACTTACCATAGAAAGGGAGAGTTAAGCCTTGCCGTTTCCGAACTCAAAAGAGCATTGGAACTCGAGCCTGCCTATTACCAAAGCTATAACAGCCTTGCCAGCACCCTGGCCGAGCAGGGAAAACTGGAAGAGGCCCTGCACTTTGCCCGTAAATGCATCATCGTGAAACCGGACTACACTCCGGGAGTGGTCACGTTGGGAAATGTCCTGGAGGAGTTGGGAAACCTCAACGAAGCCCAGGCTTATTACAAGCGGGCTCTGGAGCTGGACTCCGATTCCCCTGAAAATTATTTAAACCTCGCTAACGTTTTATACCTGACAGGAAATCTTGAGGAAGCCGCCCTCCATTTCAGAAAAGCCCTCGCCCTGAACCCGGAATTGGTGGAAGCACATTATAATCTGGGGAATATCCTTGGTCAGCAGGGGCACCTTAAGGAAGCACAAAAGGCTTTCGAACGGGCTATCAGCCTGGATGAAAAACTCCCCTTGCCACATTACGGCCTGGGAATCATTCATCAACGCAGTGGACAAAATCTAAAAGCCATCACAGCGTTTGAACAAGCCCTGGCCTTAAATCCCAAGCTCAAACAAGCGCATCATTTCCTGGCAAAAATCTATGAGGAGATGGGGGAAAAACAAAAAGCCTCTTTCCACACCCGTTCAGCGGAGAAAATTTCCGGGCAAAAATGAAGGATTTATTTGATGGACTCAAAAATCTCAGGATTATCATCACCGGTTGCGGAGATGAGGCCGATGGCCCCTTTATCTATTCGGAAGATGCTGTGATCCACCAGCAGGTAGTCCCCTGGAACATCAATGACGAACTCCACAATCGTTGCCCCGGCTGAAGGAACCAGCGTTGTTTGAACATTCCTGTTGACGGTGCCATTGACCGCCCCCTCAAGGTAGACCTGATCAAAAATCTCTCCAATAATGTGAAACGAAGAAATTCCGTTGGGACCGATATTGCCAAAAAAGATGCGGACTTTTTCACCCACTTTAACCCTCAGCGCGTTTTCCCCCAGCAGGGCTCCCTGCCTGCCGTTAAACACTACGTAGTCCGCTTGCTCTCGCAAACCTTTTTCCAGAGACAGCTCCTGAACATATTTTTTTTCAGGTTTGGGAGAATCCACGGATTCATCGGATTCTGCATCCATTGAGACTTGGCTTTCCATAGAGTCCATCGGTTCATCGGAAGGTGGAGGGTCTTCCTGAGCATCGTTTTTATCCTGCTCAGGAGGGGAACTGCCGAAGAATGTATCCGCGAGAGAACCCAGAAAGCCTTCTTTTTCGTCAGCCTCCTTTGCGTTCTCTTCTACGATGGGGGCATCCGCTTTCTTTTCCCCTGAGACCGCTTCTTCCTGCACTGGCTTTACCGGTTTCTTTTTTACCTTAGGTTTTGATAAATCTTCCGTCTCCGAGTTCTGGGTATAAAACTCGCTCTCAAAAACATAAAACTCGTGATCGACGCGGCGAAAACCGTGTTTAGGTTCCACCAGGATCAATCCATACATTCCATTGGCGATATGCGCAGGAATACTCGGTACCGGAGACGCGCAATGATAGACAAACAAACCGGGGTGCAATGTCTTGAAGCGGAAAATTTTCTCTTCGCCCGGCGCAACCAGACTCGCCGCGGCACCACCTCCTGGACCACTCACCGCATGGATATCGATATTGTGGGGAAACTGGCTACCAGCATGATTGCTCAGGTGAAATTCTACTGTATCTCCCAAACGCACCCTTATCATGGGCCCCGGTACGGTCCCATTAAAACTCCAGAACTTGTATTGCTGTCCATCGGCCAGGGCTCCGACAAATTCTTTGGCCTCAAACTTGACCACCACCGTTTCCGGCATAATACGGCTGATAAACGGCGGGACATGGGGAGCGGTGGTGATCTCCGCCTCCAGCGCATACACCGGACTACCACAGAGAATAAAAAACAACAGCCCCACTAGGCGTGGGGCCCATGTGCCGTTACTTTTGCTGGCGAGCAAAGAGTTGTCTCGGCTGAAGGACAAAAAAATTAGCTTAATCCTTTGCATTACTACCCTTTCCTTACAAAACAGTAAATTATGAAAAACCGCCTTTTCTTAACGGCAATAGAAATGTTATCACAAGCTCAAATTCTGGTGAAGGCAGAAGTCAGCCAACCCTCCCCAGGCCCCTCCCTATGAAGGGAGGGAATATAGCAATTACTTTTTAAGCCGAGACAACTCTTTGCTCGCCAGCAAAAGCGATGGCACACTGGCCCTGCGCCTAGCAGAATAGGGGTTGACAGGCCACCCTGTCTGCGAAATAATAGGCTAATTCACTATTTTTTAAGTACTTATAAATGCCGGGCCGGGCATTCCGGTTCGGTACTCTTGTATTGGGGCAAATCCTGTTTATGGACGTTTACTGGGAACAGTTCAAAACCCCTTTTCTCTGCTTTGCCGGGTTCTCCGGGGTGGGCAAGACCACCTTGCTGGAACGGCTGATCAAGCGGTTCACCGAGGAAGACATCCGTGTCGGCTATTACAAACACGACTCGCACCGCTTCTCCATCGACAAGGAGGGCAAGGACACAGCCCGGGCCACCCAGGCTGGCGCAGGCATCATCACCATCAACGACCCGCGGCACTTCGCCATCGTTGCCGACAACGCCTTTAAGAAACGCTCGATCACCCATGCCCTGGAGCAATGCGATTGCATCCTGATCGAAGGCTACAAACAATCGCCCTTCGACAAAATCGTTTTTCTCGATCAGGAAGGAAAGTTGCCCATTCCCTCTGAAATTCCCGGCATTAAGGCCGTTGTGCATCAAGGAATCACTGGTGAAGGTCTGCCGGACGTCCCACGTTTTCATCGCGATGAAATCGAGTCCATCTACCAGTTTGTGCGCGATCATTTTATAAGCCGGGAAAGCGAACTCTACGGTGCCGTTTTTGTAGGAGGTGAAAGCAAGCGAATGGGAAAACCAAAGTTTTCGCTAACCTATGATGGCATATCGGGAACAGAGAAGGCGGTCAAACTGTTGAGCAAATTTTGCAATAAAGTATTTCTTTCCTCGCGGGCCGATCTAG
>JABIAY010000050.1 GCA_018653085.1 Nitrospina sp.
CACGATCTGTAACCTGAGAAACCGCATCCCTCTTAAACTCTTCTGCGTAACGTATTCCTTTGGGCATCATAAACTCCTTGTTTTGGTATTCCATTTTTACCTTACAAGGTGTCTATAAATCTAGGGGCGTATCAGGATGCTCTTCACCGTCATGTAAAGCTATTCCTCGCATAGCGCAAAGTGCGCCTTTAATAGTAGTTTCTGATAGTGTGAAGCTTAATTCTTTATAGGCCAGATAACCTAGCCAATCGCCAAAACCTTTAGAGCCAAGTCCCCATGTTTCTTCATGTCCGCTTTGCTCAAAAGTGGCATAGCAAACACCATCAGGGTCATGGAAAAACTTGGCACGTTCCTGAACCAGCTCTAGCAGTTCATCCATTTGTGTTTCAGATGAGCTTTCTTCACTGCCACGAACTGCTCTTGTCCATTCGGTAATCTGCGTGTTCCCGCCATCAACCATTTTCAGTTCGGCACGTTTACGCTGAAATACTGGGCGTTCACTGCGGTAAAGCTTTTGTGCTGCCTCGATAACATCAGGTTCCCAATGCGCACCATGATCACCATCCTTTAGTGCTTGAATAGCGACATCAATGATCTTAATAGCATCACGATTTATTGGTGGTTCCTCAGCATTGTCGAGTTGACCTGCAACAGTGTTCATGACGCCTCCTTTCCATTCACTAGCCGAGCAAGGTCGTTGAAGTCCGAATCCTTGGGGCCAGCATGTAAATCGGTGAAGTCAGGAATAACCCATTTGCAACCAACCAATTTAGCCGCTCGTTGTGCAGCCGTCCTACCCGGATTGCCTTTTGTGTTGTGGTCGTTATCGCCGCATATAATAACTTCCCCTTGATGGTGAAGATTTCCTGCCACCTCAATTAGGTTTCCAGCATTAAAGGCACAGTAAACAGAATAGCCCGACTCTTCTCGTAATGTTGCACCAGTGGCAAAACCTTCACAGAGCAGTAAGGTTCTTGCAGGCCCACCAAAGTGATACCAGCACCCCTTTGTTCTTCCATCTTTAAGAAAATGTTTTGTCCCATCTTGATGGATGAACTGTAAACTGGTTATCTGTTTGCCGTTGATGACAGGGATAACAAGGTTTTCGTATTGGTCAGTGCGTGTACCGTGTGCTTGGATGTTTTTATCTGAGAGATATGGATGTTTCAAAGCCGGTTTAGATTTACCCCATATATAGATAGCTTTCTCAGCGGCCTTAGCTTGGGCTATCCGTAGGGCTTTTGTTGCAGCCTTCTGTGCTGCACGAATTTCGGCTTTCCATTTGCGACCACTTATCGTTTGGGCATCGACATCACGCCATGTTTGTTGCAAGCCAGTCGCCCAGTCACCAAAAACTCCACCTTTGCCGTCTTGGAAAAGAAAGCACCAGCCAGCTGTGTTGGACTGCCCCTTGTCGGCTCCGGGAAAACGGCTAATCATACCGGGGGTGATGTCGGTTGGTGGGTTAAGTCCATATGTCACCATGACCGACTTGAATTTGTTTATTGAGTCTAGCTCACTAGATAGAATCATCATCAACACCTCCACAGAGAGAACATGGGCCATGCTTCCTATCACGTTCGATCATGTCAGTGAGGTGAGGTGCTAATTTACGAATAGTTTCAGCCCATCGACCAGAACAGAAATTTTTGATTGTCTCGACATCCATACCCATCTCCTTAAATTGGGTCAGCGGGTTTACCGCAAGTGCAAGTGCAGTCCGCCAATTTCTGTCCAATAGCCGCTAACTCTGCATCGTGTCTGTAAATAGCATGAGTAATTAGCGTATATGCCCATTTAGCATTTGCAGTTCTTAATCGTTTCAATACTCCGGCAATACGTTCTCCACGATCCCTAAGGTCTTCACGAATCTCTTCGATTCTCTCGGTTTCACCTCCATGGCAACTTCCCGGCTCGACTGATGGCGCATGAACGATGAGTAATTTATCTGGTGGAGTCAATTTTTTAAGCAACTTTTCAACCTCCCATATGTCAATAGCATCTTGTTCGTGGCTTTTCTTTGATTCCATTTTTTATCTCCATAGAAAAAGTTAATCGTTTACTGCACCTATTTTAAATTGGCAGGAAGTTGAGCAATTCCACGAGGTCGTGATTCCATCCAAGTCTCTATTTCGTCGAGGAACCATCCTTTTTTATTTGGTGTCAACTGAACGCTTAAAGGAAAGTCTCCAGCTTTCATGCGTCTCCAGATGGTCACGACAGACAGGCCGGTAAGCATCACCACCTCTTTCTTGTTTACCATCCGCCTTTTGCATTGAACCTTTTCTATAGTTTTGTTGTTCACTCGACCTCCGCTGTTTTCGATTAGTTGCAAATCAATAATCATTTAAATCAAAAACAATGTCGACCACACTAGTGTGGCACTCTAAAAGTTTAGTGAGGGTAAAGCTGTGGAAATGCAGGAGGGGCAAGGAAATGAGGGGAGTGAAAATAATTTCAAATAAAGAGATTAACTGAAATGGGGTAAAGCATTTTTATAAAATTTGCGGGTTATTTGTCTTAATTGTTTGCGCTATAAATTAACCACCTTTGCCTTTTCTCCTGTGAGGATGGCATTTAGTTTTCTTGACCAGAGGCTCAAGGCTTGTTGCTTTTCTTTGTAATAGCTGTATTTGTCATACACCTGACTCGTCACCCCCTGTGCTGTGTGGTTCAAAATCTTTGATACGGTAAGTAGGCTAACTTCCGCTTCGGTCATCTGGGTGGTTGCTGTACGACGAAGGTCATGCGGTGTAAAGTGGTCAACGCCTAATTCAGGTAGGGCCTTATGGACAGCGTGAGGAAGGCTCCCCTCGGCTATTCGATTGTCTTCCAACTTGCGAAATGGGGATGGAAACAGCCAGCGAGAATCACCGGAGTTTTGCTTGGCTTCTTTCAAAAGTTCAAGGGCAAGTATGGACAGAGGGACACGGTGAGTTCTACCATTTTTAGTTTTATCCGAGGGAATCTCCCAGCACTTTTTCTTAATATCTACTTCCGACCACTCAGCCGAAGCCACCTCTCCCGGTCGTTGGCCTGTGACAAGTATAAATTTCAGGGCAAGCTTGGTCGAATCAGCCATCCCAGTGTTATCCAAACCTTTCCAAAAGGCTTTTATTTCTGCCTTAGCCAAATCCCTTTCACAGGCTTTCTCTTTATGAGGCTTGCTTAAATAAACGCATGGTGATGTATCTAATATATCTCTCTGAACTGCAAACTTAAACATGGTGATTATTAATGCCCTCACACGATTTGCCATTGCACCACAGGGCTGTTTGGGCGTTCCTCTCTCAACGATCCGATCAAGCAAGGCAACTATGTCCCTTTTTCTAATATCTCTAGCCTTTCGAGTGCCTATGGTCGGGATAACGTCCCTATTGAGCATTTCCTGATCTTTTCTCCAAGACTTCTTCTCTGGCTTGGCGTATTTTTCAATATATTCACCAGCAAGTTCTTTCACGGATATGGCATCACGGTCTGCCTGTTTTATATTTTTGCGTTCAAGACCGGGGTCAACCCCGTCCTCAATTTGAGCCAAGGCTTTTACTACCTCATCTCTAGCACGTCTTAAAGTAAGCTGTGGATATGATCCGATGGTTAGATTTCGTTTTCGTTCATCAAATCGGTAATCAAGAAAAAACGTAGCTTTGCGAGTTGGGTGAATACGAATACCAAACCCCTGACCTCCAGCCTCAAAGAAAACCATTGGAGGCTTCCCCTTACTGGGAGGACGCTTCATCAGTCCTTTAATCTTGGAATCTGTCAGTCGGCTGGAATGTTTGCGAGTCATTGAGAACTGCCTATATAGAGTCATAATATATAGGCAATATATAGGCAATACCCTGCACTGTCAAGAAATGACAAGAAGTAGGATAAGTGGCTTATAGCGTCTATTTATAGGGGATAATGGGCAGTTTGGTCTTTCACGGGGTTTCACTTCTTTTCACTATCAAATGTGTTGTAATGACTTGCATGGTTCCTACAGTACGAATCCGCTTTAATTTCAGTTGGGGATAATTAACCTGACAATAAGAGTTTATCCTATTGTATCTGAATAAGGAAAGACGATTCTTGGTTTGTCCAGCTGGAGGGAGAAACCAAGTTCAAAACAACATACTGGGGAAAGAAATGGAGGGGGCGGAATTATATTACCGGGCTGTACCTATATGAACCTGACTTCCAAAGGGAAGGCTTTGAGGGAGGGTGCAAAGATTGTTGTCACAGGCGCGGTATAACAGCTTTCCACTTATAGGGTAACTTCCCGTATCGATTTTTTTAGGGACGCGAAAACTCTTATGGAATTCCGCATTGGTGGTGTGGCCCCGGACCAGCTTTTCCTGTGCATCATCTTGAATCAGGCTGGGTGGGGATTCCTGCCAGGGCCCTGTACTTTCGAAAACATTATCCTCAAGAATGATTTGAGTTGCCAGCAATTCATTTCCATCCAAAGGGTGCAGGGAATAAATATGCCAACCCTCTTCAATCTCGACAGATAAATAGAGTTTGAATCTTCCCCCTGGGTGGGTTCTATCTGCCAAAGTGCTTATTTTTATCCTGGGACCGGATGAAGGCACAGAGGTTGAAAACGGACCTGACTCTGCGAATGAATGAACAAGTATTCCAGCCAGAGTAAAAATCAGTATCCTGATCATGGCAAAGGGTAGGATCGCAAAACTATCGGTTCAATTTAGCTTCGCTACGGGTAGAGGTGAGAAATTGTTCTATAACCTGGACAAACTTTTCTTCAGAAACCGCACCGGAAAACATTTTCCCGGAAACCGTCCTGGACTCAGGATCGTAAGCCCCCAAAATAAAAGTTGGAGTTCCCTGTATTCCCAACTCGACCCCTTCACGGATATCATTTTGAACCCGCTGTGCATATTTCCCTTTTCGCCAACAGGCTTCGAAAGCCGGGACATCTTCGACTCCCGCAAGCTTGACCAATCTCATAATTTCTTTCTCGTTCGCGACGTTGGAAATATGTTTATAGAAAAGTTCCTGGAGTTCCCAAAATTTATTTTGATCTCTGGCACATTCAACAGCCTGGGCCAGAACCTTTGCCTCCTTGTGAAAGGGAAGCGGAAAATGCCGATAGCCAAACTGAACTTCGTTGGCATATGATTTTCTGAGTTTTCGCAAAGTGTTTTGCACTCGCTTACAGAATGGGCATTGAAAATCAGAGTATTCCAACACAAACACTCGCCTGTTCGAAAGGGGTTTTTCCTCTGCCCACAGCATGGCCGTGCCCACCCCCGCCACCAAGTGAAAATCGTTAGGGGGCGTCAAGTATACCTTAACCCAGCCCTGCCGGACCGCATTCTGATATTGCTGTTCAATATGAACCTGCCGGAAACTTTTTTCCAGATAGTCCCGGATTTCAGCGCTTACTTTTTGCAAACTCCCCAACTCTTTAATACCGGAGTTGCCTTCATAAAACTTTTTAATCTCGACCTCTGTCACTTTGGGAGTTTGCTCTGCTTTTAATTCCGGATGTTTTTCTGCAAGCTTATCGAGAATTTTTTCCTTCAGGGCGCGGGTCTGCATTTCATGCAGTTGCGTGAGAGCTTCCTGAATACGAACATGTTTGAGGTCATCCAGGTAAATAGGTTCCCCATCCACCTCGGCGGCTATCGGGTTATTCGAATAAACGGGGTTTTTGGTTTCACCCGCAAAACCCTCAGTAGCCCCAACAACAAACAGCATGAGGGAAGCGACCAATATTCTCTGAAGTATTAGTTTGTGAGAAAAGTGAAAAACCATCGGAACTTTAAAAGAAGGGAAAAACCTTCATCGAAGGGTCATAAAAATAACAAACAAATCTAAAGCTGACTTATAACAGTATTATCCCTCAATCCCACCGCGAAACGCAATTCATTGTTTGCATTAAAACGGAGCGTTGCTTGCTTCACGGACAATACAGCATCGGACCCATGTCTTTCGGCAGTCGCAAGTGCGTGTTAAGTTCTCTCATTAGCCTTCATGCCCCGGAGGGGTATCACCGCCACATTGCCACCGGCGGCTCGCCGGTTATTCGGGATTGAGGAATTTATGGCAATTCTCAGCCAATTGCATAAAAGCTTTGGCCGCGGCGGAATCCGGACGAGACAAGACAACAGGCTCCCCGCTATCGGAATTGGCGACAATCTCGCCATCAAGAGGAATACTGCCCAAGTAGGGCAATACCAGTTCTTCAGCTAATTTTTTCCCCCCACCCTTTTTGAACACATCGATGTCTTTATCACAATGCGGGCAGGCCATCGTGCTCATATTTTCAATTACTCCCACTATGGGAACGTTGCTGTCGCGGGCGAAAGAGATCATCTTTCGTGCATCCAGAATCGCCAGGTCCTGAGGAGTTGTAACCACCACAGCCCCATCGACTTCACCGATAAAATCAATGATCGTAATTTGCTCATTGCCTGTACCGGGGGGAAGATCAAACAGGAGATAGTCTAATGTGCCCCAGTTAATATTTCCCAGCAACTCAATAATGAAGTCATATTTAACGGCATCCCGCCATGCAATATGCATATTGGGGTCTTCTATAAGAAACCCTAGCGAAGCCACCTTCAGACCATTTTTGGTTTCATAAGGATCGATGCCGGTATCCGTAGCCTTTAACCGGACATTCTCGGCCTGCAATAATTTTGGAATGTTGGGCCCATGAAGGTCCGCATCCGCCAACCCTACAGCAAAACCTTTTTCTGCCAGGGCAATAGCCAGATTGGTGGTAACAGTACTTTTACCAACCCCGCCTTTGTTACTACCTATAATAAGTTTGTGCTTGATATCATTCATCCGCTTGTTGACAAGCCAGCGGTTGTGCTCATTTTTGTCGGCTTTGCAGTCGGCCTCAGTATTAAACTCACACATTTCACAAGTGTGAAGGAGTCGACACTCTCCAGTAACTACCATCTAAACCTCCTGAAAATACAATAATGGGCTCTTATTACAACAAGCTCCGTGGGGAAATAAAACAGAACAATGAGGTTATGGAACTCGGATTACGATGTCAAGAGAAATAGGGCAAAAACCAGCAATACCTGTAGGGGTATTTTTTTTCTGAAACCTTTTCACTTTTTTTCAATCTAATCAATACTGCCCTGAAAATAAGTTGCGCAGTACTAAATTGGTTGACCAACCTTGTCCAGGTTTCAACCTTGGAGAAGCTTGGGTCGACATAGAATCTCAAAAATGACACAGGTGTTGACTTCTTCCCTGACCCGATAGCATTCCATTTAATATACGCTTGATATTTTGCGGCAGGAAACTGACCGCAGGTTTTAAAACAGTAGTATAACCAATCACTTAGCAAGGAGTTTAGAAAAAAATGAAAAGCATTTACACAAAGCTGGTTACGTTGTTTGTTTCCCTTTTTATCATCGGAGTAACCAGTGCTTTCGCAGGTGATGCCGTAACGATCACCGATCCTCCCAATGGTGCCATGGTTTCCAGCCCGGTAAAAGTATGCATGGCCACGGAAGGGGTTGAAGTTCAACCAGCCAAGAAGGGGGTTAACGACGGCAAAGGCCATCATCATATTATCGTTGATGTGGACCTGCCAAAAGACCTGAGCAAACCGATCGGGAAAGATGCGAACCACATCCATATGGGCGATGGCTCCACCTGCAAGGAAATCAAACTCTCTGCCGGTAAGCACATCATCCGCACCCTGTTTGCCAAAGGCAACCACGTCCCCTACAATCCGGCTTTGACCGCAACGGTGACAATTAACGTTAAGTAAAAAGCTTCATCAATCCGGGTCGGCCTCAAGGTCGGCCCGGATTTTTTATTTTTACCCCACCCCTTTAGCCCGGATATTGCGTGAGCATAACCAGCATGGAAGAAAAATCCTATTAAATCACCCTCACCTCAATCCTCTCCCCTCAAGGGAGAGGAAGCAAAATGTCCCTTCTCCCCTGGAGGGAGAAGGCTAGGATGAGGGGGGGATAATAATGGTCAAGCTACTTGCTTACTCGTGCAATATGCGGGTTAGAGCGACCTGATTTTACCTTGAGCGCCCCTGCAAACAGTTTCCTTCAAATTCAGTTGTAATCGTTCCACCCAGTTTATAAAATAGGTTGACCCATTAATAATATTTTGCAGAAAGCAAGGCATGCGAAACCGTTTATTTTTACCTCTATTTTATCTCGTCATCACCAGCGCACTGATTCTTTCAGGGGTTGCAAGTGCTTATGAGGTCAATAAAAACGCGATTGCCCTGCTCATCGCAAAGGACAAAGCTGGGAAAACCGTTGGGACCGGATCGGGGTTCGTAGCCCGCCCCGAAGGAACCCTGATTACCAATTATCACGTTCTGGTCGATGCCCATACCGTTGATGTACATTTTCCCGATGGTTCGCATTCTGCTGTCGAAGGAATATTCAAGGTCGACCGGGCTCGGGATTTTGCCGTCTTAAAATTAAAAGAAGGGTTTTACTCCACTCTCGAAATCGGTGACTCCGTGCAAGCCCATGACTACACCAGTGCTTTGGGATATCCTTCCGCACAGGAGGCAAAAGACAGGGACCAACTCGTGCAGACCTATGGTTTTGTTCTGGGAGTTCACCCCCAGGCTCACCCTGAAATACCTTTTATTTACACGACCACTCCATTCAGTCCGGGCTTCAGCGGCGGACCGGTTGTCAACAGTTCCAATCAGGTTGTCGGGTTGGCCACCATAGAGGGACGATCCATCAACCTTGCCCTTCCCATAAATTCTGTCAAAGAGTTCCTGAACGAAAAAACAGCATTCTCATTTCAGCAACTTCTAAACGAGGATCAGACTTCCCTGGAAGCCATGTATTATCGGGGGAATTTCTTTCTGTACGGACTGGGAGATCCTGATAAAGCAGTCGCCCAGTTTGAAAAAATACTGGCAAGGGATCCAAACTTTACCCTCGCCCATTACGATCTGGCTGTTGCCTACCGGGACCTGGGGATGCCAGAAAAATCCATAGCGCAATATGAAAAAACCTTGGAGCTGAGTCCTAACTTTCCGGAGGCATTGTCAAATCTGGGAGGATATTATTTTCGTTCGGGGAAGCTGGATCAAGCGGTGGAGTTGTTTAAAAAAGCCGTTCAGGTTTATCCAAACTTCATCCAGGCCCTTTCCAATTTAGGGGCGGCACTCAACAAACAGGGTCAACCCGAGGAAGCCATTGCGCACCTGAAAAAAGCGCTGTCCCTCAACCCGGAGTTTGCTATTGCGAATTTCAACCTGGGCAATTCTCTGTTCGCGCTCAACCGTCTGGATGAAGCCCGTAAAAAGTTTGAGCTCTCCCAGAAACAGGGCATCGATTTTCTATCCATGCATTGGAAGCTTTATGAAATTCACAAAAAAAACCAGAATCCACTGAGCGCGAAAAAAGAACTGAAAACTATTCTGGAAATTGACCCTTCCAACGAAGAAGCAAAAAAGAAACTTTCCGAGCTCCGGTAACCCCGCAAGGGGCAGTGAAAACCAACCTTGCACAAGGAAATAAGCGGTAAAGCTCGCATGCTAACAAACTCCTCCCCTTTCATGGGAGAGCTTTGCTTAACCGAGATTCTTCGTCGCTTTCGCTCCTCCAGAATGACAAACAGGCTTTTCTTGTCATTCTGAACGTAGTGAAGAATCTCGCTTTTCCGTTTTATCGGCTTACGCAACAGTCTCTTTCATGAGGGGAGGTAGGGGGGGGGGTCAACCACCAGGCTTTTGCCGGTCTCTACCGCCGCGACCCAGCCCATCGACAAGATAACTCAGCCCCAGTTGGTTCATTGAGACGCCTTCCTGCTCGGCGCGTCTCGCCAGTGCGGCGTGAACACTTTTCGGCACGCGCTGGATATATTTGCCGCTGTAGTCGCCCAGGTCGCGCGAAGGTGATGGCGGAGGGATGGCCTTGCCAAACTTTTTTCGCGCCTTGATCCAGTCTTTCACCGCATCGGCACCATTCTTAAAAGCTTCCTCAACGGTGTCGCCGTCGGACATGCACCCCGGCAAGTCGGGAAAGGTGATTGAAAACCCGCCGCCGTCTGTCTTGCTCAATTTTCTGACTTCTGCTGGATACTCCATAATTAGCTCCTTACGCTTTTGCCTCTTCGATCAGAACAACAAACTTTTTGATATAAAACGGTTTGATGGGCCGTTTCGCCGGGATACTTAAAGATACTTCGCCAAAATCAAAAACGCAGTGGCTCGACCCGTCCTGCACCCATGCAATATCAAAATGATCCGCCAGAGACTTGCAGTCGTCAATCCTCCACCCCTTCGGGTTGTTCTTCATTTTCTTGATGGTTTTGTCTCTTTGGCTCACGCCAATAAGATACTATATATAGTATCTTATATCAAGAGATCAAGGACTGCATCAATGGGTTATGTCTTCAGACATAGCCCTTTTTTTTGTGTAGGCGCTATGTAGGCAAATTATTTAAAACAGGTGAGGGTTTAAAAGCACCAGAAAAAGCATTTGTTCATCTTATATGCACCTATTTGCCAAAGTCTCAACAATCTTTCATTTCTCCCGCTAAACGGGTAAAATCCAACAACAGTACTCAGGGGTTGAGGTGTAGTCAAGAATGGACTTGACCTCTTAAGACTTAATGTACTCCGAAATTCTGGACAAAGCTTTTTAGGTCAGACAATTCCCTCCTCCCAATAATTTCGGGGAAATGATATAATGCTCCCAATTATTTGGAGTTTAGAAAATCTAACGTTCTCTTTTAGATGAATTTAGCAACTAAAACAATCAAAGCTCAGACGGAAAAGGAAAACGATATTCTCTTAGGTGGGATGGCCGAAAAAATAAAGGATAAGATTTTTATCCCTGCAAGCACTCATAAAATAAAAATATTTCTGTGTGGAGCTTCGTTAGAATTAGAAAGTTCATTACGATTTAAAATTGATCAGCTATTTAAACATTACCACTTTTATCAATTTGAAATAATCTATCCGGAAGATTTATTTGACGAACTATTGTTTGGGCCTAATAAACAAGATTTACTGAGTCTCGAGAACTTGCTAGCAGAAAGTGTAGATGCGGTAATAATTATACCGGAAAGTAGTGGTTCATTTGCGGAGCTCGGTGCTTTTGTAAGTAATGAAAATCTGAGAAAAAAAATTATTTGTCTTCAAGACAAAAAAAGAGTGAAAGAAAAAAGTTTTATAAATTATGGGCCTATTCGCCTTCTAAAAAAGCTGAAGCAAGGAAAGGTTATTCCTGTTGATTATCAAGATATATTACATTTTACCCCGTCACAAACGGCCCCCAGGAGTAATGAGCTAAATAAAATTAGACCAGCCATTTTTGAATTATTGAAACAAGCTAGTCATAAGAAAAATTCAATTAACCTATTGGATGCTGAAAATTTTATTATTCCCTGTATTTATTTATTGGAAACTGCTGGGAAGAAAACTTTAGCTAAATTATTTGAATTTGGTTCGAAGCAGAATCATTCAGCTTCTAATGCAGCTACTAGCGCAGCTATAAATGTTCTTTTAAAGAAAAAACTTATTTTAAAGACTCCAGAAGGATATGTGTTATCAAAGGCGGGGTTGAGAAAATTTAACAACTGGAGTTTTTCAAGCCGAACTAATTATTCATATAATTATAACGATTTGGATTCAATAAGAATCGATGTTTTATCATGGAGAGAACGAAGCAAAACTAATCAATTATTTTTATGAAGAAGAGTTCTTAGCCAGACCAAGCTGGGTTGCCATTTTGGTCTGAGCGGTGATTCGCCGCTCTAGATGAAAACTTTGGTTTATCGTATTAATGTTTAATTGCTTCTACCTCAGTTTGAGGTAGGCGCATTAAACATTAACAATTATTTTTGAAGTAAGAACTCTACTTATTTAAGAAATATGGCCAGTCCCTCGCAAACTTCAAAGCTAAGAATGCTGGGGCTTCCTATTTTTGATGATTTGGAAAGTTTTGCGCAGGTAACACGTCTTTCTAAAAAGTTTCTATATCTTCACTCATCCTTCTCCGATCAACACTACAAAAAATACTTTATCCCAAAAAAAAGTGGAGGCCAAAGAGAAATCTCACAACCTTCCAAAGCACACAAGGCAATTCAGGGATGGATCTTGAGAAATATTTTGGACCTTCTTCAGGTTTCTCAAGCCTCAAAGGGGTTTGCGAAAAAACAAACTACTGCAGATAATGCCATTCCCCATATTGGCGCAAATGCGATTCTGTCACTCGATTTGGAAGATTTTTTTCCAAGCATTACAGCCAATAAGGTTTATTCCATATTTCATTCTCTTGGGTATAGTAAACCTATATCCATTATGCTTACATCCATATGTACATGTGGAGGGAAATTGCCTCAAGGGAGCCCCTGTTCTCCGAAATTAGCAAATTTGGTTTGTATCCGGTTAGATAACCGGGTGCAGGGTTATGTTGGAGCTAGGGGGGTAACTTATACTCGATATGCAGATGATTTAACGTTTTCTGCTGCACATCCAGGGAAGTTAATGCATATTTTTAATTTTATAAGGAGAATTATTACGGAAGAAGGTTTCAGTTTAAATGAGAGTAAAACAAGACTGGCTGGAACGAGATTAAGGAAAAAGGTTACCGGGCTAGTTGTTACAGAAGGCGCTGTTGGAGTTGGGCGAATAAAATATAGGGAGTTGCGATCGAAAGTTTTTAACTTAACAAAAACTCAGGATATTTTTTATGACCAAAAGGAAATTAATGAAATTTACGGGTGGCTTGGATATTTAAAAAGCATTGATAGCAAAAGATATGAAAAGTTGGTTTCTCAAATTGAAACCCTTAAAAAAAATCACAAGGAAACGAGTTTAGATTATTTGTTAGTTTGAAGGTTTGCTACTGATCCTTCAAATACTTCCTATCCCTATTCATAAAATCTATGATCTAGAAATGGAGTGGTAGTCCCAAACTGGTACTAAAGTGCGGTATTACTACTCCCGCACTTCTGGCCCCTTCCGATTCTCGCCGTGCAGTTAACCCATTAACCCACGCTAAATATCCTCGAGCGTCTTCACCACAACAGAGAAAATAGAAAACATGCTCTCGATGGAACATTTGTCCAGTGTGTCTTGAAGTGTGTGCCAGTGGGGATAATCAAAATCTATCAGAACGGTGGAGGGAATGCCCATTTGGTGGAAAGGATAATGGTCATCGTAAATCGTGTATTTCGTTTTCTCCTTCAATGCGCTAACACCCTGATCCCTGGCAACACGATAAATTTTATCCAGAAAATCCGCACCGCCCTCCAGGGAATGGGTCTCCTTGAATATCTGTAAATCCTTGTCGCCAACCATATCAATGACCAGCACCCAGTGAGGCCATTTAGCTTTTTCCTGCTTAGCCAGTTGCTGAGCGTAATAGGTCGAGCCTAAAAGGTTCAGGCCGGAATCCTTGGCACCAAAATCCTCGCCATCAAAAAATACCAGGTGAACAGGCCGGGCAACGGGGTGTTGACTGAGGTATTGGGCAAGCCCAAGCAATACCGCAGTGCCCGAACCACCATCGTTAGCCCCCAATATGGGCTTTGACCTGTTTGCAGGATCCGGGTCCTCATCGGCAAAGGGTCGAGTATCGAAATGAGCCCCAATCAGAATCGGGGCACCACCCTGCGTTCCTTGAAACCGAAGTTCCAGGTTGACCATGGCCTGTCTCTTTCCCTGACTGTTGGTGCTGACAAAAAATGGGTGTTCCACCACCTGGTCGGCGTATTTCCCCCCCACCTTCCTTATTAAGTCGAGGGTCTCACGGTAGCCTTCACTATCAGGGTTTCTCGGGCCAAAGGCACAGAGCGTCTCTAGATAGTTCCAGATGATTCTGGAGTACTTTTTGGAGTCCAATGTGTTCCCAAATCCTGGCTGGACCCAGAAAAGCACAAAAACCATGCCCCCAACCGCCGTAAAATAGCGAATCTGTCTCAATTTTTCCATAGAGTTATCATAAAAAAACCTCTAAAAGTGCCGCATTACTCCCGACCCTGCCTGTCTGCCCTGTTTTTCTCTTTCCTAACCGGGTGTGGCCTGACCGCCCTTAAAAGCCCAAATATCAGTCATTCTAAAAACTAATATTGTATTTCGGAGCAAAATATTTGGGAACCAGCCTGTTTTAAAGGGGATACGGGATTAAAAATTCTCTTTTTTTGTAAAACCCCGCTAAAGTATATCCATCCAATTCCGATAATTATAACAGAAGACCGGGTTTCACCTTGGAGGGTTAGAAAAAGGTCTTTACTCCATAAAGGTAAGAAGTTACTCTTGTTTCAGCGAAACACATTAATTTAAAGGTTAGTATCATGGAAATCCCAGGCAACGATTTTCGAGTTAAAGGCAAGACCGTTCAAGACCGGATCAAGGTCGAGGACAAAAAGTCTGCCTCCAAGAGTCCAAGCGGTACCTCCTCAGCCGGCGGAACCGAGCAAATTGCGATTTCTTCCAAGGCCAAAGATATTCAAAAAGCCACGGAAGCCGTCAATACAGCTCCGGATATTCGCATTGAAAAAGTGGAGTGTATCAAAAACGAGATCGCACAGGGTGATTATCGCGTTTCCAGCGAAGACTTGGCAGAAAAAGTTCTCGAAAATATTATTACCGAGTCGAAGTTTTTAGGCTAATTCTTCCCCAAGGCTCCGCCCCTTACAGAACCCTTCTGTAAGAATGCGCCCCTGTTGCCTGTTTCTACACAGGGTCGAGACACTCATAAATCCACTATAAGGTTGGGAAGTTAATCCAGGACAAGCTATTTGTTCTGTGCGGAAGCGATAGGAGTAGGCAGGGTTTTCAAAAACTCTTCCAGCTGGCCAATCAGGGTGTTGACCTCCATACCGTGCATCAAGGCCCCGTTTTCCAAGGTATCAAATTTTACGGCGAAGCAACTGCCGCAAGCCATTTGCCTTTCGTTGAAAAACCTCATGGCCTCGGGGTAAGTATTGAGAATTTCGTTGATCGTGGTATTTTTGCCGATATCCATAACGATTATCCAAATCCTCTTGCCCCATTAAGGCGGTTATGGTAGCATCTCACCATCTTTAAGACAATCTATTTCGGAGAGTTTGATGTCCCTAAAATGTGAAGTTTGTGATAAAAAACCCCAGTTTGGCAATAACGTCAGCCATGCGAATAATAAAACCCGTCGACGCTGGAAACCAAATATCAAAAAGTTGCGGGTAGTAATGAAGGGTTCAGTAAAAACCATGAAAATCTGTACCCGTTGCATTAAGTCAGGAAAGATAACCAAAGCTATCAAGTAATGCTCAGTTCCTGTTCTCCCTGCTGCACCAGCTTTTCGCCCAAGGCCTCCATCCTGTCTTTGATAGGCGAGTTTTTGTTGAAATCCTTGATTCTCTCAAGATAAATCACACCATCGACCTGCAGTATCTTTTCCAGAATTTGATTCAGGTGTTCCACATCGTGAATCTCTATGGACAGGTCGAAGTAAGCCCTCTTGTGTGATCCTTGTTGAACGTTGGCTCGGGTAATATTGATCCCGCATTCCACGAAAGCCTTGCTGACGGTGGCCAGGATTCCAGGCTTGTCGCCTGCAACAATGGCGATATGAGCCTGGTAAATTGTTTTTATACCCGTATCCCATTCAACGCCGACCAGTCTTTCTGAGTCATTGATGGCATCGCCCACGCTCGGGCAGTCAATATGGTGCACCGTGACCCCCCTGCCCCTCGTGATATAACCAACGATTGGTTCTCCTGGAAGCGGATGGCAACATTTGCCAATGCGGATCAAAATATTTTCATTAAAACATTGAACCTTGATTGCATTACGGGAAGATTCCGGTTGCTGGCTTTCCTTGAGTTTGATCAACGTTTTGTCACGTAGCTCTTTCCCTCCCAGCTTTTCTTTTGGAATCAGTTTTTCGATCACATGGTATGTGGACAACTTTCCGATACCAATTCCCGTCAGCAGACTATCGGTGGAATTAAAACCACAGGCTTGAGCGGCTTCTTCGAAGACCTCGCCTGCCATTTCCACTGTCGGGTCCAGACCGTATTCGCGGATTTCCTGTTCCAGAAGTTCTTTACCCAGGCTCAAACTTCTTGCACGCTCTTCGGTATTTATATAGTTGGATATTCGGCTACGCGCTTTGGAGGTTTTAACAAAGGTCAGCCAATCACGACTGGGGGATACATCCTTGGAGGTGACGATTTCCACCCGATCTCCATCCCGCAATTTATAACGCAGAGGAACCACCTTTCCATTCACCTTGGCGGACTGACAGCTGTATCCCACGTCCGTATGAACCTGAAACGCAAAATCAACCGGGGTGGCATTGTGTGGCAAGGCGATCACGTCCCCTCCAGGACTGAACACATAAACCGAATCCGGAAACAAGTTCACCTTGAAGGCGTTGAGAAACTCTTTCGGGTTTTTCAAGTCCTTCTGATTCTCAAGAAGGTGCCGGACCCATAACAACTGCTGGTTCATCGACTTTTCATTCTCACCCTCTTTTTCCTTATAACGCCAGTGGGAAGCGATTCCTCCTTCACATACCTTATGCATTTCCCGGGAGCGAATCTGCACCTCCACCCTTTCTCCCCTCGGGCCGATGACCGTGGTATGGAGGGACTGGTACATATTGGGCTTGGGCATGGCTATATAGTCTTTAAATTTCCCCGGTATGGGTTTCCAAAGGGAGTGCACAAGCCCTAAAACCGAATAACAGTCGCCTAAAGATTCGGTCAAGACCCGCACACCCACCAGATCATAAACCTCTTCAAAGCTAATATTCTGATCCACCATCTTTTTGTGAATGCTGAAAAATTGTTTGGGTCGCCCCGCAACCTTTCCAGCTATTTCCGCCTCCCCCAGCTCCTTCACCAAACGAGAGGTGACTTTTTCCACATACTTGTCCCGATACTCCTTGCCCTTTGCCACTTTTTCCTCAATCGTCCGATACTCTTCCGGGTAAAGGTAACGGAACGAACCATTCTCCAGCTCAATTTTCATCCACCCAATACCCAAACGATTGGCAATGGGGGCATATATTTCCAGAGTCTCCCTTGCAATCCTTCTTTGCCTTTCCTCTGAAAGAGACTCCAGAGTCTGCATATTGTGAGCCCGGTCGGCAAGCTTGATCAAAACCACCCGGATATCCTGGGCCATGGCAAAGATCATCTTCCGGTAATTTTCGGCCTGGCTTTCTTCATGGCTGGAAAAATGAATCTGACTGATCTTTGTCACCCCATCCACAAGCTGGAAAATTTCTTCGCCAAACAATTCCTTGATTTCTTCAGGGGTCGAAAGGGTGTCTTCTATAGTGTCGTGTAACAAGCCGGCGGCCACGGTGGTCGCGTCCAGCTTTAACTTGACCAGATTATTAGCGACTTCAAGGGGATGAGAAATGTAGGCCTCACCGGATCGTCGACTCTGGCCCCGGTGGGCCTTGGCGGAGTAAATGTAGGCATTCAGGATGATGTCGACATCGGCGTCGGGCATGTATTCCAGTAGCGCATCTGTCAGATCCTGAACTTTCATAGCGGACAAGAAACCTCTATTATTTTTCCACCTGATCGATAAAGAGAAAATGGGCCGATGAAGAACGATAAACCCTTGAGTTTAGGATACTTCTACAAAATTTTTCTGTCAACGCACAATCGAACTTCTTGCCCCAGCCCTACTTGCACGTTAATATTGGGTCCATGAAACACACACCTTCCCTGGACGATCCCATACAGTTTATTAAAGGCGTTGGCCCAAGAAAAGCAATTCTTCTTGAAAAACTGCGGCTCACGAGCATTGAAGACTTTCTTTATTTCCTGCCTTTCCGGTTTGAAGACCGAACCCAGGTTAAAAAAATTTCCCAGGCTGTTCCCGGCGAGTACGCCACCCTTACCGGACAAGTCTTGAACGCCGGAATAATATTCATGGGGCGAAGGAAAAGGGTATTTGAAGTCATCATTCAGGATGAGACAGGAGTCATCCGAGCCAAATGGTTCCGGTTTAACGAAAGCTATATGAAGGAAAAGTTTAAAACAGGGGAAAAAATTATTCTTTCAGGAAAGCTGACTCTTAATAAACGATCTGGGCTGGAGATCGTCCACCCGGATACCGAGCAAGTATCAGGAGAAAATGTCGACTCGCTGGAAATTGGCAAAATTGTCCCTGTGTATCACGTAACAGACGGCCTGCATCTCAAATCCATGCGAACTATTATTAAAAATGTTCTCGACAAATACCTGCATCTGGTTGAAGAGTTTCTACCTGATGACCTGATCCGCCGTCATGGCTTTCTTTCCCGGGCAGATGCCATTGCCCAATCCCATTTCCCGCCACAAGAGTCCTTACTGAGTGAGTTGGATGCCTTTAAGACCCCGGCGCAAAAACGACTTGTCTTTGAAGAACTGTTCCTCATTCAACTGGGCCTGGCATTCAGAAAAAAACATACGGGAGAAGAGAACACAGGTACCCCGTTTAAAACCCGGGGAAAACTCATCCAACGGTTTGTGAAACTTTTGCCGTTCACGTTAACGGGAGCGCAAAAAAGGGTTCTCGGTGAAATCATGCAGGATTTGGAAAAAGAAAAATCCATGAACCGGCTGATTCAGGGAGATGTAGGAAGCGGAAAAACCATTGTGGCCCTCACCGCATTGTTAACAGCTGTAGATAACGAAACACAATCTGCGTTAATGGTTCCAACAGAAATCCTCGCAGAACAACATTATTTAAATATCCTGCCCTTTTGTGAAAAATTAGGCATCGAACTCAGCCTGGTAACCAGCGCACTCAAAGGAAAGGATCGAAAAAACCATTATGAAAATATCCAGAGCGGCAAAACACAGATCGTTATCGGAACCCACTCACTGATTCAAAAAGATATCCAGTTTAAAAAACTCGGATTGGCAGTGGTTGACGAGCAACACCGGTTCGGAGTCCTGCAAAGGGGTGCTCTTGGAAAAAAAGGCGACCACCCCCATCTTCTCATTATGACCGCGACACCCATCCCAAGGTCTCTTGCGCTCACCCTCTATGGGGATATGGATGTGTCGCTTTTAGATGAGTTTCCCCCTGGACGCCAGAAAATTGCCACCGAAATTTTTTTTGAAAATCGGCGGGAAAAAGCCTACAGCATACTGGAAGAACAGCTACAACAGACCAGACAGGTTTTTGTGGTCTGCCCGTTGATTGAAGAATCGGAAGTAATGGACCTTAAAGCCGCTGTTACCGTTTTCGATTCTATTCAGGACCAGTTCCCCGATTACACAATCTGCCTGATTCATGGAAAACTTAAAAAAGAGGATCGGCAGGACATTATGTCCCGGTTCCTCAAAAATGAAATTCAGGTTCTGGTTTCCACAACAGTCATTGAGGTGGGCATTGATGTTCCTAATGCCACCGTCATGATCATTGAACATGCCGAGCGATTCGGTCTGGCTCAACTCCACCAGTTACGGGGCCGTGTAGGCCGGGGAACCCATTCCTCCTATTGCCTGCTGATGGCTTACCACCCCGTATCCGAAGAAGGGCAGGCCCGAATGAAAGCCATGCAAAATTCCGGCGACGGATTCGTCATCGCTGAAGAGGATTTAAAAATACGCGGACCCGGGGACTTCATGGGCACCCGGCAGTCGGGAATGCCTCTTTTAAAAATCGCCAACCTGCTCCGCGATATCCGGGTGCTGGAGACAGCCCGGAAAGAAGCATTTCGCCTCATCGAGCAAGACCCCGACCTCACCATCCCGGAGCACCAGCCTTTAAACAAAGCCCTCCACCGATTCCTCGGCAACTACATGGAGTTGACGGAAATCATTTAAAAACATATCGACACACGGATTGCACCTTCCGCAACAACTTAAAGCAACTCATAAACCGTCAATTAGCCCGAACTTGCCAGACAAAAACGGGTCAAAATGATCTCAGCATTCTATTTTCAGCCCATCCAGGCATCAATAAAAAACCCCCTGTTGACTGATAATACGTCATTTATTGCTTCCTTTAGCTTTACAAGGATTGTAAGATGTTATAAACACGGAGATTAAATAATAATGATTGACTCTAAGGCACTGCCTGAGCTCAAGAAGCATATTGAAACTCTGGCGAGCCAGCTATCTCTTTTTGAGAACAAGGTCAAAGACGCTGCCGAAATCGAGCCTGGAGATAAAGGCCCGGAGGAGGAGAGGGAGCGAATTTTGTCCGTAATTACCTCCTACCAGAAAAAGCTCCCGGATCTGGAAAAGGAAGCCAGTGGGCCGCTTTATAAAAACGGCTCCGACCCTATTGACATATCAAGAGCTCTTGAGGGCTTGAAAGATATCGACCAAGTATTCATAGATTTAAAGCAGGATGTAGAA
The DNA here is from genome assembly GCA_018653085.1 of Nitrospina sp. Classification (GTDB taxonomy): domain Bacteria; phylum Nitrospinota; class Nitrospinia; order Nitrospinales; family VA-1; genus LS-NOB. The sequence continues at coordinate 20,278 of JABIAY010000050.1, forward strand.
CGAATTGCCGATGATCAGTATGAATGCAAACTGGAAGTCTATAAACAGGAAGTTTTTAAAACTGTAGAACTCATTCTCGCCTCGTTCGACTTTGTCCTTCCCAATATCCGGTTTGAATTAAACTACATGGAAAAATACTATCGGGAGCCCGGAAATATGGGGAAAACCGTGGTTCCCGAATTGAATGACTTGGTTAGCGAACTGGAAGAGCACAGCATTACCCTCGATGAATTTTTCAATGGTTACGGTTCGGGCGAAGATAAAACCCTCGGCTACAACGTATTGCGAATGAAGAACGGGCTTTTTTCCAAGTACCAGTTCTTTGACAACTCTCCCGAAGCCTATAAGGAACTCAACGACATTTACTATCAGGTCTGCAAACTTATGGAGGCCTTTCTAAAGGACAAAAGGTCAGAACCGGACTTGGGTAAATTTTATTTTCAGGTCAAGGAAATGAGCATGCTGATTTCCCGCATGAGTGATGTCTTTGACACAGGAGCCTTCCTGACCACGCTAATACAGAAATCGAAAAAGAAGTATTCCTATGCGGATGAGGTGAGAAAATCAGTCGCGCTCCTGCAAAAGTTCAATGAGATCAAAAAAAATCTCATCGTTTATAACGAGCAAATGATTAAACGTGCACAAAGCACTCTGGAGTCCAAGTTTTCTCAGGAAGTTGAAAAAAATCGACTTAAAGCCGTCATGGATGAAACCTGGAATTGCATCGAGGCAAGGCAAATCCATTTTTCCAGACTGGATATGATTTTTTCCAAGCTACTTAAAAAGAATTTCAATATTGTTGTCCGGGAAAAAGATGCAGAAGACATTACCATCATCATCACTCCCCATCACGAAAAAAAGTATGGACGGGATATTTTGAACCGGATCAACATTATCATCCAGGAAATAGACTTCTGGTATCCGCCGGATGAAAAGCAACTGCTGTTTCAAAGCATCGCAAAAACTACCGAAAAAATTCAGAACGATGAACCCCTGGACAAAAAAGAGTTCATGGTAATGATGCAGGGCTATGACAAGAGCATGGAAAAAAATATAAGAAAAACCTACCCCAACAAGGTCAAGGAAATGGGAGGCATTTACTCCGCCTTTAAAAAACTGTTTCCTGGGAAAACCGAAAAAGCAAAACTGGAAAAAAGGCTGATGAACGACAAAATCTGGGAAGAAATTTCCGAAGACATGGAAAATGTTAAAAGGAACATCGCCGTCCTTTCTTCCGATAACGCGTCCATGAAAAAAAACGTGAATAAATTCCCTTTTTTACAGGTAGCCATCGAGCATCTTTCACAGGTGCTCTATGACCTCTCCATGCAGATGTATATTTTATTTGATGGGGTCGATGGCCGGAGCGTTGCCAATATGACCAACATCCTCTCTACCTACAACGAATTCCGCGATATTCCCAGTCTTTGGGCGGCATTTTCCCACTACTATTCTAAAACCAGTTTACAGAATTTGAGCGTCAACGAGAAAATCATGCTCGAACTGACCAAGGAACCCCGCTGCCAGGCCCGATTGAAAGAACTGTTCAAGAAAGACGATTGAGCCTATTCCCAGAAGGAAACTCACAATAGGGGCACAAGCTTGAGAGTATGCTGACCGGAGGTGCATTGACAGGTTTGAGTACCGGGACTAGATTAGTCTTGCAGGCAATGTCATTAAAAATCCGGTGAGCCGAAATGGAAAAAATCCATAACTACATGGCGGAATCCCTTTTAAGTATTGGTGCCACAGCAAGTGTTATGGAAGCCTCTCATACCATGCACGATAATGCGATCCATTCCCTGTTGGTCGAGGAGAGCGGGGAGTACATCGGGATCATTACCAATCACGATATCAGCAGAAAAGTGGTCTCTGAAAGCCTGGACCCTGAAAAAGTTCAGGTGGCCGCTGTCATGAGCTTTCCTCTCATCAAACTCGAAAGCAAGGAAAGCATGGAAAGAGCCGCTCAAGTCATGCGGGATCATAGCATCCACCACCTGGTGGTGACAGAACATGAGCAAATGATGGGGACCTTGTCCATCAATGATTACTACAAATACTTAATAAAAAAGCACCCGAAGTAAGCGGACTTCAAAAAAGGTAAGAAAGTCAGTTACTCTACCACGAGAGTCTGCAATTTAGGGAAGGCCGTGGATTCTTTGAGTTGCTTTTTGCCTTCATCGGTCAGGCCACTGCCAAATATCTCAAGCAACTCCAGACCAGCCAGGGTATCGCTTTCGGCGAGAGCCTTGGCACCTTCATCGCCAATGCTATTCTGAGCCAGATCCAGGCTTTTCAAATTAACCAGAATGGTGGAACTGGCAATCTCTTTGGCCCCTTCGGCTCCCACTTTGTTTTTCCATAAGTTGATGAAGTTCAGGTAGGAAAAATTTGCGGAACCGGCAATGGCTTTGGCTCCGGCATCGCCGATCTCGTTTCTTTCCAGATGTAGCTCCTTCAAGTTTGTGATAATAGAAGAACCTGCCAGTGCCTGGATTCCCTTATCGGTAATTTCGTTTCTTTCAAGGTTCAACACTTCCAGATCAACCAGGTCCGGACATTTAGCCAAATATTCCAGACCCTCATCACCAATATACTTTAACCGCAAATCCAGAATCGTTCCGTTCCCAGACAAAAACTTTTTTACCAGCACTTCGACTGGATCATCATTAAATGGTTTGCTCATTCCTTATCCCTTTTTCTTTAGTGAAAGATCATTTTATAGGTGTTCCTCTCAATGTCAACCCGCCACTAGGTGCCTGCTTGACGGGCAATGCAGTACTGGCCCCACACCCAGTGGTTTTGTGAGACAATGTGAAAAGATAGCTTTTTCCCACTTCAACCGGGTCTATGGAAAATTCTGCACAAAAGTTTGATGCTCAAGTCCTTTCCCGTATTTCCTCCTTGAAAATAACCGCCATGAATCTGGTGGAAGGACTGCTAACAGGGCAACACCGTAGTCGCCACAAGGGGTCTTCGGTGGAATTTGCCGAGTATAAGGATTATTCCCCCGGTGATGAAATCCGCCATATCGACTGGAAGATGGTAGGCAAAACCGACAAATATCATGTCAAACAGTTTGAGCAATCAACCAATCTGAAGTGTACGATTTTACTGGATGCAAGCGGATCGATGGGATATCAGTCTCCCCTGAAAGAACAACACCCGAAAATGGGAGTTGCCCGCACCCTGGTTGCGGCACTTTCTTATTTGCTTTTGAAACAATTTGACGCGGTAGGCCTGACTCTGTTTAACGACAAGGTTGTTGAGCATATTCCTCCTCGCTCCAAAGCTTCCCATTACCAGCATATTTTGCATGGCCTGGCTAATATTTCCCCGCAGGGAACAACCCGGATCGCCGATGTTCTGGGAGGCATGGCCGAAAGACTGCCGGGAAGGAGCATGCTCATCCTGGTCTCGGATTTTTTTGTGCAGAACCAGGACCTGCAGAAAAGTTTAAAGCTCCTTCGCTCAAGGGGGCTCGAGGTCATTTTGTTCCACGTTTTGCACCCTGATGAAATTCACCTGCCCTTCGAAGGGGATATATTTTTTGAGTCGCTGGAAGATGATCCCACCGTAGGACTCGACCCAAAAGACATTCGCGAGGAATACCAGAAGACTGTTCAGGACCACATAAATTCATTCAAAAAAGACTGTAATGGGCTGGGAGTGGATTATGTTTTTCTGGACACCTCCGAGCCCCTGGATCAGGCCTTGACTTACTATTTACTCAAGCGTAAAAGCCTTGTCAAATTATGAACCTTAATTTTTCCTCCCCACTATTCTTGTATGGCCTGCTCGGAATTACCATTCCTGTCCTGATCCACCTTTTAACTCGAAGGCAACAAAAGCATATTCGGTTTTCAGCAGTCTATCTGCTTGCGCAATCGCAAAAACGCTCGATCAAAAAATCCCGACCCAACAGATTGTTACTGCTTTTAGCCCGTTGCCTCGCCATCATTTTGTTCAGCCTTGCCCTGGCCGATCCTTTTTTTTCTTTCAAACAATCAGAGGCATTTCCTTCTCCCACTTCCATCGTATTTATTCTGGACGACTCCTACAGTATGGGAACGCAGGCCGACAAGGAAACGCTTTTTGATCACGCGCTGGAATTCGTTGTTGAGGGAATCGCGCGGGCTCCCGAAAAAAGTGAATACAGCCTGGTTCTTGCCTCTTCTCCTGCACGTATTGAACAGGACTGGACCTCAGATAAAACTGTTTTTGAAAAAATACTGAAAGCACAGTCTGTCTCCTTCCGCACAACCCATATCGGACATGCTGTTGAGCAGTCCATCAAACTGCTTGACTCTGCAAAGCAGGAAAAAAAGAAAATTTTCCTGCTTACCGATCTCGATAAAAATGGCTGGAAGGAAAAAGCATTTGCAAAAGTCACGGCACCCTACCCGGTTAAGGTGCTGAATTTTTCGAGCCTTCAGTCTGATGACAATAAGGGAATGGTCAAAAACGTCCAGATATCCCAGGAGTTTCTCACCCAAAGTCGTTTACTAAGAGTAAAAGCAGAGATTAGAAATTTTTCCAACACCTTGAGCAGAAGACCGCTCTCTCTTTTTCTCGAAGGAAAAATTGTAAAGGAAGAACTCCTCGATATTCCGCCTGGGCAAACTCTTGCCCACGAATTTTCTTACCCTTTAAGGAGAAACCAGCCTCTTGATGGGAAAGTGCATATCTCGGACGATTCGTTGACGACAGATAATTCCAGATATTTTTCTTTTCATCCCAGTCAGAACATCAAAGTTCTGGTGGTCGATGGGGACCCGGAGACCATTTCACATCAAAGCGAATCTTTTTATCTTGAGCGGGCCCTCAATCCTTTTTCGGTATCTCTGTCGCATATCGACCCTACCATTTCCACACTTGCTGAACTTCCATTGCGAAACCTGTCCGATTTTTCAGTCGTCATTCTGGCGAACGTGCGTGAACTCTCCCCGGGCTATGAACTGGAGCTTGAGAAATTCGTTTTAAATGGTGGTGCCCTGTTGTTTGGAATGGGGGATCAGGTAGACCCAAAATATTTCAACGAACGTTTAGGAAACCTCTTGCCTGTCAAACTGGACTCTCAGCATCAAGTCAAAGAGGGGGCACACCTGTTGCTAAAAAACAACTCACACCCGGTGATGAAGGTTTTCTCTCCCAAGGAACTGGAGGAGATGCGGGAAATCAATTTTTATTCCATGTATACCATTCAGGCAAGGGAAGATAAAATATTCAAGGTGGGAACCTGGTTTTCAAATCAGAGTCCCGCAGTGATTGAGTCGAGTGTGGGAAAAGGTATTGTTGTACTATTTTTGAGTTCCCTGGATAGAGATTGGAATGATTTTCCGATTCAACCGACTTTTTTACCCTGGATTCAGCGATGGACCCAGTATTCTGCCAGGGGACTGGATAGTATTTTCCGGCAGAGTTTGCTGGTGGGAGAATCTTTTCGTCAAAACGCATCGAGCACGGATAACAACTGGATAGTTCGCGCACCAGATGGGACCTTACACATTTTGGAAAACGAAGTCTTCAGCAATACCTTCCAGCCGGGGATTTACCATCTTTTTTCTTTACCTTCCAGCGAAACAAGAATACAGAAAACACTGAAAAAAATTCCCAAGGATGCGGAACCAGCAGGAACCTTCACTGTTAATATTGATGTTCAGGAGTCAGAGACGGGGAAGATATCCCAAAAAGAAATCGAGGGTTTTCTTGAGGGTATGAAAATAGAAATTCAGAAGCCGCACTCCCAAACAACCACACCTCAAACCTCCGATGGCATACCTCTGGCCACCCCTTTTCTTTTAATGGTTGCGGGAATGTTTCTTATTGAAGGATGGATGGTTAGAAAAGAATAAACCGCTCTATTCTTCTCTCTTACGGTGCAGAAGTTTTCTGTTCGATAGGATCACTTGATGGTTTATTGCTTCCCCCATCATATTAAGGGGCAGAGAAGCACTGACCACCCGGGACTCCAAAGCCGTTTGCGGCATGGAAGGCACTGAAGATTTCCCGGAGCTTTCTATAAAGACCGCCCCTCCCCCGGCTTTAATGGTTCCTGCGCCTCGGGCTCCATCACGGCCCATTCCTGACAAAATGACAGCAACACAAAACTCCCCAAATACCTCACTCGCACTCCCAAACAAAATATCTGCCGAAGGCCGCATAAAGTTTTCCTTTGGGCCCAGGTTCAACCCCAGTGATACAGGAGGAGGATTGACCACCAAGTGGTGATCGCTGGGGGCAAGGTAAATATGCCCCACTTCCGGTTGCAGGTTTTGTAATGCAACATGACACGGGAAACCGGTTTCCAGCCTAATCTGCTGGGCAAGGAGCTCCGTCATCCATTCAGGGCCATGTTGAACAACGAAATAAGAGGCCGGGCAATCTTTGCTGATGGAATTAAAAAGTTTGGGAATATTTAACGGGCTTCCTGTACCAGCAGTGACCAAAACTCCAATAAAGGGCGGTAGGCCTTTAACCCGAACCGGCTTGATCACGCAGACCTCTGGCTCGGGCTGTGTGAACCGGGCAAACCCATCGGATAAAACCTGAACCACATCTTCGGACTGGTAGGGCTTGATTAAAAATTCATCGGCACCAGCCTGAAGTATCTGCTGACGCGAGTCATCATCTCCGACAGCAGTAACCATCAGAATAAACGGAGCCGTTTCAACTTCAGCCCGGACCCTCTGAATCAAGGTCACTCCGTCCATTTCCGGCATCATCCAATCGGTCAGGAGAGCATCAAACCGCCTCTCCCTCAACCGCTTGAGGGCTTCTTTACCATCACCCACCACTTCCACAGTATGAGCGTTTTTTCTGAGTATGCTTTCGAGGAGCCGGGCATTGTCCAGATCGTCTTCCGCTACTAGAATTTTCATCCGTTTCTCCCGATGAAAGAAACTCGCTGATTCCGTTTCTTTAGCACTCCAAATTCACCTTCTGATATAATGATCAATAACCTTTATAAGATCCTAAACAGCTACTTTTTATGCCACCAAAAAGATTTATAAGCTTTTCTGTTCTTGTTTTCCTACTCACTCATATCCTACAGCCGATAAGCGCTTCTGGCAATCCCCCGTTTGTGGGGAATATAGAAACCCGGCTCCTGGAAATCAGGGAAGATAGTAACACCCAACCCGACCTTTTGGAAACCCTTCTAATGGTTTCAAAACACTGGAAACCTTCCCTGGATTTGGTCCCACTGGAAGAAAAAATCAAAAAACTTTTACATTCAGCCAGGCAAAAATTAAGCGGGCTGGACAGGCACGAGGACATAATCCGAGCCATCCGAACCACCATCCATGAGGAGGCAGGCTATCGTTACACCGATCAGGTAGATGAAAAAGGCGTTCCCATTAACCCCGAGGAACTTTTTCTCCATGGCCTGCTGGACACCCACAAAGGTTATTGCATGAACCTGTCCCTTTTGTATTTAATTCTTGGACAAAAACTTGGGATTCCCTTTTATGGTGTCGCGCTACCCAATCATTTTTTCGTCCGCTATGAACAAGAAGCCGTGCAGATAAATATCGAACCCACCGAACGGGGAGTTTCCTATCCCGACAGCTTCTATTGGCAACGATTTGGGACTTCAGCAAAAACAAAAAACCCCTATTTCATGAAAAACCTGAATACCCGGCAAACCCTGGGTGCTTATTTTTCAAATGTCGGAATGGTTTATTATCAGAATCAGAAACCGGAAAGGGCCGTATTCTATCTGGGATTATCCACCGCCATCAACCCCCAGTCGATAGACGCGCAGAATAACCTGGCAAATATTTATTCAGAGCTAAAAAAACCGCAGGAAGCCATCAAACATTATAAGCTAGCCTTAAAAGCCGATCCTGCAAACACATCCACCTTGTTCAACCTTGGCCTGGTGTTGCTGGGATCCGGCCAAGCCACCCAGGCGTTCAACACGTTTCTGCAAATCACCCAAATGGACCCCGGGTTCAAACCAGCCCATAAAATGCTGATCAATATGTATATGCTGAACAATCGACTCATACCCGTTCTGTTGCACCTGAAAATTCTTGCCCGGATCGAACCGATGAATCTGCAAAACCATCTCAACGTTGCTGTAGCCTATAGAAAATTGGGACAGCACAAACTTGCCATTGAAACACTCAAAAATGTTCAAAGTCAATTCCCAGATACTCCGGAAATTCATGAAGGCCTTGCAGATATGTATTTTGAAATGGAAGATTTTCAGCACGCCATCGTGCAATATCGGCTTGTCATAGACCAAGATGAGACCCGTCTGACCAGCTATATTCAACTTGGCTGGATCTATTATCGTCTCCATGATTTACCCATGGCTGAGGCCTGGACGCTTCGCGGGTTGAAAAAAGGAAAAGAGGTCGGACAACTGAAAGCCATGGCACAAATGAACCTGGGGTTTTATTCGCTCCTGCAAAAAAAATACAACCCGGCAAAAGAATGGTATGAAAAAGTTATTTTGGAGAATTCTGCGAAAACTATCGAGCTCATGATTCAGGATATCGAAGGAGTCCCCGCTGATTATTCGCATAGAGCGGATTTACAGTTTTTTAAAGGATGGATTTATTTTAAATCCCGCCAACCCGAAAAGTCACGGCACAGTCTGCAAACCTATCTGCAGATGGAAACCAACGGCCCTTTCAGTGAGGAAGCCAGAAGTATTTTACGAGCACTGCTTCCGACAAGCGGGAAAGCTGAAAAAATCCTTTCCCTAAGTAAAATAAGCTCGACTGAAAAAGAAGAGAACATGGCCCTCATTCCCCCTGGATTTTTCATAATGGGGTCCAATAAATCTCTGGAGGATGAGTCTCCCGAGCATCGCGTTTATCTGGACTCCTACTGGATCGACAAATACGAGGTGTCCGCCGAGAAATTCGCTGAGTTTTTGAATACGATGGACAATGCAAAAGGATATTATCTCGACAACAAGTTTGGAACGCTTCACTATGACGGCCGCTTCCACCCTCGGCCCGGCCTGGAAAACTACCCCATCAACAATATCACCTGGAACGCGGCGAACGAGTATTGTAAATGGAAAGAAAAACGCCTGCCCACAGAAGCCGAGTGGGAAAAAGCCGCACGCGGTACCTCTGCCCAAACTTATCCCTGGGGCAACGGCCCGCCATCCGACACTCTGGCTCGCTATTTTCAGACCTGGACCAAGGAAGAAAAACACAAAGTCATGGTGCCGGTACAGGCCTTGACAGAAGGCCAAAGCCCTTATGGCCTACATAACATGGCCGGAAACGTTAAAGAATGGGTGGACGACTGGTATGATCGCGAGTATTATAGTGAACAATCAGAATATGCAAACCCCAGAGGACCCATTGGAGGGGAATTCAAAGCTGTTCGTGGCGGTTCATGGCGGGATATGAAAGGTTTTATTTACTCAACATTCCGCAATAATGGCAACCCGAGTAGCCGCATGGATGACTATGGATTTCGTTGCACTAAAAATGCCGCCCCGGTCTCCGGAGATAAAAAATTAACGAACCGGGTGGTACCCCCAAACAACGGATAACCCTCCCCTTTACCATAACGACATGATAGGCGCTATTGAAATACTGATTATCGCAGTGATCTTCGGGATCATTTACGGTCGCGATGCCATCGACAAGACATTTCGCAAATCCGCCAATGAGGGCGTTGTGGAAAGTATGGCTGGCGACTTGAAAGAACTTTACGACAACGATCCAAAACGCATGGTCAAAGTAAGCGCGATTATTGTCGGTGCTATCGCGTTTCTCGCCACCGGTGCTTACTGGGCGATCACCCGAACCGACTTCCTTAAAATGATCGGCCTCGATCAATAGTTAAACCCATTATCCCGGACATGGATATAAGGGTCCCCCCCTTTAAGAGTTTTTCCTCCTACAATTTCGCCAACGTATAGAACATGGTCGCCGGACTGCATCGACTGAACCACTTCACATTCCAGATAAGACACCGCGTCACTTAAAATACGAATACCCTCCAGTCCTTTACGGGTCTTTACGCCCTTGAAAATATCTTCCGGGGGGCGGCTGAAATGTTTTAAAAGGGCCGTGTCATCCTTAGGCAAAACATTTACGATGAAAGCCCCTGCCCCTTCGACCAGAAGTCGCGCGGCGCGCAGGGTTCCTAAAGCTATGGTTACAGCAGGAGGATCGAACGAACACTGATTGACCCAGCTTGCCAGAACCGCATCTTCTTTATCTTCACATTTAGCGGTAACGACAAAGAGGCCACTGGCAATCCGGCCCAACGCCTTACCCACTTGTTTCTTATTTTTCACAACATTCTCCTCTCTCCCGAACATAGCAGGAGTGCATAAAAATTTTCAGTAATAACCCTCAAGGGGTTTTTTGTGTTTTTAAAATTTTATTAAACCCAGACAACGCTTTTATCAGACTGGAAACAGAAAGCACAGCCTGTGAAACCAGAATTTCCCCAATGAAATTGGTTGGGTTATTCTGCGCAAGCACCAGTTCGGCCACCTGCGAATCCGTTAATAAATCCAAACCTACGGCAATATCTCCAAACCTCTTACCCTTTTGACTCGTCTCGTTTTGACTCGTCAATATTTGAAAAATACCTTTTCGAGAAACCCACCCTCTTTCCATTGCCAATTGGCCCAATGTCGGCCTAAGGGTTTGTTGCTCCCGCAAAGCATTTTCCAGCTCTTCAGCGGTTACAAATTCATTGTCTAATAGATAGGTGGAAAAATGCATTCTATTCTCTCATCCGACTATTTAACACCAAACGAAAACACCCCGTCCCAATCTTCTCTGGGTGGATGAATTTGAAAAGTTATGCAACGTTCAAAAAAGGTCAACGAAGGCCCATCACTTTCATCAAAAGCCAAAGCCTTTTCAAACCACTCTGCCGCCTCGTTCCATTTCCTGGCTCTATAAAGGCTATAACCTTTATTGTAACACTCCAGAACCTGTTCTTGATTCACATCAACGCCATCCTTTTTTGCCAGAAGCTCATATATTTTTACCGGTTCTGTTTTCCCAACAACACGAATAAGATCCAGCTCTCTCACTTCAACAAACTCTTCAACCTGTGCGTAAGTGAACCCGCTAATCATGGTTTCTGTCTTGTATTGTTTATTCACACCCTCCAACCGTGCGGCAAGGTTCACCGAATCGCCCATCATGGTGTAATCCATACGGGTCAGGGACCCCATATTTCCAACTACCGCAGGCCCTGTATTGATACCTATTCGCATAAACAGCTCCGACTTCCCTTCTTTTTTCCATCCTTCCCGAAGCTGGGCAAGTCGCTCCTGCATTTCCAGCGCAACCATACAGGTCCGCCGGGCATGGTCCTTGTGAGGAATGGGAGCTCCAAAAAAAGCTATGATGGCATCGCCTTCAAACTTATCTACCGTTCCCTCATATTTTTTGATGATATCTGTCATTTCTGTCAGGTAATCATTAAGAAGATGAACCAAGTCTTCAGGCGACAACTTTTCTGAAATGGAAGAAAACCCGGCAACATCTGAAAAAAACGCAGTCAACTCTTTTCGTTCACCACCTAACTTTAAAAGGCTGGGATTATCCACCAGTTGATTCACCACGGCAGGTGCCAGGTATTGACTGAACGCGCCCTTGATAAACCTTTTCTCTCGCTCCTCAAATCCAAATTTAAATACCGTAATTCCCGAATAGACAAAAATCTGCGTAAAAATGGGATAGATGGAATGGACCCACAATCCTTTTTGGGTGAACAGATAGTAATCCGCAACCAAATACCCGGCAATTCCAAACACCAGTATTGAAGCCATGGTATAAGCCTTGAAGTGATTCGAAACCCAACCTAGAAAAATGCCCGAAACAAGGATGACCAACAGATCGAGAAGCAGTAGCCAATCCGGACGTAAAATGTAATCCTGCTGGATCAGGTTTTCGATAATATTGGCATGCACCTCGACCCCAGGATAAAGAGGACCATAAGGAGTCGTGTGAATATCATGGATGCCCGCCGCTGTGCCTCCAACCAGAACGATTTTGTTCTCCAGCTCTTTCTTCCCCACCTTTCCATCGAGCACATCCGATGCGGAGTAATGCGTGAAAGTGTAAGCAGGCCCAAAATAATTAACCAGAAAATCGCCAATCTCCGAAGTCGGAAACACATTATCGCCCAGCTTCAAACCATCGATCCCGAACGGAGCAACGCGAACAGCCAGCGGAAGTTGCGTCGCCTCCCTGAGCACCTGCAGGCTCAATGGCGGAAAAAGATATTCCCCCAACTGCATGACCATCGGGACCCAACGCACCACCCCATCTACCTCAGGCACAAACGTAACAAAACCGGCGCTGTTCGCCGCGTTCACAAACTCCGGCAAACTGAGCCCAACCGATGCCATTGTTCGCAAATCAACCGGATTAGCCAGATCATCAAATCGTTGCACAATCGGGAACTGGGAAAAATCCAGCAACTCCATTTGTCCCGCAGTCAATTTTTCCGAAGTGTCCCCCGAACGGTCCTCTTCCGGATAAACAAAATAACTCAGCACCGTTCTTTCAGAACGCAGAATCGATTCGGCAAACAACCGGTCCGAGTCACCGACCTCCTGCATCCATTCGATAAAATTTTCTGAGTTGATACCGGAAAGATCTTTCTTCTTCGCCGCCTCTTTCACCGATGCAAAGGGAACATATCGGTCTTTTTCCGGAAAGAAAATATCAAATCCTATCACTGCCGCTCCTGCCTCGCTGACCTTGTCCGCCAGGTCAGCCATGAACGTTCGCGGCCACGGCCAGCGGCCTTTTTCTTTCAGGCTTTTTTCATCGACAGCGACAACGACAACCTGACCGGTGAGAGGCCTTTCGCCACGGGAACGGATTTTAAAATCGTAACTTTTGAGTTCAAGAAGATGAAAAAAGGGAAGGTTGAGCGAATAGATATAAAGCGAGACCAGGGTCAAGGCGACCGCAACGGTAAAAGAATTTAACCAGTTTTTTTTCATGCCACCCCGGCTGGCGAAGAATAATAACGGACTTATCTTAACCTAAAATAACCTGTAAGACACCCGGAGAAAAACTATAGCATAGAGAGGTTGTAAATCACCCCAGCCCCTTGTGGTATTCCCTTCCGAAGATTTCATGCCCGGAACGGGTACTTTGAAAAAGAGGGGTCCATTAAAGCTCCCCCTTCCACGAAGGGGGTTGGGGGGATTTGATTTTCTGCCTGAGTAAAAGGAAGGAATAGCACGGATACCGGCGGCCCGCCAGTCAGAATCAACAACCCGCTTCTGTGGGCGAAGTGAAGTCCTGCACAAATGTACTTTGCGTACCCTCATCCAACTCATCTGCCAGCACGGTGGCGGGGTTGCTTTCGATACGGGTTACGGATCCGGAAATGGAAGCCAGGGTGCCATCTTCAACAATATTGACAGCCGTAACACTGATGTCCCCAGCGGAAGAGGTTACTGTTGCTCCTGAATCAACCGTGAAATCCCCTACACCACTGTCATCGCTATCCGCTGTAGCAGTAAAATCTCCACCACTGGTCACGTCCACTTTCACATTAATATCATTGCCCGCATTAACCGTTACGGCTTGATTATGGGAGGATGCCGCAGTCTGGAAAGTAACGTCTCCGGTAGCACCAAGAGTAAGAAGGCCAGCAATGTTGGTCAATTCTGAAGCCGTGACACCGTTAACAATTAAGTCACCGGCAACACCAATGCTCAAACTCCCAGCGGTGATACTCGCAAAATCGGTTCCATCTGCGGTGACGCTCTGGGTAATGGCGAAAGTTGCCGCCCCGCTTCCCGCGTCAATGGTTGACGAGGAATTATCAATATTCGCCGCCTGAATATCCAAAGCGTTATTGTTGGTGGTTATCGTAACTCCGCTGGCAAGCGTCAAGTCCCCTGCTCCACTGGCATCTGAATCAGCAGTGATGGTCAACCTGCCCAAGGAGATGAAATTATCGTTGATGGTTATATCACCTGTTGCGTTGACCGTGAAAGCTCCCGATGCATTAGTTGCCGTACCCAGCGTCACAGATCCTCCGCCTGCGGTCAGGCTCACCCCGTCAGCAGCGGTTACCGTCCCGCTTTGCACCGTTATATCACCTGAAGAGACAGTTATACCGGCGTTGAGCGTATTTGCGGACGAGGCGGCAAGAAACAGACCCGTACCTGCGCTAAACACCGAGGTAGATCCTTCAAAGATAACCGTGCCAGCACCAAATACCCCTATCTGAATTGCACCGTTAAGGGTGGCGGTCTGCGCAGCGGTAAGGCTGTTGACGTAGATGGTGGTAATCCCTGCCCCACCCAACGCAAGCTGACCGGTAATGTTACTGATCTCCGTTCCGTCCAGGGTCATGTCGCAGGACCCGCCGCAGGTGGTCGACCCCAAGCCTATGGTGCCAGAAGCACTAGCTCTATTAATAAGAAGTGTGCCGGTACCCGCATCTATTTTTCCACTCGTATTCAGATTGATGTCATTGGCTGCGATACTAAAGTTTCCAGAAACATCCGTAACAGTAACCCCGTCCGCCACATGAAGTCACCTGCACCACTGGTATCAACATCAGCTATCACGTTACTGCCGGTACCCCCAAATGTCACATTCGCGTTGAAAGTGATATCACCATCCGCGTTTATATCGAGAATGCTAGAAAAGACCGAGGCGTTGCTCTCGAAAGTCACAGATCCTGCGGTGTTCAGAGTCACCCGATTGGAAATATTAGCACTATTCGCGGAGGTGATATTATCAACGAAGACATTGCCGCCAGTAGTGGCCCCAATAACCAGATCTCCAGATGATACTGTCATACTTTCAAGTTCGGCTCCGGAAATCGACATGGAGCAGGTGCCCCCGCAACTGGTATCACCCAGGCCGATGGTACCGCCAGTGGAAGACAAGATGGTCATACCAAGGGTTGAACTATTGATCGTTCCGCCTGAAGTGATAACCAGATCAGCGGCAGTTATATTGATATCCCTACTGCTTGTCAGCGAACCTGCGGCGGCGATGTTCACGTTACCGGTCCCATCTGCCGTGTTGCCATCGGCCTCGAGGGTCAGGGTTCCGGTTCCATCCAGAGTAATGGCGGCGTTGATGTTGATATCGTTACCGGCCCGCAAAACTACGCTGACGTTGCTGTTGCTGGTAGAGGTCGCCAGGTTCCAGGCGGCACTCACAGTAATGTCATTGGTGGCCTGAAGTTCAATAGTACCGGTCACCCCGGCAAAACTTCCGGTACTAGCCGTGACATCAAAGTTACTGGTCAACCCGGCATCATCGGCAAAGGCCTCTGTGTCGTCCGATGCGGCGAGGAAGCCGGCTGTATTGGAATCCGCTGAGGAAGAAATAGTAATGTTTAACGGATCGAGTAGCAATGTCCCGTCTACACCATTCACCGCACCCAGTGCAATTTGATAGGCATGGAAGTTAAGGTTGCCTTTACCTGAAATTTCTACGAATCCGCCATCGCCAGAGAGCGAGCCGCCCGTTGCCAAAACACTGCCATAGAATCTTGTCACCTCATCGGCCCAGACAATGACCTTACCGCCAGAGCCTGTGGTGCCAGCACTGGCGTTGATCACCGCGTCTTCGCCGACATAGGTTCTTTTCGCATTTTGGACTTCGGCGTTCTTGCCCTGGTAGTCGCCACCGATAAGAGCCTCGCCACCGCCTGTATCACCGGAAACATCCACAACAGCATTGGCGAACAAGCCTACCTTATCGCCGAGAACATGAACCGTGCCGCCCTGCTCACCTGAGTCATTTCCCGATGCGGTGATCGTGCCGGACACGTTGACCACACCGGAACTGCCACCGGTTAAGAAAACCCGGCCTTCTTTTTCGACAACGGTATTGGCCTGGATCGTTCCCTCCATGTTCACCACATGGCGGATGACGTCCCCTGCGTCTTTCGCTGTCATGCGCACCTGACCGCCATCGGCCTGGATGAGTCCGCTATTACTCACTCTATCTTGCAGAACATTGCCGTCTTTATCCGTCACGATTCCCGACACCGCCTGAGTCACCTCAAAACTGATCAGGCCGTCACCGGTGAAATCCAACGTCGCGGCTTTACCCGCCGCAAGGTCAACAGAACCCAGGCTGGCAATAATGGTTCCTCTGTTCGCCACAGCAGGGGCAAGTAGTCCTACATAACTGGTGGCGCTGATCGTGCCTTCGTTGATGACAGAGGTGAGAGGATCATCCAGGTCCTGAGAAAAATTGTAATTCTGGTTGAGGAAATCCTGATCCGAAATTTGCATGGTCGTGGCGATCAAGCCGTGCGTGTCGACTCTGGAACCCGGACCGAAGAACACGCCTGATCCGTTAGTGATAAACACCTGTCCGTTCGCTGTGAGATTTCCCAGAAGAAGGCTGGGGTCGGCACCAATGACACGGTTGAGCGCAATGGAGCCCGTACCGGGCTGGGTAAAGTTTACCGACTCGGAACTGCCAATATTGAACGAGTTCCAGTTGACGATCATCTGACCGGTGTACTGGTCTATCTGCATGGAGGTGGAAGTGGGTTCGGTGATGGTGCCGGAACCCGAGACGATCTGTCCGTCTTCCGGTAAAGCAAAGACCAGTGTGGGAAAACCGCCGATCACCCAGATCAGGAATGCGACAAAAATCTTTTTTAAAAGCCGATTAACCACAGATGCGACCTTTCAGGACGAGACACTGGTAAAACCTACAAGCGAGATGCTTCGACAGGCTCAGCATGACAACAGGGTTTTGGGTGTCATCCTGAGTTCATCGAAGGATCTCGGGGTTCTTCAAAGCTCTCCTTAAATTAGGAGGAGAGTTTTTATCTGTGTCCATCCGTGTTCATCTGTGGTTCCAAAGGTTTTAATAAATTGAAAGAATCATTGACACAACATGTAAAATTATTGCGACTGCGCCAGCCATGTGATTGTAATTAAAGGGGAGATGTAAAGCAATGCAGGGGAAGGACTTTTTTTGGACACATCAATAACTTGCGAATCTTCAAGGGGTTTGGCAGGGAAAAAATAGGCTTACCCGCTACAACTTTCAGTGCTTGAGTCATCAAAAACGTCAACGCCGGTGGAAAAATCTTCAGTTGTTCCAAAACTGCCTTCGGGAACAGCACCCTCGGTAAATTCACTCGTAAAACCGGAATCAAAACCGGAGTCGCCTCCTGCATCAACCTCTCCAGTAGACTCCTGAGTTCCTGCCGTTTCTTCAGAACCTACAGGCTCGTCGGACTCACTCGATTCTTCAGAGCCGACGGGTTCTTCGGACTCAACGGTCTCTTCGGATTCGCTCGACTCTTCGGTGGTTTCTTCAGAGTCTGAAGATTCTTCTGACTCACTCGATTCTGAAGTTTCTGATGTGGCAGATTTCTCTTTACTCTTTTTTTGTTTTTTCTTTTTCTTCTTCTTTTTGGTCTTCTTTTCTTCGACTTTGATCAAGCCTTTATTTTTTGAACTCCCCCCTACTTTCGCCAGGACTACATTGCGGATGGTCTGCAACTCTCCCGGAGTCAACGGTACCGGTGGTGACGGCGGCTGGCCTTTGAGGATCGTGGATTTCGTCATCGGCCCCATTGGCACCTCGTTCCCTCCGGGAGTCTGGGCAAAGAAATCCATTCCCTCATCAAACCCTGCGGTGGAGAAAAAGGGTTCGAATCCTTCTTCAAACTCGAACCGTTGGGATTTGCGTTCCATTCCCACATTGGGGTCACTATTACTGACTGAAACTGTGCCCGCCTGATTGGCGATGAGCGTTTTTTCGTTGCTGGCGCTGATATAACCCTGAGTGCCTCGAGCGGCAAGGTTTCCGGTAGGCGACACAATGCGGAACGAGGATTTTTTATTCTTCTGCGATTTATTGACAATGTACATGGAAAGACCATGCGCCATGCCGATGACCCCTTGACGCAGTTTGTCTTTGGGTTTGTACAGATAGGATTCAACAGACATCCGGGTCTTTGGCCCAAGAGCCATCAGGCTTTTATCTTCGAAGAGGATTTTGAGACGACTTTTTCGTCCGGTCCGAAAGGTATCTTTGGTGTAGATAGGTTGTTTCTTTTTCACCTTTTCCCAAACTTCAGCCGAGGCTTGTTGGGCTTCGCCTTTTTTGACCTGGGCCACCGGCTCGCCGACCAGAATTTCGACTGTGCCGATAATGCCGATGATTTTCCCCACTGGTTTCTCTTCGGCAAAAGAAAAACCAGGAGCTGAAAGGAACAATATATAGAAAACCCAAATCAGCCTGACTGCTGTTGCTTTCCGTACGATTTGCATAAGCTGAAAAACCCAAAAAACGAGATCCTTCGACAGGCTCAGGATGACACCCCAAAAACCCCCGCAGTCGTCATCCAAGGGAGAGAAAACCTGTATCAATCTGTGTTCATCTGTGTTCATCGGTGGTTCCAAAAGGTTTCAATAAGAAATCAAACCACTTAAATAAAGAGTTCCAAAACTTCTATCTGCGGGAATAACTCCACTCATAACGGGTATCCCCCATATTAACGAAAAACTGGTCGAGGCTAAAGCTTCATCTTTTGCCGGCATATTGAGTTTGAATCCGAATCCTGCCCCGGTGATGGCCTGGTGGTCTTCGCCGGATTCCGCATCTTCAACGAATACTTTACCATGATCGATGAAACCGAGCAGAGTTGCATTGATATCCTTGTCTTTCCAGCCTGCATAGACCGGCATTTTAAATGGAAATGAGTAATTGTATTCCAGGGAAAAAGTATACCCGTGGTCACCGGAAAATTCAGAAAGGGCAAAACCACGTATTGAGCCGAAACCGCCGACAGAAGTCTGGTCGGGAGATAAAACCCTGGCCGTGGTAAATTGGCCGGTTGCTTTCAAAATAAAGAATCCGGGTATTTTGTTGATGAATTCGGGTATTTTGTTATTGAGGATACTGGCATTCTGGTAACGCACCACGCTTGTACTAAAAACCGTCACATCGCCCTGCCCGTTGGTTCTCGAGTTCAGCCCTTCCTTGTTATTGGTTTCGGTAAAACCGGACTTGGCCTGGAAATCAAAAAAGTTCCTGCCTTTGTATGCGTCGCTGAAGTTTCCTCCTACCCCAAGATAAATATCGAACAGCCTGTCATCGCTGGTGTTTTCTCCTAACTGCTCGTTGGTATAATTTCTCGCCTCCATTCCGCCTTTGACAAACAACTGTGCTGTGCGCGAACGGTGCAGGGGGTGTTTGGCTTCCAGCGCAAAAATTTGTGAGGACCCACCTGATCTCAGGCTTTTAAGATTGCCTCCCAAGTCATGTTCCGAATGGGTGAACGAAGCCTTCAAGGTGGTGCCGCGATTGGTTACGGGAAACAGGAAAGAAGGCTGGAAATAGTCCTGCCCCTGGTCTGATTGGACAACACGGAGTGAAAACTGGTCTCCAAGTTTGAACAGGTTTCCTACGGTAGCGGTGACCCCTGTTCTCACCGGCCCCGTAAACCGGGAGCCGAAATTATCTACATCGAGGCTGGCGGTGTAGGACCTTCCTTCCTTGACCTGGAGGACCAGATCGGTGGTTCCGGGAAGTTCTCCGGCACGAAGAACCGAACGCACCTGAACCCCCATCAGACTGTTCAGTTCCAGCAACACCCTTTCGAGAGCCGACTCGTTTAGAACTTCTTCATCACGCAGGGATTCCATTCGCTGGACGAATTGTTCGGATGCGATTTTTTTATTCCCCTTTACTTCAATACCGCCCAGCTTCCCTTCCATCACTTGCAGAACAATCACACCGTTTTGTATTTCCTGCGCCGGAATGAACGCCCTGGCGAGAAAATAACCCCGTGCCGCGTAGGCGGCGGTCACCTCGTTGGCATACAGAGTGAGGATTCCCAAAGTCATATTTTCGCCTTCATCCACATCTACAAGCGGCGCGAGTTCTTCAGAACTGATGAGGGTATTGCCTTCAACCTTTATTTCCCGCACAAAAAATGTGGGGCCTGCGCCCGCATCAATCAGCTCGCGGCTATCTTCAACCTGGATATCTGGGACAACTTCTTCAGGCGGGGGTTGAAACTCGGGACGGGATTTGCGCAGAGACTTTTCGATGATTCCAGGATCGGTCTGTCCCCAGACTGGAAGGACCATTAACAAAATCCATCCTGCCGTGAGACAGGAAAAATAGAGCAGTCCTTTACTCTTGTGCAGACCCGTTATGTGTTTTGGCCTAAAAATACTCTTACCTCGACTGATAAAATTTGCTTTGGTTACAAAAAGCCGAGAGTATTATAGGGTAAAAGAGCCAAAAAAATATCCCCCCACCTAATTGGTGGGAAGATAATGGAATAACTTGCTTTTAATCAAAATGTTTCAGAATTTAAAAATCTCCTTCTTTGATCTTAAATACATCCGGATCTTCCGGTTTTTCGATATAAGAGAGAGTAAGTGCGATATTTTCACCGGCTTTTTTATCATCTTCCGATTTCGGGTTACTCAGGAGTAATCTTGCGGCTCTTCCTTTGCGGTCTTTGCCTTGGAATACCAGAATCACCCCTTCACCCAGTTGAGCATTGAGGGCTAATCCTTCTTTCTGGTATTTTTTCTGCACAAAATGGTTGCGTAACTGGTTGGCGGTTGCCACCACGGCTTCTGCGTTCGGGTTTTTCGTAACCGGTTTTCCCCAAATGACATTGATATGAATCAGACGTTTGGATTTATGACCCAAAATATAAAATATTTTTGACGGGCCGCTTTCAGGCAAAAGCTTTGAGACCTTGATTCCCAGTGTAATGGTTTTTTCATTCGGGTGGACTTGCCGGGAAACCTGTTTTTTTCCTAATCCAAAATCACTCTTGATGGCTTTTAATATATCCCGCTCATTCATACCGAATTGAGCGGACCGAAACCCGTTAATTTGAGCCCATTTTTGCGAGGCACCGTCTCCTGATTCGGGTTTTGCCAAACCCGTTCCCGTAAATAAACCAAAGCAGAATACTAAAAAAAGAAATAAAACAATTGGTTTCGCCGGATTCATTCTGGACATCTCAAGTATCTCCCGTTTTTTATCATGCCATATAGAACGCAACCTCTAGTCTGTTGCAACCCTATAAAGCACGTATCGGACTTCTTTATAAATCAAATTATTATCTTCTACAAATATTAAAAAGATTTAATCCACCGGCCCGGCACCGGAACATTGCAGGAGGGGCAACTCTCCCCTTTTAAATGAACGGACAAGACTCGAAATCCTTTTCTTTCGACCAGAAGTTGCTGACAGTGAGGGCAATAGGTATTCTCGGTATTTTTCACCTGTCCCGGCAAATTACCGGAATAAACAAACTGCAGTCCGGCTTCCTTTCCGTGTCGTGTGGCCCGCAAAAGGGTATCCACCGGGGTACGTCCCCGATCCTGCATTTTGTAATCAGGATGATACGCAGTCACATGCCAGGGGATAGCGGGAGAAATTCCGGCGATAAACTCGGCAATTTCGGCCATCTCTTTATCCGAATCGTTGTAACCGGGAACCAACAGGGTCACCAGTTCCAGCCATATTCCTGTGGCGTACACCGATTGAATCGTTTCCAACACGGCTGACAGGTTCCCTCCCAGACGGCGGTATTCCTTCTCAGAAAAACTTTTTAAATCTATTTTGAACAAATCCATCCACGGCCGCAGATATTCCAGCACTTCAGGTGTGCCATGTCCGTTGGAAACATAGGCAGTGCCGAGTCCCCTTGACTTCGCTTCCTGAAAAACTTCTACCGCCCATTCACTGGTAATCAGCGGCTCGTTGTAAGTCGAGACCACGACCTTGGAGCCCTGCTGTTGGGCCTGGTCGCAAATTTCTCCGGCAGTGACGCGAGTAGCACGAACTGTAGAAGCCTCGTCTTTCAAGCTTTGCGAGGTGAACCAGTTTTGGCAATAGGCACAATGGAAATCGCAACCCAGCATGCCAAAGCTCAGTGCCAGACTGCCCGGAAGCGCGTGGAAAAAAGGTTTCTTTTCGATGGGATCATTCTGCAGGCCAGCTGAATAACGGAAAGGCACCATCAAGGTGCCTTCAGAATTGAACCGCACTTTGCAAATCCCTCTCTGCCCCGGTTTCAGCTTGCATAAATGTCCGCAGGCGGTGCAAATCAGGTTTTCCCCGTCAAGCTTCTTGACGAGGTCGCCGGGGCGAGTCAGGGAATCGAGGTTATGTGGGATGGTTTTAGAAGACACGGTCGGACGTCCGTTATTCGGTGCTGATACCTTCAAATTTCTTGTCCAATGCTCCGACAAGAGTATGCCAGGCCAGGCTGGCGCATTTTGCACGTGACGGGTATTCGCGGATCCCCATAAACAAGGTCAGTTTACCCAGATGATGTTCTTCTTTTTCCGGGTCCAGCTCTCCCAGAATCATCTTGTGAAATTCATCTTTGATTTGCCGCGCCTCTTCCACCGATTTGCCCTTCAGGAAAGCTGTCATCAGGGAAGTGCTGGCTTTTGAAATCGCGCAACCGGAACCTTGAAAACTGACCTCATCAATCTTTTCCTCGTCTACATTTAAATAGACGGTGATATCATCGCCACAAAGAGGGTTCACACCATGACAGGAGTGACTGGCATCCTCTATAACGTGGAAGTTTCTGGGTTTGCGGTTATGGTCAAGAATGACCTGCTGGTAAAGTTCGTTATCGTAAGACATGGGATCGCTATAAAATCAAAGTGGAGTAGAATTATATCACGAAAAAAACTGGACGCATTTTTTCACGCTTTCAGCCAGTGCATCCAACTCTTCCGGTTTATTATAAAAAGCCATTGAAGCCCGGGTTGTGGCTGGCACTCCGTAGCGGATCATGGTCGGCTGAGCACAATGATGCCCACCCCGACAGGCAATGCCGTCCTGATCCAGAAAGTGGACCATATCATGAGGATGTGCGGAGTCGCTGAAAAAGGAAATGATGCTGGCTTTACTGCGAGCGTTTCCAATAATTCGCACCCCTTCAATCTCTTTGAATAACCGGGTGCCGTATTCGAGGAGAGCGTTTTCGTAATCGGCAATTTTATCCATGCCAATTCCATTAAGGTAGTCAATGGCCGCACCCAGCCCGATCACCTGCGTAATGGGCGGCGTTCCCGCTTCAAAACGGGCGGGAGGTTTGGCGTAGGTGGTTTTTTCCAGCGTCACCTGCATGATCATATCCCCACCCGTCACGTAAGGCGGCATTTCCTCCCAAACATCCATCTTGCCATAAACTCCGCCAACACCACTGGGAGCATACATCTTGTGACCGGAAAAAGTATAAAAATCGCAGTCAATGTCCCGCACATCCAGTTTCATATGCGCTGAGCTTTGCGCTCCGTCTATCAACACCCGGGCTCCCACAGCATGAGCCTTTTGGGTGATTTCCTTAACCGGATTGATCGTTCCCAGCGCGTTGGAAACATGATTGACCGCCACCATGCGGGTTTTGGGTGAAAGGAGTTTTTCATATTCCTCCATCACCAGCTCACCTTCATCATCCACCGGGATGACCTTGAGCCTGGCACCCCGCTCTTCACAAAGTACCTGCCAGGGAACCGTGTTGGCATGATGTTCAATATTTGAAATGATGATCTCATCGCCTTCATTGACAAACCGCTTGCCAAAACTATGCGCCACTAAATTAATAGCCTGGGTGGTGCCGCTGGTAAAAACGACTTCCCCTTTTTTTTCTGCGCCCATAAAATCGGCTACCTTCTGACGCGCCCCTTCATATAACTCGGTGGCCTGTTCGCTCAATTTGTAAGTCCCACGCCGGACAGTGCCATATTCTTTCGCATCAAAATTATGGACCCGCTCTATAACCGATATTGGTTTTTGGGTTGTTGCGGCATTATCCAGATAGATCAGGGGTTTTCCCCGGACAGATTGGGAAAGGATGGGGAAATCCTTACGGATTTTTTCTACATCCAAAATATTTCCAGCAATACTCACACTGGTATCAGACATTAGCGGCCTCCAGTTTCTTAAGAAGTGTGTCATTCAGTTCCGCCACCACTTCAGGAAACTCAATGGTCTGAATAATGCTTTGTGCAAAGCTTCGGGTGAGAAGTGCTTTCGCCGCCTTGGCGGACAGGCCGCGCGTTTGCAGGTAAAACCATTGGTCCTCATCAATTTGGCCGGTGGTCGCACCGTGGGTGCATTTAACATCATCGGCAAAAATCATCAGGTTGGGTTTATTATTCGCATGGCAGTCATCGGAAAGCATGAGATTGTTGATCAACTGGTCGGAACTGGTCGATTGCGCGCCCTGGTTGACGATCACGGTTCCATCGAAGCTGGAACGCGCGTGCCCATTGACGATATTTTTAAAATGCTGATGGCTGATACATTGGGGTGCTTCATGATAGATGCGGAGATAATTATGCACCTGCTCTTTACCATCCAGCACGCTGACTCCGTTCAACCTCAACTCCGAACCTTCCTCCTTGAGCCGAACCTCATAATGATGTCGAGCCAACTGCGTTCCTGAAGAAGCATTGGAGGAATAAAACCTGGAATTTCTATCCAGGTGAATACGGGTTTTGGAAAAATGCCAGGAATCAAAAGGGTCTGCCTGAATCTGCGTCAATGAAACCCCTGCGCCTTCCGCCAATAACCAATCCTGAACCGAGTTGATGAAATAACCTCCCTCGGTGCCAACAAATTTTTCGATCACTTTGACTTCGGATAATTTTCCCAACTGCCAAATCAGTCGCGGCGCATGCATAACCGGCCCGGCATCTCTGTCCGTCGAAACAAAAAGGACTTGCACCGTTCCGGAAATTTGTGTGTTGTCGTCTACCTTGAAAACCAGCCCCTCACTACAAAACGCTGTACTGAGGGAAGCAAATGCATCGTTTTCATTTTCTGCCGTTTCCGACAAATAATCTTTCAGTTGCTGATCCGACATGGCTTCAGACAAAGGCATGAGGCTGGCACTCACTCCATCAATCCGTGACAAGCCGCCGTTGAAAACCCCATCGACAAAAACCAGGCATTGGTGCTCACATCCCGGATAAATATGGCTGGCAATGAAATCTTCAGAGACCCTTCCAAAATCACCGGGAAGATTAAAGGCAGTTTCCACCAGTCCCTTTGTATTCACAAAGGTGAACATCTCATGTTTGGAGTGGGGAAACCCGAGCGACTCAAACCGGTTCAGCGCAGTTTGCTGAAGTTCGGCAAGGGCTCCTTGCTGTGAATGTTTTTTATGTAGATCCAGGAATGCCGACTCGGCACTGGACTCAACAAGCGTATCCGACATACCTTCTCCTCAATTCGCGGTCGTCACCCAGTCATAGCCCTGGGATTCAAGTTCAAGCGCCAGCGCCTTATCTCCCGATTTGACGATCTTGCCTTGACTGAGGACATGAACAAAGTCGGGTTTAATATAATCCAGCAAACGCTGGTAATGCGTGATGAGAATGAGCGCGTTATTTTCGCTACGCAAACTGTTCACACCTTCCGCGACAATTCTTAGAGCATCAATATCGAGTCCGGAATCGGTTTCATCGAGAACAGAAAGCTTGGGTTCAAGAATCGCCATCTGTAAAATCTCATTTTTCTTCTTCTCTCCTCCGGAGAAACCATCATTGAGACTTCTTTCCTTGTACTTGTTTTCCATTCCAAGCATTTTCATTTTTTCAGAAAGCAGTTCGTCAAAATCCAGGGGGTCGACTTCTTCTTCACCGGCTTTGACTCTTCGGGCATTAAAAGCCATACGCAAAAACTCGGCGTTATTCACTCCCGGCACTTCCACCGGGTACTGGAATCCCATAAAAATTCCAGCCAGGGAGCGTTCTTCTGCATCCAGGTCTAAAAGGTTTTTTCCTTCAAAC
>JABIAY010000071.1 GCA_018653085.1 Nitrospina sp.
GGTAGGCTGTGTATTTTCTGTGGCACTTTCCTTAAGGTCGCCCTCACTCCGCGTTACGGAGTATCCTGCCCTGTGGAGCCCGGACTTTCCTCTCTCCCGGCCATAAAGCCGAAACAGCGGTCACCCGGTTTACTTCGGCGTCGCGGCTTCTGGAACTTCTTCCCAATATAAAAAACGTATGCAATTTGAACATTGCTGAATGGATTCGCCAACTTTAACATCTATCGCCATCTGCGGTAAAATCTGCTGGAAACATCCCTGACAAATACTTCCCTGTAGCAAGACCACTGCCCTGCCATCACGGGAACCCGCAACTTTTTCATAGCGTTGCATAATCACCCTGTCGAGTTGACCACCCACAGCCTCACGTTTGGTAACCAGCACACCCAGTTCCTGCTTCATCCTGTCCAACTCGGCATCCTTCTTCGCCTTGTATTCCTGGAAACGGGCATCCTCTTCCTTACATATTTTCTCGATTCCCGGAACCTCCTTCTGCTTCTCTTCAAGAATTTCCATGATATCCAATTCTTTATCTTCCAAACCGGAAACCTTTTCCTTAATCGCATCCACCTCGGAAAGGATAGCTGTGTACTCCCTGTTGGTTTTTACTGCCGGCAATTTGGTCTTGGCTTTCGCCATGTGGTCATTTTCTCCCTGCACCGCCAGCTCAATATCCTTACGCTCTTTTTGTAACGCATCTAATTCTTCTTTAGCGTTTGAGAAGATTTTCTTCTTCTCTTCCAGCTCCGCGCGCCCGGAATCAAGCTGGATAGGGATATCAGCA
This sequence comes from Nitrospina sp., assembly GCA_018653085.1. Classification (GTDB taxonomy): domain Bacteria; phylum Nitrospinota; class Nitrospinia; order Nitrospinales; family VA-1; genus LS-NOB. The sequence goes on from JABIAY010000071.1 coordinate 785, forward strand.
AGAAGCTGTTTATGTTCGGCAATTTCATCATCCAGATTCTGCAGGACAATCAATTGCTGAAGTTGCTCTTTGGGGGAAATACTCATAGAAAGGAATGTAGCATGGGCCTAAAGAAAATTGCAAATGATTCCAACGGAGACAAATAGCCCACTCCCGTGGGAGGGAACAGCTCTTTGCTAGCCAGCAAAACCACTGGTTTATGCAAACCCCCTCAGTCCCCCTTATCAGGGGGAAGATATTAAAGTATTGCGCTTGATGGTATTGCTTGCTTCACGGGCAATGCAGTACTGGCCCCACGCCTAGTGGCGGGAGTCCCAGTAAACCAGGAACGTGCTGGCGATAAAAATGGACGAATAGGTTCCGACCAGAACGCCTACCAAGAGGGCAAAAGAAAAATCATGGATAATCTCTCCGCCGAAGAAAAACAGGGCGGCAACCACCATCAACGTTGTTCCGGAAGTAAGCAGTGTCCGGCTCAATGTCTGGTTGATACTGGCATTGATAGTTTGAACAAGCGTGTTTTTCCCTCTTCGGCGCAGGTTTTCCCGGATGCGATCAAAAACGACAATGGTATCGTTCAGAGAGTAACCGATGATGGCTAAAAACGCGGCAATAACTACAAGAGTAAATTCTTTATCTAAAATCGAAAACGCGCCTAGGGTAACCAGCACATCATGAGCCAGAGCAATGATCGCGGCGATGGCATACTGCAACTCGAACCGCCATGAAATATAAATCACAATACCAATGACAGCGTACAAAATGGAAAGAAGGGCTTTTTCTCTCAAGTCACGGCCCACTTTCGGCCCCACCATTTCGACTCTTGCGATGGTGATATCATCTTTATTGAACTTGCCACTAAGACTGTTGCGAACCTTGGAACCCACCGCCTCCAGTTTCTCCTCGGAACGCTGGACGCGAATGAGGATGTCCCGCTTCGACCCGAACTCCTGAATCGTGCTTTCGCCAAGTGCGATGGTCTTCAGCCCGTCACGAATCACCTCAATGTCAGGTGCGGTTTTAAATTGCAACTGAATCAGGGTTCCACCGGCAAAATCAATGCCATACTTCAGTCCCCCAGACAGAGCAACAGACCCCAGGCCAACAAGGATCACTAACCCTGAAATGGTCATAGCCGTTTTGATTTTACCCATGAAGTCGAAATGGGTGTCACTACTAAGAATTTTCATAAATTTAAATACTCAGTTTATCCAGTTTTTTCTGGTTCATGGTTGCGTCAAAAATAGTTCGGCTCACAAAGACAGCGGTAAACATGCTGGCGGCGATTCCTATACATAAGGTAATGGCAAACCCTTTGATGGGGCCTGTACCGAACTGGAACAATACCACTGCGGCAATGAAAGTGGTGATATTCGCATCAACAATGGTACGAAAGGCTTTGGAAAATCCCGCATCGATCGCGGCTCTCACCGTTTTCCCAATCCTTATCTCTTCCCGAATTCTCTCAAACACCAGCACGTTGGCATCAATGGCCATGCCTACGGTGAGAATGATTCCCGCGATTCCCGGCAAGGTCAAAGCCGCGCCAAAATATGCCAGCGCCCCGGCCAGAAGAACAATATTGAGGAACAACGCCGTCACCGCAATCACACCGGACAACTTATAATAAATAGCAATGAACACGATGACAAGAAGGCCACCATAGACAATGGAAGCGATTCCCTTTTCAATAGAATCCATCCCCAACGAAGGTCCTACCGTCCTGTTTTCAAGAATCACCACCGGTGCAGGAAGCGCACCAGCCCTGAGAACGATGGCCAGGTCCCTTGCTTCGGCGGAAGTAAACCGTCCCGTGATCTGAGCACGCCCGCCGGGGATTTCATCCTGAATAACCGGAGCCGAATAGACATTATCATCTAAAACAATAGCCAGACGTTTTTTGATATTCTCGCGGGTCACTTGCTGAAAAATCATGGCACCCACGCTGTTGAAAGTCAAAGAGACGTAGGGTTCATTAAAGTCCGAGTCAAACCGAACCTCCGCACCCGTCAAGGTCTCGCCGGTCAAAACTGTGCGCTTCTTTATAAGAAAGGGATCCTTGGTAACTTCTCCGGTTTCCTTGTTTTCCACTCGCTGATACAAAATTTCAGAATCTTCAGGAACATTCCCCGCAAGTGCCTGATCCAGACTCTGTTCTTCATCCAACAGTTTGAATTCAAGACGAGCGGTTTTCCCGATCAGGTTTATAGCTCTCTCTGAATCTTTTATGCCAGGCAACTGCACCAGAATCCGCTTTTCCCCCTGGACCTGAATGGTTGGCTCTGATACCCCAAACTGATCCACCCGATTGCGAATCGTTTCCAACCCCTGGCTCACCGCATTTTGTTCGATTTGTGTAACATGGTCTGCGCTCAACTGATAGACCAGTCCAAGTCCATCGGAATCCTCACTGACCAGACTGAAAAAAGGATAACCATCCAGAACCTTTTTCACCGGTGGAAGATCCAGTTTATCCACCATACGCACATTGACCTGTCGATTATCATGAGTGGCTTTGATGCGGTCCACTTCCAAGTCTTCGTCAGAGATATCCCTCTTGATATCGTCCGCCAGTCTCTCCAGGCTCGCTTCCACCGCCTTTTCGACCTTGACCTCGAGTAAAAGGTGCATCCCTCCCTGCAGGTCAAGCCCCAGAGAAATTTTTTCCTTCAAAGGGTATGCCAGTAATACTGAGCCCAATACTACAGCGAGTATCAAGGGGATTTTCCACTTAAGATCCCTATACATTATAAGAACTCATACCTCGATTTAAACACTCTTAGCACCAATGGAAGAGCGGTTGATTTTGATCCGGACATTGTCGGCAATCTGTAACATTATCGTATCTTCTTTCAGTTTCTTAACAGTTCCATGAATGCCGCTCAAGGTCACAACGCTATCGCCCTCTTTCAATTCATCGACCATCTTGCGTGCTTCATCCTGTTTTTTCTTTTGCGGACGAATGAGAACAAAGTAGAAGATCATGAACATCATGATCATCGGCGGCAATAATGCCAATAAACTTCCTCCCCCCGATTCCGCTCCATCCGGTGGCGGGGCCATGGCAAATGCTAAATCAAGCATGGGTGCATTCCTAAAAAGTAAAATTTCTGATAATTCAAAGGCTTAGCTTTTATCAAATCCCACCCCATTTGTCAAACCCCACTAGGCGTGGGGCCAGTGTGCCGTCGCTTTATTTGGCGAGCAAAGAGTTGTCTCGGCGCAACCAAGCCCTTGCCCAGCTGCATCCCCTGCTAAGGGGCCACTAGGCGTGGGGCCAACTTGCAATGGCTCTGTTGGCTGGCAAAGAGTTATCTCGGCGCAAGAAATAGCGAAAAACAGAAGTCAGCCAACCCTCCCTGCCCAACCCCTCAGACTATCGGGCTTGAGTCCCTATGAAGGGAGGGGATATAAAAGTATTGCGCTTGATGGTGTTGCTTGCTCCACGGGCAATGCAGTACTGGCCCCACGCCTAGTGGGGGTTAGTAGAACACATCCCTCTTGATGCCTGCTTCGTTGGTGAGTTCATAATAGAGAGAGTGGAACTCTTCGGTAGTCAGTTTTGGATCGCGCAACTTTTCCAGCTCCTCCGGTTTGATGGAAACCTCCGACTCCTCATCCCAGGCGGAAGTGGCGATGGCTACGTAATTCGGTGGATTGAGTGGACGCAAAATCAGCGTGTCCACCGTGTCATTATATTTCAGTGCGATATCAATCGCCAGACGTGCGTCTTCCGCACTGATAGCACTACCGATGGCAATATTTGTCGGAGGGTGCCCGTTGCCACGCCGCCAGAACTGAATCGTATGGTGCAACACTTTAAGAGACTTGGATTTCAGAAAGCCCTTGATCTCTTTTTTCTGCTTTTTATGTTTGTGGGCCAGCCAGAGTTCTATAGTACAAATTGTTGTTTTAGAGGTATCACAAGAGGGTTTGTAGCTAGCTGGCGGGAACAGGTACTCTTTCGATACCGCCAGAGAGGACCCCGTCAACATAACAAAAAACCCCAACAAACAACCCGTTAAAATCATTAACCGTTTCATCGTTACTCCTGTTCTTGGTTCCAATTCTACGAATGAGCGTTATTGTAATGTATTTATTCCATTTAACGAAAAAATACCCGCCCAAACTCGGTTAACAATCCGTTCCTTACTGGGTTTTCAGCACCGTCATACCGCAAAACCATTGTTTTTCCAAGGAATAAAAAGTTGATATTTTACTAAAGTTACTCAACTTCCTGCCGATAAGACTTATAAGGATAATTCTATTTGAAAGGGATCACATTATGACACCTGTCGGTTCAGCTCAAGGAGCGAGTGCTCAATATCAGACTGCGGCCCTCAAAACAGCAAACAACGCCCAAAAACAGGAAGGTGAGGCGGCGGTCTCTCTCATTGAGTCCGCTGTAGAAGCAACAGACCACTCTATACCTTCAGGAAAAGGCGGCGGTGTAGACGTCACAGCCTAACCCTCTAGCGAGGGAGGCAGATGGCAATAACTTTTACTGGCTAGCAATCGTTCTTCTCGGCCTAACGAGTCATTGCTAGTTACCCCCGGCGGTTCGCCGGGCCTAGTGGAGTTTTTGTATTATTTCATCCCGTTTGTCATCAGACAAGCGGGATGTTTTTTGCCGTTTTATATACGGAACCAATTCCTTCAGCCGGAGAACATGCTCCGGGAACTCCCCTTTTAATACCGCCCTGGTAAACACCACCACGGGGATGAACCAGACCGGACCCGTCAATTCTTCCAAAGCGTTGACATGTTTGCGGTTTTCCCATAGGGGGTTATATAGAATATCCCTCTGCTTTCCCGATTTGATTTGCCATTCCCGGTCCCCTTCCCTGCCAAACACTTTTCCCGCTTCTGTTTTGACGGTAATGACAAACACGCCATAAGTTGAAACCACCACATGACTCACATCATTCATCCCCAACTCGGCGGAAACCACCACATTGGACAAAACGGTATCGTCCAACCGTTCAAGCTCATCTTTCACAACCTTGGGATTTGCGGCTAACCGGTGTTGTCGGCGTTGCCGGAGAAATATCACAATAGCGGCAATAGCTACGACAACAAAAAATTTAAGCCCCTCTGCGGAGAAAATAGAATCCATCAATCCGGGTGGTTAAAAGTTGAAAGGGTTTGGCGGCTCAAAATCACTGGATGCAGAATCGGTCTCCTGCTTCTCTTCCTCTGCCACCGGTTGCAGTTTCATGCCTGAAGCAGATGGAAAAAACTGGGGCGATACCGTTGCGCTCTCGATCTTTCCCCGTTCCGCACGAAACCTATTCAGGTTATTGAGAGTCACGGCTCCCCGTTCAGGAATATTGCTGAGCACCGATTCCGCTGACCTGCGACCGAACACGGTAATATCCAGCAACGAATTTCCCATAAGACGGTTTTTGCCATGCAATCCGCCAGTCACTTCTCCACAGGCCCAGAGTCCGGCGATATCCGTTTTGCATTCCGCATCCACACGAATGCCGCCGTTCTGGTAATGCAACGTGGGGTAAATCAGGATCGGTTTTTTCGCCGGGTCGATATTGTAACGCTCAAACCGGTGTATCAACCCGGGGAACTGGTGCGCCAATGTCCCGGCTCCCTTTTTCAAATCGATCATCGGGGTATCGAGCCATACCCCCACTTTACCATGCGGAGTTTTCACGCCCCTTCCTTCTGCCGTTTCCTTAATGATGGCTCCCGCCAGCACATCACGGTAGGCCATCTCGTCGATAAAGTGCACGCCCTGGGCATTGACCACCTGGGCTCCGATTGAGCGGATCGCCTCGGTCACCAACTGCCCGGCCAGGGCTTCGGGGTAACAGGCCCCAGACGGGTGATACTGATAACTGTCGAGATGGATAAGGCGGCACCCCTGCCGATAAGCCAGCACCAGACCATCACCGGTCGCTCCCACATGGTTGCTGGTGGGAAACCCATGTAAGCGAATCTGTCCACTGCCACCGGTAGCCATAATCACTGCGCGAGCCGAAACGCAAACTGTTTTCCCGGCATTGCGATCAAACAGAATGGCACCGGTCACCCGGCCTTTGCCGTCATCGACCAGTTCCATCGCCACATGTTCTTCCAGTATATGAGTACCGGTCAGACGCACCGCGTCTTTCAATACACGCATGATCTCCAGCCCGGTGTAGTCCCTGCAAGCCAGAACACGCGGCACCGAAGTTCCACCACCACCTCGCAGACGGAACCGTCCATCCTCATTCTGGTCGAACAGGCAACCGATTTGGCTGAGCCAGCGGATGCTTTCGGGACCTTGCTCACAAAGAATTCGTAACAGGTCAGGATCGTTATCACCATGTCCGCCAACCAGCGCATCGGCAAAATGTCGTCTTGGTGAATCATCGTCAGCAAGCGCAGACTGAATGCCACCCTCGGCCATCACGGTATTGGAATCGCCAAGCCTGAGTTTGGTAGCCAGGTGAACAGAGAGACCCGAACCTTCCAGCGTCAAGGCCGCAGTCGCTCCCGCTCCGCCGCCGCCTATGATCAGCACATCGGTTTCGATTTCAACTTTTGGGACGTAGTCCGGCTCAAGCGGGCTGTCGCCTTCTAAAAGTTGTGCCAGCTCTAAAGGAAATTTTTCTTCCCCGGCGTTGGGGCCAACCTCAAGCGTGCGTTCATGGCCCAGGTAATCCGGATGATATTGTTTGAGTATAGCGTCGCTTTCATCAGGCCGAGGCGCAGGCTGATTGAGCCGGGTCAAACGCGAGGCTTCGAGCTTCTCCAAAGATTCCTTCGCCCATTCCATCATGGCTCGATCCTTCCTGATGAGCGAAACTGTCGGGCTCGTTGCAACCTCACCTCACGGTCTTCTACTAGAAGATATTGCCACTCTTGTTCGGCCTCTTGTTCAGCCGTTGTTTTTACGATGGGGAAATCCCGGCTCATGCCTAAAGAACGACGCACCCAGAGTCCCATATTATGTGGTTTGACTTTATCCTCACAGACGAATCGGCAGAGTCCGCAATGAATGCAGGTGGTAAAATCTTCCGCCACGGCTGAGAACTCGCCCTTTTGCATACGCAAAACCGAGTCCATCACCGGAATGGACATGGGGCAGGCGGTGGTACAGCTGTCGCATTTCGTACACCGGTTGAGGGTGGGGAATGCAGACTGCAAAGTGGAAAGTTCCGGGTTGGGCACGGGCAGAACAGGAGCATCCTCTGCGACAGGGCAAGGAAAAATTTCCATCCCGGCCTCCACCGGTTTCATGCAGGCCAGTTCTGTCCCTCCCGTACGGCCATCGGAATAACGCAGGGTGACGGTACAGGCCCCGCAGACCCCCCCGGCGCAACCGGTCTTGACGCTTTCGGCCATGTCGGCGGCCCAAAGGGCATGCACAATGGTTTCACCGGCCTTTGCCTGGATCGTTTTTCCGGAAATTTTTATTTCTACCGTTTTCTCTGTCATAAACCCATACGAAGTTGAGAGATGAACCCAGATTATGTTAAATTACCCCAAGTTAATAATATTTTTTGCATAGGGAACGAATATGTCCGGTCATTCCAAGTGGGCCAGTATAAAACATAAAAAGGGCGCGGCCGATGCCAAACGCGGAAAAATTTTCACCAAGCTCATTAAGGAAATTACCGTAGCCACACGCATCGGTGGTGGAGACCCCGATGGCAACCCACGACTTAGAACCGCCATCTTGATCGCCAAGGGCAAGAACATGCCAGTGGATAACATCACCCGCGCCATTAAAAAAGGCACCGGCGAGTTGGAAGGCGTTCAATATGAGGAGACCACCTATGAAGGATACGGTCCCGGTGGGGCGGCTATCTTTCTGGAAGCGATGACCGACAACAAAAACCGCACCGTCAGCGAAATTCGCGCCGCCCTCGGTAAAGCTGGCGGAAACCTCGGTGAAAACGGTTGTGTGGGGTGGATGTTCGAGCAAAAAGGATTCATCACCGTTAAAACAGACGCTAAAAGTGAAGACGACCTTATGGAACTGGCCATCGATGCTGGGGCCGATGACTTGCAAACTGTTGATGAGCATTACGAAATCACCACCGCTGTTGAAAATTTTGAAACCGTACGCAAGGCTCTCGAAGAAGCGGATGTACCAATGGATACGGCAGAACTCACCCGCATTCCGCAAAACACCGTTTCGCTGGATGAAAAAAAAGGCAAAGCACTACTCAAACTGATGGACATTCTGGACGACCACGACGACATCCAAAAAGCCTATTCCAATTTCGACATCCCGGATGATGTCATGGCCGCCATTATTGAGAGTAGTTAAAACCCCACTAGGCGTGGGGCCGTAATATTCTTCCTCAGCTTTTACCCTTTCACCAAGGCTAAGAAAAATGCGCGTCATGGGAATCGATCCCGGGAGCAACTGCACCGGATTCGGCATCGTTGAAGAAATCAAAAGCGACCTACATGCCATACACTGGAGTAGCGTGCGCAGTTCGCCCAAGCATTCCTTTCCCGAACGACTCAAACGTATTTATGATGAACTGGTACTCGCCATGGAAAAATTCCAGCCCGATGTGGTGGCGGTGGAAGACCTGTTCTACGCCACCAATGTAAAAACGGTCATAAAACTTGCGCAAACCCGTGGTGTCATTCTGCTGGCCGCCGTCAACTGCGGCATTGAGCTGGCGGAATACAGTCCGCTCGAAATCAAACAATCGGTAGTCGGTTATGGACGCGCCGACAAAAATCAGGTGTGCGATATGGTTACTGTCCTGCTACGCCTTAAAGAAAAACCCGAACCGTTTGATGCTTCCGATGCGCTGGCTGTTGCCATCTGTCACATTCATAACGCCGGACTGCAACAGAAAATCAAACTCGCACAGGGATAAGCATGATCGCCCACCTTAAAGGACAGCTGACTTACAAGTCCCCCGAATACACCATCGTTGATGTCAGTGGCGTGGGCTATCAGGTTTTCACACCTCTGTCTACCTATTACGCCTTGCCTGATCCCGGACAAACGGTTTCGCTCAGGGTGCATACGCGTGTGCGGGAAGACGAACTGAAACTTTTCGGTTTTTTGACAGAAGAAGAGCAAACCATTTTCCAGAAACTCATCACCATCAACAAGGTCGGACCCAAGCTGGCTCTGGGCATCCTGTCCGGTATGTCCCCGGCGGATCTTATTTCTACTATAATGAATAATGATGCCGCCAGACTGAGCACCATCCCCGGTGTCGGCAAAAAAACAGCCGAACGCCTGACTCTGGAGCTGAAAGATAAGTTGGCAGACCTGGCACTGGAAATGGAACATCATCCTGAAGCCGCGCCAAAACAAGGTTTCTATGACGATGCACTCTCGGCTCTTGTCAATCTCGGCTATAAAAAACCGGAAGCGGAAAAAGCCCTGAAAACAATCTACAACCAGAACGGCAAAGACGCCAGCCTCGAAGACCTCATTAAAGAAAGTTTGAATATTTTATAGCGGGTCTCACCCGCAGGAAAAAAATATGGAAGAAGACCGACTCATAAACTCCGAACTGGATAACGAAGAAGTCCAGTACGACAACAGTCTAAGACCCAGCCAACTGACCGAGTATGTCGGGCAGGAAAAGATCAAGGAAAACCTGAACATCTTCATAGCCGCCGCCAAACTGCGGGAGGAGTCTCTCGACCATGTGCTGTTCTACGGTCCACCCGGCCTTGGCAAAACCACCCTCGCAAACATCATCGCTAGTGAGATGGGTGCGAATATCAAGAGCACTTCGGGTCCGGTCATCGAAAAGACCGGCGATCTGGCGGCGCTTCTCACTAATCTGAAAAAAGGCGACGTCCTTTTCATCGATGAGATTCACCGGCTCTCCAACGTGATCGAAGAAATTCTCTACTCGGCAATGGAAGACTATAAACTGGACATCATGATCGGCCAGGGACCCAGTGCCCGCTCCATCAAACTGGAACTGCCACCCTTCACCCTGGTGGGAGCCACAACACGAGCAGGACTGCTCACCTCCCCCTTGCGCGATAGGTTCGGAGTGGTGCACAGGCTCGACTATTACAACGAGAAGGAACTGGAAACCATTCTCACCCGCTCAGCCGGTATTCTGGAAATCGCTATCGTCCCTGACGGAGCCAATGAAATTTCCCGTCGCTCACGCGGCACACCAAGAATTGCCAACCGGCTGTTAAGGCGCGTGCGCGACTATGCCCAGGTGAAAGCCGATGGCATCATCACCCGCGAAGTTGCTGGCAAGGCTCTGGAAATGATGGAAGTGGATGGCAAAGGACTCGACAAAATGGACCACAAACTTCTATTGGCGATGATAGAAAAATATTCCGGCGGACCGGTCGGCATCGAAAGTCTGGCGGCATCCATCAGCGAAGAAAAAGACACCATCGAAGACGTACTGGAACCCTATCTCATCCAGACCGGGTTCATCCAGCGCACCCCGCGTGGTAGAGTGGCCACGCCCATGGCCTACAAACATTTCAACAAACTCCCGCCTAGCGAAGGCAACCAGGAAAATTTGTTTTAGCAGATCCTCGTCAGCAACTAAGAAGCAAGCGTCCAAGAAAATGGTCCCACTACCGGACTGTCAATCTCCACCCTGTCTCCGGCCTCGAGCGGACCCACTCCCGAAGGAGTGCCGGTAAAAATAATATCGCCCGGCCTCAACGTCCACCACCCGCTCAGCGTATGGATCAAACTCTTAATGGGGAATATCATGTCCTGGGTGTTGCCCTCCTGCCGAAGCTCCCCGTTAACCGAACAGGTGAATGACAAGTTTTCCAGATCGATGGAATCTGGATCGTAAGCTTTGAAAAGCCCTAAAGGCGCACTTTGCTCAAACGATTTGGAAAGCTCCCAGGGCAGGCCGGCTTTTCTTAACCGACCTTGAACATCGCGCAGGGTCAAATCCAATCCCAAAGTGACTCCGGTAATATACGATAAGGCGTTCGTTTGAGGAATGTCCCGCCCTTCCCTGCCGATCAAAAGCACCACTTCCACTTCATGATGCAAAAGGTTGCCATGGCGAGGCCTATACAGAGTTTCACCTGGAGCCACGATACTGGAAACCGGTTTCATAAAAACCACCGGTTCCTCCGGCAACTCTGTGCCTCCCAGTTCCTTGACGTGCTCGCTATAGTTTTTGCCGATACAAAAAATCCGATTGAACGATTGATTGTCGATTGAAATCTGCAAAGCGTTAATTCCCAGCTTAAGGGTTTAGAAATTGACAGTTAGCTGAATTTTACCGGGCTTTATAGGGAAGGGAAAGGGGAATTCCTAGCACCCCAGTGCAATATGAGCGGCTGGCTGGAGTTTTGGCATGCGATTTGCTCTAGTTAAACAAAAGAGGTCACAGCGTCAAAATTCAGACAAGGAGAAGTTATGAAAAGCTTGACGATAGATCAAATTTTGACCCAGATGTTCAGAGACACCGCCAACCGTGTTGGCTGGAATGTATATCGCAAAGGCAAACGCTGTATCGCGGTATTGAAACGGGGCAAAGATGAAGCCTCCCGTAATTCGAAAAAAATACACTGAAACGGGGACTCCAATGAACGAAACTTTGACACAAACCAAAGAGCTTTCACCCGAAGACCGGTCAAACTGGAAGGCGGATATTGCCGTGTATGTCGTCAAATGAATGTGGACCAAAGTTGCAAATTTCTAAGAGATACCTATCTGCCTGAAGGGGTCTTTCTTTAACCTATGGAGTTGTGAAAAATGATTCTCATTTTTACACAGGCTCCACAGGTTCTACAACAGCA
>JABIAY010000072.1 GCA_018653085.1 Nitrospina sp.
CTCTTTATCGCTCACTTTCCGGAAAGATCGTATTTGCCTGCGTTTTTTGGCGATGCACATAAATTGTCCCAGAATCTCAAAATAACTTTTTATCTTGAGTCCCAACCAGCCATGTATCAGGGCATGAACAATCTGGGCCAGTTCTATAACAACCAGGGCAGGGAAAATCAGGATCAGGGTTTTGCATTCCATATTTTTGAAAAGGATGTGGAGCCGGTTTTTTTCAGACCGATAAAACTTATGCACACCTTTATTAAAATTATAGTGGTGATAGCAAACCGACTTGGGTGTCACCATCAAGTTCCACCCACCCAGCCTGATTCTCCAGGATAGGTCGTGGTCCTCATGATAAAGAAATAGATCCTCATCGAACCCACCCACCTGCTCATACACTTCCCGGCGGAACATGAATATTCCGCCGCACGCCGTCTCGGTTAAAGGCAAATCATCTTTATCCTGCTGATCTACAAGGTTCGGGCAAGCTATCCCCGTATAATTTACTAAAACCCCGAACGAATTGATCATCGCCGAATTGTTCAGAGATGGCTCCTGACCATCCGAGTGATAAAGAATCTTTGGAATCGCCGCCCCAATATGCTGGTCAGATTCCAGCAAATCCACAAGTTGTCCAACACAATCGGGAGCCAGTTCCAGATCATTATTCAAAAACAGAAAATAATCCCCTTCAGCTTTTTCTAATGCTCGGTTAACGGCTGAACCGAAGCCCAGGTTCTCTCCGTTTTCCAGCAAACGCACAGAGGGATAAAATTCTCTCATCATCGCTTGTGAGCCATCCTCCGAGCCATTATCGCTGACCCAAATTTCCAGATTTTTATAATTCTGTTTTAACAGGGATTGAAGGCAGCCGGACAGAACGTCCTTGCCATTCCAGTTCACAACAATTGCGGAAACTTTTTTCATTCTCTTAAAAGGGAGGAGGGTTTCTCAAACTCGATGATCACACCTGCGCGCCAGGGAAATCCAATGGTATGAAATACTGCCGACCGGATGACAATTGAAAATTATTCCAAAATTTTTTCATAATAGGTGTCGGGATCTTCCGGGTCAAATTTTTCATTACAGTACACAAGAAGAACCATATCCCCCTCACCAATATTTTTGATGGCATGAATGGTTCCGGGTTCTATCTTGATGGTCTTCAAATCATTCACACCCATGATCAGTTCTTGGGTCTTCCCGGTTTCCCTGTCTTTAAGCAAAATTTTACCGGTTCCGGTCGGAACACAAAACCATTCCACCTTTCTCGTATGGTAATGGTTTCCTCTCACTTTACCAGGGTAAGCAACCGAAACATGAAGTTGGCCAAACTCCTTGCACCCTTCCGGTAGTTCGCCTCCCAAAACTTCTATCAACCATCCTCTCTCATCTGATTTTTTGTCCAGATCCTGAATTTCATACTTCTTCACGTTATTTTTCTCCCACGGTAATAGGACAGGGTCTGCTCAATCCCTTTAGACAAAGAAACCCTGGGTCGCCAGCCATATTTCCCGGAAAATTTGGAAGGGTCGCAACAATAGGAAATTCCCGCATTCTTTTTATCCGTTAAAAATTCGACTCGGGTGTTTTTATGCAACCGGCAGATTTGCCGCACAATTTGCTTTATTGAAGTCTTCCGTCCGGAACTCACGTTAAAAATTTTTCCCGTACCTGACACAAGCTCGAACCCGGCAAGAACGAGTGCGCTCACTGCATCATCAATATAAACAAAATCTCTGCCTTGCCGACCATCTCCGTTAACTACCAAAGGCAAACCCTTCACCGCCCTGTAGCACATTGTCGCGACGACAGAATTGTAATTCGGCCTGCACCCCGGCCCATAAACATTCGAAAACCTTAATATCGTAAACGGAACCCCGGAAATTCTTATAAGGTGTTCGGCACCCTGCTTGCTAACCCCATAAACTGTGTCGGGGTTCGCTTTCCTTGTTTCACGGATGGGTGTTTTACAGTTAGCCATGGAATAGACCTGCGCAGAGGACATAAAAATAAGACGGGCGGAGGACTTGCCGTTGTCTAAAATGGCTTCCAGCAATCGCGAGGTGCCAGAGATGTTTCCTTTGAGAATCTCCTCGTCAGTATCCCGGTTCACCCCTCCCAGATGAAAAAAAAGGTCCGTACCCGTGACAAACCGTTTGAGCTCCTGCTTTCCAGGGAGTCCTTTTTTCTTGCGCGGAAGCGTGACCACCGTTCCACGTTTCTTTAACGCGGATAGCAGATACTTTCCTATAAAACCCTTTGCTCCGGTTACGCCTATACGCATTGATTTTGCTGTTTGATTTTTTTGGTACCCAAGTCACGTTCTCGCATCAGAGTTTTGGTCGAAATATGAGTTTAAAGTTGCACACACTCACATTAAAGGGACGGGTCGTTGCTTTGCGGAATTCGGCAAGAAAGTAAGACGATTTCATCAATCGTTGCATTTACTGCGCCCAGTATACCCCTTATTCCTATATCAAACCAGACCGAACCTTGTATAATTAACGGTGTTTTTCTTCATAAGCTTGAGACCTATGCGCCTTGCCATAACATTTCTGGCCTTGTTTGTCAGCCTGCCAGCGACCAACACACAAGCCCAAAAACCTGCTCCGTTTAAACAGGCACTGCCCGGATACAACTACCAGTTCCCTCGCGATGATTTTTCGCACGATGCGTTTCGCATCGAATGGTGGTATTACACCGGAAACCTGAAAGATGAAAAAAACCGTCCCTTCGGCTATCAACTCACTTTCTTCAGGGTCGGACTCGATGACTCCACCGACAACCCTTCTGCCTGGAAAATCGACCATATCTATTTCGCGCATATGACAGTCTCCGATATCCATAAAAACAAATTTCATTTCTTTGAACGCATCAACCGGAAAGGAATCAAAAACGCAGGGGCCGAGTCCGACAAACTGCATGTGTGGAATGAAGACTGGAGCCTGACTGCAAAAGACAAGTCCCACCAGCTTCAAGCCCGGGAAAATGGAATTGGACTCAACCTGAAACTGACACCAATGAAAAAACGGGTCCTGCACGGCAAAGAAGGGATCAGCAAAAAAGGCAGTGGCTCCGGGAACGCCTCACATTATTTTTCTTTCACACGCATGGAAACCACCGGACAGCTATTCCTCAAAGGAGAGGCGGTCCAGGTCCAGGGAACCAGTTGGATGGACCATGAATTTTCCAGCAACCAGTTGAACGATAGTCTGGTTGGTTGGGACTGGTTTTCCATAAAGCTCGACAACAAGACCGAACTCATGCTCTACCAGTTACGCGACCAAAAAGGCGGCAGAGATCCGCATTCCAGCGGAACCCTTGTTTTTCCCGATGGGCAATCCCGTCACATCGCTGATCACGAGTTTTCCATCACCCCCCAAAAATTCTGGACCAGCCCACACACAAAGGCTATCTACCCGGCGAGTTGGACTCTCACCCTGCCCGAAGGGGAACTCAACGTCACCCCCGATTTTTCGGATCAGGAACTTTATGACCTGCGTTCCATCTCCGGTTCCTACTGGGAAGGAAGCGTCTCCATAACAGGCAAATTTCAAGGAAAAAAGGTGTCAGGAAAAGGCTATGTCGAACTGGTGGGCTACGAAAAAGTCCTCAAAACCCACTAACCACTAGGCCTCGCTGCTAACCGCCGGCTAAAGACCTTCCAGGTCAGCAGGCCCAGACCGTACAGGTTCATGAGAGAAATGAGCAGGATCAAAAATAATTCCAACTGACCCAACAGGGAAAAAATCACCAGCATTATATTATTGGTGCATAAACATAATGGACTGATCCCGGCAAGAAATTTTTTATCGGAATACCAGTCTTCATCATCAGGAACCCGAGCAAGCCTTCGGCACAGTGCATCCAACTGTTCCACCATCTTATCCTGCCAGCCATAAACCCAGACAAACAGAGTTTGCAGTCGCAAGTCCCAGGGGTCTGCCCCTTCCGCGTTGGCCCGGTCCTCTTCGGTCACACTTTCATCCACCCGGTTTTTTTCATAGGAACCCACGCGGGAAGTGTAATTGACCAGATAAAAAACAAAAAAGGTGCTTTGCATAAAACAGGTGAGCAGTCCGAGCAATCCCAGCACCCAGTACTCAGGAGCTCCTGTTGTCCGCACCAGAACCACCGTCACGGCAATATAAACCAGAACCGTGACCCCAAAGTCGGTAAGCGAGTCGAGAAACCTGCCGAACCGCGATGTCGTTCCCCTCACCCTGGCAAGGTTGCCATCCACATTATCGAGAAACACTTTTCCATAAAGAAAGACCGCACCCCACACCAAAGCATTGGGAGTTCCCGAAACATAAAAACCGGCAGAGGCTAAACCAAAAACCAGGGAAAGAACAGTGATCTGGTTCGGCGTCACCGATGTCGGATACAGCAGGCGAACGACCCAGCGGTTCATGAAATACCACAGCTCGTTCACATCGAAAAACCGTGCCTCGACAGGAAGCTTATTCATTTTTTCAATATCAAAAGCCATACTGCTCGCCGCAGGGGCAACTGGCAAGAGCCCGGTTGGCTCTCAATACCCTTTGCTCGCCCGATTAAGTTTTTATTATTTCCTCCGCCTATTCAGCCGAGACAACTCTTTTACCCCTGCGGGGCACGAAAGCTTAGGAAAAATATCACGGCTAGCAGACAAAGTAATTGCCAACTGCCTGCGGAGGCACTCCGCTAGCAGAGGCCGCATATGTGACAGATAGCGGTATCGCAAATGGGAGTGTGTGCGGCTTTCAACCCACGCTGGTAATCCTCCCACAGGAAGTTGTTACGATAGCCGTGATCAACAATATCCCAGGGAAGGTAATCTTCCTTGCCATACTGGCGGTATACATACTGGTCGGTGGAATGCTTTTTCAACGCACTCTTGGCATCGTGACCGTTATTCAGGTAGGTTTTGAAAAAAGTGTGCACGTTCCGATCTCCCCGCGACAAATAGGTTTGCAGGTAGGCTTCGTTCGGGGAGCCAAAACTCATTTTCAGGTGTGGCAATTTACCCAAGGCCTTTCTCACCTTGGAAAATTTTTTCTTCAAGCTCTTCACCTCTTCCATCGGGTGCCACTGAAAAGGAGTGCCCGGTTTTGGCACCAGCGGACTCAAGCCGATGGTCATCCGGCCAATGTTTCCCCGTTCACGGCACTCCTCGACATACGCCGCATGGACCCGCTCGACCAGTTGAATGAACTGGTCAATGTCTTCATCCGTTTCATGCGGCAGACCAATAATGGAATAGATTTTTAAATGCAGGATGCCCTTTCGAGTCAGAAACCGACATTTTTCTACGATGAAATCATCCGTGGCGGCTTTATTGATGACATCGCGCATTCTCTCGGAAGGCCCGTCCACGGCAACGGTCAATGTTTTCTGACCGCTCTTGAGAATCATATCCACCAGCTCATCGGTGAGCGTTTCCATGCGCAGGGAAGAGAACGAAAGTTTTTTTCCCTCTTCGATAATTTTTCGTGCCAGTGCTGGAAGATCCGGATGATCCGTCACCGATGGCCCAACCAGACCCACTGTCTGCACCGATTTCCCCTGCCCGTTGAGCACGACATTCATGGATTGATAGGTTTTTTCCAGGTCGGGTAGACGTGGAGGACGATATATAAAACCCGCCGTGCAAAATCGGCAGGCCCAAATGCACCCGCGTGTAACCTCCATCAACGCCATATCCTTGAAAGTAGAATCTTCATCCGGCAAAACCGAATGAGTACAAAGCGACGCTTCCTGTTCCACCCAATGCCGCGTCACACGGGGAGGAGCCTTATCCAACGCGGAAAGTCCGACTTGCCGGTCTTGCTCCATCTTTGGTCGATAAGATTGCGGCACATAAATTCCGGCAATGGAAACAGCACGCTCCAAAACCTGATCCCTGCTGCCATCTTCACGGAACAATCCAAAAAAGCGTTCAGCCATGCCCTCCCCTTCACCGATGAACAAGACATCCATGCATTCCGCCAACGGTTCGGGGTTGATGAATATTGCCGATCCTCCTGCGGTAATCATCGGGAACGAGGCATCCCGCTCATCCCGGTCCATGGGAATGCCAAAGTATTTCAAGGCTAAAACCGTATTGAGGTAGTCGGGCTCAAACGAAATCGAAAACGCAATGACATCGAACTCACGCGGATGCATTTTTAAATCTATCGAACGCAACGCCTCGCGCTCCAGAGATTCCGTTTCCGGCTTCCACCCAATCGGCAAGGCATAGCGGTCGCACACCACCCCTTCAATTTGGTTTAACAGGGAATAAACCTGCTGAAAACCCAGGTTGGCCATCGCCACATCCCGCGTGTTGGGGTAGACAAGAAGCACCCGCAACCCGTTACGCAAAAGGGTCGAATCAAGGGACGAATCGGATAAATCAGAAACCTGCATAAACACCATCAAAAAAGATTGTAAACTGTAATAAGTTAGGAGTTATTATCATACTCTAATTGACTGTCTCAAGATAAGGAAACCACGCCAAATGCCGCAAACGGATCCGGAAACAAGAATGAAGGACGCTCTGCAAAAAATTGCGGCCGGTCCGCGTTTGAGTAAAGACCTCACCGAAGAAGAAGCCGAAGATGCCCTGTCATTGATTCTCGACGATCAGGTTTCAAAAGTCCGCGCCGGAGTCTTTCTCATTGCCGCGCGCATGAAGCTGGAAACCCTGCCCGAAAATATCGGCTATTGGCGAGCCCTGCAAAACCGTGTGTCCCCGGTCACGGTGGATCTCGACCAACTTCTGCAAATCGCCGATCCCTTTGATGGGTTCCAGCGCATTCCCTATTTCGGTTTTTATGCTATCCCGGTAATAGCCGAGTTGGGCCTGCCAACATACGGTCACTCGGCCCTGCCGTTACCGCCGAAATTCGGCATCACCTTCGAAGAGGTTTTACTGAATCAGTATGGCGTTGTAGATGGCAAAGGCGAACAACGTATGGCTCTGCTGGAAAAATATAAATTCGGTTATGTCAGCACCCAGGACACCCTGCCGCAGTTGGAAGCATTGCGGTCTTTGCGTATTGAAATCGTCAAACGCACCATGCTGTCCACTTTGGAAAAAATTCTTCTGCCCCTCAAAGCCAGAAAGAATATTCTGGCTACCACCTATTTTCACCGAGGCTACGAAGTCGCGCTCACCGAAATCGGCAAGCTCAGTCAATTCGACAGAGTAATCATCGGCAACGGTATGGAAGGCACCACCTTGTTCGGCGTGCATAAAGAAGCAAAAGTGTTTGTTCAGGATAAGACCGGGAAAGCAGAGCAGAAATCCCTGTCCTTGAAAACCCTCTACAACGAAGAAACCGCAGAACGCATCGCCGACGCGCAGGAAGAATTAAAACCGATCGAGTCCACTCTTGCGACCCTGACAAAGATGGGGGAAGAAGCTCTGCAAACAGGCCAGGGACCAGCAAGCCTGCAAATCGCCAGCCAGGCCGGAACCCTGACTCACCTTTCGGGATTATTCGCCACCGCTCAAGAAGGATTTGATTCAGCCCTTGCCGTGTTGGAATCCGGCACTTGCTATGAAAAACTGATGCAGTGGGTTGAGGAAATAAAAAGTTAACAACTTCATTTTGTTAACATCGGTTGCAGGCGTTCCCAGACCAGATCAGTGACAATGCTATAACCAGAGGCGACAGGATGCAGTCCATCCGGCTGGGTGTGTTTGCGCTCCCCTGCGACTCCCTCCAGCAGAAAGGGCAGAAAATCCAACTTATGCTTTTCGGCAAGCTCGGAAAAAACGCTTTCAAATTCCTGCATATAATCTTCACCGTAATTGGGCAGAGCCTTCATTCCGGCAAGTAAAATCCGGGCATCATGTTTGCGGCAAACGCCGATCATGAGTTCCAGGTTTCGGCGTATTTCAGCGATGGAAAATCCGCGCAAACCATCGTTGGCCCCAAGTGCCAGAATGACGATTTCCGGCTCGTGTTTCATCAACCAGCGGATGCGCCGCACCCCACCCGCCGTTGTGTCGCCACTCACCCCGGCGTTGATCACCTTGTGGGGAAACCCGGCAGAGGCCACCTTCAATTGCAATCTGGAAGGATAGCTTTCTTCCTCTTTCACGCCAAATCCTGCTGTCAAACTATCTCCCAACGCTAAAATCACAGGTTTCTCCTTCGATAAAGCAGATGCCGGGAACAACAAAACCAGCACCCCGAGCATAATAACCAGCCGGCATTTTTGATTAAAGTTTAGCAAATTCACTAGCATCTTTTTATACTACAATACCACTAGGCGTGGGGCCAGTGTGCCGTCGCTTTATTTGGCGAACAAAGAATTTATCTCGGCTTAAGGGAACCATGATTGAAATAACCCAACTAGTAAAAACCCTGCGTGGCGGTGGGCATGCAGTTGAAATTCTAAAATCCCTCGACCTCACGATTCCCACCGGCCAGTTGATAGCGATCACCGGCGAATCGGGAAGCGGGAAAACCACCCTGCTTAGTCTGATCGCGGGACTGGACACCCCGACAAGCGGACAAATTGTGATCGATGGGCAGGATATCACGAAACTCGACGAGGATGAACTCGCTCTCCTGCGCGGAGAAAGGTTCGGCTTCATCTTCCAGAATTTTCATCTCATTCCTACTTTGACAGCATTGGAAAACGTGGTGCTCGCGGCGGAACTGAACAACACTCCCGGCGCGACAAAAAAAGCCAGCGACCTGCTGGGCACCGTCGGTCTCAGTGATCGCCTGCATCATTACCCTGCCCAACTCTCTGGCGGGGAACAGCAACGCCTGTCCTTGGCCCGCGCCTTTATCAACGAGCCGGATATCATTCTCGCCGATGAACCCACAGGCAACCTCGACTCTAAAAACAGCGACTGCGTTATTGAGCTCATGCTCGAACTGCATAGAGTAAAACAGGCCACCATCATCCTGGTGACACACGAGATGCATGTCGCCGAACGCTCCGAACGCATCCTGACCCTTGCGGATGGGCAGATCATCTCGGACAAACCGAACCCATAATGAAACCTTCGCAATTAAATCTTCGGCAACTTTTTACATTGGTCCTCTGTGAATCGCGTGGCGCGTGGAGGCGGATGCTGTTTTTTATTCTCTGCATCGCCATAGGGGTCGGCGCGGTGATGACGGTGAAAAGTTTTTCCAACCTGGTCGGCGAAACCATACAAGGCGAGGCGAAAGGACTTCTATCCGCCGACCTCGCCATCAAAGGAAGCTGGGAACAAACACCGGAAGATCTGGACTATCAGGAAAAGATTTTACCCCCGGAAACCGAGTTCCTCTTTATCAAGGAACTGCATGGCATGGCGCAATTCAAAAATCCGAAAACCGGAGAAAAATCCGCCTCCCTGATTACCGAACTCAAAGCCGTTCCACTCACCGGCCCGCAATACCCTTTTTATGGAGAATTCAAAAACAAACCGGAAAAACCGTTGGCAGAGCTATTGACACAAGACGGTGCCGTGGTCGAACCTTCTTTCCTGTTAAAAACCGGTTTGAAGCCGGGAGACAAATTTTCTCTGGGAAAAGTTGAAGTGCGCATCACCGCAGTGGTGCTCTCAGAACCGGATCGCATTTCAAGAGCATTCAGCATTGGCCCACGCGTATTTATTTCCCGCGCATCTTTGGACAAATCCGGATTAGTCCAGCCCGGAAGCCGGGTCAAACATCGAACCCTTGTACAACTGCCTTCCGACTTTGCATTGGAAAAGGCCGTGGCACTTCTGGAACGGGGCTTGAAGGACAAGTCGATTTCCATCCGCACCTATAAGGACATGCAGTCCTCTTTATCCAATTCCATCGAGAGGATGGGCCAGTACCTCGGCGCACTGGGGGTCATCGCTCTGCTCATGGGAGGAATCGGTGTCGCCATGATCGTTCGCACCTTCATGGCACAGAAACTCGACACACTGGCGATCTTGAGTTGTCTGGGCGCTTCGTCCCGGACCCTGCTCAAAGTGTACCTTCTCCAATCCATGCTGATGGGTCTGGCAGGCAGTCTTTTGGGCGTGAGCCTCGGGTTCGCTCTCACATTCCTGCTTCCCTCCAAAATGGAAGGATTGATCAACTTAAAACTGGAGCCGGTCTTCTATTGGATACCCGCTTTGCAATCGCTTGTTCTCGGTTGCGCGACCACTCTTTTATTTTGCCTGTGGCCTTTGATCCGGGCAGTGAGGACCCGGCCCCTCCGCCTGTTCCGCAGAAATTTTGAGGAAGAAGAACCCCGATGGGAACGCTGGGTTTCCGGCATAGTGCTTGGACTGGGTTTAGCAACGATGATTTGCTGGCAGGCAGGATCCATAAAACGCGGCATGACTTTTCTTGCCGCACTGGCGATCTCTGCCGGAGTATTCGCGCTGGCATCCTGGCTTTTGTTAAAACTTTTGAGAGCATTGCCGCCTTCCGGTTCCATGGTCCGCCGTTATGGCATGTCCAACCTCATGCGGCCAAACAATCAGGCCACCTCCATCATCACCTGTCTCGGCATGGGCATCATGCTGATCCTTACCGTGCGCCTGGTGCAAATGGATATGCTGGCCATGCTGGACAAGAACACCGAGATGAGTCCGCCGAATTATTTCTTCATTGATATCCAGCACGACCAAAGACAAACTTTCACTCAGGTTCTTGATCAGGTCGCACCGGAAGCGGAGCGGACCCTCACGCCTTTGGTACGTTCGCGCCTGCATAGTATTGATGGCAACTTGATAGCAAACTGGACCTACAAGGACAAACGGCGGGAAGAATGGTTCATGAACCGCGAGTTCATATTGACCTATATGGCTGGCCCACCGCCAAAAGATAATGAAGTCATCGAAGGAAAGTGGTGGACTGAGACCCATAACGCCGAAGTCTCCCTGGAACAAGACGCGGCAAAAAGATTGCACGCCAAAATCGGATCAGAACTCATAATCGACATTCAGGGCATTCTTGTACCCGCCACCGTGACCAGCATCCGCAAGGTAAACTGGCGCAATATGCGCACAAATTTCTACATGATCTATTCGCCGGGAGCCTTGCAAGGCGCACCGCTTACCTATGTCGCCACGGTCCATGTCCCCGATGCCAAAGAGTTGCAACTGCAACACGCCATTGTCGAGGCCCTGCCTAACATCACCGCCTTGAGCACACGCGATATTGTCAACACCATTGAATCCACCGTAGCCAAACTGACCACCCTTGTCGATTTTATGTCCGGATTCGCCATCGCGGCCGGACTGTTCATCCTCTCCGGTTCCATTGCTTCCACCAAGTTCAGACGCTTGCGGGAATCGGCGATACTTAAAATACTGGGAGCCCGACGCAAAGCAGTCACCGCTATACTGGCAATCGAATATGCTACATTAGGAGTCATCGCCGCACTGGTGGGCATTGGGCTGGCGCAAGGGCTTTCCTGGGCGGTGATGAAAACCATGATCAAATCCGACTGGCACGTCCAACCCATAACCGTTGCCTGGGCGTTTTGTTTCGCAGTTTTGATCACAGTGAGCACCGGAGTTTTAAGTAGTCTGGATGTGATCCGCAACAAGCCGTTAAAAACTCTCAGGGAATCGGCGTAGCCGCCGATGGCGATAGGCCATAACTCTTGACTGTTAACAACCTTGTTCTCGGCTTAATGAGTCATTGCTCACTGCCCTCACCAAGATATTTCAAACAAAAATGAGGAAACTGATGAACATTAAAATAATTTTTCTGGTCAGCTTTTTCATCCTGCACTCGGCAGTTGCCTGGGCCGAACGAGCGCCTTATGAGGCACCGCCCTGGGTACCTCCCCCACCGCCAGAGTCCCGGGTTCATCTGGTTGATAATGGTGATGGAACACTGACCGAAACCAAGACCCATCTGATGTGGACCCAAAAAGACAGTTATGCCGATCTCGGAAAATGTTTGAACTGGTATCAGGCCACAGACTATGTCGAAAATCTTAAGACCGGCGGACATACCGACTGGCGATTGCCCATGGTGTTTGAATACGGAATGATTTATGACAACACAAAAGAAAACAATATGGCATTTGACCACGACCCGGACCAGCCCCTGGCCCTGTCGGAACAATTCGCTGATGGCGCGGCCTATTGGTACTGGTCAGCGGAATACGAGGAGACCGACCTGACAGATTGTTGCACCCGCGTTGCGTATTTCGTAACCGGCCGGGCTTTCTCGCGCAACCTTTCGAACTGCAAACACGGCGGCGTTCGTGCCGTCAGGGATTTGGACCACTAGGCGTGGGGCCGATTGGCAGTGGCTTTATCAGGTCTTTTTCACCACAGTAACCACGGTATCCATAAAACGCTGTTGCCCGGCAATCGGGTCACCTTTATTGGGGATGATCCAATTCGGGTGAACCCCGTTGTCCTTCCACCAAATCCGCTTCAGGTCGGGGTAGCCATCGCGTCCAAAGGGACTTTTCTCCTTACCCGCTGTCGCGAAGCGACCGTGCGCCCAATGTCCGCAGTGATGGGAAATGGCAATAACGCCGGGGACAACACTTTCCCGGACATCCAGTGTCGTCACAATAGATCCAATTTCCGAGGTGACTTCGACAGTCTCTTTATCGCTCAGCCCCAGCTTCCCAGCGGTGACAGGATTGATCAGTGCCGGATTTCGATGATAAATCTCGCTCAAGAACGCATTGCTTTGGGTGCGGGAGTGGCTTTGCATTGCCACCTTGTAGGTCGTCAGGATCAACTCATCGGGTTTAAGGTTTTCATGTTCTGGAATCGGCATCCACGTTGGCAGTCCGGGAAATCCTTTATCTACGAGGAACTGGGAGTGGATCTCCAAGTAGCCGCTCTTGTTTATTTTGTCGGGCGGAAAGCCTTTGTATGGGATATTGCCAATCATCTGCCCGACATATTTTTTATACGCTTTTTTGGTGGTTGTGTAGTCTTGTCCCGGTTTCCCTTTCCAAATGACGCCTGTTTTTTCATCAACAATTGCGCCCTCCAGTTTTTCCGGCGTAAGAACTTTAGCATGCTGTTCATATAAAGGCTGTTGTGTGCGGTCATACCATGCACCATATTGTTTCATGTAATCGAATCCGCCAGCTTCCTTCACACCCGGCGTGTGTTCACACGCATCTTTAACAAATTCTTCCGCGCTTTGGATCATAAAAGACCCATCGCCGCCTTGTGCCGGGTCACCCATGCCTATTTGCCTGGCGAGTTCGCAGACCACATCTTGAAAATCCCGTACTTCACCGGGCAGACTCGGAAGTGCCGGCTGACGAATGTAGTATTCCGGAATTTGATTTTGCGAAACCATGTCTTCCCATGCCCAGCGTTCAAGATAATAGGCATCCGGCAATACCAGATCCGCATATTTGGTTCCTTCGCCATACCCGACATCAACGGCAATGCTAAAGGGAATCAGCGTTTCGTCTTTGAGGATTTCAATATTTTCCCTGCAATCGCCGTTTGCATACGTTGCGTTGTAGCAGTACGTCATATAGATGTGAGGACGCCCATGCGCTCCTTCTTTGATCATGCGCAGAACCTGGTGGCTGGCATGATGAGTCGGCAGGGCATATCCTTCGCCATCTAAAATTTTAAGCTTTTTGGAGTGTCCTTTCGGTTTTTTGAAAGAGGATTTCCATTTGCCGTTGACCGCCATCAACCGTCCGCCCTTGGCATTGATGTAACCGCACAATGCTTCAAGCATGAAGATGGCGCGCTCGGTCATAACGCCGTTGTAATGCGCCACCGCTCCGCGATAGGAGATAATCGTACCGGGTTTTGCTTTCGCATACTCAATGGCAATCCGTTTGATGGTTTTCGCTGGTACGCCACTGATTGCTTCTGCCCACTCGGGGGTGTAGTCCTTAACATGCGCTTCAATGTCGGCAATCGTTGTATTCGTCCACTTCTCGTAAAATGCCTGGTCGTAGAGTTTTTCGGCAATGACGACATGTGTCATCGCCAGCACGACTGCAAGATCCGTCCCCGGTTTGATAGGAACCCATTGAGTGGACTTGGCACCCGTCTTATTTAATCGCACATCAAAGGTATACATCGGCACATGTTTATTTTTGACCATCTCCATAATCCTTTGGGAAAATGGAATATGAGACGTATGCGCTTCAATGGGATTGGAACCAAAGATCAAGATGCAGTTTGTGTTCAAGACATCATTGACGTCATAGTGTTTCCCCCACGTCAACTCTTGGGCGGTCCACTTGCCGCCTTCACAAATCGATGTGTGGTTGCCAATGGTTTTTGTGCCGTAGGCGGCCAGGAAATACGATTTGATCAGCTTACTTGTTGATCCCTTCATACGACCGTAATGGAACATAAACTCTTCGGGATGGCCTTCGTCGCGAAGCGTCTTGAGGCCTTTCACCTTTCGACCATCTATCTCACCCCCGCGCACAATCAAGTCAAGAGCTTCCTCCCAACTGATGCGTTCCCATTGGTCATCGCCACGTTTACTACCCTCTTTACGTTTCATGGGATGGAGCAGGCGGTCCGGGTCTTCCAGATGCTGATGACCGGCTCTTCCTTTAACACAGAGCCTGCCATTGCTTCGTGGCAGGTTGATATTTCCTTCCATTCTTTTTACCTTACCCGTCCGGTTATCGATCACGGCAATCGCGCCGCACCGGGAGACACATTGCCAGCAGGCGCAGGGAACAAAACTTTCTCTTCCGTTGGACAATGCGGCGATGTTGATTGCCGGAGGTCTGCCCAAAACATTGGCTTCCGTTTTGTCCTCTTTTGCCCTAAGTGCAGTCTCCACCTCAATAAATGGAGACTTCTTTAAAGCACGAGTGGCTTGCTTCTCGTCCATGAAGATGTTGCGTAGCACTAATTCTCTTGCAACGAGATACGAAGGGCCAGCAAAGACGATTGCTCCACCCACAACGATTCCACACGCCTTTCTCAAAAAGCTCCTACGGGTATCGGTATCCATGATTATTCCTCCCTTTGGAGAAAATGTATCTCAAGCAAGCGGTAACGCAAGACCACCCACAACGACAACATACCGCATGGCATAAATTCCTATCATCACCAGTACAGACGCAAGTGTGTAACTGGCAACCGTTTTCCGGGTCATTAAAAGTATCAGCGGAACCAATGCACCTAACCCAAGTTCCACACCCAGGAAAACCAGACTGAAGCTTCCCTGTGTGAGCAATACAAAATGAGCATAAACCGTCTCAGAACCCACTGCCATTGTCAGAAGATCGGTGAAGATGAGGAACAGGTCCAAAACAATCAACCAAACCAGCATCTTACCCATGTCAAAAATGAGCCGCTCTGCATAACGCTTTCCCTCCGGCAAAAACAGGTTCATTGTGGCAAGCACGAAAATCAGTAAAGCGATGCCGGACACGATGGCAGAAACCAGAAACAAGGTCGGCATCAGCGCGGTATGCCACAGGGCGCGGGCCTCAACCAATCCGAGGATGAAACCGGTATAGCCATGCACCGAAATTGCCAGAGGAATACCAATGGCCCCAAACACCTTGGTCAATTTGAGATCCGCCGTCCACATAAAATACCCGTAAATCAGGCAGTTTAGCGGATACACAATGAGCAAAAGCGTTCCCCAACTCATGGCAGATGTCGGGTTAAATGCGAACAGCAGGTACCAAAACCGGAGTGGCTGTTCAAGCTCGGCTATTAAAAACAGCGGCGCAAGCACCAGAAGCGTAAAAGCCAGCGCGAGACTCACTTTTCCAATTTCTTTGAATTTCTCCATTCCAAAAACATAGGCAAGGGTAGACAGGACAAACGATCCCGCGCTCAATCCCGTGAAATAGAAATAAGCAGCAACGAGCCAAGTCCATGTGGGTCCATTTCCAAAGTCCGCAACGGTGTCAACCATCTCTTGCCTCCTTTTGGAAAAGAATAAGCTACCCTAGTTCCTCATACTTGCCACCCATTGTTTCTGCGGTACTTCGATTAAGGGCAATGTAGAAGACTTTAGGTTTTGTTCCTCTTTCCGGACTCAAAACCTGCACCGGTTCCGTATCCATTATTTTTCTAATCTCGCTATTCGAATCGTTGAGATCGCCAAAAATTCTGGCTCCATAAGGGCACGCGTCCACACAAGCCGGCAACTCACCTCGCATAACCTTATGCGCACAAAAGGTACACTTATCAGCAACTTCGGTTTCCGGGTTAATGAACCGCGCCCGATAGGGGCAAGAAGAAACACACATGCCACAGGTCATGCATCGATCCTCGTTGATCAAAATAAGCCCATCGTCATTTTTGTATGTCGCGTTGGTGGGGCAGTTGCGCAAGCAAGGCGCATCCTCGCAGTGCTGACATAAACGCGGCAGGAAATGAGAAGAAACATTCGGATAAGTTCCCTTTTCGACTATTTTTACCCAGGACCTGAAAACACCCAGTGGAACACCATTTTCAGACTTGCAAGCGGTCGCGCAGGAACTGCATCCAACACATTTTCTAAGGTCAATGAGCATTGCCAAATTTCTGCGCTGTTTCCCACCGTTATTTTCGGCATTCTCTGATACTGCCGCCACGATTTTTCCAGGAGCCGTAATGCTCGCGATCCCCACGGCTGAGGCCCCTAGCGCGGCTTTTTTCAGAAATTCTCTCCTACCAATTCCAAGGCCTGCTTTTTTTTGGTCTCTTGTTTTGCCTTCTTTTTTCATGGGGAACCTCAGATTCAGAGGCCAAGCTCTAATAAACAATCGCAAAGCTCTCACTAGTAAATATGTGCTCGATTCAAAATATATCAAGCACTCCTTACCAGTTTTTTGTGCCTGCCACCCACTTCGTAGCCCCTTGGCAGGGGAGGCAGATAGCAATGGCTCGTTAAGCCGAGCTAACTTTTTGTTCGCCACCCTCTAGCGAGGGAGGCAAATAGCAATAGCTTATTAAGCCGCCAACACGATTGCTAGCCAGAGAAAGCTATTGCATACTGGCCTCACGCCTAGCCCACTCCCGTGGGTGGGAATATAGCAATTACTTTTTGAGCCGAGATAGCCATTTGCTAGCTTGACAGGCTATTGCCAGTCGGCACCACGCCTAGTGGATCATTTTGATGGCTTTGATGTGGGCATAAACCGGTTGACCCGGTTTGAGGTTTAAGTTGGCGAGAGACTTTCTTGTGATCGTTGCCAGAATCGGCTGACCGGCATCCAGTTCAATATCTACGGAATATCCCCCGAGGGTTCCAATTTTTGCAACCTTCGCCTGCAAAATATTCAGCACACTGGTAACTCCTGCGGGAGGAGCGGTCGAAAGGCTCACATCCTTGGAATGGATGTGAACCCTGAGGTTTTGTCCCACAGGAATATTTTGTTTGGGAACATTCAGGGTCTGCCCCATGAAATCCAATCGGGTGAGTTCGAACTCTTCATCATGTCCCGCAACCGATGTTTCGAGTACCGCTCCCAACTGTTCTTCTCCCAACACTTGCCTGAGCCGGACATCCGAGAACACTTCCTGTACCGGCCCGAAGTTTGCCACTTTCCCCGCTTGCAAAATCACCATAGTGTCTACAAGTTGCAGTACCTCATCCACCGAATGCGTGACATAGATGATAGGCGTCTTGAACTCGTCTTCTATTCTTTTGATGAAAGGAATGATCTCGGCTTTTCGTTGCATATCCAGCGAGGCCAAAGGTTCATCCATGAGCAATAGTTTCGGGCTGGTGAGCAGAGCCCGACCAATCGCCACCCTTTGCTTTTCTCCCCCCGACAATTTATCAGGAGTGCGTTTTAACAACGCCGCCAACCCCAGCACTTCTACCACCTCATCCAAGTGCAAATTACGCTCAACAGACTGGGTACGTTGATAACCGTAGAGCAGGTTTTGCTGAATACTCAAATGCGGGAATAGCCTCGACTCCTGAAACACCAGCCCCACTTTTCTTTGATGGATAGGAATGAATATTCCGTCGTCCTGCCAAACCTGACCCGCCAGTTTCAGGGTTCCTGACGGAGCCCTTTCCAGTCCCGACAAGCAACGCAACAAAGTGGTTTTACCGGAGCCAGAAGGACCAAACACCACCGTAACGCCCTTGGCCGGGAGGGTCAGTTCTACATCCAGGTTAAATCCCGGATAGTCCATTTTAAAGTTTGCTTCCAATAAATTTTTCATGTCACCTGTACCGGTAGTCGGCGGTTGATGGAATAAACCATCACCAGAACCAGAAAAGAAAACAGGAGCAATCCGGCAGAAAGGATATGCGCCTGGGTATATTCAAGCACTTCAACCCGGTCATAAATCTCAATGGAAATCACTTTGGTCTTTCCCGGAATATTGCCACCTACCATCAGTACCACGCCAAATTCCCCCAGGGTGTGAGCAAAGCCCAGTACGATCGCAGTCAGGTAACCCCGGCGAGCCAGAGGACTGATGACCGAAAAAAAAGCGTCCAAACGGGAAGCGCCCAGCGACTGTGCGGTTTCCATGGGAACTTTGCCAACAGACTCGAAAGCACTGTGAAGCGGTTGCACCACAAACGGTAAAGAATAAAGGCAGGAAGCAAAAACCAGCCCGGCAAAAGAAAAAGACAGCGCGGAACCCGTTAAAGCCTGGACCGGTCCACCCACCCAGCCATGCGGTCCCAGCAGAATCAGCATATAAAATCCCAACACCGTAGGAGGTAAAACCAAAGGCAAAGCCACCACCGCCTCCACCACCACCCGGAAGCGAGAACGGGTATGCGCCAACCACCACGCCAGCGGAGTGGCCCATACCAAAAGAATCAATACCGTCACTCCCGCCAATTGCAGTGACAGCCAAATGGGTTGAAGATCAATCAGGGGTAAATCCATTTCTTTATTCCTCTATAAAACCATAACCATAGGACTGCATGATTGTTTTTGCCGCAGAACTTTTTAAATATGCCAGAAACTGTTTTGCGGCAAAATTGGCAAGTCCTTGTTTTAATAAAATGGCCTGCTGGGAAACTGGATCGTGCAGACTCAGAGGCACCTCCCACCGACTTCCCTTAAGCCTGAAGCGTGGATCTTCCACCTGTGATTTGGCGACCAATCCCAGCCCTGCGTTTCCGGTAGCGACAAACTGCAGGGTCTGGGAAATGTTTTCTCCCTGCACCAGAAACGGTCGTAGTTTTTTCCAGAGGCCCAACCGTTCCAGAACCTGCTCTGCCGCCTTGCCATAGGGTGCGGTTTTCGGGTTGGCTATCGCCAGCTTGCCCTTGTCCATTTTTTTTAAAGATTCTACTCCCTGTATTTTCTCCGGGTCTGCGCTCCATAAAACCAAAGCCCCTATGGCATAGGTGAACCGAGTACCCATTACACCTATCCCTTCCTGTTCCAGCAGGACCGGCCTTTTTGCATCCGCCGCCAGCAAAACATCAAAGGGCGCACCGTGTCGGGACTGGGCATACAGCTTGCCGGTCGATGCCGAAATCAGGATCAGCGTGTTTCCCGTATCTTTTTCATAGCGTTTGGCAATTTCCTTGAGCGGATTCAAAAAATTGGACGCGACCGCAACATGAACGTCTTCCGCCCAAGCTGATGCCGACACACCTAGAAGACAAACCACCATCCATGCCCCGAGCCTGCATATTACATGAATACTAAAATGTTTAACCCCCCTAGCCCCCCTTATCAGGGGGGAATTGATCGTCCCCCTGATAAGGGGGATTGAGGGGGTTGCTTTTTCTGTCCTGGCACAGGCCAACGCTCTCTTATTTCCCATCGTTATTCCCTTGCATATATAACGGTTGCATCGTTATATACCATTAAGCATAACGATTGTCAAACTAATGCATGCCTGGGAAAAAGCACATTTTTTTATATTGGGGCTAAAGTTTTAATGTTTTCTGCCGATAGAGCCACCACGGACAGCTGTACCAACAAGGGGTCAAAACATGGAAGTTCAAACAATTCAAGCACGTACGCAGATCGTGTTTGTGGGAAGTACCGGCCGGTGCGACGATTGCGATGAAGAAACCCGGACTGAGGACGCACTCAAAAGAGGCATAGAGGAAGACCGTGTCAGCCTGTCTCCCGCCTCTCTCTCCCTTGCTAACGATGCATCCAAAACCGGTGAAGCGGAAAATGAGGAAGAGGAAAACACAACCGGGCAAACAGGCTCCAAGCAAACAGGCCCCAAAACCGATTTGGAGTTATCTGAAGAAGAACGCCGGATACTGAATGAACTCCGGACGCGGGATGCCGAAGTGCGAGCTCATGAGCAGGCCCATCTTTCCGCCGCCGGCCCCTATGCCAATGGTGCCCCAAAATTTGAGTTTCAAACCGGGCCGGATGGCAAACAATATGCGGTAGGTGGAGAAGTATCCATCGATACGTCCCCGGTTCCTGGAAACCCCGAAGCAACCGCTCGCAAAGCCCAGACTATAAAGCGAGCCGCTCTGGCCCCTCGCGACCCCTCCGGGCAAGACCTGGCAGTAGCCGCTCAGGCGGCGCAGTTGGAAGTCCAGGCCAGACAGGAAGCCAAAGCTGAAAAAGCGGAAGAAAATGAATCAGAACCCGTCCCCTCTTCCATAGAAGAGAGCGATGAGCCTGAAGAAGGAAGCGGTGAGGCAAATTCCGAGAGTGGCAACGAGTCCAATCAAGGCTCTCCCTTTGCCAGACGGATAGCGAACCGGTTTAATCCATCCAGCATCACCTCCGGCAACCTCCTCAACGTTATCTCCTGACAAAACCACTAGCAGGTCGCCGGGCACTAAAAAAAACGGGCCAAACCCTCTAAAGGATCGGCCCTAAAAAAATGGCGGGGTCGACGAGACTCGAACTCGCGACCTCCGGCGTGACAGGCCGGCGTTCTAACCAACTGAACTACGACCCCGCGGTCGTTTACTAAATGGTAGGCGGAACAGGGCTCGAACCTGTGACCCCCGGCTTGTAAGGCCGGTGCTCTCCCAGCTGAGCTACCCGCCCATTCGGCATGGGTCCAACGTGTATAGACTCGTTGAGCCAAAATAACTCTTTTACCCCTGCGGGGCACGAAGACTGAGGAAGAATATCACGGCTACCAAAAAACATGGCTTATTACCCGCAGAGGCTCTCTGCCCTCACTTCAATATTAGAGAAGGGTTGCTTCTCTCCAACAAGAGGATGGGAGTATATAAACGAGCACCAACTCTGTCAAGCGATTTTGTTTTCGGTCTTTCGCACGCAAAATATTGAACAGATTGATTTTAAAATGATTGACAGCCATCCCACCTCGCTATAAGATGCCTTTTAGAGTCTGAAAATAGGATTTTCGGACACTTCTCAAATGTTTTTGTTTCCTGGATACCCCCCGACTGCTTCACCATGATAGAAAAAATCATGGCTTCTCTCGAGAGCCTGCCGACAGAAGACCTTCTTGAAATTCGGAAAAACCTCGACGAATTGATTCGATCAAAATATGACGATGATCTCGGAAAAAGAAAAGGCAAACGGGCCAAAGTCAAAATTGCCGGGAACGTGGAAATTGAACGGGAAAAAGAATTCTTTTTCAACCTTCATAAAATCGTCCTTCTGGAAATGTCGGTCAACGGTTTGGTTTTTTCCATAAAGGCAACCGTCATCGATGGAGATATTTTGCATGTCTCTTTTAGAGTGCCCTCGACCGGAGAGAAAAAAATCATCGATTGCCAGGCTGTACGGGTTCAGGAAACAAAACCCGGCACAATCCCTGAATATGAAGTCGCCGCCATTGCGGTCAGCAAGGAAGCGGTAAAAGATTATAAGGACATGCTGAGGAAAAGAGGCCAATAGCCAGAACCCACAAAGCAGAAATTATGACTCCAGCCAACCCCATTTTGAGGCATCTCATTGAACTGATCGGAAATGTTACCGATGCCCACACCGTAGCCTTGTTTACAATGGAGCCCGGAGGGAAGACCCTCGCCCTGCGCGAATATTTTTCCCTCAGCAAGCACCTGAACCCGGGGGCAAAAATCGCTGTTGGCAAAGGCCCAATAGGTGTGACTGCACAAACCCGCAAACATCAGTTGATCGAAAATTTTGATCAGGACACGAGTTTTCTCGGCATCTACAAAAAAAATGAGGAACTGAAAAATTTTATTGCCCTGCCGGTAATTTATGGGGATCAGGTAGCAGTCCTGGCAGTAGACTCCAAAGAACGCTACCAGTTCTCCATCAAACTGGAAAAAATACTGACTGAATTCGCTCAACAGATTGCATGGAACCTGCAATCCGAGAACCCGGACGATTCTGAAAATCCGTCTCCCCAGCCGTTTTTGCAGGAGATCAATTCCTACTGCCGGTTTCTCGCTGAATCACCTGACCGGTCATCCGTTGCCGACAGGCTGACGCAGATCCCCTCATCCCTGATTCCCTGCACTGCCATTGCTACAGTCTGGTTCGAAGGAAATCAGCAGGAAGGACAAATCATCGGGCACAGGGGTTTTGCTCATGACCTGTCTGAAATCAGGGTATTGTATGGCAAGGGGCTGGTGGGTTCCTGTGCAAAAAACAGGTCGCCTCTTCTTATACAGGCTCATGAGGGCCGGAAAACAGTTGTGTTTTCCGAGGACGAAAAATCCGAAGACCTGCAATGCATTGCGACTCTTCCCATTCAACACAACGACACCCTTTACGGAGTCCTTATGATCGGTTCCTCAGAACCCGATGGAGTGACCCACGCCGATCTGGATAAGCTGGCACTGGTTGTTTCCGCCGCGGCCTCTGCCCTGTTCTGCACAGATACCAAGGACCGCTGGGTCTACGACAAAAACCTGGACCCTGTCACCGGGGTTCCCAATCACCGATTTTTGACGGAACATAATCTTGCGGTATCGGAAGAAGTGTTTCAGCCCAACCGTACCGTATTTTTTCTTACTTTCCACCTCACCAACCTTACAGAACTTTATGAAGCCCACGGTGTAGACCGGGGCGATGCCTACCTTAAGCAATTAATGGCACTGTTCTCAAAACTGATCCCATCTCCCAAATTTGTTTTCCGCCTGTCGGAAACCTGTTTCCTGATCATGCTTATGGATCGAGATCAGAAAGATGTAGAACACCTGATATCAAAACTGAAACATCTGCTGGAACACAAGCCGCTCAACATCAACGGAACTCCCATGGAGGCCCAAACCCAATGGGGACTTTCTGTCTACCCCAGGGATGGGAGAGCATTGTTCAGCCTCATTAACCAATCACGCATCCGGCTGACCCAAAAAATGAAAGCGATGGCATGATAAAAAAATTATTCAACAGCATGTTCAGCTGGTTCTCTACCGATCTGGCGATGGATTTGGGAACAGCAAACACCCTGGTTTATATTACCGAAAAAGGAATTGTACTGGACGAACCATCCGTGGTCGCAGTAAACGTGGATGACAACTCCGTTGAGGCAGTTGGACTGGAAGCAAAAAAAATGTTTGGCCGGACCCATGCCCGGGTCAACACCGTCCGCCCCATGAAAGACGGGGTCATTGCCGACTTTGATATAACCAATCGGATGATTCAGTATTTTCTTAAAAAAGTGCTGAACCAATACCGGTTCTTTAAACCCCGCATGGTTGTCGGCGTACCGACCTGCATTACCCAAGTGGAAAAAAAAGCAGTGATCGATGCTTCCCTCATGGCGGGAATCCGGGAAGTCCATCTGGTAGAAGAGCCTATGGCGGCCGCAATCGGCGTTGGCATTCCCGTACACCGGCCTGAAGGAAATATGATTATCGACATCGGAGGCGGCACCACCGATGTAGCAGTCATTTCCCTGTCCGCCATCGCTTATGGAGAATCCGTGCGCGTTGCCGGAGACGCGATTGACGAGGCCATCGTCCGCTATATGCGACTTCAGCACCACCTGAACATTGGCGTCTTCGAAGGCGAGAGCGCTAAAAAGCAAATAGGCAGTGCGTTTCCGCAAGCAGGAACCCTGACTACTGAAGTCAAGGGATTGAATGTTAAAACCGGTGTCCCCATGTCTATCGTCATAAGCGATGAAGAAATCCGTGAAGCCCTGAAAGAACCCTTGACTACCATCATTGCTGTCATCATGCGCGCCCTGGAAAAAATTCCTCCGGAACTTTCTTCTGATATTCACTCCAATGGCATTTACCTCACCGGAGGCGGTGCCCTCATCCGCGGACTGGATAAAATGATCGAAGAAAAAACTACCCTGAAAGTCTTTATTCCCGAAGAACCCCTTCTCAGTATTGTCAAGGGAGCCGGAGCGGTTCTCGATGACTTCCCCAATATGAAAAAAGTCTGTATCAATTAACCCCCCCCACTAGGCGTGGGGCCAGCGTGCCGCCGCTTTATCTGGCGAGCAAAAAGTTGGCTCGGCTCAAAAAGTCTTTGCCGTATTCCCTCCCACGGGAGTGGGCTAGGCGTGGGGCCAGTGTGCAGTCGCTTTATCTGGCTGGCAAAAAGTTGACTCGGCTCAAAAAACCATTGCGAGTTGCCTCCCCTGCTAAGGGGCCACTTATGAAAAAAGTCTGTATCAATTAACCCACCTGCGATACAATTTTTCGTCACCTTACCCATTAGCGTAACGAAAAATATGAATCCGGTTTGTCAGGAATGTGAAACACAGGTAAATACTGTGCCCACGATAATCGAATATCAAGGAGAGGAAATTTTTCTATTCGATCCCGTGGTTTGCGAGCCCTGTCTGCACAAACTGTGCGAACGCTACTCCACTCAGTGCGCCAATTGCGGCGGCTGCATCCCTCCCTATTCACAGGTAGGAGTGTTAAAAGGGAACGAGGGACGAACTCAGGTTGTACACATGACCACCTCCTGCACCACAGTGGGAAGCGCGTTTTACGGCTATTGGGGCAAAGGGCAATTGAGAAATTTCATACAAATCGAAGCCTGCTCCTAGCCGCCAGCGTGACGCTGAACCCAAATGGCAATCGCTTTATTTGGCGGGCAAAACGTTATCTCGGCTGAATAGAGCCTTGGCTCAACCCCCTCAATCCCCCTTATCAGGGGGAATATTAAAAGTGTTGCGCTTGAGGGCTTGGCCTGCTTGACGGGTAATGCAGTACCGGCCCCACGCCTAGTGGGAGAAAATAATTGTGTATTTTGCTTCGAATCGGTATGATCCGGGCAACTTAAAACATCCCTGATGAGACCCGCTATGCTGAAAGTTCATTTTGAGAGAGAAAATCGTACCATTCAGGTTGAGGCCGGAGAAAACCTGCGGCAAGCGGCTATCCGCAATAAATTCAGTATTTATGCCCATATTCATAAAATTCTGAACTGTCGGGGTCGGGCTCTTTGCACCGCCTGCACCGTCCAGGTCGTTGCGGGAAACGTGGCTCCCAGGAATGAAGCTGAAACAGAAAAGCTGGCCAAAAAACCGGCAGACTTCCGTTTGGCCTGCCAAATCGCCGTCGATGATGATCTGGTAATCAAAACCCACCCTTGAAGCCGTTGGGCACATGGCCCAAAACTATTTGACAACAAATCCCTAAAGTCACAATATAATGTATGTCTCCACTCGCGAAAGAACAGTTGGACGAAATTCATCGTCATGCGGTGGAGGAATATCCTTTTGAATGTTGCGGAATCGTAGTAGGCAAACCTGATCATAATGATGAGAACCTTGTCTACCGTTGCACGAACATTCAAAACAAGTTGCATGAAAAAGATCCCGAGAATTATGTCCGGGATGCCCGCACTGCGTATAATATAAGTGCTTTAGAATTGCAGAAGCTTCTGAGTGAGGTGGGCTCGAAGGGTTTGATCTTCAAAGTTTTGTATCATTCCCATCCCGAGCATGATGTCTATTTTTCGGAAGAAGATACCAGAATGGCTCTGTTCGATGGGGAAACCCCCATCTATCCAGACACCAGCTATCTGATAGTTTCTGTTTATGATAAAAAAATCCGGGACCAAGGCCTGTTCAGTTGGAACCCGGAAACAAAAACTTTCGAGCGGACACCGGAGTAAGTCGGAGTTCGTTACGCAACATATTTGGAGATTCTTTTATGGCTCTGCTCATCAACGAAGATTGTGTTAACTGTGGTGTCTGCGAACCGGAATGCCCCAACGAAGCGATATCAGAAGGGGATGATATTTTTGTGATTGAATGGGAACGTTGCACCGAATGCGTAGGGTGGTATGAAGAAGCTCAATGTGTAGAAGTCTGTCCTGTCGACTGCATTCCCAAGGACCCGGAGCATGTAGAAACAAATGAACAGCTTCTTGAAAAAAAGGAATTGCTGGTAAACGGCGGCTAACCACTCGGCGCCGGCGAGCCGCCGGTGGCAGATTGCAAAAACTCGTTGGGCCGAGTCAGCTCTTTGCTAGCCAGAAAAAGCTATTGCAAATTGGGTCCAGCGGCACGCTGGCGGCGGTTCGCCGGTCACGCTGGACCTTAAAAACAGGGAATGCCATGAGAGAAGAAGTCGAAGAAGTACTGGAGAGTGTCCGACCCATGCTCATCAAAGATGGGGGCAACGTTGAGCTGGTGGACATTGAAGACGGGGTTGTGAAAGTACGGCTCATGGGGGCCTGTGTTTCCTGTTCCAGCTCAACCATGACTCTGAAAATGGGCATTGAAAAAGCTTTAAAAAAAGCCATCCCTATGGTGCGTTGCGTTGAAGCGGTAGAATAACTTCCTTGGCAGCAACTATTTCTTACTATCTGTCGCTGGCGGCTCGCCGACATTTATGATCTTCATGAAAAAATTCGTAATACTTTATTGTTTGGCATGTGCATTATTTTTTTCAACCATCTCCCTGGCGCAGTCTGAAGAAGCCATCCCAGCACCGGACTTCACCCTCAAATCCCTCAACGGAGAAGATGTCAGCCTCAACCAGCACAGAGGGAAATACGTTCTGGTAAATTTCTGGGCAACCTGGTGCGGTCCCTGCAAAATGGAAATGCCCGCACTGGAAACTTTGTACCAGCGTTTTAAATCCAGGAATTTTTCCCTGCTTGCCATATCCAATGACATGTTCGGGGCAAAAATTGTCGAACCTTTTATCAAAGCCAATGGTCTTTCCTTCCCCATCCTTCTGGACCAGCAATTGCACGCCAGCAATAAATTTGGGGTAGTCAGTCTTCCCACCACCTTTATGATTGACCCCAAGGGAAATATCATTGGTGAACTGAGAGGGGCAGAAGACTGGGCCAGCCCGGACAACCTGCTGTACTTTGAAAATCTTTTGAGAAACTGAGCGCGTTGTCCATGAAAGAGCTCCTGATCCTGCCTGCAAAAAATCCGGCCCATTCAGCAAACCTGTTTTTCCGTTTGGCTGGAAGCCTTGTCCTATCACTGTTCGGCCTTCTATTGTTATGGCCTCATGAAGGGTGGTCGCAAGAGGAGCACGATTATTCCCTTGAAGGGGACATGGTCTATATTCCCCCCGGCCCTTTTATATTTGGCACCGATAAAAAAGACGAGTCCGCCGAGGCACTTTCCATGGGCATTCCAAAGCCCTGGTACGCCGATGAAACTCCACAGCAGAAAATTTTCCTCAAGGAATTTTATATTGACCGCTACGAGGTCACCTACAAACGCTATAAAAAATATGTCGACGCTTTGGATGCCGTAGTTCCCCTGAACTGGCAGGGCTCGAATTTCCCGGAAGGCAAGGATAACGAGCCAGTCGTTCACGTCAGTTGGTATGACGCGGCCAACTTCTGCCAATGGGCGCAAAAAAAATTACCTACAGAAAAACTGTGGGAGCGCGCCGCAAGAGGCAAAGAAGGCAATGAATACCCTTGGGGAAACCAGTTTCAGGCAGGGTGGGCAAACCTTTCGAAACGAACCGGTAGTAAAAACCAGCCCGTAGCCGTTGGGGCTTTCCCAAAAAGTGCCAGCCCGGAAGGTGTTCATGACCTGATCGGCAATGTTTGGGAATGGGTGGATGACGATTACCAGCCTTATAAGGGGAGCACGTATCAAAGCGAGTATTACCAGGCTGGGTTAAAAATTCTGCGCGGCCATTCCGCCAGTGACATCGGGCATTTTCCTCAATACGACCAAGCCATCAGGATGTTTTCCCGTAGCGGCTACCGGCAATACTCCAACGCCGATGAACCGGCGCCAGATGTTGGGTTCCGCTGTGCAAGCGCAACCCAGCCTGCCTTCATGAAAACGGAAACCTCTTCTTTCCGTAACGGCCTGAAAGGTTCTTTTTCTTCTCCTACGCTCACCAAGCCCTCTCTTTCTTCCACGGCTGTGGAACCCACGGCTTCAAAACCCGCTCCACTGAATCCTTTTCAGCCTAAACCCAACCTGCCCAATTCAGGAATCGTGGCTCTGACCTTATTGGCATTCATTGCGGGAGGATTCAGTTTCTTATCCCCCTGCACATTACCCATTCTTCCAGCTTATTTCGCGGTGACTGCGCAATCCGATCGAACACGTATGGGTCGCATGTCCCTGGCTTTCTTTTTCGGGCTGGCAACCTTGTTTGTCGCAATGGGAGCCTCTGCCAGTGCGTTGGGCCAGATTCTCAGGGACTATATGTTCCAGATCACCCAGGTCGGCGGTGGCATCGTGGGAGTATTCGGCGTCATGACTCTGTTCGGCAAAGGTTTTTCAGGAGCCACCTTTAAAGGCAGACCGGCTTCCACTTTCGTAGGCTATTTCCTGTTTGGCGCAACCTTCGCGTTAGGCTGGACACCTTGTGTCGGGCCCATCCTTTCCAGCATTCTTATGCTCGCGGCGGCAGAAAAAACCGTTTTGCAGGGAATGATCCTGCTGTTTTTCTATGCGGTGGGACTAGGGCTTCCTCTCATCATAGTCGCCACGCTGTGCGGCAACCTGCCAAAAGACGGTTTGTTCTGGACCCTGCTTCGGGGAAAAGGATGGGATATCACTGTAGGAGGGAAAACCTTTCTTCTGCATACCACCAACCTGTTCAGCGGAATCCTGCTGATCGCGCTGGGCATCGTTCTGGCAACGGGTTACATGACTTATATCAATAGCCTTATCCCCATAGAAGTCCAACTCTGGTTCAGTAAATTCGAGGAAGCCGTCTTGCACTGGTTCATGTAACCAAGATAAGCCATTGAATACGGGAATCGTTATTTGCTAGAATGTGCGTTGAAATAAGGCTATTTCACTCGGAGCGATCATGAACCTGACATGCAAAATTTTATTGGTGTTGTTGTTGGCCCTTCCGGCCTGCTCGGGAGTAGATTCGGTCACCAAAAAACGCTGGAGCAATTCTGAAAATACCATCTCGATCGTGGATAT
The DNA here is from genome assembly GCA_018653085.1 of Nitrospina sp. Taxonomy (GTDB): domain Bacteria; phylum Nitrospinota; class Nitrospinia; order Nitrospinales; family VA-1; genus LS-NOB. The sequence goes on from JABIAY010000072.1 coordinate 29,075, forward strand.
GACGTCCAGAGATTTCCGCCTTATGGACGCAGGCTCCAAACTACAGGGAGCCGTTGAAGAACAACTCCAGTTCACAGGTTATGTCCTGGCCGGGAAAAACTCCCGCTACCACTTGAAATTTAAAGTGCTGGAATTTGATGAAGGCAGTCGAATGGCCCGCATCGCGACCATGGGCATATCCGATTCCGCAAAAGGCGAACTCCGGGTAAAGGCCGCGCTTTATGACGGCGGAGATATGGTCGGTGCCTGGGAGGTCGACTCCTGGGTTTCAGGAGGAATCACCGGCGGCTCCGATCAGGACCTTTTTGATTCTGCCGCAATGGAAATTGCCGACCACCTGCGAGGCGATTTTTAAAGGAATCCCCACTTATTCCTTTTCCCTCGTTATACATCCTTGGCACAACGAAAACCCATGAAGTTCAGCTTCGCAGACGGGTCCATCCAGTTGCGGAACCAGGTCGGCGAAAACTGAATAGTAAGATGTGTCTGCAACACTCCACCGCGAACAACTTTGAATTTTTCGTCCCGCCCCTCAAGCGTATAATCATCCACCACCCACTCCCAGACATTATGGCCCATGCCATAAATTCCATAGGGACTGATCCATTCCGGCCTTTTGTCCACCGGTTCCGGCATGAAACCCGAAAACCCGTTGTTGGGATGCGTGATATAAATTTTCCAGGGCCATTTGCGTCCGTCCGTACCCCTCGCCGCTTTCTCCCATTCGACTTCGGTGGGTAGGCGCTTGCCCTGAGCCTGACAAAAAGCCTCAGCCTCGGCAAACATCATAAACGCCACCGGCCAACGAGCTTTTTTTGGAGAGAACGAATGCTCTGGGTTTAATTTTTTGTAATCTTCATGGCTTACCTCATAACGGTCCATAAGATACGCGCCGGACGTTACAGGTTTTCCTCCGTATGTTTTCGGTTCCTCCGCATCTCCCATGATGAATTCCCCCGCCGGGATGTAAACCATCTCTTCAGGAACAACGAGTCCAGCGGGAACCACTACCGGGATCTGCTCAACAGTATGAGAGTCGCAGGAAGAAAGAAAAATGAAAAGCAGGATAAAACGAATCATGCGGGAGACCCAAGTTTAAAAAAACCCTTAATGTAAATCACCCCGGCCCTCTTTAAAAAAGAGGGAGAAAAACCAACCCCCCTAGCCCCCCTTATCAGGGGGGAATGGGGCAAGAGCCCATCATACCGAGACAACTTTTTTCCAGCCGATTATAGTTATTGCCCATTACTACCGGGCGTTGCCCGGCGGTCAAAGTAGTGGAACACTTCCCCGCCATTTATGGGAAGAGGTTTCTTGTTAAAGTCCAAGGGGTGATCCACGCCGGGCTGGATAGTCCCATCCACCGAGTAAGGCCCGTTGTTCGCCCAGTAATTGCGTTTCTGTGAATCGAGAAATTTGATGCGGGTGATGTATTTGATATTTTTGTAGCCATACTTGAACGGCATGATCAATCTGAGAGGAAACCCATGTTCCCGACTCAATGACTGGCCGTTCATACGCAGGACAAAAAGGACGCGAGGCCGGAGCAACTCTTCCAGCGCAAAACTTTCGTAGTAGGAATCGGCAGACTGGATATAAACAAACTTCGCAGACGGGTCGGGCTGAACCTGTTTCACAAGTTCCTCAAAGCGGAACCCCTCCCACTTTGCTTTGGCAGACCAGCACTCGACACATTTAAGCCGTGAAACCTGGGAATGCCTTTTTAATCCGAACAGGTCCTCATAAGCCAGGCCGACAGGATTTTTAACCATCCCCCCTATTGCCAGACCCCAGCTTTGCATGTCCACACCGAGAAACGGATTGGCACTGCGAATATGAAAGTCGGGAGTATCCCGATTCTGGATGTATTGTTTGGGAATGTTTTTGTCGTTACGAAAATCTTCCGCCGCTGTGGATTTTTTCGGCACCAACGCAGACAAGGTGGTCAGAGAAAATATTTTCAGGAACTTCCTGCGATCAAATTTTAAGGACGATAGGTTCATACCTTCCTTCTATTCAGCGCAAACCCAAAACATCCTGCATATCGTAGATGCCATTAGGTTGGCCTAAAATCCATTGCGCGGCACGAACAGAACCTCTGGCAAAAGTTTCCCGGCTCTGTGCGCGATGAAATACCTCAAAATTTTCTCCCATGCCGCCGAACAAAACCCGATGCTCGCCGATAATGTCTCCCGCCCGCAAAGTATGAATACCGATTTCTTTTGGAGTGCGTACGGCTATGCCTTTTCTTCCATAAACGCCAACCTCTTCGAGGTTTCTTCCCAGAGAATCGGCGACAATTTCTGAAATACGCACAGCGGTACCGCTGGGCGCATCTTTTTTAAATTTATGATGCGCCTCAACAATTTCCACATCGTACGCATCACCCAGTACCCGCGCCGCATCCGCAACCAACTTGAACAACACGTTAACACCAATGCTCATATTGGGTGCCACCACACAGGGAATTTCTTTTCCGATTTGCTCAATTTCCTTACGTTGCTCCGGAGAAAATCCGGTCGTACCCACCACAACAGATTTCCCTTTATTCACAGCGGCATTAAGGGTGAAAATACTGGAAGCCGGAGTGGTGAAATCAATTGCCACATCACAGGTTTCAAAAGCTTTTGCCGGGTCATCCATCACCACGACTCCCTTGCTCCCGATCCCTGCCACTTCACCAATATCTTTACCGATGGCCTCACCGCCCGCACGCTCAGTCCCACCGCCCAATTCCACACCTTCAGTGTCTTCAATGCATCCGGCGATGGTCTTTCCCATACGACCAGCAATACCTATTACGAGAATCTTGGTCAAAACTTTTTCTCCTGTGCCAGCATCACGCTGGCATCAATTTACAATAACGAGTAAGACTTGAGTACTGCCGTTAACTGCGCCAGACTTTCCTCTGATGGCGGACACAGTGGTGGACGAAACTCATTTTCAATCCGGCCCATGAGCACCAACGCCGCTTTAACAGGAATCGGGTTGGTCTCGATAAACATGATATCGTTCAGCTTTAACAGCTCATAGTGCAGAGCCTTTGCTGTTTCAATGTCCCCTTCTTTGGCGGCCTGACACAGCTTGGCACATTTGCTGGGAACCAGGTTGGCGGTCACCGAGATCGCTCCCTTGCCACCAATAGCAAGAATCGGCCACGTCAACGCATCCTCGCCAGAGATCATCGCAAAGTCCGGTCCGCAGGCATCAATGATTTCGCTGACCTGCACCAGAGAACCGGAAGCCTCTTTAATACCGATAATATTTTTGATGACACTCAAACGTGCAACCGTGCCGGGTTCCATATTGACAGCGGTACGACTGGGAACGTTATAAAGCATGATGGGCAGATCGGACTCTTTCGCCACAGCAGAAAAATGCTGATACAACCCCTCCTGAGTCGGCTTGTTGTAATAGGGCGTGATCAACAACGCCCCATCCGCCCCAAATTCCTGTGCGCGCTGGGTTAACTCCACCGCTTCATGGGTGGAGTTGGACCCTGTACCCGCCAGAACAGGAATCCGACCTTTGCAGGTTTCAACCGCAATGCGGATCACCTCTTCGTGTTCAGCGTGGTTTAAGGTCGCCGACTCACCCGTGGTGCCGCAGGGCACAATTCCATCGGTTCCATTTTCGATATGAAACTCAATCAACCCGCGCAGAGCCGAGGCATCTACCTTTCCGTTTTTAAACGGAGTCACTATGGCAACAAACGATCCTTCAAACATGGGAACCTGATATTCTCATCGGTTAATATTCCCCCAACGTGCCTTCAAAAGCAATGCGGGTGGGTCCTTCCAGATAAACTTCGGTCACGGGTTCTTCCCCACCGTTGGGCGATGCAAAATCCACTTTCAAAATGTCTCCGCCCCGGGTCTCCACTTCGACAGGAGGCTGGACCAGATTTTTGTAAGACGACAACAGGGCCGAGGCAACCACTCCGGTTCCGCAGGCCAGGGTCTCGTCTTCAACACCCCGTTCGTAGGTGCGGATTTTAAGCGCCTTATCACCGACCTTCTGCACAAAGTCCACATTGGTTCCGGCCGGGGCGAACGCCTTGTGGAAACGAATGCCGTGACCCGCTTCCTTCACATTCACATCCTCGATATTGTCGGAGTAAACGATGGCGTGCGGCACACCAGTATTGAGACTGTCTATCCTGTACTCCGTTCCATTCAGGGCAAGAGCAATATCCTGCTGTAAATTTTCAGGCTGAGTGAGTTTGACCTTCACAATTTCATCATTCACTTCCGCGCCAACGATACCTGCCAGAGTTTCCAAGGTCATTTTGTTGGCGGAAACCATATTCTTTTCTACTGCATAGCGGGCCAGGCAACGGCCTCCATTGCCGCACATCTCAGCGGTGGAACCGTCTTCATTATAAAAATCCCATTTGATATCAGCGCAATCCGAGTTCTCGACAAAGATCACTCCATCGGCACCGATGGACATCCTGCGGTCGCACACACGCCGGACGAAATCGCGCTTCTTGTCGTCCTCAATAACCGGCACCCGATTGTCAATGATGATGAAATCGTTGCCACTGCCACTCATTTTTGTGAACTGAATTGCCATATCCAAACCCATCTATAAAATATTGTGTTCTTTACTAGGATGCCAAAAAGCCCGGGAAGGTTGCAAACCCCAACCAATCAAAGATATTGAAAGTCTTCGCCTCAGGCAGATCATGCGATTTTACCACACCCTTGGCAAGTTGCTAAAAAACCTTTTTTATCCACCGATGAACACGGATTGACACAGATAGAAAACCCCCTCTTTGAAAAAGGGGGAGTAAAATCCAACCCTCCCTCAGTCCCTCCCTATGAAGGGAGGGAAATAACATAACAAGGCAACCCCCCTAGCCCCCCTTATCAGGGGGGGGACTGGGCAAGGGCTCGTTAAGCCGAGATAACTTCTTGCTCGCCAAATAAAGCGACGGCACACTGGCCCCACGCCTAGTGGCTAGACGCGCCAACCTTTAGCGGTACTGAGTTTTAGCAGTGCGGGCAGGAAGGTGACCGAAGCGATGAGGCAGTTGAATACTCCTATGGTCAGCACTAAGCCGAGGCTGAACACACCGCTATGGTCGGCCACCATCATACTGCCGAACCCTATCATGGTGGTGAGGGAACTGAGCAGAACCGCCTGGCCCGTACTTTTTCCTAATACGCTGGCGCGTTTATCTTCTTCCTCGCGGTAACGGTGGGTGATGTGAATTCCATTGACCACGCCGATGCCGAGAATGAGCGGCAGGATGACCATGTTCGCCATGTTCAGCTTCAGTCCGATCAGCTCCATAACGCCTACTGTCCAGATGGACCCGGCCAGGACCGGAAGCAGAACGAAAAAAACCGTACGCAGGTTGCGGAACATGAAAAACAAATAAATGATGATCGCGGTCATGGCATAGAGTCCGCCCTTGACATAGCCTTCTGTCATCAGCCGTGTGGATTCGAACATATGCACTGCGGTGCCGGTGACATTGGGGTCCACCGACCTGAGGTCGTTTAAATATTTCCGGCGTTCATCCAGATCCCAGATATCCACGCTGGGGTAGATATGAATCACGTACTTGCCTTTTTGGGAGATGTAACGCTCTCTTAATTTTTGCGGAATTTCTTCCAGTCGTACCGATTGCGGATCGGCATTGGCCTTGAGCTCACTCATGAGATTGCGGTAATCGGCAAAAAGCAATGCAGAAAATTTTTCAAGCCTGCTTGTCGCCAGACCCGGCTCTATCTGCTGGCTTTTTTCGATAAAATTTCTGAGACGGTTTCCTGCCACCTGCACGGGGTCAGGCGAGTCGCCACCTTCTTCCCGACCCTGCAATTTGAACTGGATGCGTTTGAGAGTTTTGTTCAAGGATTTTAAGGAAAAGGCGACATCTTCCGGTTCCACTTCCAGCTCTTTTAAAAGGGGCGCGAGGTCTTCCCGGATGGTGCGCAGGTTTTCCTCCTGATGTTCCGGAATCACCACCGAGATGCTTTCAAACCTGGCGACCGTGGGCAGGGCTTTCAGTTGAAGTTCCTTTTCCTCAACCTCCTTAAGAGAGTCGGCCAGCATGGCGGCGGACCAGGCGGAACGCCCGGCACTTTCAAGAATTTTCATTTCATACTGAACCGCCTCGGTACCCTTGGCCTGCAGGTTGAGCAGGTTGTAGTCAAAACGCAGGTCTTTCAATGACACGGAAGCGATGAGAACCAGAACGGTACACACTCCGATAATGAAATAATAATGATCGAACAACTTATCGGCCCATCCCGTTTGTCCGGGAGTTGCGGTTTTTTCCTGCACGTAACTCGGCTTTCGCCATTTTTCTTCCAGCGTAACCAGAGCAGGGAGAACCAGAAGCATGGCGACCATGCAGAAGAGAATGCCCCATCCTGCTATCCAACCCAGTTCCACAATGCCGATGAAGTCGGTTAGCACCATGGCACCAAACGCCATGGCGGTGGTGATGGCACCGGAGAAGTTTCCTCTTCCTGTTCCCTGCAAGGTTTTTTGCAGGGCTGAAAGAATTTCATTACCCCTTAGCCGCTCCTCTTTATAACGCTCAAGAATATGGATACCAAAATCTATGCCCAGTCCAATCAGGATGGTGGTAAATACTATGGAAAGAATATTCAGATGACCAATGGTCAAGGTCGTGAAACCCATCGTCCAGCACAACGCAAGCAGAAGGCAGAACACAGCCAGAAGGGGTTTGACCACTCCCCGGTAAGCAATGATGAACAACAGGGCTACCCCTGTTAACGCGATTTTGGAGGCGGTCTCGACATCGGCCTGGGTGGTCACCATTTCGTCGCTGGATATAACCTCTTCCCCGGTGAGTCCCACTGTAATATCCGGGAAGTCTTTTTTTGTTTCGGCTATGTATTGGCGGGCCAGGGCTACTGCGTCCTTGTAACCGGTAAAACTGGTTTCATCTTCGTTGGGAACCACCAGAATGAAAAGCAGATCCTCGTTTTCAGAAACCATATACCCTTCTTCGCGCAGGGAATCGGGTCCGCCGGTAAATAACGTCTGCCAGGGTGAACGGTAATCGGTCTCACCCATCAGGTGCCGAGTCATTTCTTCCAGTAGCCGGATCAGCAGGTTGAGGTCTCCGGCATCTGCGGTTTCTTCCTCATCGTCCCCGCCCAGGAAATCGGTCAACAGAGAATCGACCATGCCGGAACTGATTTCAGCATTGATGCTGGATAAAAGCGTGTGGAGTCCGGGTGCGTCATTCACCGATTCCAGAAAACCCTGATGGTCCATCAGTTTCCGGGTCAGTGATTGCAATTCATCCTGATTGAGATAAAGCAGGAACCGTGAGCGAAAGTAACGGGTATCGATTTTATAAACAACCTGGGAAAACAGATGGGACTGGGTTCGCAGTTTTATTGCCAGCGCTTCGGCAAAGCCTGCCATGTCCGCGGGGTTTTTTCCTTCCACCACCACGACCATGCCTTCGAGGTCTTCAAATTGTTCGCGGTAGTTTTTATATTGTTCGACATAAGGCAGACCCTTGGCTACCAGATCGCCCCGGCCGGTTTTGAAAGTGAGTTTTTCTGCGGTCACCCACAAAGAGAGGATGGCTAAAACCAGGGATACCGAAATGACAAGCAGGGAACGGCGATAAGCAAAACGCTCAATAACAAAAAAGAAACGGTTGAGGATACCGGAAGTAGATGGGGATGACATGATAACTCTTTGCTAGCAGGAAAAAGCAACCCCCTCAATCCCCCTTATCAGGGGGAATATTAAAAGCATTGCGCTTGAGGGCTTGGCCGACTTGACGGGCAATGCAGTACTGGCCCCACGCCTAGTGGTTGAGCCGAGACAACTCTTTGCTCGCCAAGAAAGCTATTGCTAGTTGCCTGCGGAGGCACTCCGTTAGAAGCGCATACCCATGGTAATCATGTGGGCGTTGAGTCCGATATTGGGGAACTGGATTCCGGCATTGGAAACATGGAACAGCCGGTAATTGATAGAGTACGCACCTTCCTTCTTGAAATATTCCAATCCGGCTCCTAAATGAAGCAAGAACTGGAACTCACTGCCCAATTCTCGTGTGGCTTCATCTTTCCAGTCCGTCATCGAAAAACCAGCACCCAACAGAACATTCGGTGCCCACCTTCTTTTAGAGCTCAAGAATTTATATTGGGCCATCACTGGTGACCACCCAATCAGGTATCCCTCGTTTCGATCAGAAAGGGCAACTCCGGCTTCCATATGATAGAACCAAGAACCCTGGTACCATGAGGATTTGCCAATCACCCCTGTCAAATTGTGCTGCCAGTTGGGGAAAAAGAATAAAAAACCCAGGTCCGTACGGTTTGGTCCGGGTGGAATATCTGCCGTCCAACCCCAGCCCAGCTGGGCTCCAAAGTCAGAGCTGCCTTTCTTGAATCTCTCTGAAAGGGTTTCAGCTCCTGCAGTCGCCACCGCGAACATCAAAAGAACCGCAAGCCAAAGTAAGGCGCATCGTGCAATCTTCATATCTCATTGTTTCCTAAAGATTAAATTTCGTTATTTTGCCCAGAAAACTGATGAATTGTAGCATAAAAAGGCATAATTCCAGGCAATTATTTGCATTTGTCTTGATTCCTGTTTGTGTTATAATCGGCGTTTTCTCAAATAAATAAAGGGATTTTTGCCATGATGGGAATAGGTTTTCCAGAATTAATGATCATTTTGGTCATTATCATGATCATCTTCGGGGCTGGGAAGCTTCCGGAAATTGGTAGCGCTTTTGGTAATAGCATTCGGAACTTCAAAAAGTCCATGAAGGAAGCTGAAGAGGACACAGGAGAACTTGGCGAAGCCACTGATGGTGAAGCCACTGATGGTGAAGCCACTGATGCTGATGCGGCAAAAGAGGTCACCGAAGGAAATAGCGAGGAACCCGAAACCGCAGAGAACCCTGTAGCCTCAACCGCTGAACCGGAAGACAAGTAAGTCACCTTATCTACCCCTGCTCCCTCCCCTTCCAGCTAAGGATGGGTTTTTTTACAGTGTTTCGCCCTTATTTGACGAATCGCTTTAAGATTGAAAGCATCCTACAAATAACTGGATAGAAAAGGGGAATTGCAAATCCCGGCGGGTTCCCGTCAAAGAAACCCGTGCCTTTTCCCAACAGAAAGTAAAACTGGATTTGCTCTTTATGTCCTTTTCCCAGCAAAAAGAAGATAAAGAAATAGAAGAAGCTTTAGTCAGGGATCTTCAAGCAGGTAACCTTGAAGCCTATGACAAGATAGCTGAGTTGTATCAAAAGAAAATATATGGCCTCAGTTTCAACCTGGTGCGCAACCAAATGGACGCTCAGGATGTGACCCAGGAGGTTCTTCTGACACTGTTCAGGAAGATCAATACGTTTCAGGGCAAGTCGGCATTTTCAAGCTGGGTTTATCGCATTACCTTGAACGCCAGCTATATGAAGCTGAGGAGCAAGAAAAAAGAACCTAATATTTCCATTGACGAATTGCTGCCCTCCTTCAACGGAGCCGGGTTCCAGCAGGAAAAAATTCAGGACTGGTCGGGAAATACCGAGTCCTTATTGTTTACCAACGAAACGCGGGAGGTCATCAAAAAAGCCGTTGACCTTCTACCGGAAAAAGAAAAAGTGGTTTTCTTATTGCGAGATGTAGAGGGGCTCTCAACTGAAAAGGTGAGCGAGGTATTAGAGCTGACCGTTCCGGCGGTAAAATCGAGACTACACCGAGCGCGATTGTTTTTGAGAAAAAAGCTTTCCGGCTATTTTGAAGAATACAATTCCCGAAAGGGGGAAGCATGATCTGTTGTAAAGAGTGCATTGACCTTCTGTATGACTATATCGAAGGGGCTCTGGACCAAAACACCACGAAATCCCTTGAAGAACATTTTCAGGACTGCCCCCCTTGCATCGCTTTTTTGAACACGTACAAGTCGACAACCACCCTTTGTCGAGAGACCTTGAATCAAATCGAAATTCCCGATGAAGTTCGCCGTACTCTACAAAATTTTCTAAAAGAACATAAAACTCAGCAGGAAAAGCTGTAGACCCTCTCTTAAACGCAGGAAACAGTTGCAACCTTTCTGCGTCTAATACGGTGATTGACAAACCCAGCAGGTTTATCTATATTTTTTAGATAGCATTGTATTTCAGGTTTTACAGGTAAAGCCGTTTATTATTTTGGACCCACTCTTGAGGCAAAGGACATGGTTGAAATGAAAGTTGAGGGCCTTACGTTGGATCCGCTTACCAACATGCCCATCATAATCTTGAAAGATTCAACCGGTTCCAAAGCTCTTCCCATATGGGTGGGTTATTTCGAAGCCAATGCAATCGCCCTGGAAATAGAAAAAATCTCCACGCCACGCCCCATGACACATGATTTGCTCAAAAACCTGATTCAAAATATGAAGGCGGAGGTCAACCATATCCTTGTCAATGAATTAAAAGACAATACCTTTTATGCGGTCATTTCCCTGGCATGCGGGGACACTACTCTTGCCATAGACTCGCGGCCCTCTGATGCCATAGCACTGGCACTGAGAACCAAGGCTCCCATTTATGTTGAAGAAAAAGTTATTGAAGCCGCTAAAAGCCTGGACCTCCCCGATCCGGGAAAAATCAAAACAGACGATGACCAGCAGTGGAAAGACTGGCTGGATAAAATTAAACCGGATGACTTCGGTAGACTTTGATACCACGAGTACGGAGAACCTCCGCTGGCAAACTGCAATGTCTTTATTTTTCGGGCAAATATTTACTCGGCCCAACGAACCATTGCCAGTTGGCCCCACGCCGAGTGGACGCCGAGACAACCTACCGTTGTAACTTCCCAACCCTAGCCTTCATGCCTGAATGAGGAACCAGTGAAAAACATAGGGTTATTTTGTAAACATCATCCCTCCATCGAGCCAAAAGTGGCTAGCGATCTGGTCCAATGGTTACGGGCACGGGATTGCAACCTTTATATGGATCAGGGCATAGCCGAACTGATCGGCGAAACTGCATCCTGCTCCCAGGAAGAAATTCCTGCCCGCTCCGACCTGCTCATTGTGCTTGGAGGAGACGGAACTTTGCTCAATGTATCCCACATCGCTCACCCGCACGGCGTCCCTATTTTGGGAGTCAACCTCGGAAGCCTGGGTTTTTTGACCGAAACCACCCTGGAGGATCTCTACCCAACACTGCAAAGCACTTTGGATGGTGAGTGCGAAATTGAACACCGTATGTTGCTCAACGCCTCCCTCTGGCGCGATGAAACCAAATTACATGATTTTAATGTCTTGAATGATATTGTGATCAACAAAAGCGCCTTGGCGAGAATCGTAAATCTCACAGTACAGGTTGACGACCAGCCTATGACATCGTACCGGGCCGACGGATTAATAATCGCCACACCCACAGGTTCCACCGCTTACTCCCTCTCGGCAGGGGGACCCATCATTCATCCCAGCATGCACGCTTTAGTATTGAGTCCGATCTGCCCCTTTACCCTGACAAACCGACCCATTGTCATTCCCGATACCTCCAGGATCAAAGTACAACTGACCAAACGCCATGAAGACGAAGATGTCGGAATAACGCTCGATGGGAAAAAGGGTTACGCAATGAAGTCTGGTGATATCCTGAAAGCAGAAAAAGCCGGTGTTTCGGTGAAACTGATACAGGCTCCTGGAAAAAACTATTATCAAACTCTGAGGAAAAAACTTCACTGGGGCCACTAGCCACTAGGCGTGGGGCCGGTGTGCCGCCGCTTTATTTGGCGAGCAACGAGTTGCCTCGGCACAATCAAGTGCTTGCCCAGTTCCCTTACGATATGAATCAAAATATCATTGCCTGCGGTCATAAAAAAGATATTGGAACCCGTGTGGTTTTATGGCACGAAGGCGATGGGTTTAATTGCCCTAACAAGAGGGGCCGGTCCAACTGTTCCCATCACGACTCCAAGCTCAATGACGCACCATCCAGAAAAGATTCGGCCTATAAAATCCTAAAACCCGAATCGGCATACAGGGAACTGGTTCAGCACGTCCACCAGTTTGTCCTGCATTATGATGGATGCTACAGCTCCCATCATTGTCACCAACTGATGGCAAAGAGTCCCTTCAAGGGGAGTCACTTCTATCTCGATCTCGATGGCACCCTTTACCAGACCTGTGACTTGTACTGGAAAACCAATACCGCACCTGCCGATGACCGGCAAGGGAACGAAAGGGCTATTCATGTCGAAATAGCAAACCTTGCGTGGGAAGCTCTGGCCTGTGAATCCGAATGGCTCCCTACCCCTCGCGATAAATACCAAAAGAAAAGAGGGCAGTGGCTACTGGAACTTCCCGATGCCTACCGCAAAAAACTTCAGACCACCGACTTCAAAGTCACCCCGTCACGCGCTTACGGTGAAAGGGGATACTTCAGCAGAAAAATAAATGGTCGAGTAGTGCGTATGTGGGATTTTACCGAGGAACAATATCAAGCCCTGACTAAACTCTGCATCGGGGTCAACCACCTTCTGCCCAAAATTAAACTACAAGTACCCTTCGACAAAAAAACCGGTCGGCACCCTCTCGACAGATTAAAAAACTACTCTAAGTTTTCCGGCATCCTGGGTCACGCCCATGTGCAAAAAGGCGAAAATGGAGTCGAGTGCAAATACGATCCCGGCTCAGCCTTCAACTGGGCTCGATTAAAAAAAGCCTTCCACCGCCGCTAGGCGCGGGGCCAGTGGTGGAATAGGGGTTGACGTTTGGTCCGGTTTGGGAGAAGCTTGATACACTCTATAAATTTTGTTACAAACTATTCATGCACAAATTCTTTTGTATCCGGTTTTCAATGATTCTGTCGGGTGTGGTGATGCTTTTGCTTCCCCATCTGGCAACAGCCGAAACCTGGTATGTTAAAAAATCGTCCACCAAGCTACAGGCCGAAGCTTCGGCACGGTCGAAAGTGCTTGGCAAGCTTCAAAAAGGCACCCCGGTAAAGGTGGAGAAAAAATCCCGCAAATTTTTTCAGGTCTCCACAGGTGGGAAAACCGGATGGATATTCCGGTTCAAGCTTTCCAAAAAAGCTCCGGCTCAAAAACAGGGAGACGGGGATATGCTGGGGACTCTGGGGGGAAGCCAGAAAATGGCCGCTCGGGAATCCGCTTCCGGTTCCAGCATAAGGGGTTTGAGTCCTGTTTCAGAGGAGCATGCCAGGAAAAAGGGGGCGACACCTGAAAGTATTCAGGCAGTCAAAGATATGGAAAATTTTAAAGTTCGGTCCGAAGAACTGGACCGATTTCTTCAAACAGGAAAACTCGGAGAGTACTCCCAATAAAAATCCATCATGCGCAAAAATAATTTAAAAATTTTCGGGGTTTCTTTTTTCTGCCTGTCGGTCCTGGGACTTTCGCTATGGGTAGCTCCCTCCCATGCTTTCAACCTGGACCGGTTCCTGAAGGATGTGGAAAAATCCACTCAGCCTCAACCCAAACCGAAGCAGGAGGAATTGGATATTACGGTAGAGGAACCCAAGTCTCCTCCTCCCCCGGAACCGCAACAAAGTACCGGCAACGATGGGATGATCGGTTTGGGCCAATCACTGGGAATATTTGATAAAAAAACCTCCAAGATTCTCAAACAAAGCGTGAACACCCTTCAGGCCCTTCAGCCCATTGCCTACAAGGAGGAAAAAGCTATAGGCGGAAGACTGGCTGTGGAAGTGTTCAGTCGGTATGGCGGTGCTTACAACGATCCCAAGTTGCTCCATTATATTAATCTGGTGGGGCAGGCTGTTGCCGATGTTTCCACCCGCCCGGATATCGATTACCATTTTGCGATTTTGAACACCGAGCTTCCTAACGCTTTTGCCACCCCCGGGGGTTACGTCTTTGTCAGTATCGGATTATTAAGGATGCTCGAAAACGAGGCACAATTAGCCGGGGTACTGGCGCATGAGGTTGCGCATATCAGCCAAAAACATGCTCTGCAAACTTTGGGGCGAAGTCGGAGTTTGCAGGGAATCAGTGCCCTGACGCTCACAGCGATGGATAAAAACCCCGGCTTGTTTGACAAACTGATCGACGAAGTATCCAACGTCCTTTTCACCAAGGGGCTGGACAAAAATCTGGAGTTTGAGGCAGACCGATATGGGCGAGAATTTGCCTACCGCATGGGCTACTATCCGGGCGGACTGCAAAACTTTATTCGCAAGCTGGGCACCAGCAAGGCAGGGGGAAGTTCGATATTTATGAGCACCCATCCCTCAACAGGCGAACGTTATAACAGATTGAAAAAAACCTGGAGCCGGTACAAGAAAGCTTCCCTCTACCCCGTACTGGGAAAACGATTTTTCTCAGTATTCAAGAAACCCGGTAAATCATGAAACGGAATTCCATTTTTCGGGATGAACTCCCGGGAGAAAAGAAGAGCATCATCAACCTACTGATGACCGGCTACATTGTTGTCATTTCCTGCCTGGGCTATGCCGCGTTCTTTCTCTACATCCAACTGGGACAGGTTGAGAGGATTGTGGGGACCATGGATACCCAGACCTTAAAGCCCGATCAAATCGAGCTGTTAAAGGACCGGATCGTTCGCAGTGCCGTGCAACTGAAAAATGAAATGATCGGGATGGCCATTGTCGGCACTCTGGTTTGTATCATTGGCGGATTCTATACCGTCAGCATGATTATAAAACCGCTTAGAAAACTGGTACGGTTCGCGGAGGAACAAGGAACCACCGAGCTTCCCGAATTTAAATCCAATACCGAAATCAAACAGTTGGCAACAGCCCTCACCCGATTGACGGAAAACCTGAAACAACCCCACTAGGCGTGGGGCCAATGTGCCATCGCTTTATTTGGCTAGCAAAGAGTTGTCTCGGCTCAAAGAGTCCTTGCTATCTGCCACCCCTGCTAAGGGAGAGCTTTGCATAAGTCGAAAAAGCTCAAAAGCGAGATGCTTCTACCCCTTCGAGGCACGAAGACTAAGGTGAAATATCACGGCGGCTCAGCATGACAAACCAAGCCCCACAGGTCGTCTTCGCGAGCCGCAAAGCGGCATGGCGATCCAGAGTTTCGCTGGATTGCTTCACTTCGTTCGCAAAGACGACTTATGCAAAGGGCTCCTGCTAGTGGCTGGATTCAAGAATCGTTAAAATTCCTTATCTTCCCTTTCAATTCATCATCGAAGGAAAAGATCTCTTTTTGGGGAATGCCCACCTCCTCCAACAACTGAATATAGTAGTCAAAGGTCAAGGTTTCTTTCAGACGCTGGATCGCCTTCTGGATCTTCTGCTCAGACTGCACCCCCGGCACCAGATCGTTGCAAAGCAGTTCTACGGGAAGCGGTTCATTGGAAAGCCGAGCCATGAGGACTGAAACTTTAGAAATCTCCAGGCCTCGCCGAAAAGCCGGCCTGGCTTTTATTTCCATTTCTACATACTTCACACATTTTTCGTGGAGGATGAGCCTTTGCTTCCAAGGTTCGGTTTTTTTCCATTGCTCAAACCGGACTTCTACAGGTTGGCGTTCGCTCAACTCGCTTATTTCGTCCATGCGGGATTGGTAATCTTTAAGGAGAGCTTTTTGAACCTCGACGCGATTCAGTAATTCGTCATCGTAATATTTTTCGTTGAACTCTTTATCCTCTTTCCGTTTTTTCTGCCATTTTTCATAACGGAGGGCAATCACTTCCTCACGGGTCATGGATTCAATTTCATGGTAGAGCTGTTGGGTCTCCTTAAGATGAAAAGACTTGGCCTCTTCAACCATTTGCGTGTATTTTTCCGGATGCTTTTCCTCTAACTCCGCCAACACAGGTTTGAACGCTTCCCATTGAAGGTTAGCCTGCCACCCCCCATAGACCAGTCCTCCAAAAATTATCAATTTGATGAGTTTTTTCATGGTTTTCTTTATGGGTTATTCTGCCTGAATGAAAAGTCAAGATGCTCAGTTGACTTAGAGACAGTTGCTTCTAACCGTTTTGACAAATTGGACCCAACCCTCATAACTTATCGGCTTTTGATGAAAACTGTTTACCCCCAGGCTATAGCAAAGATCAACATCTACAGGAGAGCAACTACCGGAAAACACAATGATAGGAATTTTTTGGAGTTCAGAATTTAAGCGAATGGCCGCAATCGCTTCTATTCCACTCAGGCGAGGCATTTTGATATCGACAATAATAACTTTGACCGGACTGTTGAGTTTCTTTTCAGGCCCCAGAAAAAAATCCACCAGTTCCTGACCGTCCCTGACCCTCTTAATCGCAAGAGCCTGTCCACTATCCCGAATTGCCTCCAGGAATAATAGATAATCGTCTTCGTCACTCTCGGCAAGTAAAATATCAAGCTGGGGTTTTAAATCCCGCATAAATATCCATATATCCAAATATAAGGGCTAGTATTCCCTTATCGGATACACAGTGAAACTCTTTAGGCAAATTGTCCAGCAAAAAAGGAGGGACTAGTGTTTGAAATGGCGGGTGCCGGTAAACACCATGGCTATTTTGTGCTCTTCAGCCGCTTGCAGGACTTCCTCATCGCGAATGGAACCACCAGGGGAAATGATAGCCGTGATTCCATTTTTCGCGGCTTCGTCAACAGAGTCGCGGAAGGGGAAAAATGCGTCCGAAGCCATTACCGCTCCCTGCAAAGATTTGCGTGCTTTCTCGATCGCAACACGGGCAGAGTCGACCCGGCTCATTTGACCTGCACCGATACCAAGAATTTCATGGTCTTTAGCATAAACAATAGCATTGGATTTAACATGTTTGGCTACAATCCAGGCTAATTGCATATCCTCCATTTCCCGGTCATTGGGTTTTCTTGCACCCACTTCTTTGAGTTGCCCCTCAACATAGGTCAACACATCCCGACTCTGGACCAACAGGCCACCGCCTATTCGTTTCAGGTCAAATTTTTCAGCATCTGTAGAAGACCCTATTTCCGGCATCTGCATAAGACGGACATTTTTTTTCGTAGCGAACAATTTCAAAGCTTCCGGATCAAATCCGGGTGCCACAACCGCTTCAACAAAGTTTTTGACGATCTCCTCCGCTGTCTGGGCGGTAACCGGTCGGTTGAACCCGAGAATTCCTCCAAACGCCGATATCGGGTCCACCTCACGGGCTCCGATAAACGTTTTTAACTGGTCCTCGCCTATCGCCACCCCACATGGATTGGTGTGCTTGATAATCACTACCGCGCCCTTATCAAATTCCTTGACCAACTCCCAACCCGCATTTAAATCAATAAAATTATTAAAAGACAACTCCTTGCCTTGAAGTTGCCTGGCGGAAATAATTTCGGATGGTAAGGGAGAACTTTCTTTATATAACGCGGCAGACTGGTGAGGGTTTTCGCCGTAGCGAAGTTCCTGCACTTTTTCAAACGGCTGGTTCAATATAGGAGGAAAACCATCATCCCATTTTTCGGTTAAATAAGTTGCGATCAAAGAATCATAACGAGCCGTATGCGCAAACGCATCCCGACTCAATCGCCTGCGTGTTTCCAATGCCACGGCCCCAGACTCCATCTCATGCAAAACCTTACTGTAGTCAGTTGGGTTTACAATCACCACCACATCCTTGGAATTTTTTGCCGCTGACCGAACCATTGCAGGACCACCAATATCGATATTCTCGATAGCATCCTCCAAGGAACAATCTTTTTGCGCCACCGTCTGCTCGAACGGATACAAGTTGATCACCACCAGGTCGATGGGCCGGATTCCATGATCTCCCATTGCCTTGACATGCTCGGGCACATCCCTGCGGGCCAGAATCCCGCCGTGAACTCGGGGGTGCAGTGTCTTGATCCTCCCATCCATCATTTCAGGGAAGCCGGTGTAGTCGGATACCTGAATCACAGGGATTCCTCCCTTGCGCAACAGGTCCGCCGTACCACCGGTGGAAAGTATTTCGACACCGTATTTCTGTAGTTCAAGAGCAAAATCTAATATACCGGTCTTATCCGATACGCTTATTAATGCCCGTTTAATGGGTTTCATCAAAATCGAAAAGTATTAAGTTTACTGGGGAAGTTTTTTTTTGGGAGCCGGAGACTTCGATATGAGAAAATCCGGGGTCAACGCACTAATCAGCTTCAATACCCAGACTGGAAAAGATCCGTAGGACTCCCAAAGTGCGGGTTCTTCTTTTGGGGTTTCAGATTTTTTGGGATCGGTCATCAGTCCCCTCTCCAATGTTTAAAGGGTTCTAGCTCGGGATTCATATGAAGTGCGAAGTCTACACTTTTTCGCCCCATTTTAAAATAAAAATCCCCCCACTAGGCGTGGGGCCAGTGTGCCATCGCTTTATCTGGCTAGCAATCGTATTCTCGGCTCAAAGAGCGATTGCTTATCTGCCTCCCCTGCTAAGGGGAGAGCCGGAGGAGGAGGCCCTGGGCAAATTTCCAATCAATAGGACGGGTCAGGTCAAGACTGCCAAACTGGGCTTCAAGGTTTTTGGAACATTCGCCAAGCAAGTCCTGTAAATGTGTCTTATCCGAATCCGTCCAAGCCATGGGAGATTTTAGCAATTCCTGCTCGAAAGCGGCAATGAGGTCTTCATTGCAGACCTTTACCTCATCCCGAAAGATGCCTGGCAAAAAAATCGTCTCCAGAAAATTCTTTGCCGCTACATCAGGAAGCGGATCACAGGATATCCGGGCGAATAAAACATAATGCGCCAATGCTGTGGTCACCAAAGTTAAAAGGTTCACGGCATCCAGGCTATCCGGGTAATCAAATTCTCCCAGCGAAGACGAAAACATTGACTCACTCAGCCCCAGCCCTTGCTTTGCGAAACGACTGTAAAATTTCCACCGGTTTATAAAGTCATTGATAGCCTGGATATCTTTAATGCATTCAGGATCCCGCCAATTAAAAGAATCCTCGATTATTTCGCCAACCTGCGGAAACCGAAAAGCCAAAGCACCCAGCCTTTCCTTGTCCGCTGATGAAATAAAATATTCAATATAGGCACCATTCTCACTAATGAAGGTACTTGCCGCAGATCGAACCTGTCGCAATTGTTGGTAACCCACCTGAAAAAATGACTGTATCCAAACCTTATCCAGCAAGGCGGCTCCCTTTTCAGGATCCCCTTCTGCCCCCAGTTCCAAGCCAATGTTTATATAACCCCGTGTTTTTCGCAGAGCCCGGTGCCGAATATCCATGGATGACAGGTCAAGTCCATCGGCAACAATAACCTTGTTGGCCAGACACACCAGTTCCCAACGCAGGGTTTCAAGACGGTTTTCGTCTTCCAGCATAGCGAGACATTGGGTAAAAAAAAGGGCCTCGTCCAAATGGGCCAGAGGGTATCGGGGAGAAAACCTGAACCGGCTTGAAGGGAGCTCTTCCAGCGAAGGTAGTTTCAACTTTAACGTTTCCGGGTCTAAACGGCTATATATGCCTATCGCCTCCTCAAATTCAGGAATACCTCTTGCGGCGGTGCGGCCCACTCTCCATTGATACGCCTTCTCTACCGTAAGAGTAACGGGATACCAGATCACCCCTTCCAGCAGGTCGTAAAAAAGGCGTTGGTCTTTTTCGTAAAGTAAAAGCAACAATTTTTTGATTTCTTTACTGTTTTCAACTTTGAAAAAAATATCATAGACCCCGTCAGGGGTAAAATGTTCCAGGCCCTCCACCCCTTCATAGGAGTCAGTCATTTCATCATTCTTATAGACCTTCAAAAAGGCCTGAAGCAACACTACCTTTTGGTCAAAATCTTCCCCCAAAAACCATTCCAGGGTTTCAGGGTCCTGACATTGATCCAGCAAAGCAATCCAACTCAAAGCCCGCTCAGGTTGAAACTTGTCACCCTGCCACCATTCCACATCAAAAATGTATTGCAGTTGATCCGGAGAAGCCATGGATAAAACCAGAAGCGAATCTTCCACTTCTTTAATTAAATTATAAACCTCTTCAACAGGAAGGGACTGAGTCACCTCAACCGCTTTTTCGGAAAGCACGAGAAGACTCTGTTGTAGATGAGGATCAAGTCCAAGAATAGCCCGCACCTGCTCTTCCACCGACAAGCCGGATAAAATCTCTTCCACCTTGCGCGGCTGGGTTCTCACCCACTCCACCGGAAATGGCAAAGTCTCCCCGCCAAATGAATTTTCTTTATTTATTTTATCGATCATAATTCCACAATATTAAAAACATGAAAACCCATCATGGTCGCAACATGATTGTTGAAAGAATTCTTCCTGTTTTTCCCTCGCGCCGATAGGAGTACATTTTCCGGGCAGAACAACAAGTGCAATGATCCATTGAAAAAATATTTTTCTGAAGAAGACCAGCCTTTTCACCTTCCATTTTATTCACCGCAATCAAGTCGAGAAAACATTTACCCGACAGACCGGCCCGAAACCAACCCGTTTCATCAGGGAATATTTTTTTAAACGGCTGAGCACAGTCCTCACCCACCTCATAACAACATCCTCCGATTGCCGGCCCAAAACCCACTACCAGCTCTTCAGGACGAGATCCATACACGCGCCCCATCTCTCTAACTACCTTAAAAAGAATGCTTTGCTCCGACCCCTTTCGGCCAGCATGAATAGCCCCGATCACTTTCAATCGCGGATCATAAACTAAAATGGGAAGACAATCCGCTGTAAAAACTCCGATGGGCTTTCCAGGGATATGAGTCAACAAAGCATCGGCAGAAATTTTCATTGCATCACTAAAAGCAAGGTCTGCATCATTCAATACAAAAATTTTGTCGCCATGAACCTGATTAACAAAAAAAAGACCGCTGTTTGTTATCCCGATGGATTCTAGAAACACTTTCAAATGGTCTTTTGTTTTCCCAAAATTGTCATTACCTAAAAAAGAAAAATCCTCAATTTCACCTTGATCGTTTTCAAAACAACGGGGACTGACAGCATGAACCAATTCAGGAAATGTTTCGAACTGATTAAATTTTAACTTTTTGAGCAAAATATTCATAAAAAATTAATTATTTTTTTCAAACTCCTCAAAGCATCCAACGAATAAATTCAGTATACTCGCAAAAATTAAAAAAAACTAAATAAGGTGTTTCCCCCTGTGTTTATGCGGGTTTCCCGTGACCCTATAAAAATGACTTATGTTAAACTCGCACCCGTGATTTTCATGGCAACCTAACGGACAACCTGAAACATTAATTTCCCTTAATATTCGCTTGACATCAAACGTGTATCGCATAAAATGATAACGGTATTTGGGCGCTGAAACGAATACCGATATGACGTAAGAAAGGAGATCTTGATGGCAACCAAGAAAAAAGCAAAGAAGAAAGCTACAAAGAAAAAAGCTACGAAGAAAAAGGTAGCTAAGAAAAAAGTAGCTAAGAAAAAAGTAACAAAGAAAAAAGCTACAAAGAAAAAAGCTAAGAAAAAAGTAACAAAGAAAAAAGCTACAAAGAAGAAAGCTACAAAGAAGAAAGCTAAGAAGAAAGTAACAAAGAAAAAAGCTACAAAGAAGAAAGCTAAGAAGAAAGCTAAAGCTAGAAAAAGATAAGAAGGGTAGTTTAATTTTCTTTTCAGCCAATGCTGGATGTAGTGAACTGACTCTCAATTCATTTTCGAACGTATTAACTCATATCGTTTCAGCGCCCAATAAGTACCGCCACTTCGTCCGCTAACCACCTGTTTTTATAGCCTTACGGCCCTACCCTGATATAGGTGGATTTCAAATAGAAAGCCTCTGGAAACGTTGCCGGGTGGTCCTGAGCGTGCTCCGTTCTGGCAATCTCTTCACATTTTTTCCCCGCAGAGCGAATTCCGAGATAAACCGCGTCATAAAATTCATTTGCGGGCACATGTGCCGAACAAGAAGCCGCAAATAATACTCCAGATGTTAACTGCGCGCCTGCTTGCGCCAGGTTGGTATAAGCATCCAGCGCCAAGGCTTTATGTTTCTTCTTTCTTGCAAACGCAGGCGGATCTAAAATCACCAGGTCAAAAAAGCGCTTTTCGGATTTTAGCCGCGCAAGCATTTGGAACGCATCACCTTCCTTTTGGACAAAGTTTTCCGCTGGAAATGATTTTTCAGGAAAATTCAATTTCATGTTTCTCAATGATGTCTCCAGAGCAAATGGGTTACTGTCCACCTCCACCACAGAGCCGCACCCACCAGCCCATGCGTAAACCGAGAACCCCCCCGAATAGCTGAATACATTCAACACGGATCGCCCTTTAGCCATTTCCCCGATTTTTAACCGGTTCTCCCTTTGATCCAGGAAAAATCCGGTTTTCTGCCCAGCAATAACATCAGCCGCAAACTTCAAGCCGTTTTCCTTAAACTGCACCCAGCCCGAGTCCCCGTGTCCATACAAAATCTGCCCATCCCGATAAGTAGACCCAGACTCCAATGACTTGCTAACGTTCCGGGCTAGTCGCAACACCACCTGCTGACTCTTGAATTCGTTTTGAAATAATTCACAGAGTTCATCCAGAAACAGAAACCAGCTTGTCGTATACAGTTTCAAGACCAGAGTATCTTCATAACGATCCAACACCAGCCCGGGAAACCCGTCATTTTCACCATTGATGACTCGATAGCCTGTCGTTCCCTGGCTTTCCAGTCCCTGCCTGATTTTTATTGCTGACTGTAGGCGTTCCCGGAAAAAGCCTCTGTCAATTGCCTGCGGTTTACCCAGATTCAACACTCTAAAACAAAGATCCGAACAGGGGTCCCATAAACCTACCGCCAGAAAATGGTTATTATGATCGTAGATCACTCCCAGGTTTTCCTGATTTTCATCGGGAATCTGGTTTTGGATTTGATACTTGAAAACCCAGGGATACCCTTTGCGGATTTTGCTCTGGTGCGTCTTGGATATCTGAATCTTGATCATTTAATATGCACTCGTATATGTGGCAGGGCATCCAGAATTTTGATTTGCCGGGCCTTCACGTGGGCAGGGGTAGGTCTATGTGTCCAGCGCCGCGGACTGGGTAATACAGCCGCCATCCATGCCGACTCAACAGGTGAAAGAATTTCCGATGAATGCTGGAAATACGTCTGTGCCGCCTGCTCACATCCAAATATGCCATCCCCCCACTCAATCACATTCAAATAGACTTCAAGAATCCTCTGCTTGCTCCAAAAAAATTCGATTAATACTGTGAAATAACTTTCCAATAGCTTCCTCAACCAGGTTCTGCTTTGCCACAGGAATACATTGCGCGCGGTTTGCATGGAAATCGTACTGGCACCCAGTTTTCGATCTGTCGTGATGTTGGTCTGGATCGCGTGCTCAATAGCCAACCAGTCGAACCCCTTGTGGATAAAAAATTTCTGGTCTTCAGCGGCTATAACTGCTTTCTGGATGTTCGGGGAAACCTCTTCAATGGGTATCCATGAGTTCAGGCTTAGAGGAAGGTTTTGCTGAGCCCCACTTTCCACCCAGCGTATCCACATCAGGGGTGTTGTGGGTGGGTTCACGAACTTGTATAGAAGGACGGGAACCAGAGTAAGGGCGATAAAACACAGCAAAAGATCAAAAATAATTCTGCCAATACGAATGCGAATTGGCTTTTTGCCCTTGCCTCGTTTTCGTTTTTTTGCCACAGAACCTCCAGCCAGCGTGACGCTGGACTCAATTACCCCCTTAGCCCATATATTGCGTGAGAGGTTCTAAATCACCCCAGCCGCCGTGATATTTCCTCACTTGTCTCGTGCCCCGAAGCGGGTACTTTAAAAAGAGGGGTCCATTGAAGCGACCCCTTAAGCCGAGACAACTCTTTGCTCGCCAAATAAAGCTATTGCCCATTTCCTCCGGGCGTTGCCCGGGGTTAGCTTTCTTTTATCACAGCGTTATAGAGCTTAACAGTTTTCTGGAAGGACGGGTAATGCTGGGAAGGAATTTTTCGCGTGTAACTTTTATGATGCTTGAAGGTAAAAGGATTATAAATTATTTTTTTATTTTTCCGTTTCTGGATCTCATAGTGCAAATGGGGGGCAAACGTTCTCCCTGTATTTCCCGATTCAGCAATCTGTTG
The DNA here is from genome assembly GCA_018653085.1 of Nitrospina sp. Classification (GTDB taxonomy): domain Bacteria; phylum Nitrospinota; class Nitrospinia; order Nitrospinales; family VA-1; genus LS-NOB. The sequence continues at coordinate 53,034 of JABIAY010000072.1, forward strand.
ACCCACCCGGATAGTCTGACCCGGTTTGACTTTTACACGGCTCAGATGAAGATAAAGGGTTTTGATCCCCAGCTTCGGATGATCAATTTCGACACAATAACCGTTTGCCCGTACATTCCAGTTAGTGCGAGTGACCTTACCCGAGAATCCTGAGTAAATGGGAGTCCCCACCTCGGCTTTAAAATCCGTGCCGGAATGCCCTCCCATCCCTTTGCGAAAATCTCCAGGCAGGGAAGTGATTTCAATATAATGCCGGATAGGACTTTGCGCTTCGACAATGCGCTGGGCAATCTCTTTTCCCTCTCTATCGAAATATCCGCCATTTTTCGGGTCGAACTCATCAAAATAGAATGCTTCAAATGTTTTGCCGAATAACTTGCTCTTATAGGAAAGTTTGAGGATTTTAAACTGTTCGGGACCTTCCAGTTGTTGGTAAACAACTTCCAGGTAATCGCCGTTTCTCACGCCCTTTTTGATATCCATGAACCATGCCATAAGACGCCCCAGATGCGCGGAAAGCGCGGCACAACCTTTTTCACGGGAAATTATTCTACACACGCTATAGTTCAGGGAATTCCGCACTTTAAAATTCAGGGAATGGATGGTTTTGCCCTCTACCTTCCTCTCGGATGGAACCGTAAAGGACACAGGCGTGATAACAGCCGTCCTGGTAGCCTGCGAAGTCTTAACAGGTGGAGAAACTTCTTTTTTATATACCTCGGGCAGTTCAAAAAGGGGTACTACCTCAGAGTCCTGCGGTAAAGACGCGACAACAACATCCTTTTTTTGATTAAAATAGAGGAGATAAATATTCAGTCCCACCGAAATGACAAAGAGAAAGACAAATCCGAATCGAAAAGAAAACTCATTCTTCTTTTCGATGTGCTGGTTATGTAGCGAGGAGGGAGGGATGTCCATTTTGTTTCCTTCAGTTAAATGATACAGTGGTTGCGGAGAGACTCCGCTGGCGACTGGCAATAGATTTTTACCGCTAGCAACCGCTTTTCTCGGCTTAACGAGTTCTTGCTCATTGCCTCCATAAAAAAATCTGCAGGCAAAAACAACTGAGGCACCCTGCAAAATTCAGCCCATTATATAAAATAATGCCAAATAATACAATAGGTTCCAGCTCCACCCTCATAGACTACCAGCCTGAAATTATTTTGCTGGAAGATGGGGTAGAAGAGTATCCCCTGGTGCAGGAAATCCTCTCGAGGCTCCCCTCAGAAATTCCCCGGAAGAAATTCCAGGATATTTCCACGCTCACAGAGCAGATGAGGTCCTCACAGCACGATGTGTTTGGAGAAGGAAAAAAACGTTTGGCGTTATCCCGTTTTAAAGGTTCCTTCCTGAAGAAGTGTCCGGGTATCAGCCCGGGTATGGTGTGTTGCAATTACTATGTTGTCAACTTGGCGAAAAACTGCATCTATGATTGCTCTTATTGTTTCCTGCAGGATTTTTTAGGCAACAACCCCATGCAGGTGGCCTATGTTAATGTTGAAGACCTGCTTGGCGAGTTGGAAGAAGTATTCAAACAATATCCGGATCGCAACTTTCGGGTCGGGACAGGGGAGTTGACAGACAGCCTGGCTTTGGATGCCACCATCCCCTACACAGCCTATCTGCTTCCTTTTTTCAACCAACAGACAAATGCCGTACTGGAGTTAAAAACCAAATCGGACCAGGTTGCAAACCTGCTGAACCATTCCGACCCTACAAATATAATTGTATCCTGGTCGCTGAATCCACAAACCATCATTGACCTGGAAGAAAAGGGGACACCGAGCCTGGCCCAACGGCTTGAATCTGCCAGGGCGTGCATAGACAAGGGCTACCGCGTTGGGTTTCATTTTGATCCGATTATTTTGATACCAGGTTGGGAGGAAGCCTACCGACAGTTAATAGATATTTTGTTCGATAGCCTGCCCATTGCCAAAGTGGAGTGGGTGAGCCTGGGAAGCTTTCGATACCGCCCCTCCCTGAAACACATCATTAAAAACCGGCATCCAGAAACCCGCTTGTTCACCAGCGAACACTTGCCCGGAAAAGATGGAAAGTTCCGCTACCTTCGACCCTTGCGAAACCACGCCTACGAAACCATTCGCGGTTATCTTAAATCCCGCTCGGAAGAATTAAGCGTTTATCTTTGTATGGAAACCCGGGAAATATGGGAGGGCGTAACCGGGAAAACACCAAGGAGCGATAAAAAACTGGATCAGTTTTTCGACCTTTGATTGAAATTCCAGAGATACTCTAAAGACGCATGGGCATGACGATGGTCTTATACTGATCATCATCCGCCACCGTAAACAGGCAGGAGTGGTTTTGATCTTTTAGATTCAGAGTCACCGAATCCCCTTCAATAACACTTAGGATATCCAGGACATATTTTGCGTTAAGTCCGATTGAGACTTCCTCTCCCTCATACTCAAGGGCCATTTCCTCAACGGCGGCTCCCAGATCCGTATTATCTGAAACCAGGTTCAGGTTGCCTTTGCGGACTTCAAAGCGGACCATTTTCGATTTTTCATCTGCCAGTAGAGCCACACGCTTCAGGGCATGGGTCAGGTCTTCCTTGCTGGCTTTGGCCTTCAGGTTATTGTCCCCTGGAATTACTTGCCGGTAGTTGGGAAATTTTCCGTCTATTTTGCGCGACACAATCACCTGCTTGCCGCAAATGAAAGCCAGGTGATTATCCTGAGAAGAGAACCCGAATGTTTCGTCTTCATCCTCCATTAATTTCAGTAACTCTGACAACGCTTTTTTGGGCAAAAGAAAACTCAGGTTTTCCCCTTTTGCGACATTTGACTTGACCGGTCGGGAAATCATCGCTAATCGATGTCCATCGGTACCCACCAGATTGACGCTATCCCCTTCCGACTCCAGCAACAACCCGTTCAAAGCCTGCCGGGTTTCATCAGGAGAAACGGAGAAAAAAGTTTTGCGAATCATTTCCTTTAAAATTTTGCCATCAAATTCCAACAGCGGTTTATCGCTGTACTCCGGCAATGGCGGGAAATCTTCAGGGGGAAGCCCGGGCAAACGGAATTTGGACTTTCCACACTTTAATGTAATCCAGTTATTTTCTTCCTTTTTCAAATGAATTTCTTCATTGGGAAGTTCCCGGACAATATCAAAAAGTTTTCTGGCATTGAGCGTCACGGCCCCGGGTGCGGTTACATTCGCCGCATAATGGCCCAAAGTACCAATTTCCAAATCGGTGGCTCTAATACTGATGGTGTCTTTCTCGGCGGATAGATGCAGGTGGGAAAGAATGGGCATCGCCCCTTTTGGCTCAACGATTCCCTGAACTTTGTGCACACCGTTCAGAAGGACATCCCGGCTTATTCTGACTTCCATGGAACTCCTTTAAGGTAAGTATATAGCCCAATTTCAGGCTTGAGGATTATTAGCATAATTGCAAAAACCTGTCAAAGAGAAATGAAGATTCCGGCAAGTCACACCCCTCCCGCCAAAACCACAATTAAAACCCTCTACTCAATAAAGTATTCAGGAAGTGAACAGAACACAGTCCAAAAAGGCAAAAACATTGAAAAATCTTCCCAAAATCAACCAGACTTCTTGGTAATTTTCGCCCAGGTGTCGCGGAGCGTTACGGTCCTGTTGAACACAGGAGCCCCGGGGCTGGAGTCCTCACTATCCACGCAAAAATATCCCAGCCGTAAAAACTGGAACCGGCCCACCGCATCCTTCAAGTAGGGCTCGACAAACCCATTCCCAATAGTTTCCAGAGAATCAGGATTCAAGCTTGATTTCAGGTCAGGACACTCTTTCTCATCTGCGGGATTCTCTTTGAGAAAAAGATGGTTGTATAGTCTCACTTCGGCGCGCTGGGCATGAGCCACAGAAAGCCAGTGCAGGGTGCCTTTCACCTTCCGGCCTTCCTGAGAAGAGCCGCTTTTGGTTTCCGGGTCATAAGTACAGCGTAACTCGACCACCTCTCCCGTGTTTTCATCCTTAACCACCCGTTCACATTTGATAATGTAAGCATGCTTCAACCGCACCTCCCTGCCCGGAGCGAGGCGGAAAAACTTTTTGGGAGGATCTTCCATAAAATCATCCCGCTCAATATAAAGAACCCGGGAAAAGGGAATTTTGCGGGATCCCCCTGAAGGGTCTTGCGGGTTGTTCTCGGCAATCAGTTCTTCCACCTGATCTTCCGGGTAATTCTCAATCACTACTTTCAGCGGTCGGATCACCGCCATCACCCGGGGCGAGGTCCGGTTTAAATCTTCTCGCACACAATGTTCCAGCAAAGCAAAGTCTATCGTGCTGTTACTTTTGGCAACTCCAATCCGTTCACAAAAATCACGAATAGCCTCCGGCGGGTAACCCCTGCGGCGCATGCCCGATAAAGTCGGCATGCGTGGGTCGTTCCATCCGTTCACATGCCCCTCTGCCACTAACTGTAAAAGCTTGCGCTTGCTCAGTATCGTGTAGTTCAGGTTGAGCCGGGCAAATTCTATTTGCTGAGGACGATAAATACCCAGCTCTTCCAGAAACCAGTCATAAAGAGGCCGGTGATCCTCAAACTCCAGAGTACAGATCGAGTGGGTGATCCGTTCCAGGGAATCCGATTGACCGTGTGTGAAATCATACATGGGATAAATGCACCACTTATCTCCGGTACGATGATGAGTTGCTTTCAAAACCCGGTACAACACCGGATCGCGCAAATTCAAATTACCCGATGCCATATCAATTTTGGCCCGCAAAACCATTTCGCCTTCGGCAAACTCACCGGCCCGCATCCGTTTAAACAAGCCCAGGTTTTCCTCCATCGGCCTGTCACGGTGAGGACTGTCCCGCCCGGGTTCGGTAAGCGTACCCCGGTACTCACGAATTTGTTCCGGACTCAATTCATCCACATAAGCTTTGCCCTTCTCGATCAACCGGACCGCATACTCGTAGAGTTGATCAAAGTTTTCTGACGAATAATACAACCGATCTTCCCAGTCGAACCCCAGCCACCGCACATCTTCCATAATGGCTTTTACATATTCTTCCTCTTCCTTACTGGGGTTGGTGTCATCAAACCGTAAGTTGCATTTGCCAGAATATTGCGAAGCCAGGCCGAAATTCAGGCAAATGGACTTGGCATGACCTATATGCAGGTATCCGTTGGGTTCAGGAGGGAAACGGGTGTGAACCCGTCCATCATACTTCCCGGTTTTTAAATCTTCCTCGATAATGTGCTGGATAAAATGAGTCGAGGCTTCTGAATCATCTATTTGCAAAATCTTTTCTCCACTGGGCATGGGGCCAGCACTGCATTAGCCATAAAGCAGGCTGAGCACTCAAGCGCAATTCTTTAATATTTTCCTCCTGACAAAGGAACCCTTTGCATAACCCGATTTTTTATATACAAATCAAACCCCAAAGAATCGTCATCGCGAGCCGCAAAGCGGCGTGGCGATCCAGAATTTCGCTGGATTGCTTCACTTTGTTCGCAACGACGGCCTATGCAAAGCTCTCCCTGCCAAGGGGCCGCAAATTTGGTTTCCCTACAAAGGCTTTTTTAAGGTAAAAATAGGCTCCCCTAAATGCCAGATAATACGTTTGAATGACCCGTAATCGCAAATTTATAATTCTCCTGATCTTTATGATCGGAGTGACATCCACCTTCTGGCTGGTTTCCCGTTATCCGGCTTTGGATACTAAAGCCGCTCTCTCTGGCAGTGAAGCCTTTGAAGACCCGCTCACTCATCAGGCCCATTTTCACGCTCCGCGCAAAGCAGGTTTTGTCACGCAGGTGGCTTATACCGCCCTGAACTGGTACGAAACCAATTGGTGCGGAATGGCGTTTGGCCTGGTCCTCGCGGCCGGATTCTATACCCTGCTTAAATATGTCCCCCGCCAGTCTTCGGACCGTCGCTTTCGTAACAGTTTTATGGGAATGTTTGTCGGCACCCCACTTGGAGTCTGTGTCAACTGTGTCGCACCTATCGCCAAAGGCATGTATGAAGCCGGCAGTAAAATGGAAACTGCGCTGGCTGTCATGTTCAGTTCCCCTACCCTGAACATTATCGTCCTCACCATGCTGTTCTCGATTTTTCCTTTTTACATGGCGGTGATGAAACTGGTGGCGACTTTTATTTTGATCCTCATAATCGTTCCCCTGATCTCGGAGAAAACGCGAACCACGCCGGAAAATCAGGCCTGTGAAATCGACCCCGCCACAACCTGCGATCTCAGCCTTGAGCAAAAATCCTGGGCGATGGCTTTCAAATCTGCCAGCCAGGATTACTGGAAAAGTTTGTGCTACATCTTTATCCGCACCGTCCCCCTGATGTTCCTGGCAGGCGCGCTTGGGGCTCTTGCCAGCCACCTGTGGAGTTTTGACCAACTGATCGGGGCACCGGTCAACCTGGCTAGCCTGAGTCTGCTCTCCTTTATGGGAACGCTGATGCCTCTGCCCATCGCGTTCGACCTTATGCTGGCGCAGGCCATGATGATGTCGGGACTTTCTCCCGCGTTTGTCACCACGCTTGTGTTTACTTTCGGGACATTCAGCATCTATTCCGCCATGATCGTTGCTCGCACTTTCTCCTTTTTTCTGGCGGTAAAACTATTTGCCATTGTCTTTGCCATCGGCATCGTCCTTGGGTATGCCGCCAACGGTTTCATTGAATACCGGCATGTCAAATGGTTAACACAATACGACCAGATCATCTCAACCCCTGATCGGACCACCTCTACCCTCTCTACCCGACCGGAGGTCAAAGTTCCCGAAAAAATTGATTCGCCCATGCCCCCCATCATCCTCAAACAGGAAAACCTGGAAGTTCGCGCTCTGGCTCACAGATCACGCAACAAGCAAACCGATAAGCCCTTCACACAACGCCTGGGGGCGGATATGGGAATCACTTATTCCAATTCCCTGACACCAAAAACATTTCTCGATCCCCTGTTTTTCGGCAGGGGCATAGCTTCCGGTGATTTCAATCTCGATGGTTGGGCAGATATTGCGGTAGCCACGAATAACGGGTTTGAGCTCTACCAGAATATGAAGGGTACCCGATTCAAAAAAGTGTTCAGCGGAGTCGAGGCGTTGAACGGAAAACAGGGAATCAATATCGCCATGGTGGACTTGAATAATGACGGCTGGCTCGATATTTTCCTGACTACTTTTAACGAAGGGAATTTCTTAGTGCTCAATCCCCTGCCCGATGATGGCAAGGTAAAAGTTCTTCCCGTTCCCAACGGTGGAGCTCTCTTAACCAGTGCATCGGCCTTTGCCGATCTCAATCGGGATGGTTTCCCCGATATCGTTAACGGAAATTATTTTTTAGGGGTTCTCACCCGCAAACCAGTAGGACAAGCCGCTGACCAATGGATTCTCAATCACAACCTGGAATTCAAATCGCATCCCCTTGACGGAATTCCCGGACAAACCCACAGCGTCCTGCTTTCGGATATCAATGCAGACGGTAACCCCGACCTCATAATCGGCAACGACTACCGGGTCGGCGACACTTATTACCTCGGCATAAACGAAGAATTCAAAAAAATCCGCCAGCAGGATGGCATCATCCCCCTGACTACGCAGAACACCATGAGCATCGATACCGCCGATTTCAATAATGACCTGATTCCGGATATTTATCTCGCCAATATCGGGATGTCGCGCGGACTGGATGTGGTTTCCAATATCTTCGGCGACACCATGCAAAATAGCGGACTGGATTTTTGCGACACCGGAAAATCTGTGCTCGATAAAAAAACCTGCCACCAGTTCAACCAGCTAACAACATTGTTGAATCCGGAAAAGCAGGATATCACCGAGCATTGCACCCGGCTGGAAAACCCGCAATGGATTAAAGAATGTATGGCCACACGCATGATTCTCGTGGCTACCAGCAGGAACATTCCATCTCTGTGCAAAAAAATTCCCTTTGCCCTCAACCGCAACTATTGCCAAAAATTTTTCCAGGCCGAGCACCTTGACCTTTCGCGAGAAAATGAAATCCCCATGCAAACCCAGTTCAACCTGCTGTTATCCGGGCAGGCGGACCATACCTTTAAGGATGTCTCGGAACAAACAAAAATCTCCACCGCCGAGTGGAGCTGGAACGCCCGGTTCGCCGACCTCGACAACGATGAATGGCAAGATCTTTTTGTGGTCAACGGAGTGCCCATCACCCAGGAGTTTGCCTCAAATAATTTTTTCCATAACCAGAATGGCAAATCCTTCATCCCGGCGGAAGCAGAGTTTGGCCTGGACGACCGCGACCACAGTTCTTCCTACACCTACATCGACATCGACCGGGATGGAGACCTCGACATTATCGCCAACACGTTATACGGTCCGTTCAAGGTCTACACCAACAACAATACCCAGGGAAACAGCGTGACCCTCAAACTGATTGATGAGCAGGGCAATCGGTTCTGCCTGGGTTGCACAGTCATTATTCGCTATGGGTCAGATGGCGAACGCCACCAGATGCGTGAGATCAAAACCGGCGGCGGATTCCATTCCTATGATGCGCCCATCGCCCATTTTGGTCTGGGAGAATATGAAACCATAAGCCAAATTGAAATAACCTGGTCCACAGGAGAAACCTCAATACTAAAACATAACTTCCCAGCCAACCACCACTACACCACCACTAGGCGTGGGGCCAGCGCGCAATAACTCTATCTGGCAAACAAAGAGTTATCTCGGCTTAATGAGGTTTTACCCCCTCTTTCTCAAAGAGGGTTGGGGTGATTTACCACAAGTTTTTGTCAGTTGGCCCCACGCCAAGTGGATTGCTCATTGCCCCCGGCAGTTCGCTGGTGGTACAATTTCGGCGGATAAATGTAGGGAGCATCGAAGTATGTCACTTTGGCTAATAGTAGGCATTGGCGGGTTTTTTGGGGCGATTTTACGCTACTGGGTCAGCGGGTGGATTCAGAGTGGATTCGTCACCTTCCCTTTTGGTACTCTCGGGGTAAACTTTATCGGCAGTCTGCTACTGGCGCTGGTCATGTACGCCTCCGAATATCGGGGCCTTTTTGGTGAAGAAACACGAGTGTTTCTCACCATCGGCGTTCTGGGTTCGTTCACCACCATGTCCACCCTCAGCTATGAGTCGATGAAACTTTTGGAGCAGGGCGAGCATATGCTGTTCGGACTCAATCTGGCAGGAACCGTAACACTCTGCCTGCTGGCCGTTTACTTGGGGGAAATTTTAATCACCGTTACAGGACTGGAATAAGATGAAAAAAGAATCCGATGCTGTGCTTCTTAGAATTTTTATCGGTGAGTCCGACAAGTATGAAGGCGTGCCGCTTTCCAGGTATCTGGTAGAATTTTTTAAGAAGGAAGGTTTGGCAGGAGCCACCGTTTTAAGAGGAATCAGCGGATTCGGGAAATCCAGCAAACTGCATACGACATCCATATTAAGGTTGTCTGATGACCTCCCCATCGTGATAGAAGTAGTGGACCGGAAAGAAAATATCGAACGCATCAAACCAAAACTGGATAACGTGATCGAAGAAGGACTGATCACTGAAGAAGAGGTTAAAATAATCCTCTACGAAGGCCGGCCAGCCCACTAGGCGTGGGGCCAGTGTGCCATCGCTTTTTCTGGCTAGCAAAGAGTTGTCTCGGCTTAACTAGCTATTGCAATCTGCCTCCCCTGTCAAGGGGTGCTAGGCGTGGGGCCAATGTATGCTTCCCCCTGATAAGGGAGATCGAGGAGATTAATGGTTGGGTAGATTTCTTTTAACAAATCACCCTTGGCAAACACATAATTTTTTGCGCGCCTGTAGCTCAGCTGGATAGAGCAACGGACTTCTAATCCGTAGGTCGTAGGTTCGAATCCTACCAGGCGTACCATATA
>JABIAY010000030.1 GCA_018653085.1 Nitrospina sp.
AAATAGTTTATAAAGTTTTGAAAGGTCGTGAACGTCTTGGAACTACAAGGCTGAAATCCGCAACAATCAGTTTTGAATCATCTGGCAGATATAATGAGCAGACTCAAGTGACAGGTGTGGCCCCATTGGCAAACTAAGAACGGTATCGGCAAGTTTATCAGCTATCGGGAAAACCCCTTTTGCAATGCCTAAATCCTTATAAGCCTCTTGCCTGTAGGGTGGCAAGGGATAATGAATCATGGTGCCAACCCTATGGCCTTCAAGTTTCCTCTGCAGAGAATCACGTTCCACTGAAGAAATGACATACAAATGCCAGCACGATTGACACTCGTTGGGCTCGATGGGCAAGCTGATGCCATCCAGATTTTTCAGCAATTCGCTATAGGTTTCTGCAATCTTTCTTCGTCGTTGGTTCCATTCGTCCAAATATTTAAGCTTCACCCTTAAAACGGCGGCTTGCAGCTCGTCAAGTCGGCTATTAACACCCTGGCATTCATTGAAATATTTTTTGTGCGATCCATAGTTCCTTAAAGAACGAATTTTTGAAGCTAACTCATCATTATTTGTCGTGATAGCTCCTCCATCACCAAAAGCGCCAAGGTTCTTACCCGGATAAAAACTAAAGGCTGCGGCATCTGACAGAGCTCCCGCTTTTTTGTTTTTATATTGGGCACCGTGAGCCTGGCAAGCATCTTCTATTACCCTAATATTATATCTCCCCGCTATGCCATTGATTGAATCCATGTCGGCAGGAAGTCCATATAAATGGACGGGAATGACGGCTCGTGTTTTTTCTGTAATCGCCTGTTCAAACAAATCCGGGTCAAGATTGTGAGTTTTCGGGTCAGGTTCCACGAAGACGACTTTTGCCCCAACCCGGCTCACAGCTAATGCCGTAGCAATATATGTATTGGAAGAAACGATCACTTCATCGCCACTTTTTATACCATAAGCCATTAAAACAAGAGTCAAGGCATCAAGTCCATTGCCAACCCCAACGCAGTGATTCGTTCCAACATAAGCCGCAAACTCTCCTTCGAAAGCTGAAACCTCATTTCCCAATATGTACCAACCCTTATCCAGCACCCTTGATATAGCCTCATCAAGTTCAACTTTTGGCTCAAGATAGGTCGGTTTAAGATCCAGGAAAGGAATCGGAGGTTGATTCATATCGTTAAAATTAAGAAAAACAGGGAGTTTTCAAGAATGACTACTTACACTTTATCCACAATGCCCACTTCAGGAACATAGACGATCCATTTTCCGCCAGACTTTACAAACTCTTGTTCATTGGCCATGATTTCTTCCGCATGGTTCCATCCAAATAATAGTGCATAATCGGGATAGTTGCTGCAAAATTCTTCATAGGGTTTGACGGGAATATGAACCCCTGGGCTAAATTTACCCTGTTTGATGGGAGTTGTATCGCTGATGAATTCAACAAGGTCTGGTGTGATTCCGCAATAATTAGTAACCGTTGTACTCTTTGAAGTCGCCGCGTAACCGACAATTCGTTTTCCCTGGCTTTTAAGATCAGTCAGCACTGCCAACAGTTTATCCCGGGATATTTTAATATTTTCACACAACAGCTCAAAGGTTTTCGGAGACTGCAACCCAAAGCGTTTTTCCTTTTCACGCAATTTTTGCACTTCTGGAGAAATTTCTTTTTTTCCTTTATGAGCAATGACATACCGCATAGAACCACCATGAACGTTTTGATGTATCGTGTCTACAACTTCCAAACCATACTGTTCAAATAAGTGGCTGACAGACTCCAGAGAAAAATAGAAGGCATGTTCATCGTAAATTTGGTCGTAGGAGGTTTTCTCAATAATATCCCCCAAATATGGATCTTCAAAAGCCAGAACCCCTTCGGGCTTCAATAAAATTTTCACACCGGCCGCAACTGAATGCAAACAGGGGATATGGCACATTACGTTAGCGGCTAATATGGCATCAGCTTTCCCATGATCTACAACAATCTTGCCAGCGAGCTCTTCATCGAAAAACTCGGAGGTCGTTTTTATGCCCTTCTGGATAGCAACCTTTGCAACATTAGCAGAAGGTTCAATACCCAAATGCGCAATCCCTTTTTCGGCGAAGTTTTGCAGCATGATCCCATCATTGCTCCCAATTTCCACCACGAACGCATCTGCAGACGGCAGATATTTTTGTTTAATCGAGTCGGCAAATTCTTTGAAATGCAAGGCCATGCGCGAAGATGTAGATGAAAAAAAGGCATAATTCTGGTGAAACATCCGCTCCCTGTCTGGCTGATTTGCCAGTTGGACCATTTTACAATTGGCACAAAACCCTACTTTCATTTCGAAAAAATATTCATCATCAAACTGGTCTGGAGTCAGAAAACCATTGGCAATGGGCATTTTCCCAAATGAAATAAAAGGCTCGTAATTACTCTTACAGGTCAGACACTGGGGCATGTGTTCTCCTTATCCTTATCTGAAATAATCAAGAGGCACCTCTGAAAATTACTTTTGACCAGCGAGCCCGCCGGAGGCAGTAGTTGCGATATTTTTCCTCAGCCTTCATGCTCCGCAGAGGCAAATATTTTCTCTGGCAAACAAAGGGCATTTTAGTCAGCTGCGGCAATAGAATCCACTGTGCAAGAAAGCCCTTCTTCCAGCGAAAACCTGGGTTGCCAACCTGTCGCCTCGATGAATGCAGATGGGTTGCCAACAAAATTACGTGTTTCGATGAGAGAAAATCCAGGAGGCCGATCCCTATCGGCGATGGTCATCTTTTTCCCGGTCTTCCGGGTAACTTGATCCACGGCAGTTTGAAAAGCCTCTTTGAGAGTAACTCCTTTTCCACTACTGATTACGAAATGGCGGCCGTTTATTTTTTCTGCATTCGCACCCGCGTATAAGAATGCCGCGACCACATCATCAATAAAAATATAATCCCTCATAAACTTCCCGCCATCAAATACAGACAACGGCTCCTCTGCCAGAGCCATACGGACGATTTTATTCAAAATCCCACGATCTTCCTTTGAAGAAACACGGGTGGGGCCATAGACATTTGATAAGCGCAGACAAGCTCCACGAATCCATTCTTCACCACAATAATATTTCAGATAACGCTCTGCCG
>JABIAY010000052.1 GCA_018653085.1 Nitrospina sp.
CGTACTGCTTTGGGGTTACGTATTTGAACCGGGCGTTTATCCATAAATGCCTTCATAACATCCGGGATCAATCGATTCTCAGCCCAGTCTCCACCTGCTATGACATTACCCGCCCTGACACTGGCAACGGCTTTAAAGCTATCTGCCCTTTCCGCGTTTGAAAAATAGGATCTTTGATATGCAGAGGTTATCATTTCCGCACAAGCCTTACTGTTCGAATAGGGGTCAACCCCACCCAATCTTTCATATTCACGATAACCCCATTGCCACTCCTTATTTTCATAGCATTTGTCACTAGTAATAATAATCGCAACCTTGAAACAATCCAAAGTACGAACCATTTCCAGGGCATGGACCGTGCCCATGATATTAGTGGAATATGTATCCACAGGATTGGCATGTGAAGGCGTGACAAGAGATTGCGCCGCCATGTGAATAAGAATCTCAGGCTTGTACTCTAACGCTACGGAATTAAGGTGCTCTGGGTCCCGCACATCCCCAATAATCGTTGTCATTCCATCTTTGACGTGGGCAAGGTCAAACAAACAAGGGTCGGTTGGAGGAGGCAGGGAATAACCTACAACATCGGCCCCCATGTTTTGCAACCACAAGGAAAGCCAGCTTCCTTTAAAACCAGTGTGACCGGTTAACAGTACTTTTTTTCCAGGCCAGAATTTTGGATTCACTTCCAGATTCTCCAAGGTGCTTTATCAGACTTCCAGAGGTCTTCAAGGTATTTCTTTTCGCGCAGTGTATCCATCGGTTGCCAGAACCCATGATGGAAATAAGCAGAGAGCTCACCATTCTCTGCAAGTTTTTCCATAGGAGAAGCCTCCCAAACAGTCGTTTCATCTGCTATGTAGTCAATAACCTTTGGAGAAAGAATAAAGAAACCACCATTAACCCACCCCCCGTCTCCTTCTGGTTTCTCCTGAAAACCAATAATTTTATTTTTATCCGTTTTAATAGCACCAAAACGCCCTGGGGGTTGAACAGCCGTAAGAGTAGCCAAGGTACCTTCGGACTTATGCAATTTAATTAGCTCTCCTATATCAATATCACCAAGCCCATCTCCATATGTAAAACAAAAATCTTCATTATCCAGATAAGACCTCACGTTTTTTAGACGACCACCCGTCATGGCGCTATCCCCTGTATCTACAAGTGTGACTTTCCAGGACTCTGCATTATGCTGGTGAACCACCATATCGTTTTTTGCCAAGTCAAAAGTAACGTTGGAAACATGGAGAAAATAATTAGCAAAATATTCCTTTATCGCATAGCCTTTGTAGCCCAGGCAGATAATAAAGTCTGAAACCCCATGGGCAGAATATATCTTCATAATATGCCAAAGTATAGGCTTGCCGCCTATCTCTACCATAGGCTTAGGCTTGGTATCTGTTTCTTCGTTTAACCGAGTCCCCAGACCACCCGCCAATATTACTGCTTTCATACAAATTTATTTTCGTTTAAGGGATTGAAATAAATGACCTGAAGAATTTTACAACCTTGGTGATACTTAATCAACTCAAGAGTGGAAAGATAATTGGAAATTTGCCGTTCAATAGTATCATCGCATGCTAACAAACCAGACTTGAACCGGAGTGAATTTGCAAATCATCGCAAAATCATCGTTACCTATATATTCTAAAAGATTTTATCAAAACTCGCCAAAAATAACTATCGCATTATCTTTAATTTTTCATTCACTGGCTTACTCTGTACTCCCTTAATGAGAAATTCCCTTCCAATTCAATACCACAATCAAGGTCAACACCAGGATTTTCAAATCTAACAAGAGTGATCGATGCTTTAGATAATAAACATCCATTTCAACCTTTTCAGGGATAGGTAGCTCGTCCCGCCCTTTAATTTGAGCCCACCCTGTTATTCCCGGAGTTAACTTATGGACCCCCTGCTCTTCCCTAAGACTAATGAGATCATCCTGATTAAATAATGCGGGACGCGGCCCGACAAAAGCCATATCCCCTTTGATAATATTCCATAATTGAGGAATTTCATCCAAACTGGTTTTCCTGAGTATTTTACCCAGGGGCGTTATAAATTGATCGGGAGCCTTAAGCAAATGTGTGGCAACATCCGGAGTACCTCTTTTCATGGTTCTGAACTTTGGCATCTTAAAGATCATATTATTCCTGCCTATCCTATCGGACCAGTGCATCGCGGGACCTGGAGATGTAAATCGAACCAGAATACTTATGATAACGATAGGAACGGCAAACAGGATCAGCAAGATAATCGCTAAAATTAAATTAACCGTGCGGGACATAACGCAATACAGTATAGAAAAGATTTTAGGACTCAGTAACAAGGCGACCCGGCTACGCATACCAGCCCAAAATCACCTGTATTTTTCACATTACCCAACTACTCGTTTATATAGACTCAGGTATTTTTTTATAATGATTTTATCTGAAAATTCTTCCAAAACCAATTTTCGCCCTCGAGCGCCCATTTCTTTCCGAGTTTTTGGATTTTCAACCAAAAATTTGATCGCCTCTGCTAATTTTATAGAATCCTTCACTGGAACCAAAAGCCCATTCTCATCCTGCCGGGCAATTTGACCGCACCCGGGAATATCCGTTGCCACAATCGCTATTCCCGATGAAGCGGCTTCAAGCAGAACCTTTGGAGCACCTTCATGGTATGAAGGCAAACATACTATATTAGCTTTAGAGAAAACTTTCGGCATATTGTCTTCATGCCCCCACCATTCAACAATCCCTTTGGAGTTCCATTCATCCAGTATTTCTGGTGGAACTGATTTAGGGCTCTCTAAGTCCGCATCTCCAACCAGAACCATTCTGCACTCCACATCGTTCCGATGGAGCCATTCTGCGGCCTCAACAAATTCCTTAATTCCCTTCTCCCAAAGCATTCTTGAAGCCAACACAACCACTGGCTTCCCTTCGGGCTCTAATCGCTCAAAAAAATGTTGGGTGTCTACCCCTGAACCTTTAATTATTTCCGCATTTTTTCTTTTGAGAATCTTGTGGTCAAGAAAGATTTGCATATCGGATTGATTCTGAAACACAGTAACGGGATTCATGCCCCAATACGCCAGACGATAAGCCAACATCACAGTTTTTTCAATTAAGGCAGATTTCCACTTTATTTTGTGAAATGTTCTGGTGAAGCCTGTCAGGAGATTGATCACGGCGGGGCGTAAAGAAAATCTCGCCGCCAAGGTTCCGTACAACACCGGTTTAACGGCAACATGATGAACCAGGTCGGGTTTTTCTCTACGGTAAATTTTGATGACTTCGATAATCGTGAACAACTCTCTCAATAAATTTGTACTGCCTCTACCCATGTTGAGGGGAATCAGCTTAAATCCTTCTTTTTCGATCAGGTCTTTATGTTCATGAACCCTTGTTACAACTTGAACTTCATACCCATCTTTCTTAGCAGCTTTTGCCAATGAAAGACGATGAGACCAGAAAACCCAGTCTTCGGTAACAAAAAATAAAATTCTTGGAGCTTTTTTCATATGTACCAGAGAAGCCGGACTTTTCAATTCTCTCTTTATGAGGCTCAGATTCAGTTTTGGGACTCTCGCCAGGCTTGAAACATGAGAACTGCCCATAAATGATATTGCCAGTTTTTCTTACCTGAAATATGCTCCACCCATTTTTTACGAATGGGGACAGGATCTAAATACTGGTCCTCAGCCAATTTTCCTACGTCCAATAGAGATTCAGCCCAATCTCTCAATGGCCCTCTCAACCAAGAGTCGATAGGAACAGCAAAGCCCATTTTCGGCCTTTCGATCAGCTCCCGGGGAACATATTTGTATAAAACCTGACGCAACAGCCATTTCCCCTGCCCTGAGCAAATTTTAAGATCTAACGGAATCTTCCAAGCATATTCAACTACCCGATGATCCAAAAAAGGAGCCCTGGATTCCAAACTGGCAGCCATTGTCGCTCGGTCTACTTTTACCATTATGTCATCAGGAAGGTAACTGACCATATCCAAATACATCATTTGTTCCGTGAAATTCTGCAAATGAGGCCCTTGGTCGGAATCCGTTGCGGGAATAGTCAGAGGGTTCCAATTTAAGACTGGCGATGATGCTAGTTGCCAATAGGAGGTTAGTTTAAGGTAGAATTCTGCCTCGCTATTTGATTTGAGCAGTTCTGCTAACTTATGAATTTTTTCTCCAGGATTTACCTGTTTAAACTTACTGAAGAAAAGTGAACCTAAAAGTTTAAACATTTTGTTCCAAGCTAAGGGCGAAATACCCACTAAACCTTTGAACGCAGCTTTTCTCAGCCACCGGGGATTATTTAAAATTCTTTTCAGAACACTCACTCCCCATAAATGCCTATTGTAACCACCGAACAACTCATCTCCGCCGTCCCCAGAAAGACTGACCGTGACATGTTGACGCGCCAATTGGGCTATTAAAAATGTGGGGATTTGGGACACGTCAGAAAATGGTTCATCGTACATATGAGGCAGTTTCGGAATAACTTCCAAAGCTTCATTGGAGGTCACATAATATTCAGTATGGTCGGTTCCCAAATGCCTGGCAACCCGCTTAGCGTATTTTGCCTCATCAAACATTTCCTCTTCAAATCCAATGGTAAATGTTTTCACTGGAATGGAACTTTGCACCTGAGCCAAAGCAACGATGGCGGATGAATCAATCCCGCCAGACAAAAATGCTCCGACAGGAACATCGGCAACCAGTTGCTGTTTAATAACTTTTTTCAGCAATTTTTCCAGTTCATCCGTGTAGCCCTGGCTACTCAGGAGAATGGTTTCATCCTGACCAGCTTCCGCCACATCACGAGCTGACCAGTATTTTTCGGCTGGCAACGGAGAAAGAGAGGTAGGTTTTCCCGAGTCTGATATCTCCTGACAGGGGAGTGACAAAAAAGTACCCGGTAGAAGTTTAAAAATATTTTTATAGATGGAGTATGGGGCAGGGATATAGCCATATTGCAAAAATAAGGCAAGGGTATCTCGGTTGATTTCTCCACACCAAGCGGGATGCTCTCGAATTGCTTTCAGCTCTGAACCAAATACAAAAATATTACCGAGCCATCCATAGTACAGAGGTTTTTCCCCTATTCGATCACGCGCCAAACAAATTACGCGATCACGCTTATCCCAAAGAGCAAAGGCAAACATTCCTACGAAACGCTCTAAAGCAGCTTTCAACCCCCAGCAACTTATTGCCTCTAAAATAACCTCTGTGTCCGAGTTCCCCTTCCAATTTGGGCTGGCACCCAATCCTTCCAGTTCATTGCGTATTTCATGATGGTTATACAGTTCACCGTTATATACCAGACAATAACGCTCACAAGAAGAATGCATCGGCTGATGACCCTTACTGGAAAGGTCCACAACGGACAGCCTCCGGTGCCCCAATGCGATTCCAGACTTCACGTCACACCAGACTCCAGAATCGTCTGGCCCTCTATGATAAAGGGAGGCGGTCATCTTGGAAGTGATAACTTCA
>JABIAY010000048.1 GCA_018653085.1 Nitrospina sp.
GCATCACAGAGAATTTTGCGAAAAGTCCTACGCCCAAAGTAATGAGTACCGGCAGTTCTGGGAAAAACTCAACCGTGGAGAATTTAATGAGGGCGAATATAAGCGCATCGGGAAGGGCGGTAAGGAGGTCTATATCCAGGCTACTTACAATCCTATTCTCGACCCGAATGGAAAGCCTTTCAAGGTGGTTAAATTTGCCACGGATATTACTGAAAAAATTCGCAAAGTTAATACGATTCTCGAAGTAGTCGATGCTGTCAGCCAAGGAGACTTGACTCCTGAGGTCACTGTAACCGGATCGGATGATCTTGGGAAAATTGGCGATGGGTTGAGTAAGTTGGTGACCAGTTTGCATCAAAATATTTCCACTTTATCTAATAATACCCAGGCATTATCGGCCTCCTCTGAGGAGCTGGCCGCCAATGGTCAGCAAATGGCAGGAAGTGCTGAGGAAACCTCGGCTCAAGCGGACACAATCTCTGCTGCCTCCGAACAAGTCAACCAGAACATTCAAACGGTGGCTACCGGCTCAGAGGAAATGAGTGCAAGCATTCAAGAAATTGCTAGTAACGCCACACAGGCTACTAAAATCACTAGCGATGCGGTTCAGCTGGCAGAATCCACTAATAAGACGGTGACCCAGTTGGGTGTCAGTTCAGCTGAGGTGGGGCAGGTTGTTAAGGTCATCACCTCAATTGCGGAACAAACCAACCTTTTAGCTTTAAATGCCACCATTGAGGCGGCACGAGCCGGGGAAGCGGGCAAGGGGTTCGCCGTTGTTGCAAATGAGGTCAAGGAACTGGCTAACCAGACTGCCAAGGCTACCGATGAGATCAGCAATAAGATATCAGCTATTCAAACAGATACCCAAAGTGCCGTGACCGCTATTGGCGAGATCAGTACTGTTATAGGGCGGATAAACGATATCTCTAACACTATTGCCAGCGCAGTGGAAGAACAGTCGGCCACCACCAACGAGATTAGCCGTAATGTCTCGGAAGCTTCCAAAGGGTCTCAGGAGATTACCCAAAATATTTCAGGCGTTGCCACAGCGGCAAAGGATACTACAGAAGGGGCATCAGCTAATCAGAAGGCGGCTGAGGAGTTGGCAGAAATAGCAACAACGCTACAGAAAATGGTTGGCTTATTTAAGCTCTAAGAATTTTAAATGGAGGAAAGAGAGATTTCAAACTTCCCTTTGTTTGTGGGTGCGATACTTAATTGTTGATCTAACTCTACAAATACTTACTCTAAATGGCTATTGACCCGATAAAGGATTTATACTATTCTTCCGATGTCGTAATGGGGTGAGTTAAGGAACCCATGACTATCGTTTAAACATGGCCTCGTATACAGGGTTTGTGGAAAAAAGGGAGTGGAAAATGGGAAAGATGTTGAAAATTCTTAGCTTGGTTTTGGTTTCCTTAGCCTTGGTTTTTGGAACCGGTATTGAGGCAGATGCTAAAAAGAAGAAAAAGAAAATTGAATTGACCGAAAAAGAAAATGCCCTGTTTGACAAATGGGAAGTCAAACCCAAAAAACGGGCCAAGGCGGTCAAAGATATGAGGAAGAAACCCAAGTTTGTCGGTGCTGTTAAATGTAACGGAAGTTGCCACGATGCTTATTACCAGGCTTGGACCAAATCACCCCATGGTGGTACCTACAACCTGTTAAAGCCAGGGGAGCGTAAGGAAGCCAAGTTGCGAGTTAAACTGGACCCTGAGAAAGATTACACCACAACTCCCCTTTGTCTACGCTGTCATACAACCGGCTATCGTCAAAAAGGCGGATTCAAACCGGCTGGCAGTAAGAGTAAAAAGGGCAAAGATACTGCTACTAAAATTGACCCGGAAGAGCCGAACAAGGAGCAGGTGGGTTGTGAAATGTGCCACTCGGTTGCCGGGGGTTCCCAATTTCGTGCTGTGATGAAATCCTCCAAAGGGAATTTCACCAAAGCGGAGTCGGAACCGTATGGTCAGCGTTGGGATTATTCCAACGTATGTACCCGGTGTCATACACATAAAAACACTCCATTTCAGCCGGAAGTTCATGACAAGTACAAATTCAACTTTGAGGAAAGAAAGTTGAAAGTACACAAAATTGCAGATTACTGGAACGAGGATAATGCGGACCAGAAGCTGGAAAAAAAGGATGATCGTGCCAAAGAGGAAGGCCAGACGGAGAAAACCCCGCTGGTGATTGAAGACTTCAAAATCAATGATAAAGGTAAACTCAAGTTCAAAAAAGGTACGAAACCTTATAACAGCAAGAAAAAGACCTTTAAATATAAGTGATTTTATCTGATCCCTAAACTAAAAAGGTCTGGTCCCTTCAGGGCCAGACCTTTTTTTAGTTCAAGCTAAACTTCCCATTTGCCGAAAAGTTCTTGATGACCTCCAAAAATTTCAAAAAAAATATTCTATGTATCGGAGCGGGTTATGTCGGGGGACCGACCATGACCATTATTGCCAGCAAATGCCCCGATTATAAGGTGACAGTCGTTGATATTTCCGAGGAGAGGATCAATGCCTGGAACTCTGACAAACTTCCTATTTTTGAGCCGGGATTGCTGGAACGAGTGCTTAAGGCCCGGGGAAAAAACCTGTTTTTCTCTACGGAAATTGACCGCTGTATCGATGAGGCGGACATCATTTTTGTTGCGGTCAATACGCCTACAAAAACGTTTGGTGAAGGGGCTGGAAAAGCCGTTGACCTGCAGTTCATTGAGCAGACGGCAAGACGTATAAAGGAAAATGCCAAATCCAACAAAATCGTTGTAGAAAAAAGTACCATTCCTGTCCGTGCCGCAGAAACGATGGCAAGCATTCTTCATTCCGGCAACAACACTGTCCAGTTCGAAATCCTATCCAATCCTGAGTTCATGGCGGAGGGAACCGGTGTCAAAGATATGGAGGCACCAGACCGTATCTTGATCGGTTCAAAGGATACCCCTTCCGGACTTGCCGCCCGTGATATTTTGATGGATATTTATCTTCACTGGGTTCCAAAGGAACGTTTGATCACTACCAACCTCTGGAGCAGTGAACTCTCAAAACTGGTATCCAATGCTTTTCTTGCCCAGCGAATCTCTTCCATCAATACGATTGCTTCGATATGTGAGGTGACAGGGGCCGATGTGACAGAGGTTTCCCGTGCCATAGGGATGGATTCACGCATTGGTTCAAAATTTTTAAATGCGGGACCAGGCTTTGGCGGATCCTGTTTTCGCAAGGATATTTTGAACCTGGTCTACCTGTGTGAGTATTATCAGTTGAATGAAGTTGCCGCTTTCTGGGAGCAGGTGGTTTCCCTCAACGATTACCAAATGGAAAGATATGTGAAGCGAATTTTGCAGGCCATGTTCGATACGCTGGTTGGAAAGAAGCTGGCGATTTTTGGTTTCGCATTCAAACCGGATACCGGGGATACCCGGGATGCGCCGGCGATTTATATTTGCAAACGTCTTCTTGAGGAAAAAGCCTGCCTGAATATCACCGATCCGCATGCGTTGAACAATGCCAGGAAAGATCTTCAGGGCATTGAGGGGGGCGTGGATTTTATTGAAGACCCCTATCAAGCTGTTGAGGGAGCGCACGGAATTGCGTTGATCACCGAATGGGCCGCATACAAGGAGCTGGACTACCAGAAAATTTTTGATAAGATGGAAAAACCAGCTTTTATTTTTGATGGCAGGAACCATCTGGACCATAAGGCTCTCTATGAGATAGGTTTCAATGTCTATCCCATAGGAAAGCCCGCTCTAAAACATTTGTAATTATCCCGCCTTGTATAACGGGGTAATTCCACCCCGTAGTTTGCCGAAAATGAAAAGATATTTGGTTTTCTCCCTTTTATTGATTCTGTCCCTGAGTGCCTGCAAGCTTGACCTGTCCTCAAATATCAATATTGGCGATTTAAACCGAGTTGCCCTGAGTCAGGAAGGGGGAGTGACGGGTGGAGGGACCATCAAGCTGGAAGTCGGTTCCATGGACCACTGCCAGAATGAGAGCCAGTTTTTTGCCTCGGCTCTGGAGAACCATTTTCAGGATTTCAAGATTCGCCCCTGTGAACAGGTGGGAATGGAAACCTATTTTGTTGCCGGATTTCAAATCCCGATTCTGCACTCTGCAAAGGACTGGCCTGAAAAAAGCAACAGCATGATTGCCATTATCGCGACCCGCTCCAGTCAGATTGGCGGAGTAGAGGTGGAATTACTACTCAATCAGGCGCGTTTTAGAACGATCAATAAGGCTATTGAAGCCAAGTACTTTCAAAAATTTGATTTTTCCCGTTCCCGAATTGGCGTCCGATTAAAAAACGACCAGGTGACCTACCATGATGTGCTGGCATCGGATGTGTTTGCCGATGGACTGCCTGTTGTGGGGCTCAAGGCATTTGGTTTGAAACCGGGAGCCCACCTTAGGGTCGAACTTTCTGATGTCCAGCGAGAGTTTTTTTCCCTCTATTCTCGCGTCCCGTTATTTAAACTGATTCTCAGTATCTAGCCGGTATCAATACGGTTTATCTGTGAGGGTGTGGCAGGTGGTGCAGTCTCCCATAGGGCGGTGTGGCATGATGGGGATTTTCTCTACGGCCTGAATATGACATTCCATACAGTCTTTTGCCGGCGTGCCGGCCTGATGGTATTCTGATTTTCTGAAATCCGGTGCGGCGCTGATGAATGAGTAGCCGAGACTACCGATCACACCAATCCCGATCAGCATCATAAACCGATAAAAATTTCTTGTTCCGTCAGATTTTTTCGCCACAATAATTTTGCCTGTATAAAAGGGAAGGGTTCAACCCTATAGTTCCCCCTCATCCTAACCTTCTCCCTCCAGGGGAGAAGGAACTTTTTGCTCCTCTCCCTTGAAGGGAGAGGATTGAGGTGAGGGTGGTTTGATAATGCTTTGCAATCCACACACAGAATTACTCATGCAATATGCGAGCTAGTCATCGGTGCTCCGCGGCGATGGCATCGATTTCTACTTTTGCCCCTTTGGGTAATGCCGCAACTTGCACACAGGCGCGGGCGGGTTTGGTCTTTTCAAAAAACTTCTCGTAAACCTCGTTCATTCTGGAAAACTCACCGAGATCGGTCAGGTAAACTGTGGTTTTAATGACATGCTCCAGGCTCAGGCCGCCTGCCTGCAAAATCGCTTCTATACTTTTGAGAACCCGTTCGGTCTCTGCCTCAATTTCTCCGCTCATCATTTCCATTGTATCCGGATTCAGGGCAATCTGGCCCGATGTATACAAAAAATCACCAATGCGGATTGCCTGGGAATAGGGGCCGATTGCAGACGGGGCTTTCGATGTTTGAATGGGCTTTTTTTCCATGATGGATTTCCTATGGATTTTAGCAGGAAAATTCTGCCATATTTTTGATAAAGGGATAAGACTTCAACTCACGGCCTAAATGAGAAAGTACCAGACGATGGGTCACCTTCTCAATTTCATCTGTTTGAGCCTTTGGAAATTTTAACCGTTCACAGGTTTTAATTTCAACATCCAATAATTTTTTAATATAGTTTTTTGTTCCTGTGCTGAACTGTATGTCTACCCGTGCCCGATTGGAGCAGGCGTTGCACAGGATTCCATTGTGGGCATAACTAAAAGGTATCATGCCGTTTTCCGGTAGTTTCCTGCAAAGCACACAATGCTCAAGTTGCGGGGTGTATCCGGATAATGAAAGTAAGCGGATTTCAAAAAGTCGACGCAGGGGTTCTAACTCGGTCTGTTGATTTAATGCGGCCAGTGACTGGTAAAGCAGTGTGAAAATTTTCTTTTCTCTATGGCCTTCAAGAATCATTGCATCGATCAGGTCTAGAAAATAGACTCCCGTATAAAGTTTATCGAAGTCATCACGGATTGTCTGAAAGGATTCAATGATATCTGAATGATTCAAGCGGAAAAGGCTCTGGTGCTCCTTGCCAAAATATATCAGGTGAATCAGGGACATGGGTTCCAGAGCCCCCCAGAATTGGTTCTTGATTTTTCTGGCGCCCTTAGCAACGCATTTAACTTTGCCGTGGTTCTCGGTCATGAAAGTGACCAGTCGGTCTGATTCAGAAAGGTTAATGCTTTTGATTACCAGTGCGCGGGTTTTATAGAGGGCCATTAACTTGCTTTTTCCAACTCTAAAAGGTAACGCTTTATCTGCACGCCCCCGGTATATCCTCCCAGCTCGCCATTTTTACGGACTACTCTGTGGCAGGGGATGATGATGGAAAGTGGGTTTTGACCGTTTGCGTTGCCAACGGCTCGGGCTGAATCAGGATTGTTTATGGATTTGGCTAACCATTTATAGCTTCGGGTGACGCCATAGGGGATGGTCAGAAGGCCTTTCCATACTTCTTGCTGGAAAGGAGTCCCCAGTCGCAAATCCAATGGGAACTTAAAGGATTTCAGTTCGCCTTTGAAGTAGCTTTGAAACTGTTCGATGAGTATCTTGAAATATTCGGGGTCTTTTTTAACCTGAGATTTTTGACATCCCAGATTTTCGACTAACAGGTTTACAAAAGCTTTTTCACTGGCGACCTTGCTTGCTATTCGTATCAGGCCTTTTTTTGTTGCCGCGAGACCCGTTAACCCAATAGGATTTTTGAAGACGGTGTAAGAAACCGTTTCACTCTTCAGATTAGAGTTATATTTTTTTTTCATATCGCAAGAATAACATAGGAGAACAGGAATTCGGATGTTATTAATCCGCAATCCATTCAACCAGGAAGAGGCTGATTCCGGGGATATAGGTTATTAAAATAAGACCGATTAACCGTAGTCCCAGGAAAGGCAGAACTGCTTTGTATAGTTTTATTACAGGTTCGTTAAACCGGGTGCTGGCAATAAAAAGGTTAATCCCCACTGGAGGTGTTGAATAACCGATTTCCAAATTCGTCAGAAAAATGATACCGAGGTGCACCATATTGATATCAAAACTTTGTGCGATTGGGATGATAAGCGGGACAACTACGATGATCGCCGAAAATATATCCATCGTACAACCCACGATCAGGAGGAAAACATTTAAGACCATCAAAAATGTCATGGGATCATGGATATATTGTTTCATTGTCTCGAGTATGCTCATGGGTATTTGCTCATCCACCAGATAGTTGGTGAAACCCATTGCGGTTCCCAGAATGATGAGAATGGTGCCAACCAGTACCATGCTTTCTTTCATCAGGCCGGGTAAATCCTTGGTCATATGCAAATCTTTGTAGATGAAGGCCTGAATCAGAATCACGTAAACGACGGTTACGGATGCGGCTTCGGTGACGGTGAAGAGTCCTCCATAAATTCCTCCCAATACTATAAAGGGAAGAGGCAGTTCCCAAACGGCATCTATCAGGGCTGATTTGGCTTCAGGCCAGTTGATGCCTTGCCGGTACTTGGGACTTTGCGAGATGGCGAATGCCGAGACGATCATGATCATGAGAAGGCCTGGGAAAATGCCGGCGATAAACAGCTTGTCTACACTGACCTGGGCGACAAGGCCATATAAAATGAGTGGCAGGGAAGGCGGGAATAAGAGACCAAGACTCCCTGATGAAGTGATCATCCCGAGGGAAAAGTTTTTGCCATACTTTTCTCTTAATAACAGCGGGTATAACAAACCTCCCAAGGCGATGATCGTCACTCCTGAAGCTCCTGTCAGGGCAGTAAAAAAAGCGCAGGCCATCAGGATTGCCAGAGGAATGCCTCCGGGAGCACCGCGCAAAATGGACTGGGAGATTCGTGTTAAACGCTCCGGGGTCTTGCCGTGGGCGAGAATGAATCCGGAAAAGGTAAATAGGGGAATGGCGATGAGAGTCGGATTGCTGGCCACCCTGTATAGTTCAACAAATATTGCCGCTGAATCTATTTCGGCATTGTAAAAAGAGAGAAGGGCCGAGAGGCCAATAATCGCAAACAGGGGAACTCCCAGCAAGGCTAGTAAAATGATGCCGAAGGCGATCATTGGGGTTGCCCGGATTCGTTTTTAACGTAAGCGGCCCCGCTTATAATGAAGCGTACAGCGATAACCATGAAACTATAGGGCAGAATGGTCTGGAAAACCCAGACAGGGAGGTCCAGAAAAAGAACGGATTCCGCCTCCTTTTCGAACAGCACGAATGACCATGCCGCCCATGCCAGAAAACCGCTGATTATGCCGGCGCAAAACCTCGTAAAGGCTTTAATCATTCGTTTCCAGAAAAGAGACGGTGGGTTGGCAAAAACCTCAATGGAAATATGCTTGTCATGCCTCACTGCCATGGAGGCTCCCAAAAATCCCACCCAGAGGACCCATTGACGAAGCAGGGTGTCTCCCCATACAATTCCCATATCGAAAAGGTTTCTCAGTAGCATTTGACCGAACGAAAGCAAGATCATAAGGCTCAGGATCAGGACAATCAGGTGGCCTTCAATTTTTTCCAGAAATCGGTCAACTTGCTTTAAGATGTGCATGGGTAACAAGGTTGGGTTAAATGGAAATAGAGAATACCATTTGCCTTCAGTTATTATACTAATAATGAGCCGGTATCCCGGCGTTATATAAAAGAATTATGAGATATTTTTACTGTGTTTTTGGTCTGGTGGTTTTGCTTGCTGTGACGGTTTCCAGAGTGGAGGCTGACTCTCCCCCTGAAATGGCCTATTTCCCCGCAGGCGAGTTTGAGATGGGAAGTTCTGCTGAGGAAGGGAAATCTGATGAGCATCCTGCGCATAATGTTTACCTGTCTGCCTTCTATATAGACAGGTATGAAGTGACTTTTAAGGATTTTGAGGAATATCTGGCCGTTAACCCAAAACAGCATCCAACGATAACAGGCTGGTATGATCGTAAGGCACGGCCTGATATGACGAACAACCCCATATTCGGATTGCGTTGGGAGCGGTGCAAAAAATACTGTGAGTGGAACAACAAGCGTTTGCCTACTGAGGCTGAGTGGGAACGTGCGGCAAAAGGCATTGAAAAGCGAAAGTACCCCTGGGGCAACGAGCCTCCTGATAAGCAACGGGGTAATTTCGGCAATTGTTGTTTTATAAACAGGGGGACCGTGCTCTCCAGTGTGGGCAGTTACGAGCAGGGCAAAACTCCGGATGGAGTGTTTGACCTTGGAGGCAATGTTGCCGAATGGGTTTATGATTGGTATGATAAAAAATATTATGAAAAAGGGCCCTATAAAAACCCCAAAGGGCCAGAAAAAGGTAAATATCACATTATTCGGGGGGGTGCCTGGAATAGCCTTCCCGTTTACCTCCGTTCTTCCAGCCGCTACGGGGATAGTGACGCCAAGGACTATTATGGTATAGGTTGTCGTTGTGCCAAAAGCGCAGATTAGCCCATCTCACTAACATTAATTTAGAAATTTTATTATGGAAGATCTGGACAAAACCCTGGATATCATGGAGCGGGATAAATGCACGGCTCTGCTGGCAGAAAATTCGGTGCGTTTGAAAAAGAATAATATTAAGTTCACCACGACCGACAAGAAACACTCTCAGGAACACCTGGATGCCCAGCTTGCTTCTTACGAACGGTTAATTCGGACACTTATAAAACAACTTGTCGGCGTTGAAAAAAAGATCCGGTTGAAATACCTTGTCCCTCTGGAAAGTTTAAGGGCTAACAAACTGAGAGCCCGCTGGAATACCGAGGTTGAAGGTATTCTGGAGGATTTTAAGAAAAAATACAGGGTTGTCCACCAGCAAAGAAGGAGTGTTGAGGAGTTTGATGCAAAGATTTTGGAAATACTTCAAGGGGCGAAAACATCGGTGGACACAGAAGTGGCAAGCCTGGAACAGAAGCTGGGAGACGAAATTAAAACCTCCGGAAAAGCTCAACCTTCTGAGTTGAGCAGAATATACGGAGTGGATGAGCCTGTATTGATTGATTTGCAGGTCATAGATCCTTTGCAGAATATGCAAACGCTGTTCAAAAAACTGGAGGATTCAGGTTGTGATGGAGAGGTTTTTGTCTCTTTCAATGAGATCATCCAAATGTATGCGAAAGAAATTAAAAATGTGGAAAGCACTGTTTGGTCAGGCCGCTCCGCAGACCAGCGTAAGGAATCTAAAATGCGTGTCGCAAAATTGAATTTGAATTTAAAGGAAATCATTCTCAGTCTGTATGATCTGGTCCGGCAAGCCTCGCTGGAAAAGGAAAAGCGCAATGAAGAGGTCATTTTAAAGATTCGGAGCAACCTTGAAAAACTCTTTAAGTCCGCGACGGATTCTGAGCCTTTGCAGAGCAGACTTGAACCTTTTTGGGGTGTTTTAAATTAAGATTTAACCCTGTTTTTTTGAGGTGATGAAAATTCCGGAATTTGTCAAACATATGCTGGTCTTACTCCTGACCGTTTTTTTGAGTCCTGCCTGCGCGACCATTCAGCTCGGCCCTTCCATGGGTCCTTTAGAAGAAACCGTGCTGGAAGGGGAGGGGCCTGGAAAAATTCTTCTGATAGATATACAGGGAGTAATCAATAATCAAAAAGACCATGCCCTCACAGGAGCCGCAACGGAGTTGGGGATGGTTGAGCAGGTTCAGGAAATTATCGCTAAAGCAGATAGGGATGAAAATATTGAGGCCCTTTTAATCAAGGTCAACAGTCCGGGTGGTACGGTGACTGCCAGCGACATCATTTTGCATGAACTTCTGCTCTATAAGAAAAAACATGGGGTTCCCATCTATGTTCAGGTTATGGATCTCGCCGCTTCCGGTGGTTATTATATTGCCTTGGCCGGGGATGAAATTATTGCGCATCCCACCTCCCTGGTTGGTAGCATTGGCGTGATTGCTTTCAAAGTGAACCTGGAAAATCTGATGGGGAAAATTGGTGTGGATTGGGAAATTGTTAAATCCGGGGATAAAAAAGATTTCATGTCACCGTTTCGATCCTTTACGGATGAGGAGCGAGAGCTTTTTCAGAAAACCATTGATAATTTTCATAACCGATTTGTCTCCATCATCGCCGAAAACAGACGGGAACTCAATTTTGAGGAAGTGAAATCTCTTGCCGATGGCCGGGTTTTTGACTCCGAGCAAGCTGTGGAACTCAATCTTATTGACCGCATTGGCTATATCTCAGATACTGTGGAGCGGATCAAGCGAGGGCTTAAAAATACTGATCTCCAAATAATTACCTACCAACGTGAAGGGGACTACAAATCCAACCTTTACTCTCTCTCCCCTCAAGCTCCTGCCTTTAACCTCATAAACTTAAATCTAGGCTTGAGTGAAAGCGCATTAAGTCCTTATTTTTTATACCTTTGGGCGCCTTGAGCCCCACCTTGATATTCCCGGGCATTTAAGTTATCGTGTCATCCATGGCTTCGTGCCTCTGCTTGTTTCTGAAAAATATCGGATAGGATATTTTATATTTCTGCTATGGAAAATAATCAATTAAAAGTGCTCATTGTTGATGATGACGAGGACGACATTTTTCTTGTAAAGGAAATGCTCAAGGAAGGGTTGCCGGAATCGCATGTGACCTTGGAGTATGCAACGACAAGAAATGATGCTATTGCCCTTATAGAAGGTGGTGAGCATGATATTTGCCTTCTGGATATTCATTTGGGAAAAGAGGATGGCCTCTCACTTTTAAAGCATCTAAATATAAGAAATAACTTCACTCCGGTAATATTTTTGACTGCCCAGGGAGATCAGGAGAAAGCGGTTGAGGCTATGAAAGCTGGAGCCACGGATTACTTAATCAAGTCAAGCCTTTCTGTTGTGAGCCTTGCTCATTCCATACGCTCCGCTGTAAAACTTGAAAGGGAGAGAGAGCAAAGGGTAATAGCCGAGCATTCACTCAAGACTCAGGGTGAATTGTTGCAGGGAGTTTCGAGTGCAACGCATAAACTGTTGACGGTTCCGGATTTCCGTGCAGCAATCAGTCAGGCTCTGGGGGAACTTGGGAAAGCCGCCAATATTGACGGGGCCTTTATTTTCAAACATTCCCCAGACCCTGGAAAAACTCCAATGTGCGACCTTGAGTATTCCTGGGTGGATGATGGAGGCACTACTGGAATTAATCCCAGAGTGGGGAATTTAAGCTATGAGGAGTTGGGAATCGAAGAAATTTTTCAACCCCTGAAAAAGAAACAATCCGTCCTAACGTATGAAAGGCAAGGATCTAATTTTCCAAGGGGACTATTCAAACAATTATTTATAAGATCTTTATTAGTAATTCCCCTAGAAATAAATTCCAGTTACTGGGGTTTTGTGGCATTAGGCTCTAAAAAACCGGATCGCCTTTGGTCAAAAAATGAGCAGTCTATTTTGGAAACAGCTGTTGCCAGTATGTGCGGAGAAATCAAACGCCAAGCTGAAGAAGAAGCTTTTAGACTGATTGTTGAGGGCACTTCATCCCGGGTCGGAGATGAGTTTTTTCGGTCATTGGTTCGGCATTTAGCCGATGCACTTCCAGTAAAATATGCTTTCGTTAATGAATCCATCAATATTAAGGAACTCCAGTGTTCAATTCTTGCGGGATGGGGAGGAGATGATTTTGTAGAAAAGAAAATCTTCAATACCATGGACACACCGGGAGAAGAGGTTTTGGCGGGAATGCTGTCATTTCATTCAAAAGATATCATCGATTCATACCCCGCTGATCAAAATTTGGTGGATTTAAAAGTTGTCAGTTATGCAGGGGTTCCTTGTTTTGACGCAGCTTATAAAATTATAGGACATTTGGCTGTTATGGATGACAAGCCTATGCTCGATAAAAAACGTACTTTGTCCATTCTTAAAATTTTCGCGGCACGGGCTGGGGCGGAATTGGAAAGAAAAAGGACTGAAACTGCCATGAGGAGCATGGCTTATCACGATGCCTTAACGGGTTTGCCTAATAGAATTCTTTTAAATGACAGATTGGAAATGGCATTGCTCCAGGCCGAGCGGAATAGTAGTTTAGTTGCTTTGTTGTATATAGATTTTGACCACTTCAAGCAAATCAATGACACCTTGGGGCATGATGTTGGAGATGAGCTCCTACAGTCGGTAGGAAACCGTTTGAAAGAATGTTTGCGCCAACAGGATACTGTGGCGCGATTGGGTGGCGATGAATTTATTCTTCTTTTGCCGGAAATTACCAGTCAGGAAGACGCAGGGAAACTTGCACAAAAACTTTTGGAAAAAATTCGTCCAACTTTTAACATTGAGCAACATGAACTCAATATAACCCTGAGTATAGGCATTGCCTTGTATCCCGCTGACGGAACGAGTGCAAAAAATCTTATAAAATGTGCTGATGAAGCCCTGTACAGAGCAAAAAATAAGGGGAGAGATTGCTACCAGTATTATGACAAGTAGTTCTTTACCTGTTTTTCATCGTTCTGAGATTTAGATGTCTAGTTTGGTGGTTGTTCCCATTGATACGCCTCTTCTCCAGCCGTGTCTCCCTCGATGGAAGCTCCAGGAAATATAGATCAGGAATTTTTAGAACCCGGAGTGGACAGGGATGTTTCAAAAATATTTGCGTAAAGTGAAAAATTTTTCAGGGACGAATTCATGAAAAATATTTATTCAGGCAAAATGAACTTGAATGAATGGACCCTGTTTTTTCTTGAATTCATCGTTTCCGATGATTTAAATGAGGAGCTTGTCGAATCCCTTTTAAGGCATCTTGCCGATCTCGGAGTATTGCTTCCGTGCGATGGCAATGTGTGGGAATGGTGTGATTCAGAGGTCGAACTCAAGGGGCTTGTTGCAAAGGTCAAAAAAGACCTTGAATTGTTATGTGAGTCGGAATCAGGCTTCGCCCTGGCTTATTTTATCGGCTATAAAGAATTAAATAAAAAACCACTGGATGGCAAGGCGGCCAGTAACGATTCCAAAAATATCACCAGGAAGCGGAGCGAGTTTTTTTCTAATAAACCTGCTTCCGACCTCAGCAATCTTCAGATCGTTAAAAAAACAGGTAAACAATTACAGCCATTTTTGCAGTTGGAAGAATCTATTGTTTCCCGGTTGACTGGCAAACAGGCCAGCAAGCAAGATGCACAAAAACTATTCCATTATATGTTTGGGAAGGTTGGTGCTAAAGCCGAGCCGCGGGTATGGGAACAGCTAAGCCGAAAAAGACACCGATGATTTCAGTCGGGAAAATGATTAAATTCTATGAATAAAAAAAGAGTAATTATTCTTGGTGCGGGCCCTGGGGGTTATACTGCCGCCTTTTTGGCTGCGGACCGTGGAATGCAAGTTACCCTGGTCGATGAAAATTCCAGGCCCGGTGGTGTGTGTCTTCACAGGGGTTGTATTCCGTCCAAATCTTTGCTTCACCTTTCCCGATTGATTGAGGAAACCCGTAGTGCGGAAGCGTTTGGGTTGAAATTCCAATCCCCGGAAATTGATCTGAACCAGATCCGGGAATGGAGCCGTGGAGTTATTGATAAAATGAGTAATGGTCTGATTTCTCTTTGCAAGCAACGTGGGGTTGATTTTGTAAAGGGCAGAGCCCGGTTTCTTGATAGCAATAGTCTTGTAATTAATGATAATGAACAAATCAAATTTGATCATTGTATTCTAGCGACGGGTTCTCAACCGATTTGCCCTCCGCTATTTTCAAAAATCAGCGACCGACTTCTGACATCGACCACCGCGCTGGAGTTGGAAGAAATTCCTGAACGTTTGCTGGTTGTTGGAGGTGGATACATTGGATTGGAAATGGGCACGGTTTATTCCGCACTGGGTAGCCATGTGACGGTAGTGGAAATGACCGGAGATTTATTGCCAGGGGTGGACCGTGACCTGGTTCGTTCTTTACTTCCCAGGCTTAAATCGCAATTTCAGAATATATATTTAAATACCCAGGTTATCTCCTGCGAGTTGAAGGGAAATCAGATTGTGACTGAGCTTGATGGTCCCGGAGGTGTTGAACTGGCTAACTATGACCGGGTCCTGGTGGCTGTTGGCCGAAAACCCAACTCGATGAATCTGGGTTTGGAGTCCACGCGGATTAAGACGGATGATAAAGGGTTTGTTGAAGTGGATGAAAGAAATCAAACAGCTGAACCCTCTATCTTTGCCATTGGTGATGTGATTGGCGGAACCATGCTGGCCCATAAAGCTTCCGCCGAAGGAAAAGCCGTTATTAAAATTCTCTCTGGTGAAGAGCCCAGCCCAAAAGGGCAGTGTGTGCCCGCTGTGGTTTTTACTGACCCAGAATTAGCCTGGTGCGGCTTGACTGAAACAGAGGCTAAAAATAATGACAGGAGAGTTCAGGTAGCTAAATTCCCATGGGGGGCATCAGGGCGAGCCCAGGCACTTGGCAGGCCGGATGGTGTGACGAAACTGATTCTTGATCCCGATACTGAAGAAGTTCTGGGGATGGGGATATGCGGGGTTGGAGCGGGAGAGTTGATAGGCGAGGGAGTCCTGGCTGTAGATAATGGTTTGAAAGCAAAAGATCTGGCGCACTCTATTCATCCTCACCCAACGCTTTCTGAGACTATAATGGAAACTGCCGAATCGTTTTACGGAGAAGCCACCCATATCTATAAAAAACTCAGAAAATAAAAATAGACACTGTCCTCTTTCACCAGCCTGCAATTTATTTTTTCATTTCATCTGTTTTGTACAATTCTCGAACATCTATATTGATAGCAGGAACTTCTACTCCATCTACTTGTAACTGAGTCTGTGCCTGCATGGCAAAAGGATGGTCCCCCATCACCTCGGTATCTGATACACCAATACGGGTTTTGCCATCATAAAAACCTTTTTTGTTGTAA
This sequence comes from Nitrospina sp., assembly GCA_018653085.1. Lineage (GTDB taxonomy): Bacteria > Nitrospinota > Nitrospinia > Nitrospinales > VA-1 > LS-NOB. Next base: position 15,724 of record JABIAY010000048.1, read on the forward strand.
GTCATTACTGCATGAAGACTATAGTTTTTAATGCTGGAGTTGGAAATGCTGGCACTACTGCCATCCTTTGATACAACGCCGATACCAACCCCATTTATATGAACACCCTCTATGGAAACTCTACTCTTTTCTCCAACTGAAATTGCTTTATCTCGAACCCCAGATATATCTACATCTTTAATATCGCAATCGGATCCAGAAAAATCGAGAGCATCTCCTCGAATATCATTAAAGACAGAGGCAATGATTTTTCCTGATGAAAAATCGCTGTCAAAGGCATCAGATATTGTTCCTGAAAATTTAACATTTTTTAATAAATACTTTGTGTTAACCAGGTTCAAGGCATCTTCAGCAAAAGTGGTTTCAAACAGGACATCCTCCATTGAAACATTGGCATCATAAAAAGTGACGCCTCCTGTTAAATCCAGCATGTCATGTTTCAGTCCTGACGTAGATCGGATAATGACATTTTTAAGGTCAGAGGATTTTCTTCCATCCCCGATAACATATAGTCCTTTCCACCTTTTATTTTGGGGGGCAAATACTATTTTAGAAGAGGCCGTGCCATTTGCATAAATTGAACCTAGAACAATAAGGTAAGCCTTTTCAGAAAAATAAAATTCTGCTCCCTCTTCAATAGACAGGTCTCCATGGATAACGATGGGTTCGGTGACATACCAGGTCCCTTTATCTATCTTCCATTCATTTTCGCCTGCTTTTTTCAAAAACGGATGATTTGTTCTTGCCTCATCTGGCAATAATGGGTTCCGCACATTCTTTAAAAGAGTTGGGCCAACTGTGTGACCTCTGGTATTCCCTCGATAAACAGTTTCTGCCGTAATTCGATCATCAAAAATTCCGCGCAATTTAGTTTGGAACACATTGGATTTGAATTCTCCAGGCAAATAACCGGGAATTGTCAGGTCGAGGTTAATTTTTGTGTTTTCATCAACGACCAGACTTTTAAGATTCACAGTGTCGGGGAGTAAATTATAAATTTTTAATTCCCCATCCTCATAATGCCTGATATGTAAGTGCTGTGAAAATTCTTTGGCTTGTAAATCTGACGGTAGTTCAGTAATAACTTGCGGTTCTTCGATTTTTGCGGTTTTGGGTGTAGTTTCATCTGGAACTTCAGACAGGGTCCTTTTGTTAAGGCTCAGGACATCAGGGTTGATCTTGTCGTCAACGGGGAAATAACTTTGAGCAGTGCTGAACTCATCTTCAATATTCTTTAGTGCATTTGACACCGTAAGGTAATTTGCGGAGAAATTACTTTTGTATTTACCGGTATTTATTATTTGTTGATAGATATCTTCTGGAATTTCGGCTGTTTTATTTGCACCTTGAAGTGGCGAATACGAGCCTTGGTCTGTTGTTATGGGCTCCAGTTTCAACAGGTATGGGTTGAAGTAGTGTCGTGAATTGGGTGGCTCTAGCGTATGGGTGTTATTCCAGATTTTAGCTAAAATTAATGCGGTAGCATAACGGTCTAAATTATATAATTCATCATTGTCTGCATAGAGTCGTCTCTCGGCCAAATAAGTAAACCACTTCCTGTGCATTTCATTTTTTAAATATTTATTCTGCGAATATAGTTTTATATTAAGCTTTGAGTCAGACAACCTGTAATGCGGATAAGATAATTTTCCTATCCTGGACTGGTTCCATATCTTTTCATTACCAAATTTCAGGATTATTGAATTTTTTCTTCCTTGTTTTTCCAGGAATTCCTTGGACATATGTTCTTCTACATTCATAATTCCCCAGCTCTCCCCATTCACAAAAACACGTATATACTTGTGTATGGGCGATAAATTGCCTGTCTGTCTCATCATCGATTGAAAAACATGGTCGAATGGGAATTGTCGGGTCCGTACCTTCTGTAGTGAAAATTTTTTAAACCCAAGAATACTGTTTTTTCCTTTGATTGCCACACGCAAACTTATCTGATGGTTACTTCTCCAGTGATCATTCAAATCTCCTTTTAAACGGATATTTGCTTTATATCGTTCCCCCTCAAAAAGAAATTCAGCTTTTATTTTTCTGGGTTTCTCGAGAATATCTTTTCTCATAGCCTGCTCACGTTCCTTGAGCAGCTGTTGGTGGTTTTGAAATTTGATTTGGATATATAATTTTTTTAAAGGAGGTCGTGACGGAAAACCACGAAATTTTTCTATGATTATTTGAGGTGTTTTAGCTAAAAATCCAAGGCCAGACCCCCAAAGAGTCCTATTTGCTTTGTCGAGGGATATGTTGCGAAGACTTGAAAATCCTAAATCAAGAGTCATAGCGGAATCATAAACGCTGTAATAATAATTGCGGAACGCGTCTTTTATTAAGTCCCTCTCCATAGATAATAAATATGTGGAATAGACCACAGTAAGGGTCAATAAAGCCGCATAAGAAAACTTACTCTTTTTTATATTTTTAATTAGCGTCAACCCTGACCAACTTTCATCGCTGGAAAATTTAGAGTATGATTATGCTAGATACTTAAGAGGAATAGTTCTTGTAGACTTGGTTGTGACAGGCTGCTATCAAGATAAGTGTGGTTAAATATCTATAACGTCATCATCCTTGGCATGCCGCGAATAGGTCCGGGTCTGAAATCCGGGAGGAGGCTTGGGAATGGAGTTCGGCCCTTTTCTTTTTTGAAACAATTGGCTGGCGAATAAAACCACACCAACCATCAAGGCGATTATAAAAATGCTGAAAGCAAAAAAAGATAGAATGGCCAATCCCAAAATGATCCAGAATACCAGGGCCAGTTTGGTGGTAAAAGGAATTTTCTGTTGGGGGCCGACCTGTTGAAATATAAACATTTTATTGAGGGCAAATTTGTTATGATGAGTCATGAATGATCCCGCACTAGCCATCATACCTTGCCCCCAATGTGGAGTCAAAAACAGAATTGGAAATTATGACTCCGATAAAACACCGGTTTGTGCGCGGTGCCGGGCAAATCTGATGGACAAAAAGGAACATGAGGCCTTCCAGAAATTCCAGGAAAACCTCAACCAGTTTAAAGATTTGCCGGATGTGGGGTTTCGGCCCAAAGCTTCTGAGTAAAACTCAATAACTCTTAAAAAACCTTAATTTTTCTATGGATACTGTTGAAATCATAAATCAAAACCTCAGGGAGAAACTCTCTGCGGAGCATGTGGAAATCATCGATGAGAGCCACCTTCATCGGGGCCATAAAGCCGCCGGAGGGGGCGGCCATTATTCTGTCAAAGTCGTTTCATCTCAGTTTGAAAATTTGAATGTCATGGACCGGGTTCGACTGGTCCATAAAGCGCTGGATCAGGAAATGACGGGCACCCCAAAACTCATTCACGCATTGCAGGTCAAAACTTTCGATACCGCGGAATGGAATCAGTGAGCCACCGGAGGCAGAGCAAGGGCTTTGACCCGAGAAAATATTTTTAACCCCCCTTAAGCCCCCCTTGTCAGGGGGAAACCGAGCGTTAAGCCGCCAACAACCTCCTCAAGGCGTAGCCTTGTTACCAGTTGGCCCCACGCAGTGGGTTAATCCCGGTAGACTTCCAGCTCCTCGCAGTTTTTCAGGTTCTCTGATTCGGTGAGGGCTTTATAGCCGATGTCCGTATACTGGTTTTTAAAGAGATCCAGTTTGAGGTATTTTTTGCTTTGGGGCGAATTGGCAAAAGCCTGGGCTCCTGTATCGCCAACAACATTGCCGAACATGGAGACTTCCTTCAAGTTAGGTAAATTCTCTGAATTTGCCAGAGCGATTGCTCCGTCATCACCAATGTCATTATGATTGATGTTGAGAACTTCCAGATTTCCCAGATAAGGGGAATCTGCCAGAGCTTCCAAACCTTCATCCGCTATCTGGTTTCCTGGAACAATAAGCTGTTTCACGCTTTTCAATGCTTCTTTCGTGGCAAGCTCCATGCAACCACGGACTCCTATGTATTTATCACGAAGATGAAGGATGGTTCCATCCTCTAGCAGACAATCCTTTAATAAGTCATCAATTTTACTCATTACAGTCTCCAAAGAAATAGTTCTACATTCTACCAAACCCGGTTTGTTGAACGGGCAAAAAAAAACCGACCCCGCAAAACGGGATCGGCTTTTTGTATCTTAATAGTCTCTTTAGAGCAGTGGGTCCATGAACAGCCCATCCGTTTTCCAGCTTTCAATCTCTTCTTTGGTTGGGATAGGCGGCACAGGTCTTATAGCTGTGCGTTTATCCAGAGGATCATGGAACGTTCTGGCATAGGCTTCAGCCTTCCAAAGATAGAGATGCGGGAAAATCATGCCCCAGGGAGCCATGGGTGTATTGGGAACACCACGGGTAACCCGGCGATACCACAGAGCATCCGGCCATTCTTTTAATGGTTTGTCTGTGTGATCCCCTTCGATTTTTGTGGTATCGGCATTATTCTCATTCCTGAAATCGAGAGCCCCGGTCATCATGGGGATGCCGTCCTTGCCGTGACAAACGGCGCAGGTGAGTCCTTCCGTTTCAGGTTGCAGACCTTCAAACACCTGCTGTCCTGTAGCAATAACATCTTTATCATCCCACCAAGTCCATTGATTGGGGAATTTGCCTTCGACTGGCATATGGGTTGGGTCGCGCAGAGTTTTTAAATAAGACACGAGGGCAGACAGCTCATCTTCACTCAAATCGTCGCCATAATAAGTTGGCATGGCTTTTTTGGATTTGGCGTCCTCAAAACCCGGAGATTGATTTTTGCGAGGGTTGAGGATTTGGTCTTTAATATAATCTCCAGTATATAGTCCTATCTGTTTGGAACCTAAATTGGGGCCACGGTCGGAGTTTCCTTCCCAGAACACTTTATGGCAGTTGAAGCATTTATTATTTTCAAACACTTCGCGCCCTGCGGCGATAACTTCCGGTCCAGCCAAACCTTCTAACTTAACGGGAGGCCTGTTGAGCTTGGCGAGTTCAAACTCAGGGTCAAACTGGGGCAGTTGCGCCGTCGCCCCAATGAAAATAGCCGAGGCCAAGGCATAGGTCACCAGAATCCGCTTGACCCAATCAAAGCTTGATTTTTCCTGCTTGAACGTTTTCCAGTCCAGGAGCATGAAGAAGGAGAAACCCACAAAAGCGAAAGCGACAAACTCAATTTGCCACCAGACAGGAAAATTGAACTTACCTGCTAGAACCCAAATGACTCCTGATAAAACTATGATGAATGGAAGCTTGAAGCGGATGTTTTGAAAAAATGTTTTCTCTTCCCACTTTTTGGGTTTGACTTTGAGGAGGAGGGCATAAACCACCATCACCGCAAATCCGGCACCGGCTCCTGCAATCCCAAAAGTGCTGTTAAGGGCGTAGAGGCCACTTAACGCGGCAATAATGCCAATAATGATTACATCAATTTTCATTACACCTTTGCTCCTGAAAAACTTATTCGGCCATTTGCGGTGCCGCCTGCGCAGGCCCGGTTTCTTTCTTTTTGGTTTTGGGGTACTTGATTCCAATCCAGATGATGGCTGTCATGAGAATGAAAAAAGTCCAGACAATTTGTGTAACCTGAAGACCTGACTCAGCCAGGCTCGGGGCAAATTTTTCCGGAGTCACATCCTTGAACACTTTGTATACATGCCAGTTCATCCGCGATAGTTCTCGAATCGTACCCATCCAGCTCATTAGCCAGATATCAGCGAACCCTAAGAAAATAAGAACGTAAGGCCCAAGTGGATTGATTTTGCCATAATGTACTTTTCCGGTTTTGGTCGCGATGGTATAGAAAATATAGTTAACGAAGGTCACCGTTACCAAAAAGAATGCCGCCGTGTTTTTTGAAATCATCAGAGCCAGAAACGCCAGATTATCCGGCAAAACCATATCCGGATTCATGCCGGGTTCAGGAAGCATGGTGGCGAAAAACCGTCTGGGAGTAAACCAGATAGCGGCGGAAATAACGATTAATATGAAACCAAATTTCATAGCCGGGAAAAACCGTTCGGCGTTTTCAATTCGTTTCATACTGACCCACATATAAATGTTACTGACGCTGAACATGGTTCCTACCAGAAGTCCTTGCACCAGCATGAACATGGATTCCCGGTCGGACATGATATACATGCCGATGGTTGCGTCGTATTGGTAAATTTCGCGGACGAAAATATAACCCATTGCCGGCAGGGGAATCATGATGGCAACGCCTATGAGGTTGCCGATATAACCCACCCAGTCATAATATTCCCGCTCTTCCTTTTTTTCTGACCATAGGTACATGTACGCACCGATGATACAAACCATATACCCGCCAAAGGTTCCGTTGCCTACCAGTCGGTGATAGTTAAGGGGCATCCAGGCCATATTGGCAATTCTGTCCCACTCACTGATATTGAGGAGTTGGTCAAGAGGCTTTGGTGGCGTTTGCATGAAGGTTGTAGGTCCGTCCAGGGCCAACAGAAGAGAGAGCCCCAGAACATTCAGAACTACACCTGTAACAATATGCCGTCCCTTTTTGTTGGACTTGTTCAGCGGGTCCCAGGAGTAGACATAGATGTACATGACTACCGTTTCCAGAATGAACAGGGTGGGGTAGGCCACCATGAAAAGGGTCGGAAACGAGGATATGAGATAGGTAATAAAATCTTGATAGGCAACCAGCATTATGAAGAGGAAAAGACCTCCTGTCAGAGCCGTAAAGCTGTAACAAATGCCGATTACTTTAGTGATCTCATGAGCCAGACGCTCAAATTTGAAATCCGATTTGGCAAACATGATGCCATTGGAAAGCAGACCGCCTACTGCACCATTCACCACAGCTAGAATAACTCCGGAGGTTTCATAATGCTCGACCGGTGTCAGTGCCATGGATATCAGGGCTCCAAATAGTGCTCCGACAAAGGCAGATGCACGAATACCCATCAGGCGGTGGAAATAATTCAGGAAACTGACTATTAACGCCCCGAAGGCACAGGCCCATAGCCCATACAGGACACCATGATGAATCCCAATTATGACTTCACCTGTGATTCCTATGACAACGCCTATGAGAATACCCAGAAAGACGTTTGACAGGATGATAGCTTTACGAACTCCTTGCGTCCGGCGGGCACCCATAACTTCCATGATGACCACGAACATAGGACAACCGAGAATGAAAGAAGCGAAGAGAATATGAAGCTGAGCCGCGAACCAGGTGAACTTGCGGTTGCTAAAACCCATGAACGAGAACTCTTCGAATTCGTGGTCTGCGGCCGGCCCGATATCGGTTAGGTAGGAAAGGTCTTCTTCTTCCTCTCCTTCTTCTTCGCCTTCAGCAGATTCTTCTCCGCCTTCCTCATCTTCTTCGTCTTCTTCGTCCTCATCTTCTTCTTCATCATCTTCCTCGGCATATGCCAAGGCCTGAAAACTCAGACTAGAAATGATGGAATTAGAAGAAACAGAGAGAAAAGGGGTTAAATGCCCCAGCAAATAAACAAAAATAAGACAGAGTAAGGTTTTGAAAAAGATATTCTTCAAGGGACTTCGAGATTGTTTCATCATCAATAAAATGAAAGGCGTATAAGAAGGCAACAAGTGCCCGTTTTTCAACCACTGGAAATCTCAATTCTCCGATACTTTCTAACCCGTTTTGAGGTTAAAAGTGTCAAAGAATGTAGAGAAATAACATACGGGTTGGGCAAAGTCAAGAACTTTCAAAACCATTGCTACTAAAAGGTTTTTCTGTTTTTTCAGGCAGGAAATAAGGGGGTTTATAGAGGCCTAAGGGGGAGCAGAAATGAGAGCTTAATCTGACGCAGAACTCTCCTCGTGTAAATCCAGCGGCATAATGAGAAGGGCAAAACCCATGGAGATGCTGAATACAGAAAGCAAACCCACAAATATTTGCGGCCACTCGGACTGAATGATTTTCACGGACCAGACAAAAAGGAATCCGCCCAGCACCATGAGGGCCAGGCCGCCGACTCTAATTTTCCAGTTACTCATTATTGACTCCCATTGCAGCTAGAGCTTTTTTCTTGCGGTCTATGAGTATCAGGTTGCGAATATAGACAATGCTTCCCAGGCTTTGCCCAACAATAAATACGGGATCCTGTTTGTGGATAGCATAGGTCAAAAGCACCACTGCGCCACCTATACTGCAATACCAAAAGGCAAGGGGGATGGTGCTTTCCCCTTTTTTCTCGGAAACAATCCACTGGATAATAAAACGGGCTCCAAAAAGGGCTTGCCCTATAAACCCAATGACCAGCCATTGGCTTACTGTCATTTAATCCTCCTTGATAATATCATAGTTGATCTGTCGCTTTTTCATCCAGCGGATGGCCATTAAATCCTGAAAAGAAGAAAGCAGGCGGTTGCGAATATTGTATTTTGATTCCCCATGAAGTCGGGCATGGTGACTGACTTTGACCTGGGTGACACTGAACCCTTCCATCTTCATCAAAGTAGGAAAAAAACGATGCATTCCTTTGAAGAGCTTAACATTGTCGAAGCACTCCCGGCGAAACGCTTTCAGGGAGCAACCGGTATCGGCAATTTCCTCTTTACTCAACTTGTTCCGCACCGCATTGCCGATTTTTGAAGAAACCCTTTTGATCCACGGATCATTCCGTTTATGACGCCAACCGCAGACCACATCGTACTCCGGCATTTTTTCAAGAAGAAGAGGGATGTCGGCGGGGTTGTTCTGCAAGTCGGCATCGAGGGTAACGATAATTTCTCCCTTGGCCGCTTTAAATCCAGCCGCGAATGCCGCAGACTGTCCATGGTTGTGACCGAACTGGATAAGCCTGATATGCGGATTATGTTTTTGCATGGACTCGATCAAATGAGCACTTCCATCGACACTGCCATCATCAATAAGAATGATTTCGTAACTCAGGCCCAGTCTGGAGAGCTCGACCTCCAACTTGTCCTCAAGGGGGATCAGGTTATCCCTCTCATTATATAAAGGGATAACAATAGACAGTTTAAGGTTTTCAGGATTGTTCATAAGATTTCTTGGAAAAAATGTTGGTTCAACTTATTAAAGTATTACCCCTCCGGGGCACGAGGACTTAGGAAGAATATCACGTGCGCTTGAGGGCTCTGTCTGCTCTTTGGTCAATGCAGTACTGGGTCCAGCGTCACGCTGGGTGGCGGCAAGTTGTCCGCAGGCGCCGAGTATGTCCGTGGCCCGGTTTTGTCTAATAAAGGCAGAAAAATTCTGTTCGATCAAATAATTTTGAAAATTTAAAACGCGCTCGCTTGTTGGGGGCTTGTATTCAGACGAATCAAAAGCGTTAAAAGGAATCAGGTTGATCTTGCAGGGAATGCCCTTCAACCATTTTGCCAGCCTCTGAGCATCTTCATCTGAATCATTGATGCCTGCAAGCAGGACATACTCAATGGTGTGCCGCCTTTGCGGTTTTAAAGGATATTTTTTAAGACAATCCATCAGTACCTCGATGGGATATTTTTTATTTATCGGCATCAACCGGTCACGAGTGGCGTTGTCGGAAGCGTTGAGGGAGATGGCAAGGTTTATCGCCAGGCCTTCCTCTTGAAACTCCTTCATTTTGCCAACCAGCCCTGATGTCGAAACGGTTACCTTTCTTGTTGAAATTTTCATGGCTTGCGGAGAGATCATGAGACGGAGTGCATCCACAACCGGTCCGTAGTTGTCCAGGGGTTCCCCCATGCCCATAAAAACGACATTAGTGATTTGTTCTTTCTCTTCGAGTTCTCCGTTGATGGCAAGGTGTTGACCGATGATCTCACCTGCGGTCAAATTTCGTTTCAGTCCCAAACTTGCTGTCAAACAGAACGAGCAATTCAAACGGCACCCGACTTGTGTAGAAAGGCATAAAGTGTTTCTGGATTCGGATGGCATCCAGACGCTTTCAACAACTGCGCCATCGTCCAGCTCAAATAAGTATTTGATGGACCCGTCTTTTGAATGAGTTCGGCTTTGAATTTTTGGCAGGGCAAAATAAAATTTTTCCGCCAACTTAGAGCGCAAAGATTTAGAAAGATTGCTCATCTCATTAAAGTCCCGACAATGATGATGGTAGACCCAGGTAAATACTTGATGCACTCGGTAGGCCTGCTCCTTCCACTCAGAAAAAAAATCTTTGAGTTGGAGTTCCGTGGCTCCAAAGAAGTTCTGTGGGCTGGATGGGGTTTTAATGTTCATGCAAACAGGGAAAGCTTTAAAAAACTGGTAATTATAATTTGTTGAGGAAATTTTTGCCGACCGCAGGCGCATTGTCCGATTGACAGATTAAATATAACTCATTGAAAAATAATAAACTATAAAATTTGGCGGTTCAGGTAGATTTTTACCGGTTGCAATGCCCTTTGAAAGACGATATTTTTATATCTAATTGATATTTAAAGAGTCTTCATTGCTGTAGGGATTGGCACAAATCCTGAGTACAGGGAATCTTATGCAAACGGCTGAATGTTTTAAAATCCTCAACGTATCTCCCGGAGAAGATTGGCACAAGGTGCGCAAATCTTACCATTCCCTGGCCAAACAATTTCACCCTGATAGCAATCCGGGAAAAAGGTCCGATGATACCCAACTGAAAGAAATCAACCGGGCCTTTGAAAAACTGGAGCGTCATTATAAAACGTCCACTGATATTCTGCCAGACCAACGTGTGGCACCTGATAAATGGGCAAGCCTGTTTAAGGGACTGAAGGGTAATCCTGTTGTGCAACGCGTGTTTAACTCAGGATTGGATTTTCTGGTCGAGCTCGATAGCAGAATCTTCCAGTTGGATATTCAAAAAGATATAAAAATATCAGAAACAGTTCTCCAAAAAGGCGCGAGTCTCCATTTAAAATCGGGTAGAGAGCGTTTTGAAATTAAGGTTCCTTCCGGAGACTGGAATCAGATGTCCCTTAGAATCCCGGGCAAAGGGGAAGGGAGTTTGTTTTCCAAAAGGCGCGGCGACCTGGTATTGAATCTTAGTGTGCCGGTTCAAAAAATCGCAAAACCCGAGAACCTCCGCTTTTCTTATGAAATGAAGATCCTGCGTGACCAGCTTACCCGAGTAATGACTTTGAATTCTTCAGAAGGCCCTATTCAGTTCAGTCTTCCCAGAAATACCCGGGATGGTCAGAGCTTTACTCTTCGTTCCCGAAGAGACTCTGGAACTCTCCACGTTCTCACTGTACGCTTGTATTAAATTTATCAGACAAAAGTTTTCAGCGTATGCACCATGACCCCGGCGCTCAACAGGGATATGAGCAGGGTGCATATCACCAGGCTTAACAAGGGTGCGGGGGGAAGAAGGCTTATGTTTTTCTTCAACCAGATACTTGCCAGACCCAAAGTCACCAGGGCTAAGCCTAAACA
>JABIAY010000073.1 GCA_018653085.1 Nitrospina sp.
ATCTTCAGGGGATTTATAATCCTTTAATAACTCTTCCAGTAACTCTTGTCGTATTGCCATAATTTCCTCCATAAACGGATGGGTGTGCGAAGCATTTTAACTTCCCACTATGGCCATTTACACAGTTTATCCGACAGACTCTACCGAAGCGGTAATAGCCACAATTTTCGGCGCATTTTCCCCCATATTTTCCTGTATTTTGACTACAGCTTCCTCTCCTCTCATAACCGGCATACGCATATCCATAAAAACAATGTCAAAGTCCTTTTCCTGAACCATTTCCACGGCTATTTTCCCATTCTCTGCTTCTTCGACTTCCACATTGATACTTGCCAGAACATTGCTTAAAACGTCCCGGTTAAACCTGTTGTCATCCACTACGAGAGCCCTGGCGCTGTGCCCTGGTGCCAAACGCAGGACATCAGGCCCGGTGGCCTGACTCGAAACCTGTACAGTTTCTTCAGACGCAGGCAACTCTATGTTGAAATAGAAATTCGACCCTTGCCCGAACTGGGAGTCGACCCTCAATTGTCCTCCCATTAGTTCGATTTGTTTTTTGGAAATTGCCAGTCCGAGGCCCGTTCCTCCCTCCTGATGTCCGGCAGTATCTTGCCTGAAAGGAGTAAAAATATTTTTGAGCGCGGAAGAATCAATCCCGGGGCCAGTATCCTTCACCTCAAACCGGTATGAATGGCCTGCGAGCTTTTGGACCTTCAATGCTACGCTACCTTTTTTTGTGAATTTGACAGCATTTCCGAGAAGGTTGATCAACACCTGTTTCAGCTTTCCTTCGTCTCCCTGAACCGTTCTCTGGCAATCGCTGGACCCTTCCACGTGCCAGTCCAACCGTTTTTCCTCACAACGAACCTGAAACATGCTGGAGGTCCATTCGATCATATTCTGCAATCCAAAGTCAGTTTTGTTCAACTCCATGGCCCCCGATTCTATTTTGGAAATATCGAGGATATCGTTGATCAGGCTTAAAAGATGAGTCCCACCCTTGTTAATATTTTCAATCCCACTCATTTGTTTTTTGTTGAGATCGCCTTCCCGGACCATAATTTGGCTGTAACCGAGAATAGCATTCATGGGGGTGCGGATCTCATGACTCATATTGGCAAGAAAGGTACTTTTTGCCAGGTTGGCGGCTTCCGCGGCCTCCCGTGCCTGTTCCAAATCCTTTTGGGATTCTTTTGCCCTTTCAAGAGCATCCTCAAGAGGTTTGGTCATTGAGCGTGCTATGATTATGGAAAAAATGACCATAACAACAAAAGCAAACGACAGGCTCCCCATCAAACTATTCAGTCCCTTGGAAATACTGACGCCAATCTTTCTGGTAGTCCTATGGGTCATGTCGTCATAAATATTTTCCAAAACAATGAATGCATCCAGTGCAGGGGTGTCATCAATTTTGATAGCCTCATCAACCTCGTTGGAAGGGCGTCCTTGCACAAACATTGATTGTGCTTTCAACAGGGCATTTTTATACTGATCAAAAACACCCCGGACCTCCGTAAGTGCTTTTTTCTCCTGTTCTGTGATTCCTCTTATCCGGTTGTAGTTAGTAATGGTTTGGCTAACCCGATCAAGGTGCTTTAAAGTTCTTTCAAAATAGGTTGGATCTTTTCTGAGGACATAGTTTTTAAAGCTATGGATACCCCCTCCATAACCAAATTGAGACTTGATTGCCATCAGGTCCTTCTGGCGCTCCGCTATTTGATCCCGATAGTCGACCCAGTTCTCCTGGATTTCGCCGGTTACCCGGTTAAGGACTACAAAAGCGGTGGTAAAAATAGCGCCCATCACCAGCACCAAAACTAAAAACTTCTGATTAATGCTCAGTTTTTGAAACATAAACTATTTTTCCTGGTTAGTAACTCTGCTTTTTCTGGTTCTTAGCAGAGCTTGTTGATCCTATTAGATAAGTTTTTTAATATAAACGGTTCATTTTAATGCTTGGGGCTTCTATTTAATGGTAATGGAAAGACCCTGCCTTTGCAAATTGGAAGCGTATGTTTGGTATTTATGCTGTTTTCATTGGTTTATTTAGGCTCCGGGCCTGTGTTATTATCGAGCAATGAAAATCATAGAAAAACTAAACGATGCAGCCCCCATTTTTTCATTTGAATTTTTTCCTCCTAAAGACTCAGAGGGTTTTGCAACACTATACGAAACGATTGCCCGGTTGAAGCCCTCTGTCCCGGCTTATGTGTCTGTGACTTATGGGGCTGGGGGGAGTACGCGTGCCAAAACGGTGGATCTGGTGGGAAAGATCAAAAATGCTATAGGCATTGAGAGCATGGCCCACCTTACCTGCGTGGGGCATGACCAACAGGAAATTCGTTCAGTGCTTGAAAGTTTGCAGGCGCAAGATATTGAGAATGTTCTTGCGCTGAGAGGGGACCCTCCACAGGGGGAGGAGACGTTCGTTAAAACGGAAGGTGGTTTTGAATACGCCAGTGAGCTGGTGGCTTTTATCAAAAACAATTTTACATTTTGTATTGGTGCGGCTTGTTACCCTGAAGGGCATGTGGAATGTCCGGATCTTGACAAGGATATAGAAAATTTACAGCGCAAAGTGGACAGCGGAGTGGACTTCCTCATCACGCAATTGTTTTTTGACAATCGCTACTATTTCGATTTTCTGGATAGGGCGCAAAAGAAAAATATTAATGTTCCTGTCGTTCCGGGAATCATGCCTATTCTAAATCTCAAACAGATCAAGCGATTCACCAAAATGTGCGGGGCACATCTTTCCGATGAGTTACTGGCTAAATTTGAAGATGTTCAGGACGATAATGAAAAAGTTCGGCAGATTGGTATTAGACATGCTATTTCTCAATGCAGGGAACTGCTGGAAAACAAGGCTCCCGGCATCCATTTTTATACCTTGAACCGATCCAAGGCAACACTGGCCATATTAGAGGAACTTAAAGACTTCGCGTGAGTTTTCTGGAATTTTCCCATAAAGCTGAATTGCTAAAACTATTGCGCTTGTGCGTGCTGATCTCTATTTTGATGGTGACGGGAGAACGGCCTGCCTCGGGCCAGGAAAGCAGTATTACGGATGATATGGTCTTGATTCCCGGTGGGACCTTCAAAAGAGGTTGTGATCGGTTTGGGCCTCAACATGGCGCCCCGGAACAGCAGGTCCATCTGGATGGGTTTTCGATTGATAAATATGAGGTCACAAACGAGAGATTTGAAAAAATATTTCCGGAACATTTTTTACGTCGTAGTATTTTTTCCGATTGTGATAACTGCCCGGTTTCAAAAATCAGTTGGTATGAGGCGGCAGACTATTGTCACTTGATAGGCAAGTCGCTTCCCAGTGAGGCGCAATGGGAAAGAGCGGCGGGTAGTGGAAAAGGTTGTGAGTTTCCCTGGGGCGAGGGATTTGACCTTATGAATCCGCCTGCCAGAGGGGGATTGAAATTGAATGACAAGGCCTCCCCGGTGGGTTCATTTCCGCCAAACCAGAACGGACTCTATGACACGGCTGGAAATGTATGGGAGTGGGTTGGAGACTGGTTTTCCATAAGGTTTTATTACGCCGATATCCTGCACAATCCCAGAGGGCCGATACGGGGTCTTATGAAGGTTAGAAGGGGAGGTTCCTGGTCAGACTCTGTGGTGGCTATGGCTTCGGGTTATAGGGACTGGAGCTATCCTTTATCACGCGGATTTAACGATATTGGTTTTCGTTGCGCGATCAACTTGAAAACCCGGGAGAATAAAATTGATCACCCAGGTTAAGCTGGACTATATCAACCGAGTCATCGATGAATGCCTGGATGATGATGCGTTGGAATTGAAAGGCAAGTTCATTGGGGATGAAGGGGTGGAAGCCCTGGTCCAGACAAACCGTGTTTTTGATGTGGAGAACCTGGACCTGTCCCATAACAAAATAACCTGGCGCGGTGCTCACCACCTGTTTCATTGTCACCTGTTTAAAAAATTGAAACGATTGTATCTTGGTGACAATAATATTTCTGACAAGGGCATAAAGGCATTACCCTCTGCTGATTTCGCGGACAACCTCTCGCTTCTCGATGTACGTTATAACAATATTGGCCCCGAAGGTGGACTGGCTGTTGTTACCTCGGAGAAGTTTAGAAAACTTCAGGTTTTGATTTTTCAGGAAAACCCTGTAGGGGATGAAACCCTGATAACACTGGCAAAAGCTCCTACTTTTGCGAATCTGAGAAAGTTAAACTTTTATCGAACGGATATAACTCCGAAGGGTATTAAAGTTCTAGCCAAATCCAAAGTGTTGCAAAGGGTTAAACAGCTTAATCTGGCAAGAAACTATCTGAATTTGGAATCCGCCCAACTTCTGGCAAATACAAAAACGCTGAGTAATATTGAAACCTTGCTGATGTTTGACACAGGGATAGGTGATGCCGGGGTCAAGGCTATCATGGATTCTGCGGCGTTTGCCAAATTGAAGACCTTGCGTGTGACGTAGCTTTTTTTCAAGTGTAACGGTCATTCAGCCAGGGTTCGGCAGTATTTGAGTATCCTCTTTTTTCCCAAAACCCCAGTTCATCTTGATCGCGAAAAATGATTTCCCCGATCCATTTGGCCCCTTTCCAAGCATAGAGTTGTGGGGTGATCATCCTTACCGGACCGCCATGTTCGCGGGACAGAGGCTTATTCTCCCATTGATGGACCAGAAGGACATCGTATTTCATGGCTTCTTCCATCGGTAAATTTGTGGAGTAGCCATCCCAGGCTTTGATATAGACAAATTTAGCACTCGGGAGCACCTCGCAATATTTGGCGATATCGGAGAATTTTACCCCCTTCCAGTTGTTGTTCAATGTGCTCCAGGTGGTGACGCAATGAAAGTCGGAAATGTCCGTGGTCTGGGGCAGTTTGAGAAACTCCTCCCAATTAAAGGTCTTGACCGTTTTTACCAAACCTGAAACGGTTAGATTCCATGTGGACTCATCCAGTTCAGGAGTCACCCCCAAGTCCAGCACCGGCCAGTTTTCGACCACTTTTTGCCCGGGGGGAGTTTTAGGGTTACCATCCCGGTTCAGCTCTCCCTCACCTTGAGGAATTTGGCCTTTTAAAGCCTGTTTTTTTTGAAAAGCCTTGCGGTATTCGATCAACCGCTCTCGGTTTTTTATTTTTCTGGAATCAGGATCATATGACATAGAATCTAGGTAAATTTTCGTAAACTTATAAATAAATGAATATTATTGGTGTTTTATTTGCGAGATTTCGGTTTTTAGTTCCATAGCCTGCTAATAAGATGAAACTTTGACCACTGGGTTACAAATTTATTCTTGCCGACCCCGGATAGCGAGTTTTAATACATTCCAAAGCCATAAATAATAAGGGTTAAGTCATTCTTCCGTTTCACCGAAAAAGGAAAGGACAGCTTATTATTCGCCGGAGCCCTCTGAACGATGAATTTCAAAATCCTTTCCTTTAACTGGCATGAACCCTACCTATGTCTCATGGCACGAATGGGTCATGAGTTTTTAATCGTAGAACCCGAAATTGCCCCTGGTCATTGCCGACGTTGGGATGAAAATATGCGTCCCGTTCCGGAAAATGTACGCCTCATCTCCAAAGCAACGGCCCTGGAAATGCTGGAACTCGGTGAACTGGATCTGATTATCGCACACAACGTAAAAGATTTGTTAGAGGTGAGGGACTACTCTCTGCCAAAAATTCTTGTGTTTCACAACTGTTTGAGCACAGAAATTGGGTTGTCCAAGGAGGAGGTCAAGCGGGAAGATTATCTGGACAAAATAGATGTCTTGCTGGAAGGCGTGCATAAAGTTTTTATCTCAGAGAAAAAACGGCAGGACTGGGGGTTGAACGGTGATGTCATCCTGCCCGGACTGGATGTCGCGCAGTATGGCGGGTACCGTGGTGAAAAGAATACGGTTTTGCAGGTCGGTAACCTGCTTCAGGAACGCGATTTGATGTTGGGCTATTCACTCAGCAAACAAATTGTGGGAGACCACCCTTTGACGATCATGGGTATGAATCCAAATATTCCCGAGTCGCGTCTGTCGCAGGGATTTCAGGATTTGTTGGAACATTTCAGGAGTTCAAGAGTCTTCATCAATACGACCATCGAGGAATTTGAAGATGGATACAATTTGAGCATGCTTGAGGCCATGGCCACTGGAATGCCGGTGGTCAGTGCAGGGAACAAATCTTCTCCCATTGAAGATGGAAAGAATGGCTATGTCTCGAAAGACCCTGAATATTTAAATCGATGTATTGACCATCTATTGAAAAATCCGGAAGAGGCCAGAGCGTTGGGTGAAAAAGCGCGGCAAACGGTTCAGGAGAAGTTTCCCTTGAATCGATTTCTTCAATCCTGGCAGAAGGCGATTGAAAGATCAGTATTGGGATTTTTAGAACGAACCGGCGTTAACCTCCAGGAAAACACCCAACCCTTTAAGGATAAAATCCGGAAAAATATTTTGATGGATTTTGTATCCTATCCTGCGACAACCGCACATTACCTGGAAAGGGCCTTCAGACAAAAACACAATGTTATAACTTGCGGCTCCCAGATTAACGCAGAAATTATCAAACTCTGGAACCTGGAAGCCCTTAATTGGGAAGTCACTCCACAGGACATATTCAGGGGAAACACGACGCCTTTGAATCAGGTCATGGCAGAACTGCCTGAAGGATGGCAACCTGATTTTTATTTATGGGTCGAGACGGGTTTGAGCGATATCCCTGCGGATTTATGTGAGCACGACTTGCCAAAGGTTTGCTATCTCATAGACACTCATATCAATTTTGACCGGCATCTTGAAATTGCCGAAAATTTTGATTTTGTCTTTTTAGCCCAAAAGGCGTATGTGCAACCCATGGGGGAGGCAGGGATCAAAAATGTCATGTGGTTGCCCCTGGCTTGTGATCCTGGAATCCACGGAAAGCTGAAAGTTGACAAGGAATTTGATGTGGGTTTTGTCGGTTCCATTTCCTCAACCCCGGATCGTCGAAAAAATCTTCTGGAAAAAATACGGGAAAAATTTGACCTGAACTGCCAAAGAAAATTCATGAACGAAATGGCAGAGCATTTCAGTAAATCCCGTGTCATTTTTAACAATGCCATAAACAATGACCTCAATATGCGCGTGTTTGAGGCCTTGTGTAGCGGTAGCCTGCTGGTCACCGATTCTGCGCCCGGGAGCGGACTTGATGAGTTCTTCAAGGATAAGGAACACCTGGTTATTTATGACGATGAAAACCTCGAAGAAACCATCTCGTATTACCTCAAGAATGAGTCGGAACGGGAAAGGATTGCAAATGCGGGAAAGAGAGAGGTGCTGGACAAACATACTTATGGGCACCGTACGGAATTGATGGTTCAAGTTTTAAACGAAAAAATCTCTCCTGCCGAAAAAGAGGAGCCTGCTTCGATGAACGAAAAGCCTGCTTCCTATTATGAAAATGTCAGAAACGATTTGATTCCGCTTATCCCAAATGACGCGAGGTGTATTTTAGAAGTGGGTTGCGCGGCGGGGATGACAGGGCGGGAACTCAAAAAACGCAATGGGGCTTTTGTGGCGGGAATAGAATTGAATGCCGATGCCGCCAATGCCGCCAAGGATGTTTTGGATGATGTGGTGCAGGGGGATATTGAAAAAATTGATCTGCCCTATAGTGATGGTTCCTTTGACTGTATTTTGTTCGCGGATGTTCTGGAGCATTTAATCGATCCTTATTCCGCTTTGGCTAAAGTTCAGCGTTTGCTGAAAAAAGGAGGAACAGTTGTAGCCAGCATTCCCAATGTCCAGTTTCATGGCGTGATCCATCAGTTGATTGAAGGAAACTGGACCTACGAAAAAGAAGGAATTCTTGACGAAACGCATCTTCGGTTTTTCACCTATAAAGAAATTGAGAAAATGTTTTCACAGGCAGGTTATGCCATTCAGAAGGTTGAAGAAGTACTCGACCCGCAATATGAGAAGTTTTCTTTGAACAACACTACGGCCCTTAATTTTGGCAGGGTACAAATAAAAGATTTGTCTCCGGAAGAGGTTAAAAGCTTCTTTGTGTTCCAGTATAAAGTTGTTGCCGAACCGATTAACGTTACTAAAAATGAGGAAAACGATATGTTTCAACATGGAGAAGCATTGTTTAAAATTGATAACCTCTTGTTGGCGGCTTCGAAAACAGCCGAATCGGGAGATCACGAGGCGGCTTTAAGTCTTTATGATGACATTATAAAAATATCTCCTGACAACGTTGAGGCACTGGTTGGAATGGGGAATAGTTGCATGAGGCTTCAATTTCCTGACAAGGCTGAGATATTTTTTGATCAGGCTTGCTCAAAGGACCCCGATAATTACAAAGCTTGGCTGGGTTTGGGATTGCTGGCCCTGCATAAGAACGATATGAAAAAGGCGGAAACCAACTTTAACAAATCTCTGGAAAATAATTCTGATAACCACAAGGCGTTATGCGGCCTTGGAATGTTAAAGATGAACAAAGATGATATTGATGGGGCGGAAGATTATTTTTGCCGGTCTCTGGATGCGAATCCGGATAATATTTCTGCCTGTAAATCTCTTTTGGAAATTTCCTATAAGTCGGAGAAGTTCGAGAAAATCGAAATCTATTTGGATAAATATATGGAAATTCATCCCGCCAATGTGAATATGCGATTTGCAATGGCGGGTGTTCAATACAAATTGGGTAGGCTGGAGGATGCGATAAAAAATCTGGAATGCATCCTCGTTCTGGACTCGAAGTATGAGCCTGCCCTGAAAATGATTGAGAGCGTCAAGTCTGATTTGGTGGTTAGTAAATAACTGGTTTTGAAATGGACTTCTTTGCTAAAAATCTAAAGTGCCTGCGGCAATGTGACCCGGAATTGGCGGAACGTGTTGCTCTGCAACCTTTTCCTGAGAATGTAACCGTTGTTCAATCAAAAGACGGGTTTCCAATTCCAAGAATTGCCGGAGTTGCTCTGCATAGTCAATACCGTCCCGCTGAAGAAGGGGCGAAAGCGATAGGGGACTTTGCTTTCGACCCGGAACGCAATACCGTGGTTTACGGTTTAGGGTTTGGATACCATATTCAGGCTTTGCTGCAACAGGTTCCAGGAGAGTTGACGGTCGTAGAACCGTTGATGACCTTGTTCAGGGCCTTCATGACATCTGTTGATATACAGCCCTTTTTATCACGGGTGCGCTTCAGAATTGGGGAAACGCCCGCTTGTCTGATTTCACGGTTGGAACCGGACTGCTGGAATATTTTTAAGCATCTTCCCTCCATAAGAATTGGTGAAAATTACTACAACAGGCTGGATGAAGGTCTGGAGGTAAAGGGTCTTCTCCAAAACCGAACTCTCAGAGTGATGATCGTGAATCCTCTTTATGGCGGATCTTTGCCAACGGCTCATCATTGCGCTGGAGCTTTGCGGAATATGGGGCATGAGGTTGCCACTGTAGACTGTGAAGAATTTGCCCAGGGTTTTTCCTCCTTAAAGGGTGTGACCCACAACCCGGAGAACTCTGAGATTCTTTCCCGCAATTTTATGAATTTTATGGGTGAAATAGCCGCCGCAAAGGCCACCGAATTTCAACCGGACCTTATTCTGGCTCTTGCCCAAGCTCCTCTTACACCGGAGGCGATTCAAAAACTGAGGGCACTAAAAATTCCAGTTGTTTTCTGGTTCGTGGAGGATTTCAGGACTTTACCCTATTGGAATGAAGTCGCTACTTCTTATGACCACATTTTTACTTTGCAAGACGGAGAGTTTCACGATTTATTGAGATCCAAAGGAGTGCGGGATTGTTATTATCTGCCGCAGGCCTGTTTTCCGGATGTTCACAAACACTTGCCTCTGACAGAAGAGGAAATGATCAAGTATGGGGTCGATGTCTCATTCATGGGAGCGGCCTATCATAACCGGATTCAGTCTTTTCCACGATTGATGAATCTTGATTTTAAGATTTGGGGAACAGAGTGGAATTTAGAGACACCTCTGGGCCGCCTGGTGCAAAATAATAATAAACGGCTCTCACCTGAAGAAATCGTTAAAATTTATAACGCCGCTAAAATAAACATGAACCTGCATTCCTCCACCTACCATTATGGAATTCACCCGGACGGTGATTTTGTCAATCCGCGAACTTTTGAGATTGCGGCCTGCCAGGGATTCCAACTGGTGGATAGCCGAAAAGATCTGTCCAGAATGTTTAAAGTGGGTGAGGAGATAATCGCCTTTGATACCCTTGACCAAATGCAGGATCAAATAAATTATTATCTTTCCAGACCTGAGGAAAGAAATGCGATCACTTTGAAATCCTACCAGCGGGTCGTGAAGGAACATACCATGGAACATCGCATGCAGGAGTTATTACTGCATGTGTTTCTGGACCGCAAGTCATCCCTTGATTCAATCGGGGAAGTTCAAAGGGATCCTCTGGATTATTGCATTGAACAAGCCGGTGAAAATACAGATTTAGGCCAGTACTTAAAGCAGTTCAAGGGTCAGCATCCTTTTTCGTTAAAGACGGTGGTAGAACATATCCACCAGGGAGAGGGGGCATTGGACCAAAAGGAAACCCTGTTTCTGATGATGGATCAAGTTGTAGAGGCAAACACTTAATCATGGCCGAAAACATATTAATTCTCAGCATGACCCGGATGGGGGATATGATTCAGACGACGCCCCTGATCCGAGGCTTGAAAGAAAAATATCCCACAGCAAAAATCACTCTTCTGGTTACCAGTGATTTTGCCGGTGCTGTACCTTTGATACCGGATGTGGATGAATCCATCGTTGTTGACTTGAGGCAGTTCGATAAACCGGAAAACTGGGAGGACCGTTCCTGGGTAAAAATATACCGTTACCTTGAAAAGTCTATGGAGGATATCAGGAGTAGCAACTTTGATTTGCTTGTAAACCTGAGTCACTCAAAATTCAGTGCTCTCATGGTACGTTACCTGGGTATCAAGAAGGTCGTTGGTTTTTACTGCAATGACTTTGGCAATCGCATGACGGGGCATCCCTGGATGCAGTATTTCGGTGTTGAAGTTTTTAATCGTAAATATAATGCGTTTAACCTTGTTGAAATATTTTCCAGGAGCGGTGGAGTCGATGTGAGGGGTCGTGCTATTGAAGTGATGCGATCTCAAAATGAATTATCGGTCGATACTCTAATGCCGTTTGAGGAGGAGGAGTTATTGATTGGCTTTCAGGCAGGCTCCAGCCTGGAAGGTCGGCGGTGGCCGGCACAGTCCTTTGCAAGCCTTGCAGACCTGCTGATTGAAAATTTGAATGCCAGAATCATAATATTCGGCGTGGAGTCTGAGAATGAGGTGGCCGAAGAAATTAAAAGCCTGGCTAAGAATAAAGATAGAATATCGAACCTTGCCGGTAAAACTAATCTCAGTGAATTGTCCCAATTACTGGAGAAATGTGAATATTTAGTTACTAATGATACGGGAACGATGCACTTGGCTGCGGCGCTGGGGACAAAAATTGTCGGACTCTTTTTTGCCCATGCGCATCCTTATGAAACGGCCCCGTTTTCTCCGGGACATTTACTTTTTCAGGCAAGAATTTCCTGTGCTCCCTGCAGTTATGGTGTTCATTGCAATGATATAGTTTGTGTCGACAAGGTGCGGCCGCAATATCTCTCCTCGGCGATTGAAAATCATCTAAAAACAAAAACCTGGATTCTTCCGGAACAAATAACCCCGGACTCTGAGTTAAATGTTTTTGAAACAGTTTTTGATTTTGATATGAATTTTAAGTTGAAGCCTCTTGTAAGGATTGGGCTGGGTATGGATGATATGTTTCGGGAAGCCCACGCCCTTTTATGGAGAGAGCGTCTTACAGAAAAAAGGGATGTCGGTAAATTTGAATTCCTGATAAACGGAGTTTGCGAGGACCTGATACGAGATTATGATTGCTCTGACATCGAATCGCTTGACGAACAATTGCAGAAAAAATATTCAATATTGGAAGATATTATAAAGCTCAGCAAGACGGGGAAGAAGATGTGTGGAAGTATTATCAGGGGGGTGTCGGGTGGAAATGGCAATTCCAATAAAGTTGCTCAGTTTGGCGAGGATATTTCTTGCGTTGATGAAAAGATTGAAGTGTTAGGGTTCAGTAATCCAGAGCTACGACCTCTTACCGATATGTTTAGTAAAAGAAAAGAAAACCTGGCAGGTAATAACGTGTGTTTTTTGGCAATTGAAACACAAAAGAGCTACATCGATTTGATTAACGAATGTGAGAAACTGAAGGAAATTTTAAAAAGCTGTGTGGAAAAGTTGTCCGACTATCGTTCGGATTATATTTCGCACAGTTCCATCAATGTGGCGGTTCCAGGCAGGTAGGAAGCCATATCCTCTTTCGCTTTGCCTTTTAAAAATCCCTGAAGAAACTCCAGAGCCGCTCCACCGCCAGTGGATACGAAGAAATTGGTGGCGAAATAATTCCACAGTTGATACGAATCGTTTTCAAGGAAGTCGATGGATATCTGGTTTCGATTGATATTTGAGGGGAATTGTTTTTCAATCTGGGCCTTGATCATTTTTTTCAACTCGGTGATTCCAATTTTGTTAAGGATCGCGGCGGAATCTCCCCCGCCTATGACTACAGACATCTTTGGGTTTGTCAGAGCCATTTGAAAAAGCACTTTGGCCAACTCCAGGGATCCTTCTGCGTAATAGCTACAGGCAGGGTGATCGTAGGCCCCCAGAGGTCCGTTCCAGAATACATTTTCGATGTCTTTAAAAATATCTTCAAACTGATTTATCGTTTTTTCGCCCAGGTCCAGCTGGAGTTCTTTGGCAAAATCAGGGGACGCTTTATTTTCAAAAGAAGTGTCCTGATAATCAGTAACAACTTTATAATCTTCAGGAAGGTGCAGCCTTACCTTATTGGCTTCTGCAAGTTCAATAATTTCTTCGGCCAGGTTGATTTCGGTCAGGAGTTCATCGTTTTTATCTTTTGCCTGGCTTTGTAATTTTGCAGGCAGGGTATCGCTCTGAAAAGGCTGTAACAATTCCTTTTGTTGCTGAGCCAGAAGAAAAGCGTTGGCCATTTTGCCACCGATTAAAATGCTTCCGACTCCGGTTGAAACAAATTGTTTTAAAATTTCAATTTTGTCAGATATTTTAGCCCCACCCGCTACAACCATGGTTTTTTTAGGTTGGGATAGAACCTTGCTGGCGAATTTCCCAAGACGATAAATTTCTTCATAGAGAAGGGCACCCGAGACTACAAGCTTTCCCTCCTGCCGCATTAACTGGGGCAAAAGTTTGATGCTTTTGGTTACGCGATGACTGCAACCGAAGGCGCAGTTTATATAGACATCAGCAATATCCGCCAATTTGGCGATAAATTCGATGCGGTACAGGTCCGTATTTTTTGGATCCAAAAGATAACGCAAATTGGGAAGAAACTTGATTCCTCCCGGCGGCAGGCGTTTGTGTACAACGATATCCAAAGAATGCTGCATATGCGAATCAATCGTTTCCGGCGGGAATATGGTGTAAGTATCCCCATAAACCCTTCGGATCAAAGTATCGAAATGAGAAGAGACAAACTGGATGTTGAAGATGCCATCCCAGCCGGATTGATCTTTTGTTTTATGAGGCCGACCAAGGTGTGAGCCGATAATAATTCGGCAATCTCCATCCGTCAATTCGTGGATCTTCCTGAATGTGAGATCCAGAAAACGTCGAATTCGGGTATCGTCCGCGACTCGATAGAGTCCTTTTGCGGTAGATCGCAGGGGAACGTTAAAATCACACCGGATGAAAATAGTTTTGCCTCTTAAATCATCCGGTTTCAATTCCCCTAACTGGGTCATTCCTATTGAATTGCTGGAGCTTGAGGTAGCCATCTTGATTTCCTACACTATAGAACTGGGGATTAACAAAAACCGGCTGTTTTTGCTAATAAATCCTGATAACCCGGCTAAAATTCTTAACGGGATTATTCGTTAATTCACAAGAAAGTTTTCCTTCTTTTTGACAAAGAATGGTATGATTAAGTCCAGTTGTATTTGGACCCTGATTTGAATGTTGTCATTCGTGCCAGTATAAACTGGCTTTATTTATAAGTAAGTCTGGATTGTTTCCCTTTAGGGGAGAGTTCGTATCATCCAAATAATTCATGGTTTTTAATAAATTTAAAAACAAACTAAATAACATTTTTTTAGGCTTTCCGACAGGAAAAACCAACCCTAAAACACAGACTTCTTCTTTCCTCACCAAAATCGTTAAACTGTGATCCCGACCGGCAGAAAAATTCAACTAGCATTTAATTATTTGAATTATAAAGGTTAATTTTAAATATATCAACCTTTGAGTATTTTAGCCGGTTTTGAAGCCTACCCTTGGTGTTGACCTGCAAAGAAGAGTCAGGAAGAATTTCTAATGAGAAAAACTAAAACAAGCAAAAAAGTAATGTTAATCAATGCCCAGCATCCTGAAGAATGCCGGGTAGTTGTTCTGGATAATAATGTTATCCAGGATTACATCGTGGAGCATTCCTCCCGAGAGCAAATTAAGGGGAATGTCTACTTGGGAGTGATTAACCGAGTTGAGCCCTCCATCGAAGCGGCTTTTGTCGATTTTGGTGGGAAAAAGTATGGTTTTCTGCCTTTCAAGGATGTTTTGAAAGAGTCTTACATCCATACCGGAGAGAAAAAAGCGAAACTACGAATTCAGGATGTTCTAATTCGTGGCCAGCGCATTTTGGTTCAGGTGGCGAAAGAGAGCCGGGATGCAAAGGGGCCTTCACTGACCAATGCCATGAGTTTGGCCGGGAGGTTTCTGGTTTTGATGCAGGGACAAGGAAGCGCAGTCTCGCGGAAAATTGAGGACGAGAGCGAGAGAAAAAAGCTCAAGGACATTGTCTCGGACTTTGATTTGCCGGAAAATCTGGGGCTGATTATTCGTACCGCCGGCTTGGGACAGACCAAGGTCGAGTTGCAAAAAGATATACAGATGTTGCTGAAGATCTGGAAAAAAATCGAAGACGGCCAGAAAGATGAGTCTGCAGGAGGGGCACCGTTTTTAATTTATCAAGAGCCGGATTTAGTTGTCAGAACAGTCCGGGACCATTTCAATAGCGATACCTCCCAGATCATCGTGGACAACCCAGACGAATATAAAGCTTTAAAGGATTTCGTGAAGATGGTTATGCCTCGCAACCGAAATCTGGTCAAGTTGTATAAGGAAACAAAACCTCTCTTCTCTGAATACCATGTCGAAGAACAGATTGAGTCGATCTACCAGCGTACGGTTTTGTTGCCTTCTGGCGGTTCCATTGTGATCGATATTGGTGAGGCCATGGCTTCTATTGACGTCAACTCTGGTAAGACCAAAGGCGGGCTGGATCTGGAAGAAACAGCGGTGACGACTAATCTTGAAGCGGCCAGGGAAGTCGCCCGGCAACTCAGGTTGCGGGATCTGGGTGGACTGATTGTCATCGATTTTATCGATATGTATCAGAAAAGGAACAAGGCGGCTGTGGAAAAAGAGGTTAAGCAGTCATGCAAAACTGACAAGGCGCGAATCAACATTGCCAGAATTTCAAAATTCGGCCTGCTCGAAATGTCACGGCAACGGATTTCTCCACCTGTCAAGGAAGGGGTTTTTGAAAAATGCGAACATTGTACGGGGTCGGGATTGGTGCGGTCGATGGGCTCCGTGATCCTGAATGTTCTGCGGAAAATTCATGAAACGATTGCGAAGGGAAAGGTGAAAGTGCTTTCTCTGGAAGTATCCCCTGAGGTTTCCAATTACCTGCTGAATAATAAATTCGATGTTCTGGCTGATTTGAAAACGAAGCATTTGGTTGATTTTCGTTTCCAGATCACACCGGGTTTGTCTTATGAGCATTTTAAATTTAAGGTATCTGAAGTATGGGAAAGTGAGGGCGGCCAGGAGGAGGAAAAATCTCCTGAGAAGCCATCGTCCAGAGAAACTCCATCACCCAGAGAAAAGCCATCGTCCAGAGAAACTCCATCATCCAGAGAAACTCCTGCGGTTAAAGTTGAAGAGGACGGTGCGAAAGAACCTGAAAATGCCAAGCCGAGTACAAAAAGAAGGTACACCCGCCGAAAACCCGTTGCCCGTAAAGGGCCTCCGAGAGGAAGGCGTCGGCGCCCCTATGCTTCAAAGAATAAAGAGGGAGTACCGGCCGAAAACTCTACCCCGGATATAAAGAGTGAGGCGAACCCGGGAAATAATGAGCCTGCTAAAGGCAATAATTCCGCAGATATCAGTTCGCCAATGCCTCCAATGCCGAGGCCTTTTATTCGGGAAAGCCAGAATTTGGAGCCACCTGTATCGAATGGACCGGCGACCGATGGGACAGGGGATTAAAACATCACGCCCGGTGGCAGATAGCAAGGACTTAGTTGAGCCGAGATAACTCTTTTCTAGCTAATGAACGCTATTGCCAGTTGGCCCCACGCCTAGTGGCCCCTTAGCAGGGGAGGCAGAGGGCAGGCCCGTTAAGCCGAGATAACTCTTTTCTAGCTAATGAACGCTACTGCCAGTTGGCCCCACGCCTAGTGGGATTTGGCGCAACGAAAGCCGGTGTCCCAAAACCGCATTTCAGGTGGGGAAAAATTTCGGTAGGGTAACATTGCGAACTGTTGCAGAAACCCGTGTTCGCGTTTGTGAATGGAGCCGCCGCGGGTTACCTTGAATTTTTTTCCATAATTTTTATCCTGAAGGGTGGAGTCGGGGTAGGGCTGGTACCAGCTTGATGTCCATTCCGAAACATTCCCGTTCATTCCCCATATATTATAACTGCTGACATCTCCCTTCAGGGTATTTACGGGTTGCACTTGTTTGCCGAAATTAGCAGTGCCCTTTTCAAAATCGTTGCCCCATACAAAAATCCTGTTGTCATTACCACGGGCCGCTTTTTCCCACTCATGTTCTCTCGGCAGGCGTTTTCCGAGCCAATGGCAATAGGCATCGGCTTCATACCAACTGACTCCGCTGACGGGGAGATACATTTTCCGGGTAGGATACTGGGCCTGAGGTTTGAACTTCAGGAACTCTTCATAGGTCACTTCAAACTGGTCTATATAGAAGGCCTCCAGGAAATATTGTTGTTCCGGCTGGGCGTTGAGGGCAGATGTTTTTTCCGACATGAATTGCAGGACAGTGCTTTGGGGATTCAGGCCAAGTGTGAACTCGCCTTCAGAGATAAGTATCATTCGTTCCTCGCCTTCGCAAGAAACAAGAAAAATTAAAGTGAGTGCAATGAGAATTAGTCTATTCAATTATTTTTTCGGGAGATTGGATATTTTCAGCTAAATGAGCATCGGGAGGCGTGAATACGTTGGAACCCGGCTCCGTCACTATATATTCAATCGTGAGGCAAGCCGCTTCCTCGCGGGTACACATCATGGAACGGCAGGCACTTTCCGGCTGGGCACAGTAGTAGTTCAGGATCCTCATTTTCATGAAGAGGCCATTATTTAATTTTAATGCATAAACATTTCTCTTGGATTCGATATTATGGGTTCGGGTCCGGTAATTATACCAACCAGCCAATTCTTTATTGATCAGGTTGCCCAGTGAACGGTGATCTTGAACGTAACCGATTGTCGGAGCGGTTTTAATGTTGTCAAAATCAATCGGGCCCAGATTGATAATTCCGGTTTGCCCCGATGGGTTGGTTTTTCCGCCATTGGAGATAATTTTTGTGCGGCTGAAACCCAGGTCCCAGGAAGCTTGACCCCATTTTTTTGCTTCCGCTTCTGCCTCAGAAATTTGCAGAGTCTTTCCTGTGGCAAACTCCACTAATGTCCAGGAATCTCTGTCTTTAGCATTGACCTGGATAATGGGATTATTAGTGCTGATCTTCTTGATTTTTTTCGGAGGAAGCGGAACGGTTTCAAAATCCTCGATATTTTCCTCCATGTAGTTCAAGGTGGTGTGAAACAAGAGGGTAGCGCCGAGGAGCATTAGAAATATACGTGGTGTTGGATTCATGACCTATTTTAACATAGCCCCTTATAAATACAATTAGTTATGGAAATCTTTGCTTTTACTGGTCTTTCCTATACTGTATAATTGTCTACGAGTATTAAAAATTAAAAGAATGAGCAATGGCTAGCGATAAATATTTTGGTTTTAAAAAAGCGCAAATAGAGAATTTTCTAAAGGCGGAATTTAAGAAGAAATTCAAAGGTAGCGGTAAAATTTCCCTGCGGAAAAGGCAGAAGTTTATAGGTGATGTGACGCGTAAAATCGCTAAACGGTTTGGCAAAGATGTGCTGGTGCTGATCGATTTTTCCAAAGGCGGTTTTTGTTCTGTGGTTTCCCCTGCAGAGACGGAATCGACCGAAAAAGGAAAGCTGATTAAATCTTTTTCTCATCCTCATGTGTTTTATACCTCACATTGTGTGGACCGTTTTAGCGAAAGAATGCACGCAGAGGAAAATTGCGTTATCAAGTTGGATGCGTTTTTCAATGAGGCCCTATTGTCCTACGGCGAAAATGATGGGTTCCTAACGTGCCCGGATGGAGTTTTTGCTTATGATTTAATTGAAGACCGCTTGATTATAAAGACCTATATTAATTTTGATCTTTTGTCTGATGACCAGATAAAACAGTTTTATGGCTCCGGCATGATTTCAATGCTCCCCAAAGAATACGCTACAGAAGATATCTTCGGCACGGACTTTATTCTGGCTGATGAGCACGAGGAATTTCTTGGTAAGTAGATGTTCCCTGAAAAGACAAAAACCTTTAGTCTGACGCCGCATTTTTATTTCTTCATATTCTGCACCATCTAAACTCTCAATTATACTCCGGGCATGATCCAGTTATTCAATGTTGTTAAAAACTATGGCAGTGGTAAACCCGCCCTGAATGATGTCTCGCTCAAAATTGATAAAGGTGAGTTTGTATTTTTAACTGGCCCGAGTGGAGCGGGGAAGACCACCATTCTGAAGATCCTTTTTGGGTGGGAACGTTTTGATGAAGGCCAGGTTTTGGTGCAGGGAATCAATGTTGGCAAGTTGGATGCTGGAAACATACATACTTTGAGGCGCTCCACTGGAGTGATCTTCCAGGACTACAAACTTCTTCCCAATAAAACGGTTTTTGAAAATGTCGCGTTTGCCCAGGAAGTAACAAACCATGACAGAAAAAAGATTAAATTTAAAACATGGGAAGCTTTGAAAAATGTGGGCCTCACACCTAAAAAAGATTCCTTCCCGGCCCAGCTTTCTGGCGGGGAGCAACAGCGCGTAGCCATTGCCCGGGCAATGGTGAATACCCCTCCTATCATTTTGGCAGATGAACCCACTGGAAACCTGGATCAGGAAATTTCTGCCGAGATTTTAAAGCTCTTTGAAGAAATGAATCAGAATGGGGCGACCATTGTGTTTGCAACTCATAGTCAGGATATATTGAGGCCGGGAAAACATAGGGTGATTGTTTTAAACCGCGGAGAGGTTGTCTCATCATGAATTCAGCAGTTCAGACTTTGTTGATTGGTCTTAGGACAACGATTTCAAATATTCGCGCTAACAAACAAACCTTCCTGATTTCTGTTATGACGATTGCCATTTCGGTTGGCATTTTAGGGGTTTTCCTCATCGTGTTTTTCAATTTAAATGGACTCTTGGCGAGTTGGAACCAGCATGTTCAGGTGGTTGTTTACCTTGGAGACGATATTTCTCCATCACAGAAAAGTGACCTGAAAGACCTGTTTAAGGCAAATGCGAAAATCCAGTCGACGGAAGAGGTCAGCAAGGAAAGGGCTTGGCAGGAGTTTAAATTACAACAACGGGATAGTGCGGACCTGGACCTGGGTTTTAACCCGTTGCCTGCTTCTTACCGAATCCGTTTTAATACTTCTGAAAATCGTTCCTTGCATATTAGTGAGTTTGCCGAGCAAATCCGGGGAGAGCCAGGTGTGGAATCCGTGGAGTATGGGGAAAAATGGATTGTCCGGTTTGAAAAATTTATGATTGTCTGCCGGGTTTTCCTTTTGGGAGTGGGTGTTTTATTGAGCCTGGGTTTGATTCTGATTGTTTCCAATACCATTCGGCTATCCATTTACTCAAGGCAGGATGAAATTGAATTGATGTTGTTGATTGGAGCGACCCCTCGCTTTGTCAAAATCCCATTTTTGCTCGAAGGGGTCTTGCAAGGTTTGTCCGGTTCTTTGCTTTCTCTTGGACTTATGGGAGCCATTTATATTTATTTAAAGAACGAGTTTCAGCCCTCCCTTGAGTCCATTGCCAGGGGAATGGATTTTCAGTTCATCTCCCAGCCGTTTTTATGGACCCTTGTGGGACTGAGTGTGCTGATTGGATTTGTTGCCAGTTATATTTCGACCTATCAATTTATGCAGGCCCTTAATAAGAGATGAGACATAAATCCTTACTTTTGGCGGCTTTTATTTTAGGGGTTTCAAGTCTGGTTTTTGCCACGACTGCTTGGTCCGCTAAAAAAAGTACTAAGCAAATTAACTCCTTGCTGGAGGATGAGAAGAAAGAATTAAAAATTTTAAAGGGGAAGATAGCGAGGCAGGAGAAGCTGATTTCTTCAGTGGGGAAAAAAGAAGGGAAATTGCTTGGCAAACTCAAGAAAATTGATAATCAGATAAAGCTGAAGGAAAGAGAACTCAAGGTATACCAGTGGAATTCTCTGATCAATAAAAAGAAACTCGCGAAACTTGAAAAAAATCGTGAGGCAAATAAAAAAGAACTGAAAGCTCAGAAGGTTTTGTTGGGAAAACGTTTTCGCCAAATATATAAGGAAGGCTCTGTTTCTCCTCTTAAGGTTGCCTTTTCATCTGAAAATATGAGCGACCTGTTGCAACGCCTCAAGTATATGGAATTGATTGCGGAGCATGATGCAGACTTGATGGCAGATTATAAAGATCGGCTTGTTGGGTTGAATGCTGAAAAGAAATCTCTTCTTGCTGTCCGGGCGAAGCTGGTGCGTCTGGAAAAAGATGCCATGGGCAAACAGGGCGAGTTTGAAAAGGCCAAAAAAGATAAAAAATATTTTTTGAGGAAGGTTAAGAAAAAGAAACAGCTTGGAATCCGAACC
Source organism: Nitrospina sp. (assembly GCA_018653085.1). Taxonomy (GTDB): domain Bacteria; phylum Nitrospinota; class Nitrospinia; order Nitrospinales; family VA-1; genus LS-NOB. The sequence goes on from JABIAY010000073.1 coordinate 21,061, forward strand.
CGTAAAGAGCTTTTAAAGGCTTCGAATAATTTAAATGATTTGATCGGGAAATTACTGACGAAACTGGTGTCCGGAACAGGTCTGGCTATTTCCGATAAAAAAGGCAGGTTGTCTTTGCCAGTGAAAGGCAAGATTCTCAATAAATTTGGCAGGCAAAAGGATAAACAGTTTGCTTCGTTTATTGTTCACAACGGTATTAATATCAAGGTCAGGACTGGGGTGTCGGTGCGCTCGGTTTTTGATGGGAAAGTGCTTTATACAGGGGAGCTTGAGGGCTATGGAAACCTGGTTATTATCGGGCATGGAAAGGAGTACCACTCCTTATACGGTCATCTGGACCGTATTAACGTCAAACAAAATCAGGTGGTTCAGACCGGAGATATTATTGGCTTGAGTGGGGATACGGGATCGTTGATCGGGGAAACGCTTTATTTTGAAATGCGTAAAAACGGCAAACCTGTTGAGCCGGTGCGCTGGTTCAAGACAGCTCGCAGGAAATAGGCGTGTTGTGGTGTGCTTTTGGTAAAATGAGGTCAGGTAATGAGTGCGCAGGGTCCCTTATTATTATATAATTCTGTTACACATATCTATGTCTAGGAGATAACATTTTGAATTTGTCATTGGCAGGTAAAACAATTAAAACCGGATTTGTCCGATTAATGTTCGTCATGATATTGCTGGGGCTACCCACGCAGACTCTTTATGCAGACGAAAATATTGAAGAACCCAAACCGGATACCTATAGCAAGCTAAAGATATTCTCCGAAGTGCTTTCCCTGATTGAGTCTAATTATGTGGAATCAGTTGAAAGTGATGCCATTGTTAACGGGGCTATACGGGGAATGGTCAAATCTCTTGACCCTCACACCTCCTATTTGCCGCCTGCATCGTATAAAGAAATGCAAGTGGAGACAACGGGGAAATTTGGCGGACTGGGCATCGAAATCAGTATCCGGGATGGTATTCTCACCGTTGTTTCACCGATTGAAGAAACTCCGGCTTTTGAGGTGGGAATTCAAGCAGGCGATAAAATTATCAAAATTGAAGATGAGTCAACTCTTGATATGACACTTCAGGACGCGGTCTCCCGACTTAGGGGAGAAACCGGTTCTCCTGTTACCGTTACTATTTTCAGGGAGTCTTTCAAAGCGCCTAAAGAATTTACTATTGTCCGGGCCATTATCAAAGTTCGGAGTGTTGTCCATAAACGTTATAAAAAAGACATTGGTTATATCAAAATTCGCAGTTTTTCAAAAAATACCAGTTTGGATCTGGATAAAGCTCTGGCTGAACTTAAGAGCAAGGAAATATCCAAATTGATTCTGGATCTCAGGAATAACCCTGGTGGATTGTTGAATCAGGCTGTTGAAGTGACGGATCGATTTTTGAATCGGGAAAACCTTATTGTCTATACAAAAGGTCGCTCGGACGAACAGAATATGCGGTTTACCAGCCATGATAAGGTGGCGGGTGTTTCTTATCCGCTAATTATTTTGGTTAATGGCGGAAGCGCCAGTGCCTCGGAAATTGTTGCAGGAGCCTTGCAGGATTTGAACCGGGCCATTATTGTGGGCACACCAACTTTCGGAAAAGGGTCTGTTCAAACAATCATACCGCTTAGCGATGGGTCTGCCTTACGTTTAACAACAGCCCGTTACTACACTCCCAGTGGCCGGGTGATCCAGGAAAATGGAATTGAGCCTGACATCACTATTGAGAGACAAGTCCCCGAAGAAGTGGGAAAGGCTGAAAAAGAAAAAGAACCGGAAGAAAAAACCCGACTCAGAAGATTTTTGCGTGAAAAGGATCTGAAAAAACATTTGAAGGGTAAAAGCAGTATTGGTGGTGCAGTGGAAGAGGAAAGCAGTGAGAAAAACACGATTGAGAAGGGAGAAGCTGAAGAGACCTCTCTCAACGAAGATCTGGCTAAGGACAATCAACTTCAACACGCTGTTTCACTGCTCTCCGGCTGGGAGGTCATGAAAAAAGTGTTTAAGAATTTGCAGGTGCCTCTTCCGGATCCTGATAGCCGTATCAGCATGCACTAACCAGCGTGACGCTGGACCCGACTTTTTGGATACCCGAGAAGAAATATTTTCCTCTCTCCCTTCATAGGGAGGGTTGGTTTTGTTTGCTTCTGATTACCGGCATGCATTTCTAGCCTGCAATTATAGTTGTAAATCACCCCGCCCCCTCTTTGGAAAAGGAGGGGGTCATTTTATAGATACTCATCCCGCCCATGCTCGTTCTTGGCCTAGAAACATCCTGCGATGAAACCGCCGCCGCAGTTCTGAAAGACGGTGACACACTTTTATCCAATGTGATCAATGACCAGATTGGTATCCATTCAAAATATGGGGGGATTGTTCCCGAACTGGCCGGCCGGTCCCATATTGAACGGGTACACCGTGTAATAGAGGAGGCTGTGCAAGAGGCTGGCGCAGAGCTGACGGATCTGGACCTCATTGCTGTCACGATGGGGCCTGGGTTGATCGGCTCATTGCTGGTTGGTCTGAACACGGCCAAGGGCCTTTCTTATGGTCTTAATACACCCATGATCGGCGTGAATCATTTGGAAGGCCATCTTCTTGCTATTTTTCTACAGAAAAAAATACAGTTTCCCTTCATCGCTCTCATTGTTTCTGGAGGGCATACCGACCTGTATCTGGCATCTGATTTTGGACACTATAAATTACTGGGGCGGACCCGTGATGATGCCGCAGGAGAATCCTTTGATAAGGTCGGGAAAATGCTTGGTCTTCCCTACCCGGGGGGGCCTGCCATTGAAAAGCTGGCACAAAACGGAAACGGAAAGGCCCATAAGTTCCCCCGGGCATACCTGGAGAAAGGCTCCCTGGATTTTAGTTTCAGCGGATTGAAAACATCGGTCCGAACTTTTTTACAGCAAAGAGAGCAGGGCAAACATATAACTTTGACAGATGCAGATATTGCCGCAGGGTTTCAGGAAGCGGTCGTTGATGTCCTGGTCGACAAGTTGATCGCCGCATGTAAAAAGGAAAATGTTTCAAGAATCGTTGTAACAGGTGGGGTAGCCGCGAACGGCCCCTTGCGGGAGGCCGTAAAAACTGCGGCGCAATCTGATGGCTTTGAGGCTTCTTTCCCGGATAAAATTTTCTGCACGGATAATGCCGCGATGATTGCCTGTGCCGGCTATCACAAATTTGTTCGCGATAAAAATTTGTTGGCAGACTTTAAGACTTTGGACGCTAAAGCGAATCTCCCGTTGGAATAGATATCCTTAATGCAGAGGAATTGAAATGCGAACTCTGGTTACAGGCGGTGGTGGATTTCTTGGCAGTGGAATTGCCAAATCCCTGCATGAAAAGCAACACGATGTTACCGTTGTCGGTCGGCATCATTATTCTCATCTTCCAAAGGGCATTAAACAATTCCAGGGAGATATTCGGGATTTTGATTTTCTCCGCAAGGTGACTGCGGGAATGGATGCCGTTTTTCACGTTGCGGCCTTTCCTGGAATCTGGGGCCGGGCAGAAGATTTCTACAGCATTAATGTTGATGGTACCCGCAATGTTATTAAAGCCTGCCTACTCAGCACAGTCCCAAAGCTGATTTTTACCAGTTCCCCCAGCGTCATTTATGGGAACTCGAGTCTTGAAGGGGTGGATGAAACGACTCCCTACCCAGAGAATTATTTAAGTGAATACCCTCGTACCAAGGCAATTGCTGAAAAACTTGTGATGGAGGCCAACGGCCCGGATTTGGCTACGGTATCTATCCGGCCGCATTTGATCTGGGGACCTGGTGACCCGCATTTGGTCCCGAGACTTTTGGCAAAAGCAGATAAAGGGCGACTGGTGCGAGTGGGGCAGGGGGAAAACAGGGTCGATATCATTTATATCGATAATGCTGTGTCTGCCCATCTTAAAGCCTGTGATGCGCTACCTTCTGTCGGTGGAAAAGTTTTTTTTGTCAGTGATGGGGAACCGGTGAACATGTGGCAATGGATCAATGAAGTGCTGAAAAAAACAGGCCGACCGGCTGTTACGCGCAGTATTTCTTACCGTACTGCATCAGGGTTGGGATGTTTTTTAGAAAAAATATACAGTTTGGGAAATATCAAAAGAGAACCTCCGATGACCCGGTTCCTGGCTTCCCAATTAGCAACCTCGCATTATTTTGATAGTTCTCTCGCTAAAAGGGATTTGGGCTATGAGCCTGTTGTAACTGCTGAGGAAGGGATGAACCGGCTTATTCAGTCTCTGTCGAATCCCCAAGAAGGTTGATCCGGTGGGCCATGCTTCCGGCACCGAACCCGTTATCGATATTGACCACTGCGATTCCTGGTGCGCAACTGTTCAACATTGTTAGAAGGGCGGAAACACCGCCAAAAGATGCGCCATAACCGATGCTGGTTGGTACAGCTATGATGGGTTTGTCTACCAGACCCCCAACCACACTGGCGAGGGCTCCTTCCATCCCTGCCACGACAATAACCACTCGTGCTTCGTGAATCTGTTCAAGGTTATCGAGTAGACGGTGAATACCCGCTACCCCTACATCAAAAAGAGTTTCCACTTTGCTCCCCAGCAATTGTGCTGTGACAGAAGCCTCTTCAGCGATGGGAATATCCGAAGTTCCCGCACTGATGATGGTTATCAGGCCGCTTTTTTTGCGCTGTTTATTTTTTTCAATGACCAGAGTCTGCGCCATTTCGTTGTATTCAGAATTTTTTGGCAAGGAGGGCTTTAATTTGCGGAAGCTGTCTTTGCCTAACTTGGTCGCTAGAACGGAATGTCCTGCACGATTCATGCTCTGAATAATTTTTTTTATTTGAGCTACCGTTTTTCCCTGGCAATAAATGACTTCGGGCATACCGCTTCGAAGGCCACGATGATGATCAACCCGAGCAAATCCGAGATTTTCATAAGGCAGGGTCTTAAGTTTTTTTATGGCCTGCTGGGGGGTGAGTTTCTGCTGGTGCAGATCATCCAATAGTTTTTTTAAATCACGGGGGTCCATTACAAGCCTTCTATGCCCGTAAACTCGGTGGATATTTCCATTTTCATCAGGTCTTCCAACGCTTGGCCCGGTGATTTGTTTTCATGGAGGACGCGATAGGTCTCTTCTATAATTGCCGCCTGGATATCCAATTTCTTCATCAGGGAATAAGCCGATTTCACAGTTAATACACCCTCAGCTACCATTTTCATGTTTTCAGTAATTTCTTTCAGGGATTTTCCTTTACCGAGCTGGATTCCCAGTTGCCGGTTCCGGCTCAAGTCGCCGGTACAGGTGAGCACAAGGTCTCCGAGACCCGTAAGGCCATAAAAAGTTTCCGGGCGGGCTCCAAGTTTTGTTCCAATCCGGCTGATTTCGACCAATCCCCGAGTAATCAGCGCGGCCCGGGTATTAAATCCCAGACCCAGTCCGTCACAAATTCCCGTGGCGATAGCGATAACATTTTTCAAAGCACCGCCGATTTCTACCCCTACCAGATCGGTGCTGGTAAAAACTTTCATTTTCTCCGTAGCAAAAAGCTCCTGCACCTGTTTTGCCGTTGCGAGAGTTTCTGCGGAAGCTACCAATGCGGAAGGAACTCCTGATGCGACTTCTTTGGCAAATGTTGGTCCGGAAATGGTTGCAACGGAATTATCGATATCCAAAACATCCTGAATGATCTGATGGGTGGTGAGAAGGGTGTCATTCTCAATTCCTTTGCTGGCGCAAATCAATAAACAATCTTTTGCTAAAAAGGGTTTGATTTGAGACAGGGTCTGTCTCATTACGTGAGTAGGGACTACCAGCAGGATTAAGGGTTGCCCCTCGATCGCCGACTGCAATGAAGAGGTGGGTTGAATATTATCGGGCAAGCGATGGCCGGGTAAAAACCATTCATTTTCCCGGGTGCGAGTCAGGATGTCACATAAGTCCTGCTCGTAAACCCAAAGAGATATTTGACTGAATTTTTCAGCCAAGTGAAGGGCTAACGCAGTTCCCCAACTCCCCGCACCAATGATTGAAATTTTTTCGGGCATAATACAGATTTTTTGTAAGCCGACCCCTTGGAGAAATATGGCTTGTTTGGGGTTTGTCTTTATGATTAAATGAAGTCGCTAACCTATAACACAAATTTATCGGAATTTTTGAAAAATTTCGTCAATCGAATAAGGTTTTTACCATGGCCAAAGCCCCTAAAGTCAGTCGAAAAAATTTATTGAAAGAGCCCGATCAGTTTTTATCCGGTTCTGAAAAAGCTATGCTCTATTATACCGATAATCGGGCTACTGTTCTTGGTGGTATTGCCATTCTCCTCATTGCCCTTTCTTCTTTTTTTGGTTTCAAATATTATCAGGAAACCCAGACGCTAGGAAATGAAGCGCTCTATTTTGATATGGAAAAGGCAGTCGAAAAAGACAGCACCTCGGTTGCTGAAGCGAAAGCAATCTGGGGGAAAATAGGGAATGGACTTCAAAAAGAACGGGCTTCGTTGTTATTGGCTGATATCCATTTCCAGAATCAGGAGTTTGGTGAAGCAGAAAAGCTTTATTCAACGGTGATGAGCAATTCATCTGCAGGACAAATCAATTACCAAATGGCACAGCTTGGGTTGGCGCACAGCTATGAGTCTGGAAAAGATTATAAAAAGGCCATTGGGTTGTTCAAATCGATAATTGACGCGAGCACTGCTTTTCCCTTGTTTGAGGTGTATTGGAGTCTTTCAAGATGCTACGAGTTGGATAACGATGGTTCCAACGCATTACTGATTTTGAGAGAAATGCAGATTAAATTTTCCGAGAACCCGCAAGTGGATAAAATAGAACGCCGCATCAAACAGCTTTCTGCCTGATAGCTCGGCTAGACGGGCTATTGTGCTGGCCAGCGGGGTTCTCCGCTAACTTTATGCCAAAAATATCTAAATATTTCGTACTTGTTTTACCGTTCTTTCTGGTTCTCCTCGTTTTATTTCCTCCGGCTATCAGCCATTCCGTACCCTTCATATCTCAGGAAACAGAAATGGCCATGGGCAAAGGTGCCGATGAACAGATTTCCAGACAATATGGAATTTATCAGGATAAAGAACTCCAGATCTACGTCAACAGAATAGGTCAAAATCTGGTATCCCGACTTTCGGACAAGGTTTTTCCACGTTACTATTTTCGTATTGTAGATAGCTCAGAGATCAATGCGTTTGCTTTGCCGGGAGGTTATGTATATGTGACCCTGGGGCTGTTGGCTCTGGTAAACAGTGAGGCAGAACTTGCAGGGGTTTTAGGTCATGAAATCGGGCATATTATATTTCATCATGGTGCCAAGCAGATGATACGCAGCATAGGCTCGACGATCTTTGCTTTGGGTGGGGCTATTGCGAGTCCTAAGAATGCGGGCCAATGGCTTACGGTCAGTACTGCCATGTTTCAGCAGATTAATCTGGGCTATGGTCGGGAAGCGGAAATTGAGTCGGATCAACAGGGAATATTGAACAGCAGGGAAGCAGGGTACAGTCCGTTTGGCATGTCCCATTTCCTTAAAGGCCTGAGACGCAAGGAAATCATGTCCGGTCAATCCTATCACGCCTTTCAGGCGTCCCATCCGGAAACCCGTGAACGAATCGTCAAAGCCCATCTCATGGCCGGACGCATGACCCGCGAAGCGGAAAGTGTTAACAGTTACCGGGATCGATATTTAAACATGATCCGCGGTTTGAAATTTGAAGGACAAAAAAACGCCGGGGACAAAAAACGTTACAAACCAAAATACATTGATTATTACGAGGTTCAGAAGGGGGACACTTTCCAGAGCATTGCGGCAAAAGAGCTGGGTGACAAGAGAAAAGATCTGGGCATATCGGTTCTCAATGGTCGAAGGGAGGCCAGCCAGCCTCAACCCGGTGAGTTATTGAAGATCGTGCGTAACGGCAAATTCAAAAAAGACAAACACCTTTATATCGATCCTGCCATTAACCCTGCCTTGGGTTTGAATCCGGCGCACTAAAAAAATAGCGCATAATTTTGGAAGACTTACTCCTCAATAAAACGCATACCATTCATCTCAAGCCAGAAGGTGAAATCTGTAACCGGCTGAAACAGGGAACCCGCGTCAAAGTGATAAAAAGAAAAGGCGACTGGGCCCACATCACCTGGCGAAGCGGTAAAAAGAAAGGCTGGATTCATCAGCCCTCTGGCGAGTGAGACAATTAGCAATTGCTTTATTTGGCAAATAAAAAACCCCGGACGGGTGACCGTCCGGGGTTTTATTTATTGAGTTAAAGCTTTTATGCCGTCAAAGAGTTGAGGCATGATCCATGCTTGAACCAATTAATCTCTTTATCGTTGAGAGTGTGGTTGACCTGAACAGAATCGCTGGACCCATCTTCGTGCTTGATCGTCATGGTGACCGCTTTTCCCGGAGCCAGTTGATCCAGACCTTCATAACTGATCCGGTCTTTGGCTTGGATCTTATCGTAGTCGGCTTTATCTGCAAACGTGAAGGGCAGGACGGCCTGCTTCTTCAGATTGGCCTCAAAGATTCGAGCGTAAGAATTAGCTACAAACGCGCGGCATCCCATATGGCGTGGTTCCATTGCCGCATGCTCACGACTGGAACCCTCGCCGACATTTTCATCGGCAAACGCGACCCAACCCAAGCCCTGGTCTCTCAGGTTACGAGCGATTTTATTGAGCTCCTGGTTTTCTTCCCCGGTTACCGGGTTGTTGCCTGAGCCGGTTTCTGGATGGAAAGCGTTGGTGGCTCCCAGGAACATATTGTTGCTGATATTATCCAGATGCCCACGGAACTTGAGCCAGGGGCCCGCCTGGGAAATATGGTCGGTTGTACATTTCCCTTTGGCCTTGAACAATACCGGAAGGTCTTGATAGTCCTTAGCCGGATCCTGTTTTGCGAAGGGCTCGAGAAACGAAAGTCGTTCGCTGGTCGGACTGATGACGACTTCTCCCGACATGGTCGGGACTTCATAACCTGCATCCTGCGGGGTATAACCGTTGGGCGGAAGAACTTCTCCGGCTGGCGGTTGGAATTTGAAGTCGTTGCCGTCCTTGTCCTTCAAGCTGTCGGTCAGCGGATTGAACTTCATCGAACCGCCAAACGCCATCGCTACCACTAGTTCAGGACTGCTGATGAATCCCAATGTTTCCGGGTTACCATCGTTACGTTTGGCGAAGTTCCGGTTGTAAGAGGTGAGGATACTGTTCTTATCACCTTTTTTCATGTCATCCCGTTTCCACTGCCCGATGCACGGGCCGCAAGCATTAGCCAGAACCGTGGCTCCAGCATCTTCAAATTCCTGAAGAATGCCGTCACGCTTGATGGTCTGGTAAATGGTTTCCGATCCCGGAGTGACCAGTAGACTGGTTTGAGCTTTAATGCCAGCCGCTTTAGCTTGCCGTACGAGACTGACTGAACGGGTCATGTCTTCGTAGCTGGAGTTTGTGCAGGAACCGATCAAAGCGGCGGAAAGTTTTTCCGGGTAGCCTTTTTCGTCTACTTCTGCACTCATTGCAGATACTGTCCTACCCAGATCTGGCGTATGCGGACCAACGATATGGGGCTCAAGTGTATTCAGATCAATTTCATGAACCTCATCGTAGTATTTTCCAGGATCCGCTTCTACGGAAGCATCAGACCGTAACTGCTCGGCGTATTGCTTGCACAGGTCGGCAATGGGTCCGCGATCGGTAGCACGCAGGTACGGGTCCATCATGTCGTCATAACCGAAGGTGGAGGTGGTCGCGCCAATTTCCGCGCCCATATTGGTGATGGTGCCTTTGCTGGTGGCACTCATGTTTCGGGCTCCTTCGCCAAAATACTCAACGATCTTGCCGGTTCCGCCTTTAACGGTCAGCATGGTAGCCACTCTGAGGATGACATCCTTGGCGGATGTCCAGCCACTCAATTTTCCGGTTAACTTGATACCAACGAGTTTGGGCATTTTGGTCATGAAAGGCTGGTTGGTCATCACATCGACTGCATCTGCGCCGCCTACGCCAATAGCGATGGTACCCATACCGCCGGCGTTGGGGGTGTGAGAGTCCGTTCCGACCATCATGGTTCCGGGACAGGCATAGTTCTCATAAACCACCTGATGAATGATTCCCGAGCCCGGCTTCCAGAATCCCATGCCGTATTTCATCGCGGCGGAACGAAGGAAATCATAGACTTCTTTATTGGTCTCTTCTGCGGCGACAAGGTCTGCCGCGGCTCCCGTTGCGGCCTGGATCAAATGATCACAATGCACAGTCGTGGGGACAGCTACCTTGGGCATCTTTGCGGACATAAACTGGAGAATAGCCATTTGTGCGGTAGCATCCTGCATCGCCACGCGGTCGGGACTAAGAAAAATATTGGAAACACCGCGCTCTAGTTTAGAATAGTCGGTATTGGGATCCATGTGGGTGTAGAGGATTTTTTCAACGACGGTGAGATCCCGGCCCAGGTTCTTGCGGGCGGCATCACAAATGGTTGCGTAGGACTTAAACAGCTTTTCAATCGGGGCTAATTCCATTAACATTAGACTTCACCTTATTTTTTAACAGGGTTATAAATAAAAGACCCAGCAACACTGCGCTCGGCCAAAATTTCAAAATAAAAAGGCTCTTTCGAGGCGCATATTCTGGCATGAATCTAAACGGATTTCAATTTTTTTCAAAATGTCGCCCCTATAGATTGACAGCCAAATAAACCTAATGTTTTGTGAATTTAGATGATAACTATAGGTAAAAAACATTATGTCTTCAATTTTTGATTCACAGGCTTTTAACGCCAATCTCTTTTTTCCCCGAGGGGATACCGCCCTCACGCCTGACAATTCCGATGAAATTAAAGTGGAAGTGGCACCCGAAACGTTCATTCATATTCGTCGGCACCCATCGCCCAAGGCCCGATTCAGTTTATTGTTTTTTCATGGTAATGGGGAAATTGTGTCGGACTACGATAATCTGGCAGGACATTTTAATGCGATGGGCGCGGAGCTGATTGTTGCCGATTTTCGCGGCTATGGCCAGAGCACAGGCGCACCGACTCTCAGAGCCGCGCTGGAAGATGTCCATAAAATCTTTGATCACCTTAAATCAAATAATAAGTTTAAGGAAAAAGTCTGTATCATGGGCCGATCCCTGGGCAGTGCGCCGACTCTGGAACTTTGTGCCAGACGTTCTGATGTAGCCGGTTGTGTTCTGGAAAGTGGTTATGCTGACCCCATTCCGCTGGTAGAGAGGCGGGGATTGAAAGTCGATAACATCACGCCGGAAGAAAATGCGGTTTTTAATAATAGTCAGAAGATCCGCTCGGTGAAGTGTCCGCTTTTCATCATGCATGGGGCTGACGATTTTCTGATAGCTCCGCATGAGGCGAAATTGAATTATGATAATGCCGGGTCAAAATTGAAACATCTTGAAATACTCGAAGGGGTGGGGCACAACGATATGATGATGGCACCAGCCTACTTCACCAGCTTAAAACGGTTTTTTGATTCTTTGTAACAGGAGTTTATTTTGAAAAAATTCTACAACATCGAAGGATTGATTCGGAGCGGATTCAAATTGAGCCGCGACTACGAAACCCTCGATTTTACTTACGCCAAATTTAATGATGCCGCAGTACAGGAAATGGTCAAATCGCGGTCTGTCAAACAGGTCAAAAGACTGACCATCAACGGGAAAAAGCTGACCGCGCTTTCTGCCCGGGCATTGGCCGAATCCGATAAACTGCCTAATCTGGAATCCCTGAAACTGTATAAAAACAAAATCGGCGATGAAGGCATAAAATGTCTGGCAGAATCCGACAAACTGCCAAACCTTAAATCCCTCAGACTGGCGTGGAATGAGATTGGGCCTGAAGGGACCCGGCATTTGGCCGAATCCCCAAATATGGAAAATTTGACTTCTCTGGCGTTGTCCGAAAACCGGATCGGTGATGAGGGGTTGAAATACCTGGCTGAGGCCAAGTCTTTAAGCAGTCTGGAGATCATGGATCTCAGAAAAAACCAGATTACGGATGAGGGGGCTGAGGCTTTGTCTAAAAGTAAATGCCTGCCAAAACTACAGATGATCGACCTCACTGATAATGTGTTAACGAAAAAGGGTGTTAACGCCCTGGCGGAATTTAAAATCTTCAACCTGATCCGTGCCCGACTCAGTGAGGATGGAACCAAACTGGACCTTAGCAATCGAGGCCTCGGGGATGTGGAGTGCAAATGCATTGCCGAATGCGAAGATTTGAAGGACTTGACCCACCTTTACCTGGAACTAAATAAAATTACAGGACAGGGGATGGCACTTCTTGCGGGCAGTGAATATTTAAAAAACCTCACCCTGCTGTCTCTCGATCGTAACAAAATCGGCGACGAAGGTTTTATTCACATTGTAAAATCAGAAGCCCTGCAGAATATTCAGGTGCTGATGGTCGAAAACAATGGCATTACTGATGAAGGCATTAAAGCCCTCTGTGAAGAGGAGCGTATGCCAAATCTGCTTCGCCTCTATATCGAAGAAAACGATACCACCGAGGAAGGGATTGAACTGCTGGCCGAACCCGAGCACCTGCAACAGCTTGAGTATCCCGAATTCATCCGCGAAGAAGAAGTAGTAGAAGAGGAAGAGGAAGAAGAAGAATTCGAAGATGTCGAAGACATTGAGGAAGTTGAGGAAGAAGAAGACCTCGATGAAACCGAATACGAAAACCGCTAGCTACTGGGCGTAGGGCCAGTATGCTCACTTTTTCTGGTCAGAAGGAGTTGTCTCGGCTGAAAAAGGCTGTGCCATGCCTCCCCGTTAAGGGCGCAACGAGATTGCTTCGCTTGACGGGCATTGACCCATTCGCTGCAGGGCGTCCCCTGCCTACCAGGAGATGCGCCAGAGTTCTTCGGAGTTTTTCATTTTGAAGATTTCGCTGATTTTTTCGTTGAAGCCCTCGCCTGAGTAGGTTTTGGTGTACTCATCCCCGGCGGTTTTGTAAGGGTTCCACGACATGACCATCCTTTCGATGAACATTTCTTCCAGCTCAACGTGGGTGATTTTCTGGATGACTTTGGATTCAGAGTCCACCAGAATCGCCACCATGCCGTAGTCTTCCTTGGCATACAGGGCTTCGATGAAACCGGGTGTTTCCTTTTCCTGCTGAGCCGGATTGCAGGGAGTCTCCAGCAACCAGTCTTCACTGCCAATGGCGAATATGGGAATGGAAGGGAACTCCGACTCCGCCACCAGTTTGGCTCGCCACTTCCCGCTAAATGCCTCGATTTGCGCTTCAGAGGGGTGGGGCAGGGAAGCGATCAGGAGCATATCGCCATTGGGAGAAAAGGAAAGGCCGCCTCCGTGACCCTCAATGGGTAAGGGGCAGGGCTTGCCTTCTTCGAAACTTATTGATTCGTTCATTTCATTCATAGCAAATCTTTCAGGACGCCTCTTTAGAAAAGAGCTATTTTGTTGAAGTTGGACGGCATTGTCAAGCTCATGGTTTATGATGCGTTGGGAATAAAAAAGGTTCAATCCACCTCCATTCATTATACCGGTTGAGTTCTTGCTGTGGTTCGGTTAGTCTTACCGGCTTAACTCCTTTTAATGAAAAAAGTTATTTGACGTAATTATGATTACTACCATGATTTCCCATGCCTGTCTGGTGATCGAGTCGCGCGGCACCACGTTGCTGACGGACCCGATATTTTTTGACTATTTGTGGGAAGAATGCAATGTCCAATGCCCGAGCATAGACCTTGATCTGGCAAAGCTGCCCAAGGTGGATATTTTAAACATCTCGCATCGGCATCAGGATCATTTTGACATCCGCACCCTGGCTTATCTGGCAGGAGATGCTGGCATTCTAGCTCCGGACGCTGTGGTGCTGGCCCCACGGGATGAGATTCTGCTGGAAGTCCTGGAGAAACTGGAATTTAAAAATATTACTGTAGTGGAGGATTTCAAAGCGCTGGAGATCAAGGGACTGACGCTGACCCCCACACCCTCGCTGAACAAGCAGGATTATTTTCCGGAACACGGTCTGCTGGTTCATGACGGGGAAGTGACTCTCTGGAATCAGGTCGATACGATCGTCTCACCGGATATGATCAAGTACATGCACCGTTTGTATGGGCAGTTGGATTTCGCTCATGTTCGTTACCTGCCTCTTTTGGAGGGAAACTTTTCGTTTCACCTTCCTTTAGAGTTGCCGATGGAGGAGGACGACTCTTTCCTCAAAGTTGCAGCAGCCACAAGGCCGAAATTTGCGGTGCCGGGTTCTGCCGGGTTCAAGTACCGGGATGAGTTTGGCTTCCTGAACCAGTACTCCTTTCCCACCACGCAGGAGCAGTTTTTAAGGGATTTGGCGGATTTTTGCCCGGAGATTAAAACCAGCGTGTTTTACCCTAGTGACAGGGCGGTCATTACACCGGGTGGGGTGGAGATGCAAAAAGCCGCTTCGGAATTTGTAAAGATTAGAGTGAACGACGGACATAAGGTGGAGTTCAAACCTGTGGCCGAGGTGCCACCCATTCGTACCCGGACACAGGATAAAGCGCAACATGAAAAAGAGTGGCAGGCGGTGGTCGATTTTATAGAGAATCGCTTCGTGGACCTACTGGTCGAGAAAAAAGCTGTGCGAAGCTGGGTGGATTGGAAGGTGGTCTATCAACTGGAAGTTTTCGGGCAGGACGGTTCCGAAATATGGTGTCTGGATTTTGCTGGAGAGGATGCGGCTATCATCAAGGGACGTGTTGGGAAAATCAATCTCTATGAAGGTATAGCCTGCTCTGAACTTTATAGCCTGATCCAGAATGAAACCAGTTGGGACTACGTTGGGATCAATGGACAATATCGCACATTTAAAAATATTTACAGGATTCGGATGGGAGAGTTTGAACACTGGACCAGAACAGACGATGAATTCCTTCAGCCGTTGACCGAAGTGTTCCCTGCCGGAGCAGAGATGGATCGGGAAAAATTCATGCGGGACGTTGAGCGTTGGAAAGGCAAGGTTTAATTCAAGCGATCTGAGGAAGGCCTAATTCGCAGGAATTGACAATGACAGGGCAAGGGAGTAGAATCCCAATCTTCAAAATAACAAGTAGTTATGAAAATTGCATGGCGGTGTAGCTCAGGTGGTTAGAGCATACGGCTCATATCCGTAGTGTCGGCGGTTCAACTCCGTCCACCGCTACCATTTTAATATAAGTAAAAAAAAGGAATTACGGGATTACCCGTAGTTCCTTTTTTTGTGGGTTTTCTGTGGGTTTTGTTGATGGCGATAGCTTGGCGGATATGTGGATTGAGGTGGTATGGCTGTCAGGTGTGATGGTGGGGAGAAAACTTATAAATGGTGCAGAGGAGAATAAATGAAAGAGGAAAAAAGAGTGGGCAACAGGAAAAATACGGTGTGTAGAAGAATGGAAGACCGACGGAATACTTATTTACACGTTGAAAACAACTATCGTAATGTTTCTAGACGTAGGAAGGCTTCTCGAAGGGAGTCCCGCTAATGACAAAAGGGTTAGCGCATAAAACGATATACCGCTCTTGCCTGCGGATCCAGATTATTATAGTTTTCTATAATGAAATCTCTGCCGATTTTGAAGTATTTTGACCATTCTCTTCTAATTTTGTAAATTGCCAAAGTCCCATTCCCAAAAAAACAAGCGCGAGTAACATCATGAAACCCTCTTCAGACCATGTAATGCTTCGAAAATAAACATCTGCAATCCAACCTGCAAAAATAAATAGTCCAAGTCCGGTAATGCATAAAAAGGAACCGAGGCCCCGTCGTAGAATTTTTCCTCTAGATGATAGGAATTGACGTAATCCGGAAAAAATTAGAAGGGGTCCCATTACAATTAGAATGACCTGATAAACCCGGTGCACCGGGCTATTTGGAAAACTCGTAGAAACTGCCAGAACTATGCTTGCAACCCCAATTGAGATTCCAAAAGATGCCCAGTAAATGAGGCTCTCTTTTACTTCCTCGGTTACCGACTCTCCGCAATCAGGGCATTTAGAAAGATTAATTGCAAATTTCTGGTTACATTTGCTGCAAAACATATTGAGGATGTTTTCTGTCATATCTTAACCTTTCCCTCTGGCGATGAGTGCAATAGGTTGACTTAAGCAGTAATAACAAAGGTGGTGAGCATTGACAATCCCCTGATTGGGGGGGGGTATGGGCGGATTGACAAAAAACGGCATTGTTTAAGCTGGCTGAAACGAAATTGGGAGTATGTGAGGGAGTGTGCCTGAATCTCAAGGATATACCGCCAAATGATTTGGATGATAAAATATTAGGCAGGATGATTAAAGAGGTGGGAATGTTTTATAAGATGGAGTTGGAGAGATTGTACAATAGTTGAAAACGGAACAACCTTTCATTCTTCCCGAAAAACTTGGGATTATGTTGCTATTTATCTTGGGAGAAAAGTCCGGCGGGAGATTTTAAAAGTTTGACGGGAAAATTTATAAACCAGGCCGATGCCAAAAGTAGTCTGGCTTCTGGATGCGACGACTGGGCTATTAGCGGCATCGCCAACCAGAAATTTGTAACCAACAATGCCTTTCAGGCCCCATTGTCGGCTTATATCAACATTATAAATCCAATCCAATGAAAGATCTTTAAAGCCGCTTCCGGCTTTAAAGCGATTAAGTCCTGATATGTTTGCTTGGGCCTCTTCGATGCCAAAATAGGATCGCATGTAGTTGTCATCTGCGAAGGTAAGGCTCGACTCGAACCTCCAACTCGTATGACTGGAAGGTTTGTGGAGATAGTCAGCCCCTAAAATATATAAAGCTCCATCGTGGCTGTTTGAAAGGTCATTTCTGATTTGAGCAAAGACTGAGTAGTTGGAGAGACGAATCTTCGCAAAAATACGGCCATCTATACCATCACCGACATTGCCAAGGTTTTTTAGTTTGTCATCGTCCTCCTCATCGCGACTCTCGTAGTAGCCGAACGATCCCCCCAACTCCAATACCCTGTTTTTCAGAAAATAGGCACCAAGTCCTCTTTCGGAATTTGAAAAACCTTCTAAATTTAAAAAGAACGATTTGCCAATGGAAATGTCGACCAGAGGCAGGAGATCAAGGTCTCTCCCATCGGCACCTTCATAGTTGGGCCGACTTATTGCGATACCTCCTACCGAAAAATTATCTGCCCTCAGGATCTCAGGAGAAATGAAAAAGAGCGCTAACATCAATGTAAATAAGGTTTTCTTCATTCCGTCCAAATCCAAGTCATGTTTGAA
Organism: Nitrospina sp.; assembly: GCA_018653085.1. Lineage (GTDB taxonomy): Bacteria > Nitrospinota > Nitrospinia > Nitrospinales > VA-1 > LS-NOB. The sequence continues at coordinate 38,276 of JABIAY010000073.1, forward strand.
GCTACCCTATTATAAACTGGGCCCTATCTTCTTATCGATCAAAAATCCCAAAACTAAAAAAAAATATGACCAAGGAGTGAATTAAATAAAATCAAAGTTTAATGTGACCTGGAATTAAGCTCATTCCGCTTTTATTGCTATTTTGTTCAAGAAACAGGTTAAATGTAGACATCATTACAGGTTTAGGTTAAATTAATGAGAATCGTTCTCATTCCAGAGGTTAAGGCCTAATTCTTTGAATTCATGAATCTTCCTCCCAAAACTGAAACCGATGAGGTTATTTGCCAGTGCTATCAGGTCACTGAAAGCACCATTCGCAAGGCCATTGCGGCAGAGTGCTTGAATGACATCGATTCCGTCACAAAAGCTTGCGAGGCGGGTGGGGGTTGCCATTCCTGCCATATTCTCCTTCAACTTTTTATCGACCAGTATCAGGAAAAAACCACGGCTATGGAGGATCTGGTCCACGATCACGCGCAGAAAGTGAAAAAGAAGGGTATACTGAGCCGCTTCTTCAACAAGTTCCAGGGGGAATAAGTAGCATTTCTGTACTGCTCAAACCTTTTGGGTGGGTTGATGGACCATTACTAGTCGAGTCCAGCATCGTGCTGGCCAGTGGAGGTATTCTACAAATAAAATGAAACCAGAAAATTTTATTTTACATAGTGGCGGTGCACAGGGCTCTGAAGCCGAGTTTGGAAAGCAGGCAGAAAAAGCGGGGGTGCAAGAAGTAACCTTTACTTTTGAGGGGCACAAAACTTCCCGGTCAAGGGGGGTGAGGGTACTGACCACCGATGAATTACTCAAAGGGGATGTTAGCCTGGCTTATATTGCCAAATTAATGAATCGCAAATTTAACACGGGCAAGCTGTTCAAAAAAGTCCTGCAGAGTATTTGGCATCAGATCAACTGCGCCGAAGAGGTGTTCGTGGTAGGGAAAATACTGGATGACAATACTGTGAAGGGGGGAACCGGTTGGGGGGCAGAATTCAGCAAGCTGTGTAACAAACCCTTGCATGTTTTTGATCAGGAGCAGAGCCTCTGGTTCAAATGGGGGGGCGGCACCTGGAAAAAAGAAAAACAGCCTAAAATAAAGTGTAAAAACTTTGCTGGAACCGGGACCCGGTTTCTAAATGCTAACGGCAAAAAAGCCATTAAGGATTTGTTTGACGCCTCGTTTAAAAAATAAAGCCGGCGAGCCGCCGGGGGCAAATAGCAAAGGTTTATCAAGCCGAGACAACTCTTTGCTCGCCAGAGAAAATTACTGAACAAATAGAATCCCCATTAAAAATATTGTGAAATCCCTCCGCGTCGCTTATTTCGATTGTTATTCTGGTATCAGCGGTGACATGATTCTGGGAGCCCTGGTTGATCTTGGGGTGGATCCCGGGAAAATTCGTAAAGCTCTTAAAACTCTGGACCTCAAAGGATACAAACTAAAAACCAGCCGGGTTCAGCGCGGCCTCATCGCGGGAACCAAAGCGCAAGTCAGCGTAGAGAAATCCCGGCACTCTCATCATCCGGCCCGGAAATATTCTGACATCAAGAAACTGATCGCCAATTCAGACCTGTCTTCTACTGCAAAAAAAAACTCCCAGGAAATTTTTAAACGTATTGCCCGGGTCGAAGCGGCCATTCACAATACGACTATGGAAAAAATCCACTTTCATGAAGTGGGTGCCGTGGATTCGATTGTGGATATCGTGGGTGGGGTGGTTGCCATTGAATCTTTGAAGCTGGACAAGGTTTATGCCTCTCCTCTCAATGTGGGTGAGGGGTTTGTGCAGTGTGCTCATGGTTGCCTGCCTGTTCCCGCTCCAGCGACGGTAAAACTTTTGCAAGGGGTTCCTGTTTTCTCCAGCGGGATAAAAAAAGAGCTGACCACTCCAACCGGTGCGGCCATGATCGGATTTTATGCCGACAAGTTTGGTTCTTTCCCGGCTATGAAAATTGTTAGTGATGGATATGGGGCAGGGGACCATATCATCCCGGAAATGCCCAACATGCTGCGGGTTGTCCTGGGGGAAACTTGTGATGGGCAAGGTGAAGAACTCGTCCTGATTGAAAGCAATATTGACGATATGAATCCGGAGTTTTATGAAGGGACTATGGAATCGCTTTTTAAAGCCGGTGCTCTGGATGTTTATTTGACCCCCATCATTATGAAAAAGAGTCGTCCCGCTAACAAGATTTCTGTTCTATCCACTGAGAATAACAGGTCAGCGATGACAGAAATCCTCCTTCAGGAAACGACCAGTTTTGGAGTCCGGTTTTATCGGGTTGGAAGAACCACTCTCGAGCGGGAAATGAAAACGGTGAAGACCTCATGGGGTCCCGTTAAAATAAAAATAGGGAGGTTGAATGGAAAGATACTGCAAGTCTCCCCTGAGTATGAAGATTGCAAGAAAATATCTCAGAAAAAGAAAGTTCTTGTCAAACAGGTTTATGAAGAAGCCCACTCACAGGCCGTAAAATTGTTGGGTCCTCTATCTGCCCGCACTCATCGGCCCCCCGCTTAGTGGGCGGGAGTCTTATCTTTAAAAAGCCAGCACGATACCCAGCACCCCGTTATGGGTCTTTTGTGGCCTCGGGGCACTGGTGTCTTCCAGGTCCGCCGTGACTTCTGCCGTAAGTTTAAAGTTTCGGGCCAGCCAGTAAGAAAGGTTTACGGTCAGAGTATTCGCATCCAACTCCTGTTTCCCGTAAACCTTGACCCGGTTATAGAGCAGGGACGCAATCCAACCATCCATAAAAGGATAGGTAGCTCCTAAAAAACCACCCCAGGATTCGATTTCCCCAGTGTTTCCTGAGCTGGAAAAACGTGCGTTGGAATCCTCCCCATAAAGGAAGTTCCCCCAAAACCTGAAGGTGTCCGCGATCATAATAGTGAAGTCAGGGCCAATGCGAAAAAATTCATTTTTTATGCTACTACTGTTTTCTTCCCGTCCTGTATACCCATAAAAACCTATGCTGTCCCCTTCGAATTCGAAGGACACCTTGCCATAAAAGTTTTTAAACTCATCGGAGTCAAAATTACGGTCGCTGTCTGCGACACCAATTCCGTTTCCATTTGTAATGGCGGCCACCACTCCCATTCCTACAGAATCGGTTAAGTCAAAGTTATAAGACACTTCCACAATGCGGTCATAAGTGAGTCTGAAATTGCTGTTGCTGACCGCCGTCACATAATAAGTATAATCCTGAAATGTCAATCGTTGTTCACGGGGAAACAATATGTCCGAGGCCTGGAACTGGCCGATTCTCATATCCAGATCAACATCCTTATAACCATTGTTGAAATAGATAAAAGCATCTTCAATGCCGGTTATATCTCCACGCTCATCAACGAAAAAATAGAAATAATAACTGATATCCTCTTTAATGGGCGCGCTGGAAAGTATTTTTAACGAAAAAGGGGCTTGGAAGTCATTGCTGGTTTTCGTGTCATCACGTACTTGAAAAAAAGTGTCAACTCGAACAGCAAGAGGAACCCTGTCTAAAAGTAGAAGATCCTCATCACCTGTATCGATCAATTGCTCCGAGATATCCGCACCGGGCAGCTGGTAACCATTGCCAGCAAAAAATTCTCCAAACCCATTCAGCATGGGGAACCCGACATGGCAGGTGACACAACTCATCTTGTGCCGTCTGGCGAATGCTGGAATGGCATGGGCCGATTCAATAGAAATTATTGAGATTAAAAGAAAAGCTGTGACTAAATAAAAGAGGCTCGCTGATCTTGTCGAGAGTGTGGAACGGGGTAGGGGCTTCATCAGTTGACCTCGCGTTGTATGATTTTTGCATCTGCGCCTATTAGATACTCTGAACAGGCCAGATATTCTTTTTCTTACACACTTTTAAACGAAAGTGAAGTCTTTTGGAAATGAAAGTGTTAGCAGGCCCGTGCGCCGGCTGCTAAATTTAACTCTAAGTCATTTTAATCATTGAAATTATTTCATTTTGTGTGAACCTGTTAGAGTGCTTAATTGGTTAATAATTCTAGTGGGAGGTTCTCATGCCGGTTCACTTTACTTTAATAGAGAGCAAGGAAACGGATACTACGGAATCCTTCTTTTCCGAAAATTTTTTGAGAGCGCGGATCGATGACGACAAACCCTCAAATAAAGAATACGACCCGATTTTAGAAGAGGGGCGAAGCGAGAGCTGGATCCAGTCTCACGAAAAAGAAATCAAACAGAATGATTTGGAGTATGAAGAGGATGTTAATCAATACATCACCTTGATGCTTGCCGAAATGGTGAATCCCAAAACGGCTGGTCTAACAAATCAATATCTGGTGGGTACCGATTCCGATGCAGGTCAAATCGCTGTTGATCTTAAATTGGAATCCCAGAAGTACCAGGTTTTCAGGACCAACGCCGACTTTCTTCTTTTCCATTTAGGATTGTTCAGCTCGGAGAGCAATATTCTGGGTGATAAATATTTTGATAAGGGAGGATGGTATTACAGCTCTGCGGCCTGTAGTTTGAAACATGCCCGGGGAGGGCGTTCCGGGTTGTCCGATGTGCTGGAAAAGCTATCTTTAAAGTTTGGCAAATATGTTGAAATTTTAAGGTATATGAAAAACCAGTCTTCAAATTACTTTAGTTTTCATTTTAAATTCTCCGAAGAGGAAATAGCTCAATTCCAGAAGCAACTTGCTAAAGAACCTAAAAATTGATTAAAATTCATGGGTAATTGGCTTGTTTTTACCGAAAGATGGGAATAAAATATTGACAAATATACTCTATAAAACTTACAGTACTCGCTAATCTTGGTAGCAACTTGGTTTTTTTATGTCCTTCAAAAGAAATTTGATGATTGGGTTTTTCCTGTGGGCTCTTTTTGGGGCTACCCATGCCTTTGCCCAGTCCCACCAGCATGGAGATCATCAAAGCCATCAGAATCATGTGGTTTCCCCTTTTGAGGGTAAAAAAGAAGTCAAGTCTTTGCATTGTCTTCTGAGAGATCACGCTGATACGGTGTTTTGTCCTCACTCAAAACCCAGTATGGATCCAGTCATCCCCTTTAGCATTGCTACAGATTGCGGGGGTAAAACTTCGGGCTCTATTCCAAATAGCACCTCATTCAGTAAGGATTTCACAGAAAACAGTTTTATTTTGCTAGTCCATCAACTGCCAGTTGAAAAGCTGGTCCCTTCAAAATTACTTTCGTATCACCGTTTCATCGATTCACTGGATCCTCCCCCCAGAGTTCTCTAACATTCGTTTTTAATCCCAACATTATTTTGCGCTTTTCTTAAGCGATGGCATTGGTGTTCCGTTTTAGAGGTCTTGCCTCCTAAACGCGCTCATTCTTTGTTGTCCGACCCATTGACTTTTTAGGCCCGTTGCTGTTTTTGCAGTGAGTGTTGGGGCAAAAGGCACTTGGATGTAATGCGCATTTTTCAAGAACTTATATAGTTGTGAGGAGAGTTCCGTGAATTTCGTGAAGTTTATTTTGACCAGTAGTTTGGCATTCCAATCGGTGGTTGGTCTCTTTTTTGTTGAGCCGGTTTATTCGGAAGAGGCCGAATTACCGGAGGTAGTCATTGCGGCGCCCACGCCAGAATTTAGGGATACAGCTAAAGAACTACCAGGAACCTTGACAGTCCCGAATAATCTTGAAGCGACAAAAATTCTTCAACGTACCCCGGGTGGTGTTTATGTCATCGGGGCAGAGGTTTTTGAAGATAAATATAGTCTCAATTTTCAGGATACGGTCAGCCATGTTCCCGGAGTCTATGCAACCAAACGCTTTGCTGAAGAAGTGCGGATATCGATTCGAGGTTCCGGTATTGAACGCAATTTTCACCAGAAGGGTCTTACCGGATTTCAGGATGCTGTTCCCTTTGGAAGTGCTGATGGTAGTGGGGATTATCAGGAAATCGATACGCTGGTTTTGCAACGAATCGAGATTCACAAAGGTGGGAACTCTATGCAGTTTGGCGGCTCTACACTTGGTGGATCTATTAACATGATTTCCAAGACCGGTCATAGTAACCCGGGCAATCAATTACGTCTCGAAACGGGTTCGGATGACACCTTTCGAGGAAACCTGCAATCCGGTCGGGTATTTGATAACGACTCAGACTTGTTTTTCAGTTTATCCGGTTCTGTCAGCGATGGATTCCGGCAACATGCGGACCAGAAGAATATTAAATTCAATACAAATGCGGGTATAAAGATATCCGAAAATGTTGAGACTCGATTTTATTTTAATTCCAATTACATCGATCTTGAGTTGCCTAATACGGTAACGAAAAACCAGGCTTTGAGCAATCCTGAACAAGCAAAGGCCTCGGCTCTCACCGATGATGAACATCGGGACATTGTTTCATACCGTTTTTCCAATAAGACCACCTTTGATCTTGGTGGTGGACATAAGATGGATGTGGGTGCTTTCGCATTTTGGAAAGACCTGTTTCATCCTATTACTTCTTTTGTAGGTGTGATTGGTCAGGAAAGTGTGAATTATGGCTTATTCACTCAGAACTCTGGCACGTACAAGGTTGGTAATCACTTGAACCGATATCGGTTTGGTGTGACCTCACATTTGGGGGATACCGATGCAAAAGTCTGGGAAAATAATAATGGAAAAGCAGGTGTGTTGACATCCGATACACAGCAATCAGCACAAAATGTTGTGGTGTATGGAGAGAACAGTTTTTATATAAAACCTGAGTTGGCGCTGGTGACGACCTTGCAGTATATCTGGGCAAACCGTGATGTGTTCGACAATTTTACTCCCAGTGAAACAGACAGTTCAGACTATGAATCGTGGAACCCGAAAATTGGTCTTCTTTATAAGCCCTCAGAAAAAATTCAGATCTTCGGTAATATCAGCAAAAGCTATGAGCCGCCTGACTTCAGCGATTTGACCCAGGGAAGTACTGCGGGTTTCATTAGTTTGGAGGCCCAGGATGCGTGGACACTGGAAGTGGGAACCCGTGGAGAGCAGGGGCCTGTTGCCTGGGATATCAGCTTGTATCGGGCATGGATTAGTGACGAAATTCTAAAATTCACAACGGGTGGCGGTGTGCCAGCCACAGGTTTCAATGCTGATGAAACCGTTCATCAGGGTGCCGAGGTGGGTGTGGGTATACAACTCGGAAAAAGCCTGCTGACAAATGGGGACAACTTGAAATGGTGGAATGCTTATACCTTCAGCGATTTTTCTTTTCAAGGAGATGCTCAATTCGGAGACAACAGCATTCCAGGTCAGCCGGCACATTTTTATAACACAGAGCTCCGGTACGATCACCCGGATAAATGGTTTGTTTCCGCGAATATGCTTGCGGCGAGCGAAGCAGATGTTGATTTCAACAATACGTTTGTAGCCCCTGGCTATGTCATTGTTGGAATGGGTGCAGGCTACGAAGTCAACAAAACCACTAGTCTGTTCTTTGAGGGCCGCAACCTGTTTGATAAGAAGTATATCTCAAATTTTTCAACAGCTGTTACTGCCACCTCCACTTCCAATTTGTTTTATGCCGGTGACTTGAGGCGGTTTTTTGGTGGGGTAAGAGTAAGTTTCTAACTAGCAATTTTGTGCCTACCTCCTCCTAGGTGGCACTGGAAGGTTGGCATTTGGCACTGCTTTGGGAAGCGAGCCAGATGCCGACCCTCCAATAATTTATAGCATTATGAATGGTTTGAAAGGAAAGCGTTCATGTTAAACCCTATGAATTTATTTATTGCCATATGTTTGCTACTTTCTACAGTCTCTTGCGCAGGCTCTATAAAAAATTCGTCAACTCTTGTTGATCAGGAAAATGCGGATCAACTTGAACTTGCAAAAAAGGAAGGTTTGGTAAATTGGGAATCCAAGCCTCAAACAGTAGATCAAGGGAACGGACTCCAGCTTTTACTACAGGCTTCCGAAGGCATGAGTTTTATTTATGCGGCCCACAAAGAAAATGGAGGACAGGACCTTTTTTACACGGGCTCCCATAATATGGGAGACACTTTCTCAAAACCCTATGTCATTAATAAAGTAGCAGGGGAAGTGAGTTCTCATGGAGAGAACGGGCCAATATTGAGACAAGGACAAGGTATTGGAAGATTTGCGGTTTGGCAGGGAGGAAATGACCTTAAGTTTGCTCGCTCGATGAATTTTGGCAGGAGTTTTTCTCCGGCTATAAAAGTGAACGATGACAACGAGAAAACCTACCACTCCTTTCAAACAATGGAAGTTGGGCCGGATGGGACTATCTATGTAGCCTGGCTTGATGGACGAGATAAAAAGACTAATTTACCGGGAACCTCTTCACTTTATATCGCTCGTTCTTTTGACCAGGGAAGTTCGTTTGAACAAAACATTAAAATTGCAGGAGATGCCTGCCCATGCTGTCGCCCGGCTTTGGCATTTGATAGTTCTGGAAAGGTTTATGTTTCTTGGAGACATGTCTATAAAGACAATAACCGGGTCATGGCTGTGTCAGCCTCACTGGATAAGGGTAAAACATGGGATGCGAAAACCCTGGTAACGAAAGAGGGCTGGAAGATTAATGGATGCCCTCATTCTGGTGCATCTATGGAGTCTCAAGATGGAAAATTATTTGTTGTCTGGTATAGCGGCGCGGGTAATCGGGCTAAATTACGAGCAGGTATGTCATTGGATGGAGGCAAGAGCTTTAAGTTCATGGACGAAATACAAGGAAAGGTATTGGATGCCAACCACCCTGATATTCAAGTGATCAATGGGGAAGCCTGGGTTGTTTTTCAAGGAAGGGATCCAAAATCGGCTGATGGTTGGGGTGTGATTCGTCCCTGGTTGCTGAAAATTTCTGGGGAAGGAAAAATTAGCCGACCTGAAATGGTTCCATTTCTTGGAGATAGCGTTGCCTATCCCTATTTGTTCAAAGGAAATGGGGGGAGAATTTATGCTACTTGGACCGAGATTTCAGAGAGTGGACCCAAGGCGGTCCTTTGCCGTGGGCGAATAAATTAAGTAAAGACAAATTGAAACGTATTTCAATCTAATAGAGAGAAAGATTATGGATTCCATATCGTCTGCATTCGAATTAATGAGCAAGGGTGGCATTGTGATGCTACCTATTTTTCTATGTTCGGTCGTTGCCCTGACGGTGATCTTCGAACGCCTCTACTATTTCTTCAAGAACAACGAGGATACACAAAAACTATTCGGGTCGCTCAATGAACTTTTGCAACATAGGCGGCACCCTCAGGCATTAGAACTTTGTAAACAGTCGAAAGGGCCGGTCGGTCGGTTGTTGTCCGTCGGCTTGTCCCATAAAACCCAGCCAAAATGGAAGCTGGAGGAAACTCTCTCGGTGATGGGGCAGGAAGAACTCAACGATATGGGCAAAAATATCCGCACTCTGGAAGTCATTGCCGCGATTGCACCACTTATGGGATTGCTGGGAACAGTGCTGGGCATGGTACAGGCTTTTAACAAGGTTGCTGAATACAAAGGTCAGGTAGACCCAAGTCTTTTGGCAGGAGGTATTTGGGAAGCCCTGCTGACAACTGCGGCAGGACTTGCTGTGGCCATACCTGCGGTGGTGATGTTGCATTATTTCGATCGCAAGATGGAGAAAAACTCATTCATCCTGACCAAATTTTCCCAGTTGTTGGTGCATTCTCTGGATGATGATACCGGAAGTGAGAATCTATCTGCTAAACCAATAAAAAGGGATGAGCCAATAATTAATGCCGATCTGATGAAGGCCTCAACCTCATGATTGAAATTTCCAAACCCGAAAGGGATCGCTTTCAGGTAGATCTGGCTCCGCTGATAGATGTGGTGTTTCTACTGCTGATCTTCTTCATGCTGACTTTTGCTGTGGCAGGGCAGGGGCTTGATTTGTCGCTTCCGCAGGGAGAATCGCAAGCGGTACAAAAGGAACCGGACCTCATTGTGCGTTTTGAAGCGGGTGGTGATATTTTTTTGGGTGAACGGGTGGTGGCTCTGGATGAACTCGGATATGAACTTGAAGGTCAATTGAAGGAGCGCAAAAACAAACTGGTTGTGCTGGAACCTGATAAAAATACCCACTTTGATCTTTTCACGCGAGTACTGGATCTGGCTCGCAAGTCCGGTGCAAAGGACTTTGCCATTGTGCGTTGAATAATTACTTATCATGATTCATTTAAAACACAAAAAGAGTAGCAAAAACAGGCTCAACATCATTCCGCTGATCAATGTTGTGTTCCTACTGCTAATTTTCTTCATGTTGACTTCTACAGCGATACAGCAAGGAATGGAAGTTGAACTTCCTAAGGCTGAAACCGCAGAAGACAATGAGGTGAAATTGACCAGGTTGACCATTGCAAAAAATGGTGACCTGGAAATAGATTCTGAAAAGGTTACCCTCGAAATGCTCGGCGAGCGACTGGAGAATAAAATAACTACTAGAGAAAAAAAACTGATGATTGAGGCTGACCGTGACCTCGAATTTTCCCGTTTTGGGGATGTGCTGGATCGAGTGCGAGAGGTTGGGATCGTCGATTTTGTTATTGCTACGGAGCCTCTGGAGAACTCATCGTCATGAATATTAATACAATGGTGCTACCCAGGCCAAAACCGCTAAGCTATTCTCTAAGCATGTCCCTTTTATTTCATGCTTTATTTGTTTTGATGCTAGGCCGTAATTTTCTATTAGAATCCGTACCACCTCTTCTTAATGAATCGAAGACGGAGTTTCGAATTATTCCAAAAAGAACTCCGCCGCCTGCAATTAAGCAAGAAATTAAAGAGACGCATATTGAAAAACCCACCCCGATTACTCCTGTTGAGGCACAACCTGTCGCACCGCCTGTTGCTATAAAAGCAACATTAATGCCCACCGCAACTGTTGCTTCTTTGCCCATGGAGATGGCTCCACAAAGCATAGAGCCGGTTAATATGTTGCCTCATTCCTCTTCAAGGGCACAGGTTATAGAGTCTCTCGCATCATCGGCATTTAGTACCTTTAGCGCCGAAGTGAAACCCCGGCTTGCACAAACAAGCAGGGTCGCGCCACGTGGGTATGGACGAAAAGCTTTGTTTCAGAGTGGGGCATCAGCTTCTTTTGCACATAAGCTAAATATAGCTACGCCTTTGCCACGAGTCTCATCTACCGGCAGTATTCGCCGAGCCGCAGGAATCCGATCATCGACTTCCGTTAAGGCCTTTCAACTCGGATTCTCGGAGCCTCGTGTTGCCACCCTGACACAAATGACCAACAAAGAAGTTCTGAGAGGATTTCTTATAGGTATTCAAAAAGTTATTGCTTCGGCCAAGCGCTACCCTGAGGAGGAGCGCAAGGCCCTCCATGCAGGAAAGATGAAAGTGGCATTTACGTTGCTTAGAAACGGTACAATTGAAAAACTGCGGTTAAAAGAAAAATCGAAATACGGACGCCTCAATCAGGCGGCACTTGATGCCGTCAGCATGGTTGTGCCATTTTCCGGCTTTCCGGCTGGGATCATCGAGGACACCATTGATATAGTGATTCCTTTTCGATTTGATTTGACATAATTCAGGGAGAAACCATGAAAAAAAAACAAATGTTGTATATAGGAATGATACTGCTGATATTTGCTTTTCCAGTTACTATTGAAGCGGCGGTTAATGAGGTCGATACAAATTTTGATGGCAAACCCGATCAGTGGCAACACGTCTCTGAGAAAGGAAAGCTTTTTAAAGTTGAGCACGATGGGAATTTCAACGGTAAGGTGGAGCAGATTGAGTTCTATGGAGCGAGCGATAAGTTGGCACGAGTCGAGTTTGACCGCAACGAGGATGGCAACATAGATCATTTTCAATATTATGGCGAGGATGGCAAACTCAGTCGGATTGAAAAATCTGCCAAACAGAATGGAAAAATCGACTGGAAGGAACTATATGGACCCGGAGAGAAACTGCAAATTGTTAAAATAGACCAGGATCAGAATGGGCTTAGCGAGACTATGCAGTATTATAACGAACTGGGTAAACTTGAGCGGGTAGAGCGTGATACAAGCGGGGATGGGAAAATTGATGTTTGGCAACGTATTGGTTCAGGACAGAAGCTAAAGACCACCGCATTTGATACAGATGTCGATGGCAAACCGGACCAATGGCAGGTTTTTGATGATTCACAAAAACCCGTTCGTGTTGAATTTGATAGCAATAAAGATGGCAAGGCTGATCGTTGGGAGCACATGGATGGAACTGGCAAAGTGATCAAGGTAGAACTTGATCGAAACTTCGATGGCAAGGTTGATATGACTCAGAAAAAATGATGCGGGAAGCTATTTCTAGCGACTCTGCTTGTTCATGTACTCATCAAAATGTTTCTGGTACATGATATCCCATTCCGGTGAACCTTCGCGCGGGGCGTTGCTGTAGCTGTTCAATATCCGGCGTGCTTCGGCGTCCGCCTTGTCATCGAGTTGGAGAATGTCTGTCATCACCCGGGTGATATCCAGGCGCACGTCATTGAGGTCGACTTTATAGTCCAGTTCATCGCGTTTGGCAAAATCACGGACAATGAGACTGCTGATATGGTTGATTTTATCTCGGCTGATTTTCATAGGGGTCAGTTAGGGATTAAAGAATGAGTCCGCGTTCACGCACCAGTTTTGATTTCACCATTTGGAACACCCGCCCATAGTCCATCATACTTCTTTCATACTCTTCGGTTTTGGAGTCGAGCAGGGTTTTCACTTCTTCGTTGAGCCGGTCCTCCACCATAAGGTCTTCGGTGATGATTCCATTGACGATGGTTTGCAGTTTTTCTGCTGATTCTTCCCAAATAATCAACTCTTTATCCAGTAAGGATCTGACAATATTTTTGGCGAGAAGTTCGGTAAATTCTTTAGTAAGGCGCATTATTTTGACAATCAAATTTTAAATTTATTAAAGAGCGGGAGACGGGGTTCGAACCCGCGACACCCAGCTTGGGAAGCTGGTACTCTACCAACTGAGCTACTCCCGCCTAACGATCAGTCAGACTTTTTTTCACCCAGAATTAAAAAACAGTTATTGTCGGTCACTTGTATGTCTATGATCGGGATACCTTGTTGAGCCACTTCCTTGATGACCCCGTTCACCATGGTTTCGATTGCCGTTGCACCTTCTTCGGCAGTGTCGAGCACTCTAATGCCTGTGACTGTTTGATTGTGAAGGGGCATCCAATTATAGCTGGCAGGCTTATAGCCCATCCATAGTCCATTTCCCTTTGAAATAAAAGGGAAAACAAGTTTGACGCGAGACCAGATTTTTCCGCATTATCTACTATTTGCCACTTGTAATCAATCCTAATTGGGGATTTCGCATAGAAACAGAAGTAAATACCAGGATGGGCGATTCCCTAAGAAGGTTATTGAAATTATCTTTTCAATTGAGTAAGATGGCCAGTCTGAATAACTCATGAAAACACAAAAAGTTGCAGGAACTTAGAGGTTTTGAAGTTCCTATTTTTTGTTTAGAACCGGGCTTATAAAGCTCCAGCGAGGAGATTCGTGGTTAAAGAAGTAGATTTTACAGAAAAAATACCTGTTACACATCATCTGATAGAGCTTAAAAATAGAATGATACAGGTAGCCCTGGTTGTTGCCCTGTTTTTTGGTGTTTGTTTTTACTTCATCGATTTTCTTCTGTTATGGCTGGAATCCCCTCTGCCAAAGCAATATGCCGACCTGACCTTTATAACCCCTACAGAACCCTTTTTTACCGCTATGAAGGTCTCCTTCATGGGGTCCATGTTCATTTCCATGCCGTGGATTTTATACCATGTATGGGGGTTTATCGCTCCCGGTTTAAAGGTTAAGGAGAAAAAGGTTACTGCAATGTTTGTGTTCTTCGGAACGGTGTTTTTCCTTTTTGGTGGGTTGTTTTGTTATTTCCTGGTTGTTCCCCTGGGGTTGAAATTTTTACTGAACTACGGCACCACCTGGTGGAAAATGCAAGTCACCATTGGTTTTTATTTCTCCTTTGTGGTGAAGATGATTCTGGCTTTTGCCTTTGCGTTTCAAACTCCGCTCATTATGGTTTTGTTGACCAAGTTTGGGGTGATCAATACCGTAAAGATGAAGTTGTACCGAAAATGGGCTTTTCTCGGCACATTTGCTCTGGCGGCGGTGTTGACTCCTCCCGATATAATCACTCAGGTATTGTTGGCCTTCCCGCTTTATGGTTTGTATGAGTTTGGCATAATAGTGTCCCGATTTTTTGAAGACCCCAAAAACCGGGAAATGGCTGTCCAACAAATGCAAAGGGAAGCGGCGGCAAAAAAGGCCGCTAAAGAAGCCGCTCAAAGGGCTGCCATGGCAAGGAGTGCCGAGCAAAAATCCGCTAAGAAGGCCGCCAGGAAAGCTGCCTCCTGATCAAATAAAAAATACCAGAATGGAAATCAATCGTGGATAGTTAAACACGATTAAAATTTCTGCAATGGCAAAACCACTATGCACTAGAATCGGGACTATTATTGAGCCCGTTACCTTCAGCAGTCCTGCAGATAGCATGCCCAGGAACAAATTCCCTATGCTCGGGTTGAAGTGAAACAGTGGGTATAGCAGACCACCGCCGATAATTACCCGCCCGGTATTCCCTTTCATAAACAAATTATTGACAATTAAACCCATCACAAACACCTGATCGATAAAGGGAACGATCAGAGTTGCAAAAATGTTGCCTGCAGGAGAGATATTAAATCCCATTTCCTCCGGCACTCTCAAGTCTGCTCCTACAAATAATTCTGCCTGCGACAATCCTGTTTTAACCAATAGGCCGTCCAACAAAACAACGGCCACGACAGGGAGTGCCCCAAGCAGAAGACCTTGTGCCAGTGATTTTCCAATATTATTGAATCCTAATTGCTGGAAGGACGTGTGTTTTGAGGCAAGAATCCCTGCTAAAACCAGGGAAAAATATAAAATATGCCAGAACTCATAAACAAATTGGTTGCCAGGAAAAACAAGGTGGGTTGCTGGAAACAAAACCAGGAAGTAAAGGGCCAGGATGGGAGTGAGAATTTTCACATTGCAATATCTTGCGTTGAATCTAGAGTTTCTTGAGATTTGCTGTCAGAGCAACAGGAATTTTTATCGCTGGGTTTTAGATGACGTGACAAAACCTGAAATATGAGGTTTTTCTTCCGTTTCTTGACCACTGATATGCTTTGGCGATTCGGGTGGGGTGCCAACACCACTAATATGACTTATGTATGAAGAATCCTTACTGTTATTAGAATAAAGCTCTTCCTTCAGAAGCGTGGTGTTGAGATAAAACCCGGCAAATATCAGGGCAGAAAGTATGCAGGATTCGAGAAATACGTTTTTCCACATAGGGTCAGTTTTTTTTATAATATACCTCTAACAGTTTAATTTTTTTTTAAGGTAATTACAACCCAATAGCCCCCTATGCGGTTGACAAAACCTGTAGCTTTATTTAGTATCTTTTTTGAGTTAAAATATCCCAGTAAGTAGCCTCCCACCAGGGCATATATTTCATCATTCAGGGCCGACCATTCTCCTCAATTTTATAAGGTCTCAACAAGTTTTCAACCGGAAATTATCATGAAAAAAATTGCTTTAGCTTCCGATCACGGGGGCTTCGATCTTAAGGAAAGTGTCATCGCCCACCTTTTAAACACCGGCTGGGAGGTGGATGACTTGGGGCCTCATAGCGGGGATTCTGTTGATTATCCCGACTACGGGATAAAACTTGCCGAAGCGGTAGCCGAGAAAAAGGTGCAACGCGGGATCGTGATCTGCGGTACGGGGATAGGCATGTCCATTGTAGTCAACCGATATCCGGGGATTCGTGGAACCCTGTGTTCAGATCTTTTCACCGCCAAATTATGCCGCGAACATAATGACTCAAATATCCTGATTATGGGGGGTAGGGTGATTGGTAAAGGGTTGGCCGCTGAAATTGTCAATACCTGGCTGAACACGCCTTTTGAAGGGGGACGCCACCAAAGGCGGCTCGATAAAATTAACCAAATAGATGCGTCTTTAAAAACTAAAGGCAATCTTTAATTCAAGGAGAGATGTAAATTGTCACTTGCTGATTTTGATCCGGAGATCGCACAATCCATTATAGATGAAACCGAGCGGGAAAATAATACCCTCGAAATGATTGCCTCGGAAAATTTTGTCAGCCCTCAGGTGCAGGAGGCCCAAGGCTCGGTCATGACCAATAAATATGCCGAAGGCTATCCTGGCAAACGTTATTATGGCGGCTGCGAATATGTTGATGTTGCTGAAAGCCTTGCCATTGAACGGGCAAAAAAACTATTCTCTGCCGAACACGCCAATGTTCAACCCCATTCCGGCTCCCAGGCCAATATGGCGGTTTACCATACAGTTCTCAAACCGGGAGATACTATTCTCGGAATGAACTTGTCTCACGGTGGGCACCTGACTCATGGTTGCCCGGTTAACTTTTCCGGATATACCTATAACGTTGTTGCCTATGGCGTGAACCAGGAAACTGAGCAGATTGATTACGAGGAGGTCCGGAAACTGGCTCTTGAAAGCCAGCCCAAACTGATCATTGCCGGGGCAAGTGCCTATCCAAGGGTGATCGATCCTGTTAAGTTCCGCGAAATTGCCGATGAAGTCGGGGCAAAAATCATGACAGATATTGCCCATCCAGCAGGACTGATTGCGGCAGGACTTTATCCCTCACCGGTACCCCACTCAGAGTTTGTTACCACCACCACGCATAAGACTCTCAGGGGACCCCGGGGCGGAATGATTTTATGTAAGGAAGAATACGCCAAGGAAGTTAATAAAAAAATATTTCCCGGTATTCAGGGTGGGCCCCTCATGCATGTGATTGCCGCAAAAGCCGTGGCGTTTAAGGAAGCTTTGAGTGCGGATTTTGTGACTTACCAGAAACAGGTAATGGCTAACGCTAAATGCCTGGCGCAGTCTTTAATCGATCAAGGCTATAAAATTGTCAGTGGTGGAACGGATACGCACCTGTTGCTAGTGGATCTCAGGCCTCAGGATATTACCGGGAAGGACGCTGAGGCGGCGTTGGAAAAAGCGGGCATCACGGTGAATAAGAACACCGTGCCTTTTGAGACCCGGAGCCCGTTTGTGACATCGGGAGTTCGGATTGGGACGCCTGCGCTGACCACCCGGGGAATGAAAGAAGATGAAATGCGTAAAATCGGAGAAATGATTGTCCGGACACTCGAAAAAGTGGAAGATGATGGCCTGCATGCCCAGACACGTAAAAAAGTGCGTGAACTCTGCGACCAGTTCCCCCTTCACCTGGAATTAACCAAGCAATAAACTTGCCCTATGAAATGCCCTGATTGCGCCGGTATGGAGAACAAAGTCATTGACTCCCGCTTGAATAAAGAGGGGACTGTTATACGCCGGCGAAGGGAATGCTTGAGTTGCGCCGACAGGTTCACCACCTACGAAAAGCTGGAGCGGTCTTTACCACTATTAGTGAAAAAAGACGGTCGGCGAGAAGAGTTTGATAGGGACAAGATTATTGAAGGCGTGAAGAAAGCCTGCCAGAAAAGGCCGGTCAGTATCAAAGATATTGAAGACCTCGTTGACCGTGTGGAACAGTATATTCAGGAGTTGGGCGAGAAGGAAGTTTCTGCCATGAAGGTTGGCGAAAAGGTCATCAGTGAAATGTATAAACTGGATGATGTCGCCTACGTTCGTTTTGCCTCCGTTTACCGCTCCTTCAAAGACGTCAATGAGTTCATGGTTGAATTGAAGGAAGTACTGAAAAACAAATAACCCTCCCAGCCGCGATCACCTGTAGTAAGAGAAGTGCCTCCTCTTTCAATCCATTTGGAAGTCGGGTATGTTTAATGACTCCACATCAAAGATGCGAGCGAAACCTGTAGGCATTGCCCAAATAATATCAATATTATACCGGGAAAGTTATGAACAAGAGACATAGAGTGCAGTTTCCAAAAAAAGAATTATCCAACACCGATCAAGATGAAAGTTATTTTTTCCTTCATGGCACGAGTAACAAGAGGAAAATCAAGTTCCACGACTACGATGAGATTTATCAGGTACCCGGTTTGTATGAGCAAATATTCTATGATCGCCTAAAATGCACATCTCCCAGCAAAGTAAGCGCTATTCTTGAATCTTCTATTAAACAGTCCCAAGGTAATTTTACTGAGCTTCGAGTGCTGGATTTAGGCGCAGGGAATGGCATGATGGGGGAGGAATTAAAAAAGCGTGGCATATCTCGATTAATAGGTATCGATATTATTCCAGAAGCTTACGATGCGGCTATTCGCGATAGGCCAGGAGTATATGATGCTTATTATGTTGAGGATTTTTGCGAACTTAGTGAAGAAAAGAAAGAAGAAATAGAGTCATGGCAATGTGATTGTATGGTTACCGTTGCGGCACTTGGTTTTGGCGACATTCCAACAAAGGCATTCGTGAAGGCATTCAATATCATTAAGACCAAGGGGTGGATAGGGTTTAACATAAAAGAAACATTCCTTGATCGAAGCGATGAAACCGGATTTTCTACCATGATACGAGAGTTGATTTTCTCAAAATATCTTGATATCGACCATATCGAACGGTATAGGCATAGATTATCAATCGATGGAGAGCCGCTTTATTATTTTGCAGTTGTGGGTAGAAAAAATGCTGATATTTCGCCAGAATTTTTGGAGTCAATGGGAATTGATATCTGAGGTTTCTAACCCTATTGGATTCGAAACGTATCTATGATTGCCCTCGATCAAATCAGTAAATCTTATGATGGCGTTTCCAGAATCGTTGATAACCTTTCCCTGGAAGTATTGGAAGGCGAAATCCTGATGATCCTTGGGTCTTCCGGTTGCGGTAAATCAACAATACTTAAAATGATCAATCGTTTGATCGAGCCGACAGAAGGAAGGATATATTTAGATGGAAAGGATATTCAGCATCAAGATCCGATAGCACTTCGGCGCTCCATCGGATACGTTACCCAGGGTATCGGCTTATTCCCTCATTTGTCTAATCGAGAGAATATCTCCATGGTGCCACGCCTTTTAGGTTGGCCCGAGGACCGGATAAACAACCGGTGTCGTGAATTGCTTGAACTGGTTCACCTGTCTCCCGAAATCCACGCTGATCGATTTCCCGATGAACTTTCAGGCGGCCAGCAACAGCGCGTAGCCGTTGCCCGTGCTTTGGCAACTGATCCGGCTTATCTCTTGATGGACGAACCTTTTGGCGCGTTGGATGCAATTACAAGAGATTCTCTCCAGCAGGAATTTCTGGACTTGAAACAACATCTGAATAAAACGATTATTTTTGTCACTCACGATATCGTTGAAGCCGTCACTCTAGGCGATCGTATCGCCATCCTCCACGAAGGGCGACTGGAACAAATCGGGACCAGTG
>JABIAY010000034.1 GCA_018653085.1 Nitrospina sp.
GCACTACTGGTCCGCAGGGACCGCAAGGTACTACCGGATCAGCAGGAGCTGATGGTCAAGATGGCGCAACAGGCACTACTGGTCCGCAAGGACCGCAAGGTACTACCGGATCAGCAGGGGCTGATGGTCAAGATGGCGCAACAGGCGCAACCGGACCACAAGGTGCAACAGGCCCAGAGGGACAAGTAGGGTTTCAAGGACCCCAGGGTGATACCGGTCCAGAGGGTCCGCAGGGACCAGCGGGAGTCATCGGGTTCGCATTTTTGCAACATATTCTGCCCCATGCAACGGGCGGGGGAAGTTGCACGTCACAGGTATGGGAACCTCGTGGTCTTAATGACCTGTCAGGCGACACTTCTTTTATTTCTCTTGCGGCTTCTAATGACGGCTTCACCCTGTTGCCTGGAACTTACATCATTGAAGCACAAACCCCTGCGTACAATGCCCATCATCATAAGGCAAGACTGAAAAATATAACCTCAGGACAAACGGTACTGGTGGGATCGGCCGCATATGTGCATCCTTCTGGTCCCAATACAACCCCTTCCTTTATCCGTGGGGTGTTTACCATCAACACCACGACGGACTTTGAAGTTCAACATCACATCTGGATTTGTGATGGTAGTCCTTATAATTTAGGGCTCCCGGCTTCGGGTGGAGAGCCGGAAGTTTACACCCAGGTCAAAATCACCAAGCTAAATTAAAGAAAGGAGTAGTTGAGGAAAAACTGGTTTGGAAAATTTCCAAGACGTTAAAACCTGCTTGGTTTCTTAAAAAAATTAATCACATCTAAATTTCGTTAAGTGCCATCCTGAGCCTGCAAAAGGTAATCCATAATGCGTTGCAGTTTTTCATCGGTAACAAACTGTTCGACATCCTGTTTGTCGGCATTGTCTTTATGATGGAAGTTTTTGAAATCCATTAAAAACTTTTTTCGACCGGCGTCATTGGAAAACCCATACGCCTCAATGAGCAGTACGCCTTTATTGCCCCCCACCCCCTTTAAAGAATGGCAGAACAGACAGTTGTTTTTAAAAATTTCCAATCCTTCCTGAGACTTGGACGAAGACTCGGTATTTTTCTTAAGCGGAGCGTAATAGTCGTTGAGTCGAACGAATTTCAGTTCGCGAATGTTCGCGGTCAGGAACCGTTCCTGAAACGGCGGGTGTTTTCCATCCGGAACCAGAACGAGGAGCGGATTCAACCAGCCGGGTTTAGCGGTCAAGGATGCCAGCTTTATCCTTGTTGCCAAGCGCAAATCATAACGGTGGATATCATTGAGCGATAGAATCCCCTGATAATCGTCAAAGCAATTTAAAAGCACCGCATCCTCACCGCGTTTCAGTTTAAACTCCTGCAACAACCGGGAAAATGAAACCGCCATGAACCGGGAGTCCTGCGTATGCATGGCCTTGTCAAAATATTCGCTGGAAATTCCCCGCACTTGCAGAGAGTCGAGAGATTCGAGTTTGTGTCCGGTCCAGATTTCCGAGAGCATTCGGCCTGAGGAATCGGCATGGGTGATGCGGAAAACCCTTTGCTCCCCCGCATCCGGCTTTTCGGCAGTCGAGCAGGCTGAAATCCACACCCCGGTCAGCAGGGTAAGAAATCCGTAAAATATTTGTTTCATTTGGGAAAACCTTTTATGATGAGTAAACACATTCATCAACCCTTAATCACCAGCAGGAACAGGCGATCACGCCCTTAATTTAACATGGAAACAGAGCCCACTTTGGAATTCAGCCCGGAAAAAATGGATTTCCGCGCTTACTCAATATCCTGGAACCTCACCAAGCGGTGCAACCTCAATTGCGACCACTGCTATCTCGATGCGGAGTTTCGCGGCGGCCTCAAAACCGATGAGCTCAACACCGAAGAATGTTTCCGGGTCATCGACCAGATTGCAGAAGTTAATCCCAACGCGTTCCTGATCCTCACCGGTGGCGAGCCGCTTCTTCGTCCCGACATTTACGAGATCATCCGTTACGCCGCCGACAAAAAATTCATGGTCGTGCTCGGCACCAACGGCACCATGATCAACCGCGTCAATGCGGAAAAAATAAAAGCCGCAGGAGCCCATGGAGTCGGGATCAGCATCGACTCGATGAATCCGGACAGACACAACAAGTTTCGCGGAGTGGAAAAAGCCTGGGAACTTTCCATGGATGCCTTCGATATCCTCAACGAAGTGGGCGTTGATTTTCTCGTGCAGATGTCGGTTTCGGACATGAACTATAAAGAAATTCCCGAGGTGGTCGAGTTCACCGAAAAAATCGGTGCCATCGCTTTCAACCTGTATTTCCTGGTCTGCACAGGACGCGGACAAGGCAACACCGATATTTCCAACGCCGCTTACGAAGAAGCTTTGAAACTGCTTTATGATCAGCAGATGAAATACAAAGGCAGGTTGATGATCAACTCCAAATGCGCCCCGCAATATAAAAGGGTGGTTTATGAAAACGATCCCGAATCGGTTTACACCCGCACCTATTCCGGCGGGTGCCCGGCGGCCACGCATTACAGCAGAATTTCACCGGAAGGCAACCTGACCCCCTGCCCCTTCATCGAAGAGTCGGTGGGCAACTTGAAATCCAATAGTTTTAAAGACCTGTGGGAAAACGCCCCGCTGATGGTAGAACTGCGGGACCGAAAAGGACTCGAAGGCAATTGTGGTTCCTGCGAGTTCTCCGCCATGTGTTCCGGGTGTCGGGCACGCGCTTTTGCCGAAACCGGCAACTACATGGCCCAGGACCCTTCCTGCGATTACGAACCGGGAAAATATGGCGGCAAAGCCATCACCTTAAAAGTTGAAGACACACTTGGACTGGAAGTCGAGTTCCAGACTCAGTGGACACCGGAAGCCAAAAGCCGACTCGAGCGCATTCCTTCTTTCGCGCGGGGCATGGTAGTGAAAGGCATCGAGAAATATGCCGCCGAGCGTGACATCCGCCTCATCGATGAAGCCGTGGTAAAAAAATCACGTGAAGAAATGATCGAGAAACGCGGCGCCATGTTCCCCTTCCTGAAAAAATTCATCAATTCAGAAAACCAATAGCCACCGGTAGCAATGTAGGCTTTTAGCCCCCTCTTTCTTAAAGAGGGTTGGGGTGATTCACATCTAATCTTTTCCCAATAATTTCTTCCAGTTTCACCATAACCCCTTCTATATTTTTTCTACTTCTGCGTTTGTGAAACGAGACACAGTCAACCCTTTAGACTCTAAAATTTTTGTCCGTTTTTGATCACTTACTATTGCCCTGGTTTCGCCGTGGCTGTGACCGTCAATTTCTATCACCAGCCGTAACTTGTGACAGTAAAAATCAACGATATAAGACCCAACAGGTTTTTGTCTGTTAAAGGCCAGCGACTTATAAAATGGCATTGCCTTCAACTGTTTCCAAAAAAGTTTCTCCGCTGGAGTTGGCTGGGTGCGAAGCATTCTTGCCTTTTCCTTGATCGACTCATCATACGAGAAGGAGTTGTTCTTTGAAGTCATAGCGAAAAAGAAAACCTGTCAGATTAAAAATATTAAATCGAAAAGGAAAATCACCCCAGCCCTCTTTAAAAAAGAGGGGGCAAACAAAAACCAAGCTAACCTGTTATCCCCCTTTAGTTGCCCCGTTGCCACCGGTAACTCACCGGTTCTTATATAAATCTCCAACGCGAAAGCCGCCACGGTCTTCCTGATCGATGCTTGTCTGGCGGGTATCTTCCACATCCTGTTTACCCAGAGCTTCCGACACTTCGACCTGATAGTTTTTGACTTTTCGGTAGAGGGGATGCTTGATATCGAGTTTCAGGTTGGTGAGCGCGGCGGTAAAATCGCCTTTGCCATCCGGACTCAACGTGCAGACCAGTTCACCGGAATTGTCATCGCGATAAACATCGGTCACCTCAAGCGGCGTTTTGTTTTTGACCGGGAACCCCATTTCGCGTAACAGGTTCAATACGGCCCCCCTGCCATAAACCCGAAGCGGTAAACATTTTAACAATTCATCCAGCAAAGCCTGTGCGCTCAAAGAAACCTCCTGACTGTTTAGGGTACGGATCGTTTTCCCCATTTTAAGACAAATCCGCAATCAATAACGGGAAATTTTCAAAACTTAACGCTACGATTTTTTTGCTTTTGCGGTCACAGCGACCGACAGTTTCAACCCTCCAGCCTCAAAATATACCCATGTCAATAATGTCAAAAAAAATGCACACCCCCCACGTTTGGGGGATTGTCTTTTACATTGAAATCTCGTAGATTAACCGTAATTAAACAGCGGCCCCGCCCTGTCCATAAAAGCGTGGATTTAAAATTAATACTATTTTTATCAATGAGTTATAGCCCATCCATTTTCCCACCCTGTTGAATTGGAGACACAGAGAAATTTTTTCTCAATAGATGGCCCTCTTCGGCACAGTAAAACCATTAAGAGTTTATGTAAGTAACGCCTAGCACAATAACCATCTGGTATTTCTCTCTATAAGGAAGTGCGTTATATGAAATTTGAACGGCTTTTGACCTCTTGTTTAGCCCTCCTGCTTTTCGCCGTAGCTCCCGCCTTTGCCAGTTCCTCCGCAGAGCAAGACATTGTGGTTCGAGATCAAAAATCCGGTCTCCTGTCTATTCAAGCTGACAATATATCCCTGACTGAGGTCATGGAAAGAGTTTCTGCCGTCACCGGCCTGATCGTCAAAACATCCAATCCGAATATCCTGAATGAATACGTAACAATAAACCTCAAAGATGTATCGCTGAAGCAAGTCGTTGACAGGTTGTTGTATGGCGTGAACTCGGTGTTTTTTTATTCTTCCAAGAAGACCAAGACAGCACCTAAGTTGACCAAGGTCATGCTGTTGTCGAGAAAAGAAGGACTTCCTGCAGGCGTTATAGCTAATTCACAAGGAGTGGCGGAAAAAAACAAATTGCCAACTGGCATGAACACGGTGCCAGGACGTTTTCTTCTAGCAAACAATTATTCGGCGCTCAGAAACCTCATCAGCGCATTGAAGACAAAAGAGGCAAGAGAACAAATTGCTAAGGACCTGGGAAGTATTTTACTCAACCCGGCTCACTACAGCCAGGCCAGCAACGGCCATATATTTTATGAAGCTCTAAAGGCACTCAAACAAGCAGATTCAAAAGCCGCGGAAGATTATCTCACCAACCTTCTGGAGTCCAGCGATGAAGCATGGGTTCAGTCTCTGGCGGTGAGGAGCCTCGGAGAGACTGGCGGTCAGAATGCTGTTGGCCCCTTGATAACCGCTTTTGCCAGCAACGATCCATCCGTGCGTAATGCCGCCGCCCTGAGTCTGGCGCGAACGGGAAACAGTAGGGGCATCCAGCAACTGCTCCAGGCAACACAAAGTGGCGACCTCGCCTCGCAACAGAGGATCGTCAACGCCCTGGCCTATGGCGATGCAAATTCGCAGGCGGCCTTAAGCCAAGCCATCGCTAGTAATCAGATACCTGCAGAAGCGGTATCAGAAGATGTGGCTTATCAATTATCGCAACAGAATGAAAATTAACGCAACAGAACAAATCTAAAACCTTAAAATAGGGGAGAACAATGAGTAAAAACAAATCATTAAAATTTCTGCAAAGCTGGAGGCCAGCGCGATTACTCGCCGCCGCCTGCCTGCTCCTGCTCAGTTTCGCTTTTGCGAGCTCAGCATGGTCAACCCCCGCACCGGGGCCCGATGGAGGTGGTTACAGCTCGACAGCGATAACTAATGACCTGCGCAACATCAACGGAACAACAGTATCCCTGTCTGACGATCAAGTCAGCGGGGCTATTTCCATACCGTTCACGTTCGATTTTTACGGTAAAAGCTACAATAGTTTGCATATTTCATCCAACGGGTTTATCCAGTTTGACGGGGCAAATAATCTCCACCAGGGTTGTTGTTCCGGGCGAGCTATTCCAGCCGCAGACGGAATCGACAACATTATTGCCATGCTCTGGGATGATCTGAATCCGGCTTCTTATGGTGGAGGTCAAATTCGTTATCAAGTATTGGGAAGCGCTCCCAACCGCGAGTTCGTGGTCGGGTTTTATGGAGTTCCCCTCTTCTACAACAACGGTTCCAATACTGTGGAAGCAATCCTTCACGAAGGCAGTAATGATATCGAATTACAGTACGGTGCAGTGATATTTGATGGTAGTGCTCAAACTGTCGGAACCGAAAACGAGACCGGCACAGAGGGTTTGCAGATCGCAGCAGGCGGCAACGCCAATATGTCTAACCTGGGATTCATGGTTAGCACCAGTTACGTTGCTCCTCCTCCGCCACCACCAAGTGGCCCCGCGATCGGTGGCCCGATGGTACTCAGTGGTGACGATGCCGATGACGGCGGGCATTGCGGAGGATCGGCCTGCGGCCAGCTTTATGGCAAGGCTTTGAGTTTCGTGGTCAACAATTCGCAATCAAGTGGCACCGGGATCGTAGCAGTTGGAGTTAATAGTAGCTACGCTCTTAGTTCCTTTAATTCCTGGAACCAAGTTAGCAACGCCGGTCCCAATGTAGCGGTCACACATGTCAGAACCACCTCTGAAATCGCAAATGTCAATTTTTCAAATTTTGCCGCGATTTATATTGCATCTGACAGCAGAAACACCTCTGGCGGCATGACATCTAGTCAACTCACAGCCTTGAACGCACGGCAAGCCGATATCGTCACCTTCGTGAATAATCTCGGTGGCGGTTTGCTGGCATTGTCTGAGTCTGGCTATTCCCATAAATACAATTGGCTTCCTCTGTCTTTGACGACCGCCAATTCAGGTCACAGCAATTCCAGCGGAAACCTCCCAACAGCTGACATGTCCAGCATTGCTCCGGGCATTACAGAATCGCATCTGAGTCACTGTTGTTACCATACGGTCTTTACCGGCCCACCGGGTTTTTCCGGTCTGCGGGTGCTGGCATACCATGACCACAACAATAACGATGCTTTCGATGGTGCGTCGGTCGACCAGGTACTGCTCCTCGGTGGTACCCAGGTAACCATTCAGGGCAACCTCGGCTTGACACCTGTAGCGGCTATAGACGAAGAAGTGGGAGACTCCCATACCGTCACGGCCTCAGCAGAAGACGGTTCGCCTCTGGGTCCTGTTGCAGGAGCAACGGTAACGTTTAACATCTCTGCCGGTCCCAATGCCGGGGCAAGCGGAACATGTAATCCTGCCGGTTGTGTAACAGACTCCAATGGTGAAGTCACTTTCACCTATGTAGGTAGCGGAGGTGTCGGAACCGACTCCATCGTTGCCAGCTTTGTAGACAGCAACAACGTGTCTCAGACCTCCAACACAGCGACCGCGACCTGGGTGATCAGCAACCAGCCGCCAACCGCTGATGCGGGTTCCACCCAGATCGTAGAGCAGACAGGACCTTCAGGTTCCAGCGTGACCCTGGACGGTTCCGGTTCATCCGATCCGGATAACGACCCGTTGACTTATAGTTGGACAGGAGTCTTTGGAACAGCTAGCGGCGCAACACCTTCGGTTTCGATTCCTGCGGGAACCTATACCGTAACGCTGGTTGTTAACGATGGTACTGTCGATTCCACACCTGCGACGATGTCCGTCACGGTTGTTGATACGACAGCACCGGCCATAACTGCTCCGGATGACGTACAGGTTGAAGCAACCGGTCCGCAAACGGACGTAACTATCGGTACTGCTACGGCTAACGATGCAGTCGGTGTTACTTCGATCGACAGTGACGCTCCAGCGGATTACTCGGTCACTACGACTGTAGTCATCTGGACGGCCTGTGACGCGGCAGGAAACTGTGCCTCCGATACGCAGAACGTCACGGTTGTTGATACGACAGCTCCGAGCATAACTGCTCCGGATGACGTAACGGTTGAAGCAACCGGTCCGCAAACGGACGTAGCTATCGGTACTGCTACGGCTACCGATGCGGTTGGTGTTGATTCGATCACCAGCGACCAACCCGCTGACTACACTGCCAGTACAACGACTGTAGTCACCTGGACGGCCTGTGACGCGGCAGGAAACTGTAACTCCGCAACACAGAACGTGACGGTTGTTGATACCACACCACCTGCAGTGACAGCTCCGGCTAACGTAACGGTTGAAGCAACCGGCGTAACCACTCCAGTTGGCCTTGGAACCGCATCCGCTACGGATCTGGTGGATGGTTCGTTAGTACCGGCCGCCGACAACACAGGACCGTTTGCGCTTGGAACGTATACGATTACCTGGTCGTCAACAGATGCCGCCGGGAACACTGGCACAGCAACGCAAACTGTGACGGTTGTCGACACCACGGCACCTGACATCAGCAATGCTTGTCTGACGGATAAACTCTGGCCTCCGAACCATAAACTGGTTCTGGTGTCTACGGGTTCCGTAAGCGATATTGCTGATCCCAATGCAACGTTCAGTGTTTCTGTCACCAGCAACCAGCCAATTAATGGCACTGGCGATGGCAATACCGATCCTGATTGGGTAGTGAGTGACAATGCAACAAGCTATGAAGTATCCCTCAGAGCCGAGAGAGCAGGAAACCTCGGTCAGAGAGATTACGGCATAGTCATCACCGCAACCGATGCAAGTGGCAACGAAAGTACAGCCGCGTGTTCCGCATCGGTTCCTCATGACCAGGGAAACAACACTTCCCCGGCCACGAAGAAAGGGAAGAAGTAGTCCCTAAAGTTTGCTTTAAAGAAGGCCACTGGGGGAGGAAGGCAACTTCCTCCCCCAGCTGGCCTTTTTCTTTTTCTGGCAAAAAGCTTTTCCAGCCCCAGCATTCCTCACGATATCGACCCAGCTTTATCGGCTAAATTTCAATACTTTCCCCCCTTTTTCCCAAAGACAGGGGATTTTACGCAAACATAATTATCTAAAGGTCTTTCTCAGATTTCCCGAAAATAAAGGTGTAGGGGGACTATAATGAGGGTACGCATCGTTTTTTGGCGATTTCAACCTTATTGGGGCTATAACTTATTGCAATGATTATGAGAAAAGGCTCCACCCGTCAAAATTTTGTAATAACTTGACAATCCCCAATAAATTCATTAAGTTAGGGGAAGAAATCATGAGGGAAACTTGTGCCTTTGAATAAATTTTTCCCGGCGATCAACCTGGTTTTTGTCCTCACCATTGCTCTCCTTATCACCCTGTCGGTCAGAACCTGGACTCACCCCCCCTATCCATCCAGGGTGGATGGTTCCTCACTGGTAGGATCGCCGAAAAACCTGCAAAAATTAGCAGTTAACAAGCCGGGATATAACGCCGGAACGGTATCCCAGGTGGTGCAAAGTAATGTATTCCGCAAAGAGCGGAAGCAATATATACCACCGCCTCCACCGCCCTCGGCTCGCCCGGCCACAGCCCCTAAACCGGCCTTGCCTCCCCCGAACCTGGTTTTGAAGGGAGTTCTGATGCTGGCTGGTACGAAAATTGCTATCCTACAGGGAAAGTATTCCGCCCAGGAAGGGGGAAAGGTTGTACAGAAAAAGGTAAAGAAAAAAGGCTATTCCCTGGGACAAATTGTAGGCAATTTTGAATTGACCGAAATCGAAAAAAACTCAGTCATTTTAGATGATAAAAAAGGGCGAAAAATCCGCCTGCGGTTGGCCCCCCGCCAGCCAGACAAGATAATTCACCGTGAAGGAACTTCATTGTTCCAGAAAAACAAGAAATATGATCCGAGGAAGTTCAAAGCAACTCCAGTCAAAAATAAACCTGTCAGGCCAAAGGTGGCCCAGCCCAAACCGGCTACCCAACGAGCGCCTGCCGCACCGGCTCCCGCATTCAGAGTCTCCGGCGCACCTACTCCGCCACCCAGGGTTCATATTTCAGGAAAATAAAATGTCATGCTAAAAAAAACCGATCCTGTAGAGCGCATTCTTCTCAGGCACAAAAAAATTACCGAAAAGGCTCTCGAAGAAGTTAAGACCAATAACCTGCATACGGGTAGTTATCTGGGAAAAACTCTGACCGATCACGGTTATATCCACACGCAAAGCCTGCTGGAAACCCTGAGCACCGAACTGCGCCTGCCTTATATCAAAAAGGGGCAATATCCAAAATCCGGTTTGCCTGTTGAGGGCCTGACCATTACAGAAACTTTTTTACGGGAAAAAATCATTTTCCCGCTACAAATTAAAGACGATACCTTGATCGTAGCGGTTTATGATCCGTTCGACCTCTACACGATTGAGGATTTAAAAGTTTCTCTGGGAAAAAATATTCGTGTTGTTTTGAGCAGTGAGCAGGACATTCTGGAATCCATTCAAGCCTATTACGGGGAAGAAGGCGGTTCCGCCATGAATCGCATGGTCGACGGCATCCAGGATGACGACCTGCATGGGCTGGACACACTGGACGACAGCACTGAACACATTCGGGATATGGCTTCCGAGGCCCCGGTCATCAAACTGGTGAACCATATTATCAGCCAGGCCATTGAAACCCGCGCCAGTGATATTCATTTGGAACCCTTCGAGGAAGACCTGTCTCTTCGCTATCGTATTGACGGCATCCTGCATCCGATGGAACCGCCACCCAAACGTTTGAGTTCCGCAATCACCACCCGCATCAAGATCATGTCCAAGCTCGATATCTCGGAACGGCGGTTACCACAGGATGGACGTATCAAACTTAAAATTCTCGGCAAAGATATTGATATGCGTGTTTCCACACTTCCCACATTGTATGGGGAAAGCGTGGTCATGAGAATCCTGGACCGGGACAATCTGGTTCTTGATCTGAGTCAGATGGGGTTCCCCGAAAAAGAACTCCGGCTGATAGAAGGGTTGATCAAAAAACCTTATGGCAAGTTTTTGGTTACAGGCCCCACCGGTAGCGGTAAAACCACCACGCTCTACGCCGGCTTGAGCAAGATCAATACGCCTGACAAAAAAATCATCACCATTGAGGATCCGGTGGAATACCAGATGCGCGGCATCAACCAAATCCATGTCAAATCACAAATCGGCCTGAACTTTGCCGATGGCTTGCGTTCCATCGTGCGTCAGGATCCCGATGTCATCATGATCGGTGAGATCCGGGACCCGGAAACAGCGGATATTGCCATCCAGGCGGCGTTGACGGGACATCTGGTTTTCAGTACCGTTCACACCAATGATGCGGCTGGTGCCGTCACCCGACTTCTCGATATGGGCATCGAAAACTTTCTCATCTCTTCAGCCCTGCTTGGGGTGCTTGCCCAAAGGCTGGTCCGGGTGATCTGTCCCGACTGCAAGGAGGAAGCCACTTTAACCCCAACTCTTGAAGCAGAAATGGGTCTGCTGCATAAAGAAAAGGTCAAAGTTTACTCTGGAAAAGGTTGCAAAGCCTGTAGCAATACCGGGTTCAGGGGCCGGTGCGGCATCTATGAACTTTTGGTTGTAGATGACTCGATTCGTGAACTCATCCTGAAAAAATCCACCGCACAGACTATCTGCGATCAGGCCCGAAAAATGGGGATGCGCACCCTCCGGGAAGACGGATGGGACAAAGTCGTGAAAGGCATCACCACTGTTGAAGAAATTCTGCGCGTTACGCTGAACGATAGAAACTAGTCTTTCCTTTAATCAAGAGGCAACATATAAACCATGACGGTTTATTCCTACAAAGCCACGGACAAGAGCGGCAAGTTTGTTGAAGGTGACATAGACGCTCCGGATTACCACACTGCGATTCAACAAATCCGCCAGCTTAATTTTTTTCCCGTCAAAGTGGCAGAGGGAAAAAACAAAGTTTCTTCTGCGTTCAAGCTTTCTTTGCCCCAACTGGGTTCCAAGGTTCCTACCCGAGACCTGATGACTCTCACCATGCAGCTGTCCACCCTGGTGGATGCGGGTCTGACCCTGGATGACAGTCTCTCCACCCTTATCAAGCTGGCAGAGACCGAACAAATTCGTGCCGTACTTGCAGATATTCGCAAGCAGGTTCATGCCGGAAGTACTTTCGCCGATGCCCTGGAAGAACATCCTGATGTTTTTTCAAAACTTTATATCAACATGGTCCGTGCCGGAGAAGCCGGAGGCATGGTCAGCGAAGCGTTGGCCCGCCTGGCAATGTTTCTGGAAAAATCAGTAGAACTCAAAAACAATATTCGTACCGCCATGGTTTACCCGGCCATCCTGAGCCTGGTGGGCGGGTCTGCCGTAATCATTCTTATCACTTTTGTCGTTCCGCAATTTTCAAAACTGTTTGAAGACATGGGCGCGGCTCTGCCGCTTCCGACCCAGCTCATGCTGGGACTCAGCTCCCTGATCATCAATTACTGGCCTGCATTGCTTCTGGGAATACTGGGGTGCATAGGAGCTTTTACATTCTATACAAAAACCGACAAAGGGCGGCTTCGATGGGACACCTTACTCTTGAAGCTTCCTTTGTTCGGCTCCCTGATCCGCAAAATTGAAGTTTCGCGTTTCAGCTTGACCATGGCGACTCTGCTGAAAAGTGGAGTGCCTATCTTGCAAGCCATGGGGATTGTCCAATCTATTCTGATCAATCGTGTTATTTCGGATGCGATTGGAAACCTCAAGCAGGCTTTGAAGAGAGGCAAGGGTTTATCGGGTCCGCTTCAAGAGGCTGAAGTTTTCCCCCCCATGGCGGTTCATATGATCACTGTAGGAGAAACCTCAGGCTCGCTGGACGAAATGCTGACCAAGGTCTCTCAGACTTACGACAAGGAAGTGGAACAGGCCATCAAGCAGGTTATCTCCCTGATTGAGCCTATGATGATTTTATTTATGGCATTGGTCATCGGTTTCATCGTGGTTTCGATGTTACTCGCTATTTTCAGTGCCAACGACATTGCTTTTTAATCAACCCCAACCAGACAAGGAAAACTTATGAAGGGCCAAACTCAATCAATCAAAATCCACCCGCTTAACTCTATGGGCTTCACCCTTATTGAGCTTATGGTGGTGATGGTTATAATCGGTCTATTGGCGGCAACCGTTGTGCCCAAATTCTTTGGCCATATAGATAAAGCACGGCAACAGGATGCCCAGGCCCAAATTGAACTTCTCGGTCAGGCACTGGATCTTTATCGTCTGGAAAAACACAAATACCCCACAACGGATCAGGGCCTCCAGGCCATAAGCTCCTACTTGAAAAAGGAGCTTCCCAAAGACCCATGGGGAAACGAATACATCTATCAATCTCCTGGACAGGAAGGACGAAGCTACGATCTGATATCTTATGGTGCTGATAAAACTGAAGGAGGTGAAGAAAACGATCTAGACATCGTCAGTTGGAAGCACTTTGAATAGAACTATTCAAGGAAAGCCTAATGGCTTCACCCTTCTGGAGATGGTTCTGGTTCTACTGTTGATGGGCCTGTTCGCAGGGTTGACGCTCCCCTTCGTAGTGTCCACACTGGATCGCATCAAACTGCAATCCGAAGTTCGACAGATATCTTCAGCGATCCAGTTTACCCGTAGCGAAGCCATATCAAGAAAAACATTATTTACCTTTAACGTAGATATCGAAAAAAACCAGTATTGGCTGGCGATCCCCAAACAGGAAGAGGTCACGCAATCAAAACCGATTGATGAAACGGTCCAGGTCATAGACTACCAAAGGGCTGACGAGACCCTGACCGAAGGAACATTCGAAATCCTTTTTTATCCTCGGGGCAACTCCAGCGGAGGAACCATCCGATTTAAATCCACTGATGACAAGGATGAGGAAAATATTTATGCGGTCACCATCGACCCAATTACCGGCAAACCCAGAATCAGCCAACTGGAAGAATGAACACGGGTTCTCCCTTCTGGAGGTTGTGGTTGCCCTTGCCATTATGGCTGGAGGCTTTTTAGTCATACTCAACCTGTTTTCGGCAAGCGTCCGATCCGTGGATTTCTCTGGCCAGTATCTGAAGGGTGTCACCCTGGCGAATTCGAAAATAAATGAACTGGAAATACTGAATTTTGAGCCTGATGAATACTCCGGCAATTTTGAAAATGAAGAGAGTTATCATTGGGAGGTCGACATCGCCCCCCATGATTCACCCTTGAATGATCCCGACTCAGGCATCCAGCTACAAAAAATTTTACTAAAAGTCTTTTGGGAAGATCGGGGCCAAACGCGCAATGTTGAATTGGCCACCCTTCGCCTTGAGGGTCAGGCCCACCCGGTTTCAAACACCTATTTGGAAAAACTGTTTACGGGAGGAGCGTCTCCGGCCAGTGGTGGCGAAGGAGAAGCTTCCGAAGACACCACCAATGCAAATGTATGTGGATCAAGCACCACCAACGTAAGCGGTGCGGGAAGTGGAAGCAATGTCTCAGGAAATTAGATGAAACAAATATTTAAAAACCAATCGGGATTCACCCTGCTGGAGATGATTCTTTCGATGACCATTATCGCCATGATGGTCGCTTTGGGACTGGGAGGAGTCCGCCTTGGAATCTCTGCCCGGGATGTGGGAGAACAAAAGGTAGACACCTATCAACGATTGCGCATTATCAGCGAGCAACTCAAGCAAAAGCTTCAATCCACCTATCCGGTATTTGTCAGTCAAAAAGATGGGGTAGCCATCGGCCAGAACCTCTCCTCAAAAAAAAGAATCCTGGCTTTTGAAGGAAATTCAGATTCCATACGTTTCGTCACCTTCGCCACACCCATGACCGCATCAGATCCAGCGACCTTGTCGCATGAGGTTAAATTTTATATTGGCGAGCACCCGGAAACCGGCCAGTTCGGAGCCATTTTGATGGAACGTGATATTTCCGATGGCAATATATTCTCCAGGATCGACCCGCGCTCTGACTCCACTCAATTTTTTGTGCTGGCCGAGAACGTAACCCATATGAAATTCCGCTACTACCAAGTGAAAAAATTGCCGCCTCAGGAGGTAGAAGGCCCGGATAAAAGTGCCCAACAGTTTTCCGGGAAATGGGTCAACCGGGTCTCCATGGACCCTTTTGAACTGGGCGTAGACAATTCCAATGAGACCAATCCGACGCTGGCCTTTGAAAAAAACAATAAAATATCGCTTCCACGGGCTGTAGAGGTCACGATAGGAGTTATTCCTCAGCCTAAACCGGGAGAAGAGGAGCAAGGTGAAGAATTGGAACCTGTTTTTTCACCCCCAATCATTGTCCTACTCAACTCTGGAATGGAATTTGCAACACCTCCTGTTATAAAAGAGGATGCGAATGAAAAGGCTTAACTCAAATCAAAACGGCATGGCTTTGATGATCGTCCTATGGGTTCTTGTTCTGCTGATAGCTTTGGCGACGGAATTTGCCTTTTCGATGAAAATGGAGGTCAACACCACTCGAAATTATAAGGAAGATACAGAAAGCTATTATCTCGCCAAGGCCGGGATCAATCTGGCGGTGGCGGAGTTGCTCAAAAATGCTCGTTTTCACTCCATTCATGAAGAGCATGGCTGGGTCATGGGAAAAGAGGTGCCTGCTCCAAGTGCCAATTCCAACGCCAGCGATTCAACCGAAGGCGAGGAAGAGGAGGCTCTAGAATTCGACATTGTTAATAGAACCGATATCGAACTGGAACATGGAACCATCACCTATACCATCCGAGACGAGAACGGGAAAATATCCATCAACTCGTCCAGCAAACTTATCCTTAACAAACTGCTGGCTTATTCCGGGGTTAAGGAAAAGCTGGCGCAGGACACCATTTCGGATTCGATTCTGGATTGGATCGATGCAGACAAAAACCATCGCCTCAATGGCGCAGAAGATGATTATTATCGAACCCAACGTCCACCCTATTATGCGAAAAACGGAAAGATCGAAACCCTCGGCGAATTATTAAAAATCAGGGGAATCACAGAAGAAATCCTTTATGGTTCCACGGAGGAATCGGAAGAAGATAAGGAGTATAAAGGCATTGCCCAGTTTTTGACCGTTTACAAGTATCCATCGGTCAACCCGAATACAGCAAGCGAAGAGGTATTAAATATTATCTATTCCCCCGAGCAAGCAAAGGTAATTTTAAACAACCGAACTTCAAAGGGCTATCACTCGAACAGTCTCTCCACACTTTTCAGGGTCACTGCAACGGGGAAAATACAGGGGAGCCGAACGGAACACACCCTCGAAGTAGTTTTAGAAAAAACCGGCACAGGGGACAAGGCAAACATGGTCACTCATTATTGGAACGATAACGTCCTGGACTTATGAAATCCGTATTTATAGAAAAATCTCTGGGAGTGGATATCCGGGAGGGGTCGGTATTTTTGACTCTTGTCGGAAAAAAGCTACGCACAATAGAAGTTCTGGCGGGGAAAATGATTACACTGAAGCCATTGACCGGCAAAGATGAAAAGGCAGAGAAACATTTTCTCAACAAGGTCAACCATTTCCTTATAGAGCATGATACTTGGCCGGAGTCGGTGGTGGTGAGTCTTCCCAGAAGTTATGTTACTTTCAAAACTTTTGAGCTTCCCGCTCCCGACTTGGAGTCGGTCCGATCCATGGTAGAGTTTGAACTGGAACGCCAGTTTTCTGCCGGACTGGAAGATTTATATTTCACCTTTCAGGTTACCCCAAAGGCCGAAAATATTTTCCATGTCGCCTCGGCGGCGATTAAAAAGGAAATTGCCAATTATTATCTCGAACTGGTTCAAAAGCTTAATCTGAAAACCACAGTTTTAGATGTTTCCACGTTCGCAAATGTCAACCTTGCCTTTTCACAGGAAATTGAAAACGATTCACCTATCTGGGCATTGGCAGACATCAGCCCGGAGACGTTGGATATTGCTCTCATAAAAAATGACGCCATAGAATTCTCAAGGAGCCTGAGTTGGGCCAAGCCTGCAATCAAAGGCGCAAATTCAGGAAAAATCAGCGACCCCGCACAATTGGAAAATTTATCCGGGGAAATCACCAAATCTATTGTCGATGAATTGCAACAAGCTCTCTCATCGTGCAGGAGCATCGAGGCAAATGAACTCGTGGGCCATATTTTTATAACGGGTGGAGGAGTTCTGGCTCCTTACATCACGCAACATCTGGAAAAGGAAACCGAGGTATCAACAACTGCCTTGCAAGCCCCGGAGTCCGTGAGCCCCACCGTGCCCGACTCGTTTTCCCCATCGCTCATGCTGACCTCACTAGGCCTTGGCTTGAGAGAATTAAAAAAACAAAAAGTTGAAACCAACCTTTTGCCGGAAGGCCTCCAACCAAAAAGGAAAAAGGTGAATATCAAGCTGACTTTGGCTATGGCCGTCACCGTCATCCTGCTTTTGGCAGGTTGGTTTGCCAACAAGGTGGTCTATGCCAATAAAACACTGGCCACCTTGGATGCACAGTTGAAAGAAATTAAAGGGCAGGCAACCGGCCTGGAAAAAATTGATCTGGAATATGATTCACTCAAACAATATGTGGACATTCTCAATACTATAAGCAGACAATACCCGGACAAACTCCCAGTACTGGGAGAATTGAGCCGATCTCTTCCTCGTGATACCTGGCTAACACACTTGAAATTTAAACAGGGAGAAATTGAGTTCAAAGGATACTCTCCAGTCGCGTCAAAACTTATCCCAATACTGGAGCAATCCAAAACCTTCAAAGGAACAGAATTTGTGGGTACCATTATCAATGAATCCGCAGGTGAAAAATTCACCATTCGTGCTGATTTGGAAACGGCTTCGTAAACATGGATATCAACCAAAGAGATAAAAAAGTTTTAATAGCCGGCATTGCTTTTGTGGTTTGCTACCTGCTGTTCTTTTTTGTCGCAGAGCCGATTTATAAGAAACAGGCTAAAGTAGATGATAAAATTAAAAGCAAGGTCCAGTTCATCCAGAAATACTACGAGGTTCTGAATCAGAAATCTTATTATCAGGAAAAAGAAAAAGCCAACCAGAGCACCCATGTGAATCTGGCTCGCAGATTTTTCAAGGAGAAGCAATCCGGCCTCGCCGCGGCCAGCCTGCAAAAACTTGTCAAAGGTTTTTCGAGTGGAACCGTAACCATTGAACGAACTAAAGTGAATAAGCCAAAATACATGGAAGGCATGCTTGCCGTGCCAATTGAAATTTCTGTTCGTTCCAGCCTTAAAAACCTGTCCCTGTTTTTAATGCGCATAGAAAATCATGAAAAATTTCTAATAGTAGAAGAACTTCGATTGCGGAGAATTAACAAAGCGAGCCCGGAAGACCTGCAAACCCGTTTACTGATAACGGGCTTCATTCAGGAACTGGAGCCTCAAGGCGGAAAACCGATATGAAACGAATTCCAATCCTCTTAACAATTTTCATTTTGTCTGCCACCTGGTATGGGTGTGGGGCAACGAAAAAATCTACCATGCATCGACTTAAGGACAAAACCGATGTGGTAGATGCCATGATATTGCCGGACCCGGCCAGCGTTGACAAAAAGGCCGGGGCTGACGAATTAATCGATCCCGATAAAATCAAGAATATTCCTGAATCCAAGCACCAGAAAAGGATTCGCATCACAAACAAGAACACCTCCTTGCATAAGGGACCGGGAACCCAATACCCGAAAATTGGCACTGCCGCAAAGGGGGACCTGTTTGACCTGATCCGTGTTGAGAGGGGTTATGGTAAAGGCCAAACCTGGTACCTCGCTGAAGATGCCGCCGGAGGCAAGTTTTTTATCTCCAGCCAATCGTCAACGATTACCCGTGAAAAACCCAAACCTGCCATGAAAACTACATCCACATGGCCCGAATCCCTGACCAAACAAGAGACCACCAAACAGGAGCCAGACAGACCTGAAAAAATCGAACTGCAAAAACGGAAAAAAGCTTCGCTGGATCGGATTCAAACTATTGTAAAAGTCGAGCCCGATCTTCCTCCTGAATTGAAGGAAGCAAAACATATAACCCTCAATTTTGAGGGAACAGAGCTCTATGATGTGATCACCACCTTTTGTGAGCTACTGAAAATTGATTATGTTATTGAAGGAAATGTTGAAGGCAAGGTAACTTTGCAAACTTTCAATAAAATTCCGGTTGAAGACCTGTACTCCGTTCTGGAGCAAATTCTTGCCCTGAATAATGTCGCAGTTGTCAAAAGCGGGAATTTTTACCGTTTTCTCCAGGCTCCGGATGCGGCAAAAAAACCCATGAGTATCCATTTCGCCGATGATCCGAGCATCCCGGATAAAGAGCGCATGATCATTCAGATTATTCCACTCCAGCATATCTCTGTGGAGTCGATGAAGAAAATTATCAGTCCGCTTCTCACAACCAACGCCAGCTTCATTGAAATTCCTGAAACGAACAACCTGATGATGATCGAAATGGCCTACAACGTCAGACGTATCATCAAGGTCGTACAGGCTCTGGACATTGACAAACTGGCTTCTTCAGACATCCAGCTTTATAAACTGCGAAACGCAGATTCTGAAGTGCTAGTCAAGGAACTCGAGGAAATTTTTAGTTCCATGGGCTATAAAGAAGCTCTGGGCGACTCGCTTTCATTTCTTTCACTAACAAGATTGAACTCGGTTCTCGTGGTCAACGCTTTTGATAAAATTCTGCCGACCATTGAGTTCTGGGTCAACCGCCTGGATCAACCGATCTCGGAAGGAGATGTGAGCACATTTGTGTATTACGTGCAAAATGGCGATGCCGCAGCTTTGGCCAGCCTTTTAAATGGCATCTTTCAGGAATCGGGAGGAAGCACCGGTACAGCTACAAAAACTTCGACAGCTTCCAAAAAAGCAGCCACTACAACCAAAGCCAATGTATCCGGAGCCAGTACCACTGCATCCACTACCAAAAAGCCCGTAGTCCAGGCGGCGGGTAGCATCAGCAGTGACTTCGATGGCGAGGTCACAATTTTGCCGGATCCGGATACCAACTCACTGATCATTCGGACCAGTCCGCGCAATTATCCGGCCATACTGGCCCTGATAAACAAACTGGACCTGCTTCCACAACAGGTTTTGATTGAAGTATTGATCGTTGACCTCACTATTGACGAGTCGACAGCTACAGGACTGGAACTGGCCTTTAAAGATTCCTCAGGCACCTTGAGCACCGCCGCAGGCATTAGCTCCAGCACTACCAACGCCAGCGCCCTGGGGAGTTCCATCGGAAGCGCCACGGCTTCATTTTTAGCTGGAGGTAGTTTTTTCATCGGCAAGCCTGACAAAATCATAGCCCAGCTACAGCTTTTCGCGTCCGACTCCAAGACCAATGTTCTGGCCAACCCCATTCTCGTGACTTCGGATAACAAGGCCGCAAACATTTCCATCACGGATGAAATCCCCATAGTTCAAGAGTCCAATACCCCATCAGCAGGTGGCGCGATTGTCAGTGCTACGGTGGAGTACCGCAGTGTCGGAATCAAACTGGATATTACGCCCAAGATCAATTCGGAGAACTTTATCAACCTGCAAATCAGCCAGGAAATCTCCAGCCGTGGTGCTGATGTAGGAGACCAGCCTTCTTTTAACACCCGGCAGGTTAATACCGAGGTGGTACTTAAAGACAATCAGGTTCTGGTCATGGGTGGGTTGATGCGCACGGACACCCTGGACACGGTCACTGGAGTCCCTGTGCTCAAGGACATCCCTTATATAGGCAGACTGTTTGGCTCCGAGTCCACCAGCCTTAAAAAGACCGAACTGATGATATTTATCACCCCCCACGTTATCTCCAGCGCTGAAGATTCTGAGTTTGTCACCAGCCAGTTCAAAAAACGCCTGAACACCCTGAAGCCTCGGGGTCCCAAGAAAAGTTAGCCTCCATCCAAGGCAAAAATCCGCCATAAAGAGCTTGAAATCAGGGTTAATCTCAAGCATAGTAGGACTTCTTTTATCTATAATTCCCTTTCGTTCGCATTAAATTTGTGACGCACGGAGGGGCCACTCCGTATAAAGCGGATTGGAATGCCGGTTTCCCAGGGTTGAAATGGTTAAATCCAAATTTGTTAATAGTTTAGAGTTGATCGGTGGCACCCCTTTAGTTAAACTGAACAGCGTTATCCCATCAAACGGTGCCAACATTTTCGCAAAACTGGAGTTCTTCAATCCAGGTGGCAGTGTCAAGGACCGTATCGCACTGGGCATGGTCGAAGATGCGGAAAAAAAGGGCCTGCTGAAACCCGGCACCACGATCATTGAACCTACGAGTGGCAATACGGGTATCGGCCTCGCACTTGTGGGTGCCGTCAAGGGCTATAACGTTGTGCTTGTCATGTCCGAAAACATGAGTGCCGAGCGCAGGATGATTCTGGAAAGTTTCGGGGCAAAAACTGAATTGAGCCGCGCCGAATTTGGCATGGAAGGCACCATCCAGAGGGCGGAAGAAATGCTGGCTGAAAACCCGGACTATTTCATGCCTCAGCAGTTCAACAACCCCGCTAACCCGGAAGTGCATCGGCAGACAACCGGGCCCGAAATCGTTTCTGCAATGAACGGTGAGTCCGTGGATGGTTTTGTAGCAGGCGTTGGAACCGGGGGAACCATCACCGGCGTTGGGGAAGTATTAAAAAAACATTATGGGCAGGTTAAGGTGGTGGGTGTCGAACCGGCAACCTCGGCAGTCTTATCGGGCAAGCCTCCCGGCCCCCATAAAATTCAGGGAATTGGAGCGGGTTTTAAACCCAATGTGCTGAACCTGGATCTGCTGGATCGCATTTTGCCTGTATCCGATGAAAACGCCTTTCAATTTGCCCAGAGAATGGGAAAAGAAGAAGGTCTTCTCGTTGGAATTTCCTCTGGAGCCGCATGTTTTGCCGCCAATGAGCTGGCTAAAGAACTGGGCCCCGGAAAAAATGTTGTTGTGGTTTTGCCGGATACGGGAGAACGTTATTTTAGTTTTAACAAGTACTTTTAAAAGGGAATGTTGGAATGGGTCATGTAAAAGGATTAATCTGCAAAGAATGTAAAAGAGAATATGCCAAGGAACCCATTCACGTTTGTGAATTCTGTTTTGGTCCCCTGGAAGTCAATTACGATTATGAAGCCATCAAAAAGGTCGTGACCAAGAAGTCTATTGAGTCCGGTCCACCCACCATGTGGCGATATGAAGACCTGTTGCCTCTGGATGAGCCCCCGAAAGTGGGTCTTCACACGGGCTTTACCCCTTTGATCCG
Organism: Nitrospina sp.; assembly: GCA_018653085.1. GTDB lineage: Bacteria > Nitrospinota > Nitrospinia > Nitrospinales > VA-1 > LS-NOB. The sequence goes on from JABIAY010000034.1 coordinate 22,027, forward strand.
GGCGAAAAATCTGGGCAAGGCTCTGGGACTGAACCACCTCTACCTGAAAAATGATTCCGTCAACCACCCCACTTTTTCTTTTAAAGATCGGGTGGTTTCTGTAGCCGTTTCCAAAGCCCTGGAGTTTGGGTTTGATACCGTCTCCTGCGCTTCAACAGGTAACCTGGCAAACTCAGTTGCGGCTCATGCGGCAGAAGCCGGACTGAAAAGTTGCATCCTCATTCCTGACGGACTGGAAGCAGGAAAAATTCTCGGAACCCTGGTTTACGGAACACAGTTGATTGCCGTCAAAGGCAGTTATGATGACGTGAACCGGCTTTGCAGTGAAATTGGAGCCAATCACGACTGGGCCTTTGTGAATATCAATATCCGTCCTTATTATGGTGATGGGTCCAAATCTTACGGTTACGAAATTGCCGAGCAACTGGGCTGGAAAACACCGGACAATGTTGTGGTTCCCGTGGCAGGCAGTTCGCTGATCACAAAAATATGGAAAGCCTTTCATGAATTCGAAATGCTGGGGCTGGTCGACAAAGTGCAAACCAAGGTTTTTGCGGCCCAGGCCACCGGCTGTTCTCCTGTTACCACAGCCATAAAAAATGGCAGTGAAAATATCATTCCGGTAAAACCAAATACCATTGCCAAATCTATCGCCATCGGAAACCCGGCAGATGGATACTATGGCATCAAAACCGCAAACACCAGCGGTGGCTACGGGGAGGACATATCGGATGAAGAGATTGTCTCCGCCATGAAACTGCTGGCCGAAACGGAAGGTGTATTCACGGAAACCGCAGGAGGCGTTACCGTAGGCGTCACACAAAAACTTATCCAGCAAGGCCGGATCAAACCGGACGAGGTGACTGTCATTTGTATCACTGGTAACGGATTAAAAACCCAGGAAGCCCTGGCCGATTGTTTCCCTGCACCTGAAGTGATCGAACCTAATATAAAAGGATTTGAAGAAGTATTCGCCAACAGTTTAACGGTTTAGAAGGAGTAAAGCATGGCAGTAAAAGTAAGAGTACCTACCCCATTGATGAAGTTGACTGACAATCAGAGCGAAGTGATGGCAGAAGGTGCCACCATCAGCGCAATTCTCGATAATCTGGAAAACCAGTTCGCGGGAATTAAAGAGCGCATCTGTGATGAAAATGGTGCTCCACGTCGTTTCATCAATATATATCTAAACGAAGAAGACATCCGATTTCTTGAAGGCGAAAGTACCGCTGTGAAAGATGGCGATGAAATCTCTATTATACCGGCAATCGCTGGCGGGGCCTGAGGATGATAGATTTTACCGATGAACAAATAGAACGCTACAGCCGCCATATTATCCTTCCCGAAGTAGGAGGTGAAGGGCAAAGTAGCCTTTTGGAATCAAAGGTTCTTTTGGTAGGCGCAGGCGGACTGGGCTCTCCTGCCGCATTTTATCTCGCCGCCGCCGGTGTCGGCAATATGGGAATCATCGACTTCGATACCGTTGACCTCAGCAACCTGCAGCGGCAGATCATCCACAATACCGAGCGCATTGGCATGCTCAAAACCGAGTCCGCCAAAAAAACCATTTCAGCACTCAACCCGGATGTCAACGTCACGGTCTTTAATGAGAGACTCAGTTCGGAAAATATTCTGCGCCTGTTCGAAGGCTATGATTATGTTCTGGATGGCACCGATAATTTTGCCACACGTTATCTCATCAACGATGCTTGCGTAATGACGGGCAAAACAAATATTCATGGCAGTATTTTCCGTTTTGAAGGGCAGGGAACCGTTTTCAAGCCCGATGAAGGTCCCTGCTACCGTTGCCTCTACCCGGAACCCCCACCACCAGGCATGGTTCCCAATTGTCAGGAAGGCGGCGTTTTGGGGGTGCTGGCAGGAGTGATTGGCAACCTGCAAGTTGTCGAAACCCTGAAACTAATTCTGGGTAAAGGGGAAACCCTGGTAGGGTCTCTGCTCATTTATGACGCACTGAAAACAGAATTTAGAAAGCTGAAATTAAAAAAAGATCCACAATGCCCCGTTTGCAGTGACCAACCCACAATCACCGAACTGATTGACTATGAAGAGTTCTGTGGGTTGTCGCGCTGACAAAGGAAATAAAAATACCGGTTACCGTTTTTTTTTGCACCGTAATCGGTTTTAAAGATATCTAATACTGAAATGTCAAAACCGATGAATTTTCCTATTCCATCTGAGGTTCAGGTGCCGTCTTGTCCCCTCATCACCGATCAATCGGTGTTGAAGGAGATCGGCAACACGCCCCTGATCCGCATTCATAACCTGGGCAAGGAATTCAAGGATGTGGATATTTATGCCAAAGCCGAGTGGAAAAACGCTGGCGGTTCGGTAAAATCCCGCCCTGCCCTGAAAATGATCGAAGATGGGGAAAAGTCCGGCAAGCTCACCAGAGATAAAATCATCCTCGATTCCACATCCGGCAATACCGGCATCTCCTACGCTCTGATTGGCAAGATAAAAGGTTATAAGGTCAAGCTGGTCATGCCGGCAAATGTCTGCAAGGAACGAAAAGGGTTGATGGCTGATTTTTACGGTGCCGAAATTGTGACCTCCAGTCCCTTCGAGGGTTCGGATGGTGCGATCATCCTGGCAAAAAAAATCTATGAGGAAAACCCGGACATCTATTTCATGCCGGACCAGTACAACAACGACTCCAACTGGAAAGCACATCAGGAAACCACAGCCCACGAAATCTGGGACCAGACCAATCATCGCGTCACCCATTTCCTGGCGGGTATCGGAACCGGGGGTACCATTATGGGAACCAGTCGGGGCCTGCGCCAACTGCGCCCTGATATCAAATGCTACGCGGTGGAGCCGGCAGAATCCCTGCACGGCCTGGAAGGCCTCAAGCATATGGAAACTTCCATCGTTCCCGGAATTTATAAAGAAGAAGAACTGGATGGGAAAATCAGTGTCCCGACCGATGAAGCCTACGACATGGTCGAGACTCTCGAAGAGCAGGAAGGCATTCTGGTCGGCCACTCATCCGCCGCCGCACTGGTAGGAGCCTTGAAGCTCGCCTCGCAGATTAAAAGCGGAGTGATTGTGACCGTATTCCCGGATAGTTGCGAGAGATGTTACGTCAACTTCGGGGAATTCAAGCAGTACTATGAAACCCATTCCCACAAACTTCCCAAGTCCGACTGACCCCGAATTTCCACTCAAACAGGCAAAGCTCAACCATGCCACGTTTTCAAAAACATATTTTCATCTGCATCAACGAAAGAAAAGCCGATGATGCCAGAGGCTGTTGTTCTTCAAGAGGTGCGACAGAACTTCTGGATTATATGAAAGGCCGTGTCCACGAACTGGGGCTGAAAACGAAGGTGCGAGTTAACAAGGCTGGATGCCTGGATGCCTGCGCTCAAGGTCCCTCACTGGTCGTTTACCCTGATGACACCTGGTATTCCCCGAAGACTAAAGAAGACATGGAAGAAATTCTCACCGAGCATATCCAGAACAACCGCCCGGTTGAACGGTTACTCATTTCCTTTAAGTCAAAAAACTAAAAAAAGCAGGAAGGCCATCCGGCCTCCCTGCATTCAAGATTTTCTATTCCCGAACTTAAGAACCTTCTCTTTTCATAGGAGCGTGATCATTGAGGATTCCGGATTTAAGAATCGCAGAATTTCCGTGGGCATATTTTCTAGCGGCATAAAAATGATTGGTAGCATCTCCGTGCCGTCCCAGCTTATCCAGGCACAAAGCCTCGTTATAATGCGACTCACCTACGGCAGGATCAATCTTGGATGCCATTTGAAAATGCTTCAAAGCAACATCATAGTGTCCCTGATTAAAATGGGAAATACCCTCTTCATTATGTTTATGAGCACTGGCACTGGATCCTTCTCGCATGGGAAACTGTAAGGCACCGCCATCAGCAAATACCGGCACAGGTAAAAAGACAAAGGATAATGCCAATAATACATACAGTAATTTTCTCATCGTTCACCTCTTAATTTATGGATTACAATTTGCATTGACCTTTATGCAGTCGAATAATATTCCAATTCCTTACAAATTTTTTGGGTGTCTGGTCAGTAGAACTCAAATGATTTGTATTGCAGCAACTTTTGACCGAGGCCAGGCAGGTCAAACTTGGAGCGGGGAAATTGTTGGGGATCTTGCAAAAGAGAGACTACCTAAAACACAACGCTCGCTGACAGTCGGGTGTCTAACGAATCAGTCCGGCAATGGTTTCGTTCATGCCGCTGAAAACTTCTTTCATGGTCTTGCCGGATTTGAGAATCTTGTCAAATTCATCATGATAATCCCTTGCCACATGGCTGATCGCTTCCATTTCCACCTTCAGGCGAACAAGGGCTGTGTTCATTTCGCTCATCCGGTTCACCAGCACCGTAATAAATTTATCCTTAAGTTTTTCACGGGTTGCAGGACTGATTTTCTCAAACACCTTTTGGTCCAACTTCAAAACCTTGGCATCGGATTTGGCAAAGATATTAGTCGTGCGAGGAGTTTGCGTCAAAAATGACACTTCGCCAAATAACGCTCCTGAGGTAAGGGTATTTATGATTACTTTAGGCAAATCGTTCCGGGTCACAATCGCTTCGCCCTTAAGCAGTATGAACACCGCCATATCCGTCTGGCCTTCCTCAACAATTGCCATTTTATCGGAATACTCAATAAGCTCATTACTCAGCTCGGCAAACTCCTGTCTTTCAGCCTTGGTGAAAGATTCAAAAAACGGAATATTATTGATCAACCGTAAGGTTTCCTGCGGAGTTTTATTGTAAACTTTTGTGCCCATTATTCCTCCGTATTATCAGGAGTTAAGCGTTGCGACTGCAGTTGCGATTGACAGAGTTTATAGAAAATTCCTCTTTGTTGCAACAACTCCTTTCGTTGTCCGAATTCTATTATTTTTCCGCGCTTTAACACGATAATTTTGTCCGCGTGCAGGAGTGTGGATAAACGGTGCGCAATAATAATGCTGGTTCTGCCGCGTGTCAATTCCCGGATTCCCAGCTGGATCTGGTTCTCGGTTTCAGGATCAACACTGGAGGTCGCCTCATCCAGCACCAGTATTCGTGGGCGAACAGCCAAGGCTCTGGCAAAGGACAATAATTGTCGCTGACCGGAAGAAATCCCTACTCCCCCCTCCTTTAGTTCCTGCTCGTACTTAAAAGGAAGACTATTGATAAAATTATGTGAACTGACAGCTTGCGAAATGGACTCGATTTCTTCCTGACCTATCTGCTGGTTTCCCAGTCGAATATTATCCAGAATATTTCCTGAGAATAAAAACACATCCTGCTGAACCAACGCAATCTGACGGCGCAAATCGTATTTGTTGATATCCCTGATGGACTTACCATCAAACCGGATATCTCCCTTTTGAATATCATAAAAACGGCAAAGAACATTGACGAGGGTAGATTTCCCCGAACCGGTTGCGCCGACAATGGCAAGACTCTCCCCTTCGGCCAGGGAAAAGCTGATGTCCTTCAATATAAAGTTTTCATCGTTGTACGCGAACCAGACATTCTTGAACTCAACCGCACCCTGCATCTTGAAATCACTGTGAGGAGGAACCAAGTCAGGAATTTGTTCAGGTGTATCCAGTAATTCAAAAATCCGCTCGGAGGAGGCCATGGCCGTCTGAATAATATTGAATTTTTCCGCAAGGTCCCGTATCGGTTCAAAAAATTTCTGCAGGTACATGATAAACGCTACCAGAATTCCTAACTGGATTTCATCCTGAACAAACCGCCCTCCTCCATACCAGATGACCATACCCACTGCCAGAGAATTGAAAAGATCGATGGAGGGCATGTATAAGGCGTTGTAATATACGGTTCTTAAATCCTCTTTAAGTCGATCGCCATTAATGCCTTCAAACTTTTTGTAATTTGCCTTTTCCCGGTTGAAGCATTGAACTGTATCCATGCCCGACAGGTTTTCTTCCAGGCAGGAATTGAGTTCAGAAACATGTGCCCGATTTTTTCTAAGCGCGTCACGAGCCCGAACCCGGTATAACCGGGTAACCCCTGCGAGCAGGGGAAAAACCATGCAGACCACCAGCGTCAGCCGCCAATCCAGATAGAGCATGACTGCAAAAATACCCGCCAACGTGAACAGATCGCTAAAAATAAGAATGAGTCCGGAAGTTAACATTTCATTGAGAACCTCAACATCGTTCACCACCCGGGTAATCATTTTCCCGATCGGATTCCTGTCAAAATAGGAAAACGACATTTTATGGAGATGAGCGAACACTTTCGAACGCAGGTCAAACATGACTTTCTGTCCGATGTATTGCATTAAATAGTTCTGCAAAAACTGGAATACAAATGAGACCATCAATGCCGCCAGATACAGGCTCGCGATAACATCAAGCCCCTCATAGTCAGAGGTTTTTATATAGTCATCAATGACGATCTTTGTAAGGTAGGGACCAACCAGATTGAGCAAGGAAACTCCCAACAGAAGAAATATGGCAAGTGCTACCCACTGGCTATAGGGTTGCAGATAAACCAGCACCCGCTTGAACAAAACCCAGTCGCGATACCGATTTTTCAGATTTTCCATATAGACCTTGTTCATCAGAGGAGAATCTCCATTTCCCTGGCCAGCAACTGATTCTGGAACAAACCTGCATAGACCCCTCCCTCCCGGATCAGCGAAGCATGGTTTCCCTGTTCAATGATTTGCCCTGCATCCATAACGATGGTCTGGTCCGCACCCCGGATGGCCGATAGCCGGTGGGAAATAATCAGGGTGGTCGTTTGACGGAGCTGGGTCTGGATATTTTTTAAAATTTCTTCTTCCGTCTCAGAGTCCAAGTGTGAGAACGCATCATCCAGAATCAGCACTTCGGGTCTTTTGATCAGGGCACGAGCCAGAGCGACCCTTTGCTTCTGGCCTCCCGACAGAGAAACTCCACGCTCTCCAATCAACGTATCCAGTCCGTCGGGAAACCGCTCCACATCTTTTTTCAATCCGGCAGTCTGGACAATTTCCTCCAATTCACTCTCTGTGGCAGACACCCGTCCCAGCACAATATTGTCGCGAATGGATGTGGAGAATAAAAAAGGTTCCTGGCTCACATAGCCCAAGGAGTCTCGCAAGCCTTGCAGAGGAATTTCTTTTATAGGGCGGCCTCCTATTAATAAAGCCCCCGCAGTCGCATCATGAAAACGTAAAAGCAGTTGAGTCAGAGTGGTTTTGCCCGAACCGATCACCCCCACCACCCCCAGAGTCTGGCCCTGAGGAATTTTAATATCGATCCCCTTCAGGCTCATTGTGTCCTCGCCCGGGTAGGAAAACTGGAGCCCTTGAAACTCGATATCACCCATCTCCACCGAGGTATCCGCTCCCTCTGGAGCCGGTATGATCTCAGGTTGAGAAGCAAAGATATCCTGGATACGGCCCATGGCCGCTAATCCTTTCTGAGTGAGATTAAAAACATATCCGATTCCCATCATGGGCCACGAAAGAAGCATCAAATAACCGTTAAACGCGACAAAAGATCCCAGTGTCATGGACCCGGCAATCACTGCTTTCCCTCCCATCCACAACGAAACCATTGCCGCCACCCCCATAATGAAAACCATGGTGGGAGTAAAAATTCCGAACATTCGGGTCACAGCCAGATTTTTATTGATGTACTCCTTGTTGAGTTGCGCAAATTTTATTTTTTCATTTTCTTCCTGAACAAATGAGTGGAGAATCCGGATCCCGGCAAGATTTTCCTGCACCTGTCCTGTTATCAAGGCCAAATGCTCCTGCACCGCTTTGTGGCGCTTGCCGATTTCCTTAACAAAATAAAAAAACAAAAACGAAATAATGGGCAGTGGTAAAAAAACCTTGAGTGTCAAATCAAAGTTGATCCAGCTCATCATGCCAACGGCAGCGAAAATAACGAAAACTGCGTCAATAAGAATCAGCACACCCAGACCGAAAAATTCCCTCACGGCCCTTAAATCGTTCGTGGCGCGCGACATGATATCCCCCGTCTTTTGTTTCAGGTACCAGGTCCGGTCTAAAGTCAAAAGATGCTTGAATAATCGGTTCAGGATATCAAATTCGATTTTTCGGGAAGAGCCGAACATATAGACCCTCCACCCATAGCGGCCCACAACAAGAAACAAAGAGACCCCAAAAAGAAGGAATACATATTTTAAAAGAAGTTCTGAGGAAGGTTTTCCGGGCAAGACATCAATAAATTCCTTTATCAACCAGGGCACAACCAGCGTCATGGAGTCTGTGAGGATTAAAGCCGCGACACCTATTGCCATTGCCTTGCGATATTTGGAGATATAAGGCCAAAATGCTTTTAAATTTTCCAACGTAGATCCTTTTTTCTTTCCACCAACTGGAGTTATTTTCCTAGTCCTTTGATGCCTTTTTAGCTAAAATGGGTGCGGTAAAATTGAAATCAGGCGCTACATCCAGCTAAGTCCTTAAAAGATCCCCTCAACAACCCATAAGGAAAGACACTACAATCCTATGTACGGAGTTATATTGGCCGGAGGAAGCGGCACCCGGTTTTGGCCTGTCAGTCGCGAACAAAATCCAAAACAATTGCAGGAAATTGTGGGCCCCGGGACCATGGTGCAAAACACGGTTCAGCGCCTGTTACCCTTGATTCCCACTGAAAAATTATATCTGGCTACCAATCATCAGCAGGCGATCGAAACCCTGCACCAGTTGGATTGCTACGGCTTTTTTTCCGATCATCTCATAGCAGAACCCAGTAGCAGAAATACCGCACTGGCAATCGGGCTTATGGCGAAACTGCTGATCGACAAAGATCCCGATGCGGTCATGGGTGTTTTTCCCGCTGACCATGTTGTAACGAACTCCGAGGCCTTTATCAAGGCCCTTCAAAAAGCCGAAGCTCTGGCAAAAAGAGATTATCTGGTGACCCTCGGCGTTCCTCCCACCCGACCTGAAACCGGATTTGGTTACATAAAGCAGGGAGCTGAGATAGAAGGTTGTGCTTCTCAGGTAGAACGGTTTGTGGAAAAACCCGATCTTGCCACAGCCAAACAATATTTAGAGCAGGGCAATTATTTTTGGAATTGCGGCGTCTTCATCTGGAAGGCTTCCACCATCCTCGAAGAACTGCAACAGTATGCGGGAAATATTTATTCCCAGCTTGAAACCCTCACAGGTTGTTTGGAGAATTCAAAAGGAAAGCCCGGTTACCTCGAACTGAATGAAAAAGGCCGCAATCTTTTTTCTTCCCTGCCCAGCCTTTCCATCGACTACGCAGTTATGGAAAATTCGTCCCGGGTAGTCCTCATACCTGCCGAGTTCGGCTGGAACGATGTCGGCACATGGAGTGCCTTGGACGATGTATCCGAAAAAGACTCTGAGGGCAATGTCATCAGCGGAAATGTTCTGGCGCAGGATTGCGAGAACTCCATAATTCAGGGGCAGAATCGGCTCATCGCTGTACTAGGGTTAAAAGACACGGTAGTGGTAGACAGTCCGGATGCCCTTCTGGTCTGCGCTAAGGAGCGTTCCCAGGACATAAAAAAACTGGTGGAGGCTCTCAATGAACACGCCCACCCGGAAGGCAAACAACCCTCCACCGTCAAAAAACCCTGGGGATCCTACACTGTATTGGATTCCGGATCTTCTTATTTGCTAAAGCGTATCGAAGTCTTACCCGGTGAGGCACTCAGCCTGCAATCTCATCAGCACCGCAGTGAACATTGGACCGTTGTCACAGGTTCAGCACAGGTGGTGCGAGACGAAGAAACCTTCCAGTTAAAAGTCAATGACTCCATCACCATCCCGCAAAATACCAAACACCGGCTGGAAAACTCCGGTTCCGACCCACTTGTAATCATTGAAATCCAATTCGGCCATCCCCTCGATGAAAACGATATCATCCGTTTTGAAGATCGCTACGGTCGCCACTAGCCCCGGCGAGCCCACTAGGCGTGGGGCCAGTGTGCCATCGCTTTATCTGGCAAGCAAAAAGCTTTCTCGGCACAATCAAGCCCTTGCTATCTGCCCCCTGTCAAGGGAGAACTTTGCATAAACCGTCATTGCGAACGAAGTGAAGCAATCCAGGCACGAAAACTCTGGGTCGCCACGCCGCTTTGCGGCTCGCGATGACGACTCTGTGCGAGAGCAACCCTCAGTTTTTTGGCAGTGAAATTAAAAAATAGTTCTTGATAGCGTTAGAGTCGACCAATCGGTTGGCGTGTGTGCTGGCCTGATTTTTTGAGGGGAATTTTCCTGCCCGAATTTTATACCAATGTCCACCAGATCTTCGGACGGCCTTCACAACATAGAGTCCTTTCACACCTTTCTTTTTAAGTTTCCGGATCAACTTGTCCGCTTGCTTGGCAGAAATAACTGCGGCAATTTGAATGGTGTAGACCCGATCCTCCTTTTTTGCTTGTGAAGGTTTTAATCCGGGTATTGATATCAAAGGGGCGGTAGATTGATCGCTCTTGTTTTTGGAAGTCAGTTCGTTGAAACCCAGGACCAGGATAATTGAAACCGAAACAACCGAAAAGCTGACCAGTTTTGCTCTTAACGAAAGATGTCCAAACCGGATGAGCCCTTCAAGAAGCTGAAGAAAAATCCATTTAAAAACATTTAATATTTTGTCGACCCACCAACGGCCCCATCCTCCCAAAACCGTCATTTTGCCTGCAACCAGGCCCATCTCCACCTTGAGACGTTTCAGGTCCTGAAGGTCTTCCCGGCGAAACAGCTTTACTTTTTTCATTTTGGAGCTGATCTGGTTTTCCTCGGACTGCCTTTTAATTTCCTCCTGCTGATCGGAGTTCATGCCCGAAAAAATTTCTCCGCATTTCTGGTGCAGACCGGGCGCAACCCCGGAAAGGTTTCCCTCACAGTAGCTACGGGCAAGATAGGTTTTAATTTGCTCTTCCTCTTCAACCGAAAAATTCAGTGCGAAAAAATAAAACCTTAAGGCTAATTCATCCGTCCTTTTGTGCGCCAGATAGATGGGAAGGGCAAACCGGACAATATCATCAGAAAACTCACACTGGTTTTCCAACGCACTCAAAAACAGCAACTCAACTTTCCCAGACCATTGCCCTGCCTTAAGAAACAGACTGGCCAGGTACTGGGTTAAGGTAGGATCGTGAATTTCCTCCTGCTGAACCATAATAAGAAGCAGGTCCATTTCCTCCTGGTTAAGTTCCCGGCCCTGATTCAGAATAGCAAGGAGAGGCTTACGAAAACGCGAATCTCTCGGACTCTGCAAAAAGGCCTGCACATAAATATTCAAGGCTCTGGGGGTTTCATCCCCAATGGACAGCAGGTAGTCTGCGTATAACAGGACTGCAATAATCCTGTACTGCTTTCCCGCATCCGGCAAAAAATAGGAAGAGTAAGTAAAGCTCAACAGGTTTTCAAACTGGCTTTTAATATCCCCTGGCTCTGACCGGGGAGATGCGCCCTTAAGAAAATGTAGCGCATTAAAAAACCGTTGATCGCCCACCATGCCGTACGCGATGAACCCAAAAAACAGGCAGACGAGGACAATGGCCCATTGGATCGCCACATCATCAAACAGGACATTTGGAAGCGCTACCTCGTGCAGAAAAAACAGAACCGTGTAACCCAATCCAAAAACCAGGGTTAACGAGACAGCGATTCGGGCTAGATAAAATTTAAGGGTTTGATACAGCATTTCTTTTTTCAGGGTTTAGTGAGTCCTTGTTTTTTTCGACCGGAGCAGGAAGAAGCTCGGTTTCATCCGGCTCCGGTTCTTCGGGCAAGACAGGAGGCGCAGAAAGGTCTACACCTTCTTTAACCGCAACCTTTAAAATTTCCAGAGAAAATTCATCAGCAAGATAACCCGTCTGCACATCCACGGTGGCAAACTTGACTTTTTCCGGAACAGGAAATTTCACCGGGCTTTTACCCTCTAGTGCCTTCTGCATGAAAAACACCCAGATGGGCGCGGCGGCACTGGCTCCAGTCAAACCTTTTCCTGATTTATTCTTCATGGATTCATTATCATCAAAGCCCACCCAGACTGATGTCGAAATATCTTTCGTAAAACCATTGAACCAGGCATCCTTGAAATCATTTGTGGTGCCGGTTTTCCCACCAGCGGGGTGACGGAAACCCATTCTCCTGACAGTCCGACCGGTTCCTCTATCTATCACTCCCTGCATCATGTTCAGGAGCGGATAAAGGGCATCGGGTAAAAACTGTTGCACTCCCTGATAGTAATGTTCATAGAGCCGGTTTCCCTGAAAATCCTCGATATGCTGGATCAGGTAAGGCTCATTATAAATTCCGAGGTTGGCAATAACGCTATAGGCCGATGCCATTTCATAAGGAGATACGCCGGAAGTTCCCAGCGCAAGCGAAAGGTTTTTACCTAACGGACTTTTAATACCGAACTGCCGCGCCGTGCGAATCACTTTCTCCGGTCCGACTTCATTAATCAGTTTTGCAGAAACAATGTTAACGGATTTCATTAGAGCTTTTTTTAGAACAATATCTCCCGCAAACTCTTCATCGAAATTCTGTGGACTCCAGGGTGTGCTCCCTGGAATATCGATGGTCAGTGGCTCATCTTTCACCACGGTAGCAGGCGAATAACCCAACTCTTCCATGGCAGTAAAATATACAAATGGCTTGAAGGAAGAACCGGGAAGACGGTTGTTCGATACCGCCCGGTTGAACTGACTGTGGGAGTAGTCTCTTCCACCAAGCATGGCCCGCACAGCACCGCTCTTATTTTCAATAGACACTAATGCGGCCTGAAGTGGGCCCGCACCCGGTTCTCTTGCGACCCTGCCCTCCAAAGCCTCCAAATGATTGCGGGCACTTTTAAAAGCCAGCTTCTGATAACGCGTATCCAGAGTGGTGAGAATTTTTAATCCTCCAAAATGCACAAACTCTTTTCCATAATCCTTTTCAATTTGCTCCAGCACCTGGTTCACAAAATAAAGATTAGGGTCTGATTCCACCTGAGGATTCACCAGGTCAATATCAGACTGAAGGGCCAATTCTCTCTCCTCAACGGTAACAAGATTTTCCGAAACCATTCGGTTCAATACATACTCTGTCCTTCGCATTGCCCTTTCATAATGCGAGAAGGGGTTGGCATTGTTGGGGGAATTGGGGAGACCCGCAAGCAGAGCCGCTTGAAACAGAGTCAGGTCCCTGGCGCGCTTCCTGAAATATACTTGCGCCGCCTCTTCCACACCATAAGCACCGCTACCAAAATATATCTGGTTGCAATAGGCTTCAAGAATCTGGTCTTTATTGAAAGTCGCCTCAAGTTGGAAGGCAATCAAAAGCTCCTTGATCTTACGCACCCAGTTTCTCTCAAAAGAAAAAAACAGGTTTTTGGAAAGTTGCTGGGTAATCGTGCTTCCCCCCTGGGCAATCCTCTTTTGACGAAGGTTGGTCCATAATGCGCGCACCAATCCCCTATGATCTATCCCGCTGTGACGATAAAACCTGGAATCTTCAACAGCGGTGATGGCTTTTGTGAAAAAAGGTGAAATATCCTCAAGAGCAATAGGATGCCTCTCACCGAGAATTTTGATGCGCTCACCATCTGAAGAGTAGATTTCTGTGGGAAGGCTCAGGTTGATTTGTTCCAGATTTTTGGGTAGTTGAGGCAAGTCCTGGTTCAACCAGAAATAAAGGCCAGCCACAACCAGAACAACAACAAGAACTAAAGTTAGCAGAAGCAGATTCAGGGTATGGAGTAAGCGACCGATCAAGGGCTCTCTCCCGAGGAAGGCGGAATTTCATTAGAACTTGAATCAGAAAGATCCGCTTTTTCAATTTGGGACATCATATTATTGGCCAATTCCACAGCCACAGGAATCAAGAGAACCCCCGTGTAGTAATCGGTGTCGTATTCAACTCCAAACAGCAAATGTTGGACAGACTCTCCAGGAGGCAAATCCGAAATGCCCACCCGGGTGACATGATAATTCTTCCCCAAAAACCAACGCGGTTCCGGAAAAACCGCTTTCTGGGTGGTTGCGTCCAGGGATTTTAAAACGGGAAGAAACTCGGAAATCGGGAAAATCAGGTTTCTAGGAAACCCCGCATCTTCAAGGGTTCCCCGCTTAACCGTCCGCGTTGCCTGAACCTCAGACAGGGTATCTACAGATAAAAATAATTCATGCAGGGGTAAATTTTGGCGATCAATGAATTGCAGGGTGATCCAGGGACCAAATCGTTTCAGAAAAACCCGGTCCCAGTTTTTTCTTGAGTCCAACTCAACCAGATCATAGGAGGAAATGATATCCTCCGACCACTGCCCCGGAAAATCATAATAAAGCTGGATGAATTTTTCCCGAGAAACAACAAGGGGGAACCCCGGAGACAACCCCTCAAACAAATGTTTGAAAGAAGAAATACCCAAGGCCGTTTCTTCCTGGAGATCCAGAGAAGAACGAATAGATTCTATTTTGGCTTGTGCTACCAGAGATTGTCGGTCCCGCTCCCACATTCTGCCTAACTGAGGCCTCTTGTGGTTTTGCCACTTTAAGTAATAACCGACACTTTTTTCAAACAGGTTGGTATAAAACTCAAGGAAAAAAAACGCGGAAAGAACGATCAACCCGGCTACACCGTGCCATGATTTTCTGACACCGGCAAATTTCACTTAATATTATTTCACCGTGATTTTATTAACGCTCCGGGTAAGTATTTTAAGCTTGTCTATCTTTTCTTGCAAAGTTTTTTTATCAAGCTTTTTCCTTCCGGGTTTCCGTCTCGCTTTTGGTTGACGCACAAAAATTTCGGTCTTTTTTCCAGAGCCCCCTGCCTTTTTCTTTCTGGCCTGTTGGCCTTTCTCCGCTTTAGAAGACAGTGTATACGGAGCTTTGCCCAATTCCGCGATTTGCTCCAGATTGGACAGGCAGTCTTTTTGAAAGTGGGGAGACATTTTTCTAAAAAGCGTCAATATCCTTTTTTCGATATCATCTAAAGTAATGAGTTCCTCCCGGGAGGGATTCTCGAAAACCACCGACCCTTCCTTGAAGTTCATCACACTCACTTCGGTGGAGGATAAATCTTTGTTGATTCTCTGTAGAGGAGCAACATCATTCTTATCTATTTCTGAAGTCAATAATTGCTCCAACGATATATTTCCCAGCCGGGCTATCTTGACCAGCACTGCAACAGGAGCATCCCTCTCGCCTGCCTCATAACGAACAAATGTACGAAAGCCCACTTTAAGAATTTCCGACATGACAGACTGGGTACAACCCAGTTCCTTTCGAATCATCTTCAGATTCTTTGCCAGAATTGACATCAAAACCCTCTAAAAATACAATTTACACTTGGATTCATTATAAGCTTAACTCCCTGCCAAAACAATACGCACCTGAAGCAGTTCCAACTTGGAGAGTGATCCACTAATATTATCACCAACGGGATAAACAGGCGAGAAAAAAGAAATAGCACCCTCTCAAATAGCATAAAAAGCACTCTTCAGGCTTGCCCAGGCACGGTTTTGTCGTCAAAAATCCCAACAAATCCCATATGGAAAACCATGCCCTCAAATTTAGAGGCAAAAATTTTGACGCTTCGAAGAAACCTGTAACTACTTAATTTAAAAAGGCTATTAGGATTTTATCGCAAAAAAAATGAGTGGCATCGAATTTGCTCTACACCTATTCAATATCTTAAAACCTGCAGGGAGAAACTGATATGGATTCCGATGCTCATTTGGAACAAGAGTATGAGAACTTGAACGATGCCATTTTACGGGCCATTTTATTGTCGAAAGAAGTGCAGGATATTCTTACGCGATTTAAAAAACAGGGGCAAATGAACGACAAGGCCGTTTTGAACCTGTTTTTAAGCTTAGATGAACTGTACCAAATGATCGATGAAAAACCCGCGAACCCGGATAGCTATAAGCTGGAACCGGGAGCTTCAACAACTTCATCAGAAAGAAAAAAGGAAGAAAAACCTTCTCTAAAGGCGGGGACTGTCATAGACGGAAAGTTGTTGACTCACAACGAAGTTCTTTTTGAAAAATTCTACCAGGGAAAGTTTAGTGAAACTGACTGGATGAAAAAAGCCCGTGTCCGATTCTAAGACATTGACTCAAACCGGAGTTTTCACAGACTATTTCTGAAAGATTTTGGCATCGCAGGAGATATATTTGATCTGTTTGAGAGGAATCACAAAAATTTCCTCAGAGGTCGTCACCTCAAACAGTTCCAAGTCATCACTAAATCCGTGCTTTTGGGTTGTATCAAGAATCAGTTCCTGATTATCCACGAAAACAATTTTGAGCTGATATTGCATTCTCATCCCCTTTCTATTTTTTTAACTACGCTTTAAATATCGCTACACAGAAGCCAGCCCACTATCGTGGGAGGGAACTGGGCAAAAGCTCGTTGAGCCACCAAAGCTACCTGCTAGCCAAATAAAGCGATGGCACACTGGCCCCACGCCTAGTGGTGGGGGTGGGCAGTGCTTTCGAACTTTTTTGATAGCGGATGCCGCAGATAGTCTTCCACATAATTTTTCAAATACCCTTTTTCGTACAGCTTTTTATTGGACAGTTTGGAGTTCACCCGGTTGAGCACCTTAAATCGTACTTGCGGAAAACGGTCCTTAAAATCATCAAAAGAAACTCCCGAAATATCCCGTTCATCATTGGAGGATTTCTCCATAATCACACGGGGAAGATGCACAACTTTCTGGTGGCTGATTCTTTTGGCAACATCGTCGAAAGTGAGCAATGTCGTGCAATCCGAGTCTCCTCCCAGAGTCTCATTGGGGACATAAAGAAAACGAGCCCGACCCTGGCGAAACATATTCAGTACCCGATAAACATTGCCAGCCATCACGACCCAGTCCTTTTTATCCAGTTCACACGCATCAAAGGTTTTGATAATTTTGTTCCGGTTCAGAAAAGCTGTGGCATTCGATTCGGTATGGATCATCTGGGTATTGGAAAGGTTCAAGTCATAAATTTTTTGCGCCTCATCGGGAAGAAACCGTTTCCCCTGCCGCATTAAAGCCGTAGTTTTTTCATCAATATACTTCAACGGTGTCAGGCACCCCATCCATAGCAGACAGTTTTTATTAATCTTTGAAATGGTCTTCGCGTCTTCAGACATGGTGCCGGGACCAAAAGAATAAAAATTGGCAGAGGCCACCGCCGGGCCATCCAGCACCTCCAGAACCTGATTAACCGTCGGCCCTTTCGGCATCAATTGCTTCCGGTAAGATCCCAGCGTGATCACCGAAAGTTCGAAGTTGATGCGGCCGGGATACTTTTCTGCCAGATGGTTGATCCTTTTCGGATCAAAATACCCCACCGAGAATATGGTGATATTCTTATCCGTCTTTTCCAGGAACTCCTCAATCCAGTCCATCGCTTTAGGGTGCAGAGCGAGGTCTGTCCATTCCATATATTCGTTGCCACCTAAAATCCACGACTCCGCTTCCCGTGTGGGAAATGCCTGAATCTCATCAAAAATAAATTTCCAGTCTTCTTTCGTGGTGAAGGGCATGTCAAAGGTCTGGCGGTAGCTAAGATCCATCTCGTAGCAAAACGCACATTTGACAGGGCAGGTCTTTCCAAGGCTTATGGGTATCTTGCGGTCCTTGATCTCTTTCCGCATTACTTCCTGGAGAAATTCTCGGTTTTGAACACTCATTACCAGCCTTTAAAAGCATTCATTAATGAGTCATCCACCGGCACCTCTTGCTTCTGGCCTTCTTCAAGACCCTGGATAAGCCTGTTGAGGTGAACCGCCGCACAACCCATATAGGCAATGCTTTCCTGCTGAAGCTTATAACTACCCGATTTCAGCTTCGTCCCCAGGTCCTCAACATGCTTTGAGTCAAATGGATGAGTCATTGCGGCTTTTTTAAATTCTTCAATGGACTCTTTAAAACTTTTCTTTTCGTGCAAAGTGATGCCGTTTTTCAGGTTCTCCTGAGCACTTCGAACTTCTTCTACCGTTACAGGTTTGTCTTCCGTCATGGACCTCTCTCTCATTGATTCTTAAACAAAAAAAACGGGGTTTGAATGAGACCAGATATCAAACTTCCACATTTCAGGATGCGCCGAAGCAACGGGAAGGCCGCATACAAACGCAATAATAATGGCTTTAAAAAATGGGATCATTGTAACATTGACTAGCTTGTCAAGCAATTAGCCGAAGACAAACAAAAAACGCAGGAGGGAAAATAGTGCAGGAAGGAACACGCGATGGATTTCGAAACAGAAAAAGGCGGGGAACCAGAGCGTTCCCCACCAAAAAAATATTCTTTGTCACTAGCAGGTTGCTGAAAAACTCACCAACAAATTAATGTTTCTTTTCAACACCCTCAGGCGCGTACTGGTGACCTTCACCATCAAATTTCGATTCCATCGAACAAGAAGACAAAACCAACACCAGCGAAATCCATATTAACGAAACGACCAACTTTTTCATCCAGCCCTCTCCTCTCAAAAGGTTTCGGTTTCCAAGAATACTCCTGTTGAAACCGGTTTTGGAATATGCTTTTTATCAATATTTGGGCAACATTTCAATCATTTTTTGGCATTTTACCCTACAATGGCAACGATTAGGCATCCATCAATATAAACCTTTACTCCAAGGTGCTTCCCTGGCTTCTCCTGCTGATATTGATATTTCGGCCCTTGAGCAAAAGCTCGCCACGGCGAGAATCGGCCGTTCCCTGCGGTTTTTTCCCGAAATCGACTCAACTAATGAGGAAATCAGGCGTAATTTGAGTCTTCCGGAGGGCGCAGTCGTCATTGCCGACCACCAAACCCATGGAAGAGGCCGACAAGGACGCTCGTGGCACTCGGAATCTGGGTCCGGGCTCTACCTCTCCACCCTCTTAAAACCCGACTTGCCACCTGAAGACCTGGCCTCCCTCACATTAATGGCAGGGATCGCAACAATATCCGCCATCCCGCAACAGACATCAGCAAAACTAAAGTGGCCGAACGACATCCTGTTGAACGGTAAAAAAATTGCGGGAATTTTATGTGAATGCATCGCCGAACCTGGGGCCCATCCCGCTGTCATCGTGGGAATAGGAATCAACCTCAACCATACCCGCTTCCCCGAAAATATTCAGGACATCGCCACCTCCCTGAAACTGGAAACCGGGAAAGATGTGGACCGCACACAACTTGCCCTTAGCCTTCTGCAAAATCTCGATTCCGAGTATGAAGAATTCCTGCAGGGAAAAATGGATAACCTTGTGCGCAAATGGACCGAGCACTCCGACATGTTCGGCAAAACCGTGACCGTCTCTCAAAAAGGCAAAAAGCAAACCGGCACCGCCATAGGACTCAACCCACAAGGCAAACTGATCCTGCAAACCCCAGACGGAAAACAACACCTCCTCGACTCCGGCGAACTCCACTAGCCGCCACTAGGCGTGGAGCCAGCATGCCATCGCTTTATTTGGCTAGCAGGTAGCTTTGGCGGCTCAACGAGCTTTTGCCCAGTTCCCTCCCACGGGAGTGGGCTAGGCGTAGGGCCAGTACTGCATTACCCATAAAGCTAGCAGAGTACTCAAGCGCAATACTTTAATAATCTTCCCCCTGATAAGGGGGACCGAGGGGGTTGAGTTTTTCTGCATGGAATTCATAAGCCAACCCTCACCGCGGCTACGCCTTGCCTCTCCCTATGAAGGGAGAGGAAGCAAACTCTCTCAAGCCGAGATAACTCTTTGCCAGCAGATAGGGCTATTGCCAGTTGGCCCCACGCCTAGTGGCGGAGAAGGTGAATCAGGTTTCCGGCGGCGTAGGCGCGGACGACTTCCAGCGAGTCCTGCAACAGGTCCACCAATATCGGGAAGGCTTCCGCTCCACCCATCATCCCCACAGCCCGTACTGCCGCCGTGCGCACTCTGGAATGGTTATCACCCAACGCCATCTTCAGCAAACGTACCCGGTCGGGTATCCTGATTTCTCCCAAGACCCGTGCGGTCGTACTGCGAACCCCGTAGTCGGGATGCGTCAACAGTTCTTCAAACACAATCTGACAGGAGTTGGACCCCATACGGTGCAGTGCCAGTGCCGCCGAGAGTTTCACCATGCCATCTTTATCTGCGCAGAGGGGAATCAAATCCGGTTCCGCCTGCTTCAGGTTGCCCATCGCCAGCGCCGCCGCGTAACGCACAGACGAATTGTCCCGCTTGATCAGTTCCCTCAACTTGGGCAACATATCGGCAGTGGTTTTTCCTTCCACCGCTTTCAAGCTGTAGAACACCATCTCCGGTTCAGCATGATCGAACAACTTTGCCAGATGAGGCAGGACTTCCTCGGTGCCGATCTTGCCAAGGTATCCAATGGCCTGATACCTGCGATCAGGGATAGGATGGGTGAGCGGGTCCAGCACATCTGCCAGATATTTTTTCTCACCGTGTTTAACCAGTCCGGAAGAAGCCGCCATACGCATCGGCACATCGTAGGACTTTAAAAATCCCCGCACTTCATCAACCGCTTCTCCTGCAAGTATCTCAACCGCCGCACTGCGAACCCAGATGTCGGTATCCTCCGTCATCCTGCGCGCCGCCGGCAAAACATCAGACCGGGAAACCTTCTGCAATCCTTGCAGGGCAAACAAACGGGCCGTAGGGTAGACATCTTCCGTTGCCTTGTTGAGCAACGGGATCAACTCCTTATCTTGAGACTCCCCTGCCGCCCGAGCCGCCGCGGCTCTCACAAATGCCCGCTCATTTTGATAGGCTTTGTGCAAAACAGCCAGACTGGTTGCACGAATTTTCTTAACCACCGTGTCAGGCCGGGAGTCAGCGAACCCCGGTGCCGGGGTAAGCAGTAGAACCAGCCCCAGTATCCAATACATCATTTAAAAGGCTCCTCAACCAATCCCGAATATCTCGCGACCAGGTTCTGATAATGCTCCTTCTCCTGGGTTTTACCCCGCTTGCCAAAGCCGTTAATCAGAACCTCGCATTTTTCAATCAGCATCGCCACCACCCCATCTCTTTGCTCCTCACTCAATCGGTTTTCTTTTGACAGTACAACCTGATCATTTTGTTCCCCATTCAGTTGGCTTTCCTTTAACAGTTTTTCCAGCGCGTGAACACGCCAACGGTCCATGCCCCAGTATTTGCGCGACAACTGGTCCTCATGCCCTCCCCGCTTGACTATGAGTTTCTCTTCAATGAAATGGAAAGGATAACGTTTAGCGATACGCAACCACAAATCATAATCTTCACATACCGGCATGGACTCATCGAATCCGCCGACCTCGTTCAACAGCTCAGTTCGCAGTAGCACCGAAGACGGACTGACAATACACAACGGCAGACAATAGCGAAAAATATCGCCGGAATATTTCCGGTGTTTATTCATCGGGTTCACCCGCCCCCCGTTGCGAATCCATATCTCATCCGTGTAGACCGCCTGCGAGTCCCGTTCTATCCATTTGACCTGGGTTGCCAGTTTGTTCTGTTCCCACAAGTCATCCGAGTCGAGAAATGCGATGCAATCCCCCTCTGCCACTGCCATGCCCCGGTTGCGGGCGAAGGAGACTCCCCGGTTCTCTTCCAGCCGAAGCAGTTTTACCGCAGGAAACTGTGCCACCACCTCAAGCGTATTGTCTGTTGACCCGTCATCCACCACGATCAACTCAAAATCGGTAAAACTTTGCTGTAGAACCGAGCGAACCGACTCCTCCAGACAATAGCCCCGATTGAAGGTCGGGATGATGACCGAGACCAGAGGTTTAGCCATTGTTTTTTGTCCTTTTTCTGAGCATAAATTCAATCCGGCACAATCAAGTGCGTGAATCTCATAAACAGTCCCCGGCAAAATTCAGGTTCATATCTGCCCATCAGACTGAAAACCGCCATAAGTTCAATAAGGTACGCAAATGCAAGCATATCACAACCCGGGCGTTGCCATAAATGCCTTGACAAATCCCTTAAATTCTCCTAAAAATAAGTGCTTTCTACAGGATAACGGATTTAAAAACAGGCTACTAGCCGGGCATTTCCTGATTGAGAAGTAGTGGAGGGCCAGCAGTAGCGCGGTTGGATATTCAGGTCTAATATGGAATTCAGGGACGTCACACAAGATTTAAAAAACGATCTCGCAAAGGTCGAAAAAGCCATAAATCAGAACTATAAGTCAGATGTGCCCCTGATTCCAGGAATCAGTTCCTATCTGATGAGTTGTGGCGGCAAACGCATTCGCCCCATGCTCGTGCTTCTCGGTGCCCGGCTTTGCGGACGCGAGGCGGATGACACCGTTGTCAAACATGGCTGTGTTGTTGAATATATTCACGCCGCCACCCTGCTCCATGATGATGTGGTGGATGAAACAACGGTCCGGCGCGGCAAAGAAACCGTCAACGCCAAATGGGGGAGCGATGCCAGCATTCTGGTTGGCGACTTTCTCATCTCCCGAGCCATCCTGATTCTGGCCCAGGACTGCGAGCGTAAAATCATTCAGGCCGTCACCGAAGCAACTAAAATTCTCGTCGAAGGCGGCATTCACGAATACACCGAAGCCCGCAACGTAAACGTTACGGAAAAACATATACTCGATGTCATCTACCGCAAAACCTCGTCCATGATTTCCGTCAGCGCGAGGCTCGGGGGCCTGCTTGCCAACGCTACCGAACAACAGGAAACCGCTATCATCTCTTTTGGTGATGATTTTGGCATGGCTTTCCAGTTGATGGATGACGCACTCGACTACGATGCCGATGAAGCTCTGCTGGGTAAACCGCCGGGAACCGATTTCAAAGAAGGCCATGTCACCCTGCCCCTGCACCACCTGTATCACAACGCAGATCGACCGCTAAAAAAAGAAATCGAAGGCTTCATCAAAAACGAAAACATAACAGACAAAGATTTGCAGTATGTCGTTGGACAAATGCGCAAATATAAATCCATCGACTATACCCTGAACCTCGCCCGCTTCTACATCGACCGGGCTAAATCACATCTCAGGAAAGCCGACTTTCCGGCTCCGCAATATATCGAACACTTCGATGCCGTGGCCGACTATATCCATAGCCGACACACCGCAACGGTGACCCCTTAATTCATCATCCGCTTTAGTGCACACAATATAAGTAAAACTTTTTCAGAGGAACTACATGGATTCTGAAACTCATCCATTGGTGTCCCTTGCCATCCGTTCGATAAAACACCATATAGAAAAGGGCCACCCCCTGCCCTGCCCCGATCCACTGCCCGAGGCAATGAAAATCCAGGCCGGCACCTTTGTCTCCATCAAAAAAAACAAACTGCTGAGAGGTTGCATCGGTACCGTTTCACCGAAATACGCGAACATTGCGGAAGAAGTGATCCAGAACGCCATCAAGGCGGCCAGCGAAGACCCAAGGTTCCCAGCCATAGAAAAGAAAGAGCTCGATCAACTCACCATCTCGGTGGATGTGTTGACCGCACCGGAAAAAATCGACGATACTTCATCGTCAGACGTGAAACGCTATGGGCTGATAGTGCGCCACAAAGGCAGACAGGGACTGCTCCTCCCCGATCTCGAAAATATCAAATCAGTAGACCAGCAATTAAAAGTCTGCCTCAAAAAAGGCGGGATAAAAGAATCCGACCCTTACGAACTGTTCCGCTTCGAAGTCAAAAGGTTCCACCACTCCTAGGCGGAGGGCCAGTGTGCAATCGCTTGCTCTGGCAAACAACCGTTTTTCTCGGCTCAATCAAGCCTTTGCTCATTTGCCTCCCCGACCAAGAAACTGGCTTCAAGTTGCGCTTGTTGGTTCGGCCGGCTTTATGGGCAATGCAGTGCCGCCTCCCCTGCTAAGGGGCTGTTCTTATCAGGAAAAATATGTTAAAAATTTACTGTGAGTGAGAACACTATACAGAAAAAGTTTATCCTCCCTCTCGTTGATTTATTGAAGCAGGGGATGGATCCTTCCAAGCTTGCTTTGGCACTGACTTCCGGTGCCCTGATCGGTGTCTTTCCGGTATTAGGAATCGCGACTGTTGTGTGCGGAGGTGTTGCGGTGTTTTTTCGCCTGAATCATCCCGCTATTCAGTTGGCAAATTATATTGTCTTCCCGATGCAGATCGTTCTTTTTTTCCCCTTTCTGACAATAGGGGAAGCGGTGACCGGGAACTCCCTGGATGAAATTTCCAAAACAAAATTAGTGGACACCTTCAACCTCGGGTTTCTGCCTGCGATTGAGGAACTGACTCAATATTTTGTGCTCGCTTCTCTAGGCTGGATCCTGGCCCTTGTACCCTTGTTTGCAATTTCCTATTTTGCCCTGAAGCACCTGATTTCCACCCGGCTCAGTCCCAAATGTGAGTGAAATTTCCTGCTCCTTCTTTTGAGAAAGAGGTAGCTAAAAAACCACCACCATAGGATCGTCATCGCGAGCGACTAAAAGGAGCGTGGCGATCCAGGCTTTCTGATTTACCCTTTCAGGGCACGCGGGCTTCCGTGTCCATCTGTGTTCATCTGTGGTTAAACCCGCTTTTACAATTTGCCACCGGCGGCTCGCCGGGCCGAGGAGTTAGAGCGGAATGCCGACGTGCAGATCATCGTCCGGTGGTTCTTCCTGCCCCTTGACTCTTCGGGTTTGCGAGAGGTTTTGCATGAAGTGGATGTTGCATTGAGGGCAAAACCACCCTTCACCCGAAAAGATCCAGCATTCATCTTCGACCCAATCCTTGGCTTCTTCCTCGCTGTCGCACCATCCCCCATTTTCAAGGCAGTCCTCAGCTACTCGGGTATGGCACACCATCGAATATTGATTATTTCTCTCTACAAACAATGCCGACTCCTTTTCTCATTTATACAACCGGACCAAAATGGGGGCCCCAGTTTTTGGCGAGGTCTTTCCCCAACGCGCGTAATTTAGCCACTTCCCTGGAAGTCATGGGCTTGAAGTTTTTCGCCCACTTTATGTTCTGGTGCAGTTCCGCCCGTGTCGCCATACCAATCGCGGCGGACGCGATACCGGGCTGGCTCAGGGCATAACGAAAGGCCATTTCATGAAATTGGCGCGGCATCATACTGTGACTCAGTCCGCTTCCTTCCGACTTGTTCTGCCCTCCAAAGACCTTCATGGCGATCAGTCCGACCTGCTTTTTGTTCGCCAGCGGCCAGACTTCCTGCTCAAAATTATAAGTGTGGTGATCGACAAAGTTCACGGCGTTGAGAAGCGCATCCACTTTGAAATTTTTGAGTGCATCGACGAACCGACCCTGACGGTTGTGTCCGGAAAACCCCACATATTTCGTTAAACCATTGGCTTTGGCTTTCATCAAGGCGGCGTAACAACCACGTCGGCCAAAGACAGTTTTCGGGTCCATTTTATCAGCCCCGACACTGTGAACAAAGACCAGATCGGCATAATCTGTCTGCAGTTCGCGAAGGTTTTGTTGCAGGAGTTTCAGTGCGTCCTCCCCATCAGGCTCATAGCATTTGGTGACCAGAAACACTTCCTTGCGCCGTTTTTTGAGCAAATAGCCCAACTGCTCCTGAGCCTTGCCATAACCGGCGAACTCCGGGGCAGTGTCAAAGTAGGTCACGCCCAGATTGAGAGCTTCTTCGTATAAGCGGACAGATTCTTTCAGGTTCAGCCGTGTGCCTGCGGCAGCTGTGCCAAACCCCAGGATGGAGATACGTTCCCCTGTCTTTCCAAGCAAGCGAGTAGGTAACATTTCCAACTCCCTATTTCATTGCGATTGCAACAGTTTAACAGATCTGTGCTTGAAAAATGGTATACTGTTACCCAGCAAAAATCATTTTTATTAAAAAATTATTTCGGGGTTTTACCTATGAAACTCCTCAAGTTTTTTCTAATCAGCCAGGTGATCATGATCGCGCCTTTGCTGTTGAATCCTGCTGAGGCCGACAACACAGAGACCTGCACCAACCTGTTTCGCCCCATTGAAAACACAGCCCACGCGATTAAAAGCCGTGGAGGGGTGTGGTCATTATTTGAGAAACGGGAAAATTACCGGAAACACGCCATAGTTGGACTTCATGTCGACTCTAAAATAACCTCCCTCATATACACCATTAACTATGTATGCGAAGGCCTGGAAGGGATTCCTCTGAACCCGTTGGCTAATCAGGTCGTTCCCATGATGAAAGAAAGGGGACGGGAAGGTTTTATTGAACATTATTTAACTCTTGCTCATCCCCGTGAGGAAATCGAAGTCTGGGCAGAGTATGCTGATTATTATAATGCGAATTATAAACGCAAGCTGGACTTCAATCTGGTCAGGAAGACCATTGAAAAAGCGGAAACATTTTTTAAGCGTTATACGGCAGTGGACAAAAAAATCAGATCAACTAATGATGTCGAAGAGGTTGCTACTGAAGGGACTGCTATTATTGAAGGTATCAAGCAGTTCCACGCCACAGACCCCATTTTAAAACAGGTCAATAGTGAAAACTTTAAAATCCCCCACGCATCAAACCTACTCGGCCATGCAGATGAAATGTGAGTCAGCGGAGAACCTCTGCCACTAGCCCGGATATTGCATGAGGAAATAAGTAAGAAGAGGACTTAATCTTTATATATCCCCCTCATCCTAGCCTTCTCCCTCCAGGGGAGAAGGGACTTTTTGCTTCCTCTCCCTTGAGGGGAGAGGATTAAGGTGAGGGTGGTTTAATAGGGTTTTCAATCCGAATACAAAAATACTCGTGCAATATGCGGGCTAGCCAAATAAAGCGACGGCACACCGGCCCCACGCCAAGTGGGGGCTTGAATTAATTGCCCTGTTCGGTTAATCTCAACTCTCTCTGAAAACTCTAAGGAATTGAAAAATGATCAAGACCACTTTGGTCGGGCATGCCTGCCTGCTCATACAGTCCAAAGAAACTACTATTCTGACCGATCCGGTCTGGTCCGATTATCAATGGGAGGAACTCCAGGTTCTATGCCCCAGCATCGTTCTGGAAAAAGACAAAGTGCCACCGATCGATGTACTCAATATTTCGCACCGGCATCAAGACCATTTCGACATACGCACTCTTGCCTACCTGGCGCAAAATGAGAGGATCATCACGCCCGACACAATCATCCTTGCCCCAAAAGATAAAATTCTTCTGGAGGTTCTTGAGGAGTTGGAATTCAAAAATGTAAAAGTCGTTACCGATTTCGAGTCCATTCAGGTCAAAGATGTGACGCTCATGCCGACCCCCTCACGCAACCAGTTGAGCACTTCCGAGGATGATTACCCTGAACACGGGCTCCTTGTTAATGATGGCGAAGTAACCATATGGAACGAGGTGGACACCATCGTGAGTCCTGAAATCATTGAGCGCATCCTCCAACAGTACGGTCA
Source organism: Nitrospina sp. (assembly GCA_018653085.1). GTDB lineage: Bacteria > Nitrospinota > Nitrospinia > Nitrospinales > VA-1 > LS-NOB. The sequence continues at coordinate 49,306 of JABIAY010000034.1, forward strand.
GATAGATTTAGCTCATGTCCGATTTGTTCCTCTGATAGAGGGAAACTTTTCCTATCATAAACAGACGGAACTGCCTTTGAGCGAATACTGCACATTTTTGAATGTCGTGAAGACCCTGGCACCTAAAATGGTAGTTGCAGGCGCCGCCTTCTTTCGCTATCGGGACGAAATCGGCTTCCTGAATCAGTATTCGTTTCCCACCACTATGGAACAGTTCACTCGCGACCTGGCGGCTTTTTGTCCTGAGGTGCCCTGTAGCTCGTTTTCACATGGTGACGTTGCCTATGTCACCCCCGATGGAGTCCGCTTCGAAAAACAGTCTTCGGATTTTGTGCGCATTCGGGAGGACGACAGCCATCTTGTGACATTCAAACCCGTTTTGGAAGTCCCTGCTATAAAAACTAAAACCACCGACCCCACAGAGCACGCACGGGAAATGAAAGTGGTGGAAGACTTCCTTGAAAATTGTTTGATGGAACGGATTTTAAACAGCGAGTTGCTGGGCGGCTGGCAACACTGGCAGATTGTTTATCAACTGGAAGTATTCGGGCAGGAAGGTTCCCAACCCTGGACAATAGATTTTGCAGAACCCGACAAACCAAAACTTCATAAAGGCGACATCGGAAAAATCAACCTCTACGAAGGCATCTCCTCGTCAGAATTATGCGCCCTGATAGAAAGCACAACCTCCTGGGATTATGTAACCCTGTGTGGCAATTATCGGACTTTTAACAACATCTACCGAGTCACCGATGGGAGGGTTGAACTCCCCCCGGAAGACAGGTCCAACTATGCTCTGGAACCCCTGATGGACCTCTTCCCCTGGGACAACAACATGGATCGTGAAAAATACATGAAAGATGTTCGCCGCTGGAAAGGCAAACCAGCGTACTAAGCAATGAGTGCAGATATCTGGATTAGAATAGTCATGGGTGCGCTGATGGCAGGACTCACCCTCTACGCCATGTGGGAATAAAAAAGGCCACGCTCAAGCTAACCTGCTTTAAACATCATTAATTTAACACTCACAGTAAGATAGGGAGCTTCAATGGTTTTTGACCTCCCACAAATGGGGGCTAGTGGTTGAGATTTTCCCTTATTGAACCCATATTGTTGGGTACGCAATTTTAGGGAGGTAGGCCCATGAGATCTTTCGCGTTCCGCATCGCATTATTGTTCCTGTTGATTCCCTCCCCGGCTCAAAGCCTTGAGCATGGCATCCCGGCGAGACTGGCGACAGACTTCATCCACTCGGTGATCGAGGCCGGACGGACCACTTACTCTAAAAAAGTGGTGGAACATTTAGCCCGGCAAAACGCTCTCGCCGCTTCTGAAAACTGGGAACAGGAAGATACCCTGCTTTTGCCGGCGCAGTTTCTTTCGATGTCATCCAAAATCTCCAACTCGCGCGGGATCGGCATGAAGTACCGGCTGATGAGTCTTTGGCCGCTCAACAAAGGCAACTCGCCCAGGTCGCAAAACGAAAAACTCGGACTCGAAGAAGTCGCGAAGAATCCGGACAAACCTTTCACCTGGATCATTCCGCGTGAAGGACGCTGGTATTTTGAGGCTATTTATCCGGATATCGCCGTCTCGGAAACCTGCGTCACCTGCCACAACAATCACCCGAACAGTCCCAAAACAAATTTTAAAAAGGGCGATGTCATGGGGGGAATCATCATCGACCTGCCTTTAGGCAGACGCACTGAAAAAAATGTCGATGAAAAATTTCTGCTGGCTCCAGAGGTGGTGGCCGACTATGTACACTCGGTTTTGGATTCGGACCGTACCGTATACGCCCGGCACATTGTTAACCGGCTGGAGGACCGGGGCATTCTGCAATCCAAGGAAAAATGGGAAAATTCCAAGGCCCTAATGCTTCCGGCACAGTTTTTATTGAACAGCGCCGAGGCGATTAAACCAAAAAAACTGGGACTGCATTTTCGCTTGATCAGCCTTTATCCCATCAACCCGCTTAATCGGCCTGCCAACGAGTTTGAGCAGAACGGACTCGAAAGCGTGGAGGTGCATCCCATTCGCCCTTATGTCAAGCACACCAAGGTGGGTCGGAAAGAATATTTCCAGGCTATTTATCCGGATATTGCGGTGACACGCGGGTGCGTCGACTGCCACAACGGCCACCCCGGCAGTCCGAAAAAAGATTTTGCGCTGGATGATGTGATGGGTGGGATTCTGGTGAGCTTTCGTATCGAATAAAACAGGTGGGTCGCCTCAGCTCCAGACTTCCTGGAACTGTTCAAGAAAATCGGGTTCCATTTTGGTGGTGCCGAAGATATTGACTTTCTGGTGGGAATTGAAGCCGTGAAAGTCGCGGCTCCCTGTGACAATCAGGTCGAAGCTGTCAGCCAAATCAAGGAAATAAGGAACGGTACCCATTCTTTCGTGATAAGGGTAATGGCATTCGAGGCCCAACAGCCCCATCTCCTTCAACTCTTCCAGCAAGACCGGGGCATTTTCGGGATCCCTCCCCTTTTCGGGACAGATAAGTGAGTAAGACCGCTCGCCCGGATGAGCCATCACCGGCACACCCCCACTTTCCCGCACCAGAGCGATGGCGGTTTGCGCGTCCAGATTTTCCCGCTCGACATTATATTTGACCAGATACCTCTCAAACGCCTGACCCGCATTTGAAACAATGCCGAGCCTCGCCATCTCGCGTGCAAGATGCGGTCGGGCAAGAACCCCTTCGGCCGCTCTTTTCACATTCTCAAGCTTCAACATTCCCCGATATCTTTCCGGGACCACCCCATCTATCCGCTCAATCAACTGGCACATACGCTGTTCCCGCGTTTCGGTCATTGTTTGCACCCGATCTTTGAGTTCAGGAGTCAGGGATTCATAATCCCTAAAATAGGCTAGCAGATGGATATTAAAATCGTGAAACTTTACGGTGATTTCTATGCCAGGAAAGGCGGTAATTTCTGTTTCCTCCGCAGACTGAAGGAATTCGGGAATACCCTCGAAGGTATCGTGGTCGGTCAGGGACAAAATGGAAACATCATTTTTTTCCGCAATTTCAATCAGTTCCGCAGGCGAAAACTCACCATCGGAAAAGATGGAATGCATATGAATTTCTGACTTCCGCATTGGCATAGGATAACCCTTCCATTGTCTCTGTATACTAACGGGTTTTCCATGTATTTCATAACAAAATGCGGCGTAGCCGCTGAGGCAACAAGCAATGACTTTTGACTGCTGGCAAAGAGTTGTCCCTCCCGCCGCCAGAGGACGTTGATTTAAGAAGAGATTTCCGATACCTTAGTGCCCATGAAACAAATACTATTGATTTTTATGATATTTATGGCGGGATGCCTTGCCTTGAAACACAACGCTACCTCAACAGCAGAACCACGCGAACTTCTCATTATATACACCGGTAACCTGCTGGCAGAGCTGAAACCCTGCGGATGCTCCAAGGAAGAAGATCAAGGCGGCATTGAGCGGCGCATGCAATACCTCAAGGATACTCGTAAAGAGCACCCTCATACTCTGCTTGTGGACACCGGCGACCATTTTAAAGAACCCACCCGCCAGGGAAAGCTGAAAGCCGAGACGCTTCTCACCGCAACGGAACAAATGCAGTATGATGCCGTCGCTCTGGGAGATCGTGACCTGGTTTATGGCTCCGATTTTTTAAAGAACCGGGCGCAAATCCCCTGGATTGCGGGAAACCTGACGATCGATCATTTTGAACCCGCCCGGTCACAGGTGAAAACATTCGCCAACGGACTAAAAATAGGCATCCTTGCTGTCGCAGACCCTGGCTTGTTTTATGACCACGTTGGTCTAAGTATTGGCGATCCAAAATCCGCAGTCTTAAAACATACTGCCCGTATGCGTGATACGGAAAACCCCGACCTCATCGTTCTTCTCACCCATGCGAAACGGGAAACAGCACTGGACTATCTGGATCTGAGCGGGGTGGATATTGTGATCAATGGCCATATTGAAACCGAAGATGATGTCATTGACATGGTGCCAGTGCAAAAAGATGGGAAGCTTTTCGTCCAATCCTCCCCCCGGGGCCAGAAAATGGGGGAATTGAGGGTACAGATCGGCCCGGAGGGCAACAAATCGTTCAAACACAGCCTGGTGAAACTGGATTCAAGTGTAAAATTTGACTCTGAAATGGTAAAATTATATGAACAGTACAATGAAAAAGTCGAAGCCATGTTCTTCGAGACCCTGGCGAGCAAGCGGAACAAGAGCAAACAATCCGTTTACGCCGGGGAAACCGTGTGCAAAACCTGCCACTTGGCAGAACACGCGGTCTGGTCGAAGTCGCGTCACGGTCGGGCTTATGACACTTTAAGGAAAATCAACAAGGCGTTTGATCCGGAATGTCTGGTCTGCCATGTGGTCGGCTTTAACCTTTCGGGCGGCTTTATCAGTGAGTTGGATACTCCCGGCCTGAAAAATGTGCAATGCGAGGTATGCCACGGTCCCGGTCGGGACCACGCATCGTCCCCGCAATCGGGCTTTGGCAGGCAGGCCACAGAGGCTTGTAAACAATGCCATGTGAAAAATCATAGTCCGCGTTTTAATTACACGGAATATTGGCCAAAAATTAAACACTGAAACTACGTTTTAAAAATATAAGGAGTGGTTCATGAAAAAGGTTTCTGCCGTTTTGCTGGTTGTGTTTTTCCTGTTGCCGGGATGGGTGCAGGCTGACGAAAAAATTCGCGGCAAGTATGAAGTGATCGGTGACATAAACAAACTCAAAGACGTTAAGACGATCAAGATGGTCGAGTTTTTCAACTACTCCTGCGGACATTGCTACCGATTCCTGGAAACTTCCAAACGTCTGCATAGCAAGTTCAAGGACAAGCTTCATCATAAAAAATTTCCCATTTACTGGGGCAACCAAACGGCTTACCCGGCAATGGCTTTTTATATAGCCGATGAACTGGGAGTGGAAGAAGAGTTTACCCAGGAGCTGTTTAATACCAGTTTCAAACTGAACATCAATATTTTCCAACCCAAAGTCATCAAATTTCTGGCGCGCGACTTCAAGATAAGCAAGGAAATGACAGAGGGCATGCAGTCAGCCTCCATCAAGGCCAAGACCGACAAGTCTCTGGAACTGGCCAAGCAGTTCAAGGCCAGTGAAACACCAACGATAATCATTAACGATATCTTGAAAGTGGCGCCGAGCATGACCAACGGAAGTACCGACGAAATGACGGACAATCTGGAAATGATTTTTGAGGATATTTTAAAAAGGAATGGCTAGTGGCCACCTGTATCTACAATCTCGACCTATTATAAAAAGCTGAAATGAAACGAAACTTCCGAAAATATCCGTTGATCCTGGTGGCAGGGCTTTTGGCCCTCCTATGCCTGCCTCAAGTCCATACTCTGGGTCCAGTCAACTTCCAGGGAACAGCTGACGCGGGTTTTTTCAACAACGACCTGGAAACATTTGAAGAGGTCATTGATTTGGTTTCTGAAAAATATGTCTACCCTCCAGACCATAAAAAACTGTTTACCGCCGCTATTGAAGAAATGATTAAAAACGCTGAATCAGAAGAATTAACACTCAGCAAAAATCCGGGCGTCAATACTCTGAGATACCGAAACAGAGCCACTCAATATAAACTGACCTACGACCAGAACCACGATTGGGATGAACTCCAGAAAATTTATTATTTTCTCCACGACCAGTCCCGTAAAGAGATCACCAAAGAAAGCCTGGAAAGCTCGGCGATTGAAGGAATCATGAGTTCGCTGGATGCCTATTCCCAATACATGGATAAAGACTCCTTTCAAAAATCCATGCGTGATACCGAAGGAAAATATGGCGGGTTGGGGATGGTTATCACCATGAAAGATAACCGGCTCTATGTGGTCAAAACCATGCACAATTCACCGGCTGAACGAGCAGGCATTCTTGCCAAGGATTCTTTCGTGAGCGTGAACGGCAAAGATATCACCGACCTGCATATTCAGGAACTCGCCGACCTGCTTCGAGGGTACCCCGAAACGAAGGTCACCCTCACCTTGTTACGGCCCAGCGAAAAAAGAAACCGCACCTACACCCTCACTCGGGAAATCATTTTAATCAACACGGTTGAATACAAAACACTCGATGATCAAATTGGTTATTTAAAGATCAATAGTTTTTCCAAACAGACCGAGAAACAGTTAAAAGCGGGTTTGAAGCAGGCTAAAAAAGATGGAGTCAAAGGATTCGTTTTGGACCTGCGTGAAAATCCGGGCGGACTGCTCACCCAATCAGTAAAGATAGCCAGTCATTTTCTTTTCAAAGGGCGGATGGTGGTTTATACACAGGGTAGAGCCGAGGACGACTACCACGAATACCGCGGCCTGTATAAAGACAGCCTGCATCAGGTCCCGGTTGCGGTTCTCATCAATCAGTACAGCGCCAGCGCATCAGAAATTGTCGCCGGGGCGTTACGGGATTCGGGAAAAGCCTTGATCGTTGGTGAAAATTCCTACGGTAAAGGTTCCGTGCAAACCATCTTCAGGTTAAGTGATGGCTCGGGACTGCGCCTCACCACCTCAAAATATTATACACCGTCAGGGATCGACATCACCGAGCGTGGCATTGTTCCTGAGGTTCGTATCATCAACGATGTCGCAGGAGAAGAGGTTCCGGATTCAGACAAAACATCTAAAGATCCCGCACTGCCTTCGCTGAATTTAAAAGTATCGAACCTCAATAAATTTTTTGAAAAGCAAGGCGTTGCATTGAACATGGAGCATGATGCCACCGTGGAGCTTGCGCTTCGTATCCTGAAAAACACTACCGTGGCCAGCAAAAAACGGTCGATGGAAAAAGCCCGTGAAATAGCCGCCAACAGCAATTATTAGTCCACATTAAGATTATAGGGGTTGTCAGAAATGAATATCATCAATATCGATTACGAAAAAGGCACCGTTCAAAGCGATTTTTTCCATTGGAAAATTGTTTCGAATAACGACAACAAATTTCTTCTTTTGCAGCGGGAAGAGGACGGAAGGTTTCACGCCGCAGAAGCGGATGTTAAAAAGAAACACATCTGGGAAGTCAAAGAAATATCCTACCGAGGACCCAACGGCGACACCTTCTTCTATGACGAGGACAGTGGCATCATTCAGGTATAGCCACTAGGCGTGGGGCCAGCACTGCGTACCCGTGAAGCAAGCAACGTCATCAAGCGCAATACTATTATATCCCCTCCCTTCCAGGGAGGGAAGTCGACTAGGTGCAAACTGTTGCTCACCCGGATCAGTGGTCCTGGAATATGCGCAGGGATTTCAGGTGAGACAGGGAGGCTCTGAGGGTTTCTTTGGTTTTGCCTGCCAGGAAGTTTCCCCTTAAATCGAGCTTCTTCAATTTGGGGAATTTTTTTGAATTCGCCAGGGCCAGCGCTCCGGCATCGCGGACTTCATTCCATCCCAACTGCAAAACCTGCAAACCAGGAAAGCTCGAAGAGTTAGCCAGGGCGATGGTGCCTTCGTCAGCGAAAAAATTGTGTTTCAAAATCAAAGTTTTGAGTTTTGGCAACGGCTGGGACCGGGCCAGAATTTCGGCCCCTTTCGGACTGATGTCGTTGTACCTCAAATCGAGTTTTTTGAGCTTTTTTATAAAACTTTGTTTGAGGAGAATTTCAAGCCCTTCATCGCCTATCTTTTTTCCTGACAGGTTCAGAACCCCTCTTGACAAATTCTCGCCAAAGAGCTTTTCATAATCCACCGGCCCTGTCAGATCGAATTGGGCATTTACCGGGTTGGGAAGAAAGAACATTAACAGAAAAATCCACTTTCGTTTCTGCATCGGGGAGATCAGTCCTCTGAGTCTTTGTTCGCGGCGGCCCGGGCCTTGAGTTCTTCCCAGGTATGAATCAAGTCTTCGTCATCCTCATCCGTGGTCTCTTCATAGTAGAAATCCTTCAGGTCATCCACATGAAGACGGCAAAGCCGGGTGCGGCATTTTGCTTTTTGAAGCGATTCAATCCCTTCACGCCGGATTCGGTTTGAAGTGATAAACAAATGTTTTAACTTTGAAAGCGTCTTGGATTCGGCAATGGCGATGGCCCCCTCATCTTCAACCAGGTTGCCATAAAGGCTGAGTTTTTTCAGGTTGCTCATATAGGGCGATTCTGCAATCGCCTTGACTCCGTCATCGCTGATGACATTGCCATAAATATCAAGGTCCGTCAGCCCTTTGAAGTTTTCCGAGTTGGCAATCGCGGCAATCCCCTCGTCACCAATATTGTTATTTGGCAAAACCAGCTTTTTCAGCCTGCGCAGGTTCTTGAACTGGGACAACTTGATGGCTCCTTTATCCCCAATATTCTGGTTACTCAAATCGAGATTTTTTTTATCTGGAGTTAAAAACTGTTTAACAAGATAGTCAACACTCGCCACGACCCATCACCTCTTTACAAGTTAAAAACAAAAATCTACGGATTCCCCATTGTAACACATCCCTGCCGGCTTTAGTCCCCGAGCATGACATATCGCAGGAGGAACAGCACAGCTATCAGGATCATTACGGGGTGGACAGACTTGCCTGAGCAGATTTTCAGGACAGGGTAAGTGATAAAACCCAGAGCCATGCCATCGGCGATACTATAGGTCAAAGGCATGCCCACAAAAGTCAGGAAAGCGGGGAGTGCTTCATCCCATTTATTCCAGTCAATCCGGGTCAGGTTGGAAGCCATGAGACAACCCACAATGATCAGCACCGGAGCGGTAATGGGATAGAGCGTCTTACCCATCTCTGGAGTGTAACCCCCGCCGATCATTTGAGCTATCGGGGACAGGAAAAGTGCCAGCAAAAACAGGACCGCAACCACGACAGCGGTGAGCCCTGTGCGCCCTCCCTCGGCCACGCCTGTTGAGCTTTCGATGTAGCACACCACAGTAGAAGTCCCCATGGCGGCTCCCGCAGTGGTGGCCACCGCATCCGGCAAAAACGCGCGGGTCGCGCGGGGCAGTTTTCCATGCTCCATGAACCCAGCTTGTTGGCTGACTCCGACAAGGGTGCCTGCCGTATCGAACAAGTCTACAAACACAAATACCAGAACCACGGTGATCAGGCCCAGGTCGAACGCCCCTGCAATATCCATCTGCATTAAAGTTGGCCCCATGTCAGGCGGCATGGAAACCAGCCCCTGGTAAGTCACCAGTCCGAAAGGAAGTCCCAACAGGGTCAATAGAACCATGCCGATTAAAATCGCACCTTTGATTTTTCTCTGCAGAAGAACCCCGATCAGGACCAATCCGGAAAGGGTAAAGATCACGGGAAGGCTTTTCAGGTTTCCCAGTTTTACCAGAGTTCCCGGATTCTCTACGACCAGTCCGCCCTGGACAAACCCGATGAAAGCAATGAACAGTCCGATCCCTGCGGCGATCCCGCTTTTCAGGAAATCGGGAATCAGGTTAAGGATAAGTGCACGCACCCTGAGAAGGGTGAGGACAATTAAAATGAGGCCGGAACAAAAAACAGCACCGAGAGCTGTTTGCCATGAAATTCCCTGACCGATAACAACGGTGTAGGCAAAGTAAAAATTGATTCCCATTCCAGGAGCCAGGGCAATGGGGTAATTGGCCCATAGCCCCATTATCAGGCACCCCAAAGCGGCGGAAAGGCAGGTTGCCGTCATCACGGCACCAAAATCCATTCCCGTTTCGGACAAAACAGCAGGCTGGACAAAAATGATATAGGAAGCAGTCAGAAAAGTGACCAGTCCCGCCCTGATTTCGGTGGGGATATCCGTCCCATTTTGGGTCAGCAGAAAAAAACGGTCGACTCGATGTTTAAGAGGTTCCACAATTTTTTCCCCGTGCCGGGAAATTTCAGGTTTTCAGGAATTGTTCTTCAACCAGAGCCACTTCTTCTTCCCGGGTGTTCACCCTGCCCATCACCCGTGCATCCCGAAGCGCATTGAATACAGACTGAAAAACCGGGCCGGGTTCCAGTCCCATTTCCACCAGGTCATCCCCTGTCAGCGAGGGTTCTGCCTTGCCCTGATACTGGGTAAAATAAACATTCGCATACTGGTTGAGCCGGTCCGAGGAAGACTTTGCTATCAAAAAAATAACCGCTTCAACAGAAAGGCTGGCAAAGGTATGGTAAATCTCCTTCGGGCCCCACTCCTTTTGGGACTTCAGCCGTTCCAAACTCTCACGGCAGGCGGTCCTATCCGCCTCTAGTAAGCTTTTCATTCGAGTTGGAAGTTGAAGGCGATCAGCCGCTTTCAAAAACGCTTCTTCCTCCAGAGAATGAAACAACCCTATAAAATAAACCCGCCAGATTTCCGGCTCTCTGGGAAGAGTGGTCATACCCGCCCAGGAAATCACCGGTTCCAGCCTTGCCAGAGTTTCCATGTCTTCAGGGTCTTGCAACATTTCCGGCGAAACGAACTGAAACAAATCAAACTCCCGCATCCTATGTATGCAGTCCATCGGGCGTTTCTCTTTGAGGAGCAGTTTAATCTCGTTGAACAAACGCGTTCCGCTTAAAGAATCGACCAGACGCTTTTTGATGGTGGTGCGCATAAACGACTCGGCCTGTTTGCCCATTGCGAAACCAAATCTCTGCTCAAACCGTATGGCCCTGAACAACCGGCAAGGATCTTCAATAAAACTCAAACTATGCAGGACATGGATTTCCCGATTTTTTAAATCCCTTTCCCCGTTAAAAAAATCGATCAGGCAAAACGCGTTTGCCCCTGTCAGCTTAACCGCCATGCAGTTTATGGTGAAGTCACGCCGAAAAAGATCAGACTTGACCGAACTTTTTTCTACTGTCGGCAAAGCACCGGGATGCTGGTAATATTCCATACGTGCTGTAGCCACATCTATGCGATAGCCATCAGGGAAAATCACTACAGATGTGCCGAATTTTTCATGCGACTTCATCCTGCCGCCAAATTCTTCCGTCAGGTGGGAGGCAAAAGAAATCCCTTCCCCTTCAACAACAATATCAACATCCTGATTAGGGATATTCAAAAGCAGGTCCCTCACGAAACCTCCAACCGCGTAAACAGACAGGTTCAAACGGTCCCCGACCTGGGCAATGCGTTCAAGAAGTTTGAAAACATTCTTATCCAGCCTTTCCTTGACCAGACTCTTCAGGCTCTTCGGGTCTCCGACCTTTCCCTGGAACGGGATTTTGGAAGATGCCATATCATTGTGCAACGCCCGGAGCAGGTCGCCCCGGCTCACTACACCGATCAACCTGTTCTCAGAATCGACAACGGGAATGAGTTTCTGTTTTTCTTCTATCACCAGCGGGACTATCGACTTGAAATAAGCCTCGGGAGTCGTGACCGCAAAGCGGCTTATCATCAAGTCCTCCACACAGTCCTTTTCCATAGCATGGTGAATGGCTTTTTCTACAATCTGGCGGGTAATCAGGCCTACCGGTTGCTCCCCGGACAGGACCGGAAGCGTATTCAAATTATAAAGCGTCAGTTTTTTTTCAACCGATTGAATGCTGTCGCTCACCTCCACCGCAATGGCAGGAGCATGCATGATGTCCCTGATCCGGCTCAACGGTTGAACCAGGCTTATCAGGTTACCCAGCAGTTTTTCCCTTGCTTGTACAAGTGGGAGGTCCTTAATGGTGGCAGACGCCGCGCTTTCATGACCGCCTCCCCCAAAAACCTGAGCCAGCTCCGCGACATTGACTTCCGGGATACTACTGCGTGCGATTAAATAGATTCTCTTGTCCAGCCGAATCAAGGCGAACACGGCAGAAAGATTTTCCAAATCCATGACGTTTTGAACCACATAAGCCAGGTCCCGGACAAAATGATCGGAAGATGCTGTAGTCAGTGAAACCTCAACACCGTTTATCAGGTGACTTTCCAAACTGGATACCATTCCATTGAAAATGTCCAGTTGTTCCGGGTTCAACTTTTGCCGCATATAACTGGAAACCCGGTTCAAGTCCGCTCCCCGCTTAATCAGGTCTCCGGCGGCTGTCAGGTCCTCTGGAGTTGTGGAAACGGCGACCAGCGAATGCGTATCCTGATAAATCCCCAGAACCATCAAGGTACATTCTTCCGGTGTTAGCGACACATTCTTTTCAAGTAAAATTTCGTGAAGGAGAGTGCTCGTGGCACCTCTTTTTTTTATTATCTTCCGACCAACTTTGAGTTCAAGTTGTGGGTCCGGGTGGTGATCATAAATATGAACCTCCACCTGCGAATCATCCAGCAGAGGACCAAAAACCCCAATCCTTTCCGGCGCGTGGGTATCGACAACCACTAAAAGCCTGACCTGGTCCAGAGGGATATCCTTGATTCGGGTGAATTTCAGGTGAGGGCTTTCCTCTTTCAGAAAATCATCCACCAAACGCTCTGCGGAACCTGGAAGGACCAGATGGGCCTGTGGATACAGCTTTTTAGCCGCCATCATGGAAGCCAGGCAATCAAAGTCCGCGTTCAAATGTGTTGTGATGACTTGCATGATCAGAAGAGTTAGCTATTATTAATAATAAATTCAATTAGTTGTACAAACAACCACTAAGGAAAGTTGAGTTATATAGGCAACTATATAGGCAATGATGCCTTTCTTGAAACAATTACTATAAATTCTATCTTATTTTGACTATAACGGGGAGAAGAAACAAACACGGCCTCTGAGAGTACAACTGACATCATTGACGAGGTGACCAGTCTGGCTAGCGTACCTGCTTTGGGAGCAGGGGGTCGGAGGTTCGAATCCTCTCGCCCCGACCATTACCATCAAGGACTTGCGGCTTTTAGCTGTAAGTCCTTTTTGCGTTTTTGACCTATGCGTGACTGGGCAAAGCTTCCACCGCTTTCCGAAGCCTTTCGGGGCTCAAGTGCGCATATCTTTGAGTTGTGGCAATATCTTTATGACCGGCCAATTCCTTGACTGCATAAAGGTCCACGCCCTGCTGTACCAGTTGTGAGCAAAAGTCATGTCTTAGGTCATGAAACCGGAAATCAGGGTAACCTGCCTTCCTACATGCTTTCTTGAACGCTCTGGTAACACCCCATGCGGTGTACTCCGTTCCGTTGTTGTGACAAAACACAAATGCGGATCGAATTAGTACTACCTTGTTGGATTGCCCCGCTCGGGCCTTGCAATTCTTTTGTACTTCAAGAATACGATAAGCCTGTTCGTTGAGCGGTATTCCCAGGTGTTCGGAGTTTTTCATTACTCCAGCGTCCAAAATAACCATGCGTTGCTGCATGTCTACTTGAGACCATTTAAGGTTGACCACGTTTGCCCGGCGAAGTCCGGTATATTTGGCTAATAACACAATGGGTCTCACCCAATCAGGTAAGCAGTCAAAAATTTGCGCAAATACTTCTGGCGTAAAATATTTAACCCGCTTATTTTCCTTCTCCCGCTTCACACCAGAAACGGGATTAAAAGAACACCATCTCCAAACTTTAATAGCTTGGTTGAACATAGCCGAAAGCAATCCAAGTTCACGGTTGATTGTGCGTTTGCCGAAATGACGGCCTTTTTCCTCGAATGCTTTTAACGCTTCTTTACCAAGTTTCTTTAGCTGGCTCTTTTCCTTTTCAAGCCGACACTTCCATTTTTTAGCAAAGTCTCTTCGTCTTTGCAGTTTAAACTTGAATACAAGGTCTGGCGTGATTTGGTTTAGCAACTTATCGCCAAAGAAACTAGTAAGAACGATAGCAAACCTGTTTTCATCTGCTTGCGAATTTAACGATTTGTCGGAAGTGATCTCCGCCAAGTACCGTTCAACAAGTTTAGTAAATGGGAAGGATTTAAGGTTCTCGTCAGGAAAATGTTTTTCCCGTGCCAGCCCATCAACTCGTTTACGGTAAATTTGCTCCGCAAGCTTTTTGTTAGTTGCTTTTGTGTTCTCTCGGTGACGGATTCCCTGATTGGTTGTAGAAAACCAGTAAAATTTGCTTCCTTGGGGCTTATAGATTCCCATAAGCCACCTCCTTTCTGGAAGCTACTTTCAAGTCCGGTTTCCCGTCATCTGTCGACTGAATTGTAGCAGAGGAGAAATCAGCTTCAAAC
>JABIAY010000024.1 GCA_018653085.1 Nitrospina sp.
AGGCTCCAGTCGATGATCTCTTCAAGAATCCCCGTCACCCTTATACAAAATCGCTTCTCGAGTCAGTACCCACGCTGGAAACCCGCAAACCCTTCAAACCCCTGTTAGGAGATGTCCCTTCCCCGCTCAACCCGCCAACGGGTTGCCACTTTCATCCCCGTTGTCCCATTTACCTGAATGAAGAACAAGGTTCAGCCTTGGCAAAAAAATGCACCGGTCAATATCCTGAAAGGGTTGGAGATGACAATTCTTTCGTTTCCTGCCACCACTTTCAGCCTTTCACAACAGGCTGAACGTGATATCCCGCCAAAATAACTCCTACAATTCATTGAAAAAAAAGACCGTCTAAATTGCACAGCATTTCTGTTTTTTAGCCTTAAAAAAAAGCCCCAACAAACAATTTGAATTATATAGGCTTATACATTCCAGCTTTACAGCTCTACCGAGCCGGGCTATAGTTTCCGTCCATTCTGGAACCGGTTTACTCTAACGGGCGAGTCTCATGAAAAAGACATTGGCTATTCTAGTGAGCATGTTTTTTTTCGTTGCCAGTTCTTCGGCAGTGTCGCAGGAGGAAATTGTGACAACGACGTCGACAAAAGTCGCGTTGGAAAAAGAGCCGGACGACCCTGCCTTGCTTACGGAACTTGGCCTCACCTACCTCAAAAAAGAACAGTTTCAAAAAGCCATTCCTCCTCTGGAGAAATCATTACAATTTCAGAAAGACAATTTCAAATCGCATTTTTATCTGGCCCTGGCCTATGGTGCAGTGGGGCGTCACCCGGAAAAATTAAAAGAACTGCAGGAGGCTCTTCACCTCAACCCGGATTATGCCGAGGCCAATTTCAAAATTGGACTGGCACACGCGGCTGTAAACAGGCATCAGGAAGCTAGCGAATATTACCGCACAGCCATCAAGCTCGAACCGGATAATTATGATACGCATTATTTCCTGGCATTGTCCTGCATTCTATCCAACCGCTATAAGGAAGCCCTTTCCTCGATTCATGAATCCATCCGACTCAATCCCAACAATGCCGAGGCGCATTACACTCTGGGGCAGATCTACATGAAATTGGGGCACTATAAGAAAGCTATTCAGCCTTTGCAAATCTCGATGAACATCCATCCGAATTTGGCGCAGAACAAATCCTCATTGCGCTAGAATCCGGGATTTATCAAGCCTTTTCCCGGCTGAATACCCTCCGCAAACATCCTTCTGTAAGCTTCCTGAATGTCCCGCGACTCATTTACAGTTAGTCAACCGACATGAATTTGTTATCATGTTTGAAGGAATTTCCATTATAGAAGGGACTTATCATGAGTAAACTCGCCTTTTTAATATTTGTAAGTTGTGTTCTTCTCGCAACTTTTTCATTCTCGAAGACCGGCAGTGCAGAAACCAAGGTATCCGGGGATACCGAAACAGCTATTCTTGCCGGCGGTTGTTTCTGGTGCATGGAACACCCCTATGAAGACCTTCCTGGGGTATCAAAAGTTATTTCCGGGTACACAGGTGGGAAAAAGAAAAAACCGACTTATAAAGAAGTTGCGTCAGGTTCCACTCTTCACGTCGAGGCTGTAGAAGTTCATTTCGATCCGGCAAAAATTTCCTACAGTGACATCCTGGAAATTTTCTGGAGAAATATTGATCCGACAGACGCAGGCGGACAGTTTGTCGACCGGGGAAAACAGTATACAACGGGGATCTTTTACAAGAACAAGCAACAAAAACAGGTGGCGCAAGCGTCGAAAAAAAGCATCGAGGGTAGCAAACGATTCAGCAAAAAGATTATCACCAAAATAGTTAAGGCAGGAGCGTTTTATCGCGCAGAAGAATATCATCAGGATTTTTTCAAGAAAAACTATATCCACTACAGAGTATACCGTGCGGGATCAGGGAGGGATGAGTTTATCAACCGGGTTTGGGGGAAAGACAAGGAATACAAAATTTCTCGAACCGGGCTTAACAATGCTCCCCAATTCACCCTGGTCGGCAACAAAACCGGGTCCAAGAACCACCTGACTAAACTGCAATATTACGTCACTCAAAAAAGTGGTACCGAGCCACCATACAAAAATGAGTATTGGGACAATAAGCGACCCGGAATCTATGTGGATATCGTTTCCGGAGAACCTCTGTTCAGCTCAAAAGACAAATTTAAATCCGGCACAGGCTGGCCTTCTTTCACCCGGCCGCTGGTACAGGAAAACATAGTCCAGCAAAGGGATGCCACCCTCGGTATGGTTCGAATCGAGCTACGGTCGAAATCTGCCGACTCGCATTTGGGACATCTGTTTCGTGATGGCCCCAAGCCGACAGGGTTGAGGTATTGCATCAACTCAGCGTCTTTAAGGTTCGTTGCCGTGGAGAATTTGACAAAAGAAGGTTATGGGGATTTCTCAACTTTGTTCAGCAATGGTCTTTAAATGACCGCTTCTGATGCGACAAGCCTACCCTGGCATCTGTATATGGTAAGGACCCATCAGGGCCATCTTTACACCGGGATCAGCCAGGATGTTGCCCGGCGTTTTTTGGAACATCAGGAAGGAGGGAAAAAGGCGTCCAAGTTTCTGCGAGGAAAAGGTCCGCTGAAACTGGTATTTCAGCAGGAAGTAGGAAATCGCTCTACGGCGTTAAAAGCAGAAATCGCACTTAAAAAACTACCTAAGCAGAAAAAAGAAAACCTGACAAAAAATACCGGCAGGTTGCATCTTGATAATCTAGAGCTCCCTGTTTTGAGCAAATAAAAACAATTTATTTTTCCATATTAAAAACTAACCCGCATTCCACTCGGTAAAAAAATAATACACCAGTGTAACAGCAACAACACCTGCAAGACCAGCAGTCAAAATACAACTCAAATTCACCATACTCTCCTCCTTTAAAATCTGCTAATAATGTCCCGTATTCTATAAAATTTCTCGCCTAAAAAGTAAAGTTTCGCTCATCTCCTGCAATAATTTCTTGTTTTTAGCGACTGGATAACTTTGTCGCCACGGTCTATATTATTGTTAAGCAAATGCCATTTATCCGGTTATTTATGAATCTTCTCTATCCATTTGCCAAGCGTTTCATAGCAGGGCCCGACCTCAAGACAGCTATACCCAACATCCGCAAGATTAAAGAGTCCGGTTATTTCAGTAGCATTGATATTCTGGGAGAAAGCGTTTCCACTCGTCAGCAGGCGGAAACCGCCAAAATGGAATATCTAAAGCTGTTTGAATCGCTCGATAGCATCAACCATTCCTTCGATTTTTCTATCAAGCTCTCGCAGTTGGGCCTGGGCATCGACAGGGAGTTCTGCGCAGAAAACCTGCGACAGTTGGCCGAGGCAATGGGCAATCACACAATCCGTTTGGACATGGAGGGTTCTGCCTACACTCAGGGCACACTAGAAATTTGTGAAGCAGTACACCGCACCCACCCGCATATTGGTCAAGCCATTCAGGCTTACCTGTTCCGCTCAAAAAATGATGTTCGCCATTGCATTGAAAACAAAATCTCCGTGAGGCTTTGCAAAGGAGCTTATAAAGAGCCCAGTGATATTGCCTTGCAATCCATGGATGAGATAAGAACAAACTTTTTAGAACTCGCTTACCAGTTACTGAAAGAAGGACATCAGCCCGCAATCGCAACTCACGATGAAAGCCTGCTGGTAAAACTTCTGGATTTCATAACCCAGGAAAAAATTGCGCCCGAATCTTTTTATTTCGAAATGCTGTACGGAGTCCGGCGGGACCTGCAGAAAATACTCAAAGAAAAAGGATACCGGGTAAGAGTCTATATTCCCTATGGAAAAGCCTGGTTGCCTTATACCCTCCGCCGACTGGTTGAAAAAAAGGAAAACCTGCTTTTTGTAATCACTCACCTGTTTAGAGAAACCCTGGGATTAAGGAAACTTCACTGAAGGACACCCCTCCATTCATCCCTCCTCTGTAACATATTGACAAATAAAGAGATATGTGGATAATGGAGACATAATCTACATTAATATCAAGGTGTTTCCAGGTCCGTTCTCTATCAAAAACGGCCCGGTTCCCGGCTAATTTGGAGGCCAGTATGTTTGATATCCCGGAAAAGGGAAAAGATGTCGTCATTGCATATTTGCAGGACCGATTTGAGGAAGAGAAGAAGTCACCTCCCAAGTCAGAGGCAAAAACAGGCGTTTTAGATAGCCTGATGAGCAAAAAACTCTCTGATGAGCAGGAAGTTAGCGCGGCTTAAGGATTTTGGAATAGAGATTTTCAAGCTTGGCCGACTGTTGCTTCCAGCTACCATATTGAGAGTGAACGGTATTTCTGGCCTTAACACTCAAACGTTCGCGTAAGGCAGGATCTTGCAATAAAGAGATCACGGCTTCAGCCAGACGGGTATCAGACCGGGGTGGAATAATAAACCCGTTTTCCCCATCTTCTATGACACACCCAACTCCCCCGACAGCTGTTGCAACCACCGGCAATTGGCAAGCCATTGCTTCCAGAAGGATGTTGGGCGTCCCTTCAAGTAAACTGGGTAAGACAAAAATATCTGCGGCATTGAGCCAATGTGGAATTGTTTCCCCTTTTTGAAAACCCGTCAAAAAAACGTGATCTGCAAGATTCAGTTTGGTGATCGTTGATTCCAGGGAAGACCGGAATTCACCTTCCCCAACTATAACAACCCGAACAGGACCATAGGACTCCAGTATTTTTGGCAGGGCGGTTAAAAGGTATTTAT
Organism: Nitrospina sp.; assembly: GCA_018653085.1. Taxonomy (GTDB): domain Bacteria; phylum Nitrospinota; class Nitrospinia; order Nitrospinales; family VA-1; genus LS-NOB. The sequence continues at coordinate 4,721 of JABIAY010000024.1, forward strand.
GTCCTTTTTTATGAGAAAGGCTTCCCACCGCGATTATTATTGGCCGATCATTGGGCAGGCTTAATCGTTTTCGCAGAGGTATTTTATCGAGCGGCTTAAATTGTTCCAGGTCGACTCCGTTGGGAAGAACCGTGATCAATTGCCTGGAAATACCTTTTGCAATGAGCTGGTCCGCGAAGTGCTGGCTTTCGCAGATGATTGCATCTGCCCGATTGAGAATTTTGCAGAGTAAATACCATATGACCGGAAGTTTTGTAAATAATATGTCCGATCCCCATAAGTTGATAACAACGGGGATTGACGTAAAGAATTTTACGGCGATGGCAACCAGTCCGGCAAGAGTCCAATAAGCATGGAAAACCTGAGTCTGGCCTGCACTTTTCAACGCCGACAAAAAAAATGAGCCTAGTAAAAAAGGTAATTGAAAGATACGAAGAGCATTGCTTTTGACGCGACTGGCCAGTCCCGCACCATAGACCAGGGATTGACATGACTCCGGGAAAAAATACCTGAAGTGCTCAACGGGAAATGGATGTACGTCCTTAACAACTGCCGAATCATGAGGTGCGATGACCCGCACGGAACTTAACTCCCGCGCAAAATTACAGATAAACCTTCCCGCACTATCTCCTTCAAAGCGGGGAAAAGATGTGGTCAGGATTGTTATTTTGGGACCAGATATTTCGTTTATGCTGTCTGTTGACATTCTATTCCTGGAAAATATAACATTGTGATCGAGTAAGAACGCTACTATCTATATATCAGCAATATTTCTTCGAGTTTAAAATAAATGTCAACCCGTGTCCTTACAGTTTACTACAAACATAAGCCCGGCGGGTTTTGCAAAAGGCTGGAAATGAAAATCCATGCTTATCTGGAGCAGGGATGGGAAGTTCATTATATTGCGGTAAAACCGTTTCCCTACAAACATGAGAACCTGACTCCTCATATCCTCGCCGCCCCATTTAAAAATCACGATACTTTATTTTTCTGGGTCTATTTTTTTACTGTGGCCCCTTGGTTTACTGCATGGATAGCGTGCAAGGAAAAAATACAACTTATATCTATCTTCTCCTTAACTTATGCCTGCCTGTGCGCACCGGCCAAATGGCTAAGCGGAGCCCCTCTTCTCACATTTATTCGCACACTCAGGGAGAAAAAAGAATTCACGTTCGGTCGCTCACAAATTATTTTCACGGTAGAACGCCTTCTGGAAAAAGCAGGCATCTCTTTGTCAGATTCGCTGGTGGCAAATTCCGAATCTATTAAAACCGAACTGGCTAAACTCGGCAACACGAAAAGGAATATCCAAATTCTCTACAACAACATAGCCGAACTGAATATTGATAAAGCAGAACGAAGAAACCGACTATTAAAAGAATTTGGCTTACAGGAAGATTCTTTTCTGATGGTCACAACCGGATTGCTGATTCCCAGGAAAAACCTGCAATGCCTGCTCAAGGCTTTTGCAAAAGTCGAAACAAATAAAGTTGTATTACTTATAATTGGAGAGGGCCCCCTGCTCCATTCGCTACAGACCCTGGCAGAACAACTTGAGTTGAAAGGAAAAGTCATATTTACCGGATGGCGTGAAGATGTTCTGGATATTCTACCCGGTTGCGATCTGTTTGTATTCCCCTCTCATCTTGAAGGACTTTCCAACTCCATTCTGGAAGCAATGGCCTGTGGCCTTCCCTGCCTCGTCAGTGATATCTCTGAAAACAGGGAAATCGTTTCCCGCCAGGAACAACGCTTCCCTGTAGACCAGCCAGAAACCCTGACCGCAATGATCAGCGAGCTTCTCCACTCCAGCGAGAAACTGGAAATTTGCCGCAACGCAACCTTAGCCGACAGGAAACGTTTTGTTTTTGACTGGGAAAAAAAGATGGTAGAAAAAGCAGAAGAATTGATTAAAACACATTAAGCCCGCAAGCGATTTACGTAGCGAATGGTTTCCTGAGAATATTTTCCAGTAACTTGTGGAAGCACCTGAGCTACTTGATCCCATGTTTTGACAGGCGCAAAGGAAACCTTCTTGATGGCCCTGGCAATATTACCCATGCCGGCATTGTAAGCCCCTGCCGCAAAGGACCATGCCTCATCCTCAGAAATGCCTTCCTTACGGTATTTATCATAGAGCTTTTTCAAATAACGCGCCGATGCGTCCAGGTTCGATTCGGGATGCCAGACAGAACCCGAAGTTTTTTCATCTCCAATAACCAGCCCCAATTCTTTAGCCGTTGCCGGCATGATCTGACCCAATCCCATCGCACCACGCGGACTTCTTGCCTGTGGATCGAAAGCGGATTCTGTTTGAATCAATTTTTGAAATAGTGTTTCAGGAATATTATTTTTAACAGCAATGCGACCCGCCACTGCCTTGAGAGATTGTTTATCCCAATTTACCCTGTCCTCTATTTTTGTTTCATAAGATTGCAGAGCCCGCCGGGAATTGACAGGAGAACTGAATGTCTCTGTGGTATTGACACCCTTTAGTTTGAGCAGGGCTTTAGAAAGGGCTAAGGGATCAATACCTGTATCCCCTCCTGCAGGGCTCCAGGCTCGAATCATATTAAGTTGATGTTTGATCAACAAAGAATAAAAAGGGTCGGACTGCCCCGTATTCATACTCTTCCCCGCCTTAACGGGACTGGCATAATACAATTTATTCCAACTTTGCAGAAAGAGACTCGAACTCAGCACAGACAGAAACCTCAAGACGAATAATTGACACCATCTACCTTATTTACATAGAACAGCAAACCGCATGCCAAATATGCTTTAAATTGAAGGGGACAACGTATTTTTAATACAACAGGTTTGAGTATCTGGATGGGGAGGTATATTCTACGGATTCAACTTAAACCCGCCGCTTGGGCCTGCTGGTCTGCCAGGTAGGAACTGCGCACAAGAGGCCCAGCTTCCACATGCTTTAAGCCCAGCGATTCGCCAATTTCCTTGTATTCCACAAAACGGTCCGGGTGAATGAACTCGACGACCTCTATATGAGCCGGAGTTGGCCTGAGATATTGCCCGAGTGAAAGGATTTGGCACCCGGCATCGACAAGATCGCTCATGGCCTGGACCACCTCCTGCCTTTTTTCTCCCAGACCCAGCATGAGTCCACTCTTGACGATAACACCGCCGGTTTTTGCCGCGGTTTGCAGAGTTCTGAGGGACCACTCATAACGACATTGCGGACGCACTTGCCTTTGCAGAGATTCCACCGTTTCAAGATTGTGGGCCAGCACATCGGGCCTGGCTTCGCACACCTGCCGGATGAGCCCCGTGTTCCCCTGGAAATCCGGAATCAACGCTTCGACTTTAATCTCCGGGCAACGATTTCTAATCGCGGCCACCGTTTCAACCCAATGCCCTGCCCCACCGTCCGGTAAATCGTCACGATCCACAGAAGTGATGACCGCGAATTTTAAATCCAACCGCGAAAGCGATAGAGCAACCCTGTCGGGCTCATCCGGGTCCGGACAACTAAGGTGCCCGGTGGGAACATCGCAAAACCGGCAGGCACGGGTACAGGTCTCTCCCAGAATCATAAAGGTCAGGGTTCCCGCGTCCCAGCAGGTACCTATATTGGGACACGATGCTGATTCGCAAACCGTGTTCAATCCGGTTTCCTTTAAAAGGGATTTTAATTGAAAAAACTTGCGGGCTCTCGGAAGCCGGGTTTTCAACCAGTGGGGCAACCTTTTATGCTGATAATTTTTGGCTGAGTCAGGCATTAAATTCAGGCAATCTATGATCCAGAAGTTGGGATGTAGTATAATGAGGCGGTTAAGAAAAAGAAACCCTTCGTTTCTTCAGCAAAAAACCGCCATTTCTGCATGATCCAAGGGCAACCTCGATGTTTTTCAAAATAATTGATAAATATATTTTGGGGGAATTACTGAAGATGTTCCTGATCAGTATTTTCGCCATGACAATGGTTCTCTACCTGGATAAATTTCTGTTTATGGCTGAAATGATCGTCAATCGCGGCGTTTCTTTCGTGGAAATAATGATGATGATGGTCTATATATCTCCCGCTTTTCTTGCCGTCACCATTCCCATGGCTGTTCTTATGGCCTCGGTGGTTACCTTCAACCAATTTTCAGCGAACAATGAGTGGGTTGCAATGAAGGCCTGCAACCTGAGTTTTTTGCAATTGATGAGACCCGTCCTGTTTTTTTCACTGGTCGGTTATTTACTGGCAAACATGGTGATGTTCTGGGCTCTCCCCTGGGGCAACCAGGCTTATAAAGTTCTGGTCTATGACATCATTAAGAACCGGGCTAATGTGGACATCAAACCTAACGTGTTCAACCGGGACTTCAAAAACCTGATTCTCCTGGTTAAAGAGCACCAGAAAAATTCATTGCTCAAAGGCGTGTTCATTGCCGATACCAGCAAGGCTGGAACCCCGCAAATTATCACATCCGAACAGGGGGTCATATTTTCCAATCGGGAAACACTCAAAATTCAACTTAAACTCAACAACGGGACCATCCATGAATTGAGCAATGAGGGAGGCGATTACCAGACTTTGAATTTTGACCGGTACGATATCAACCTCAGCCTCCCGGATACAGAAAGGTTGGAGAAAAAAGCTCTTATTGGTAACCGGGAGCTCTCACTCTCTCAAATCAGAGAAAAAATCATAAAAATGAAGGAAAAAGGATTGCCCACATCCGGACCAGAGGTGGAACTGAGTAAAAAATTCTCCATTCCTTTTACCTGTCTGCTTTTTGCGTTCCTCGGTGCCCCACTGGGTATCAAATCAAGTCGTTCAGGTAAGTCAGGCAGTTTTGGAGTCACCGTAGCGGTTATCATGATTTATTATGTGGGACTCATTTTGACCCAGAACCTGGGCAGAATTGGTCAGATCCATTCCTACACCTCGGTCTGGATACCTAATATAATCCTGATTGTTGTGGTCGGTTATGTGGTCTATAAAATGCAAAAAGAGTTGCCCTTTAAGTTCATGGAGGTATTCGTCGGCAGCCTGATAACAGTTTTTGAGTTCTTCAAAAAATTATTCAGCAAAACAAAAAAGGGGCCAGCCAGAAAAAAGACAAGTAGCAGGAAACCCAACCGTCCATCCCTTGAGGGAATAGACCAACTACGAAAAGTATCTAATATTAAGAAACAGAATTAAGCGGAGATTTAAATGAAAACGGCACGCGACATCATGACCCAAAATGTGGTTACAGTGAACAAGGACCAACCCATCAGCGACCTGTCCAAGCTATTTATCGAAAACCATTTTAACGGAGTCCCTGTTCTCGATGATGCGGGAAAAGTGGTCGGCGTAGTCACTCAGGGAGATTTGATCGAACAGAATAAGAACCTGCACATCCCCACCGTCATCGCCCTGTTTGATGCGGTGCTGTTTTTAGATAGCGAAAAGAAATTTGAATCGGATGTAAAAAAACTGACCGGCTCCAAGGTTGAAGACATTTATCACAAAAGTCCTGTCACCGTTTCCCCCGACACAGACCTCGGCGAAATCACTACGATCATGGCTGAGAAAGATGTCCACACCCTCCCTGTTCTGGAATCCGATAAACTGGTCGGCATCATCGGCAAGAAGGATGTTCTCCGCGCTATGGCTTGAACCTGCCTAAACCCTGTAGAAATAGCGATATCTTCACATTTTTATCCCCTTGATAATAAATCCCCTAAGGGAATCCCCCTGCAAACAGACTGTAAAACCTCACCTTAGCCTTGCAGTATTTGACATGCAGAACTAATCTTGCATAACTTTGGCATTCGGATTACGCCAAAACTCACAGCAACCTTACAGTTTTTAACAAGAGGAGATCTTCATGTTAAATCTCAAATCATTCAGCCAACGTTTTTTATTAACCCTGTCAGTAGCGATATTCATATCTTTACTTTTTTCATCTACTGCTTTATCTCAAGAAAAACACTGCTCGAAAGACTGCCAAGAAAAAGAGTTTAAATATATGCCAAAAATTCTTTTTGGGAATATGGCGATTTTCGGATCATTTGGTTACACAGATATAGCCAAGGCATCTGGTTTAGCTGGTACATCTCTCCCCGCAGCAAGTATCACAGGTACCGAAACACAAGCGATTGGCTATGGTTGGTTTAAAAAACCTATACTGCTCCAGATATTGGATTTGGACAACGAAGATTCGATTAAAGCTGGAAAAGGAACTAAGTTATTTGACTTTCTTTTAGCACCAATTCAATTGGACGCATCTATCCAATATGGTAAAGCCCTGCAAACCACAAGTAATAGCAATACTATAACTAAAAATGTGGCAAACCAGACTTCGTACTCGGTCACTCTTAAATACGCAGTGCCCACAAAAACTATTTTCAGGGGATATAAAATATTTGATGGACTTTTCAAATAAAGACAAATCACATTGAATAATAAACTCAGTTTCTAGAGGTCAACAATAGACACACGGTTAGCCGTTTTTATCGTTCACGGTATTGGAGATCAGAAAAAGGGATTCAGCCGTGACATGCAGGGGAGCCTGTAACCCAATTTCAAAAAGGCTCTTCAGTACATGGGCCAAGGGGACCGAGGAGGCCGGGAAAATTATCGCTGAGAAGCTTGCCATTGACTGGCTCAGAGTAAACAGGTGGGACAATAAAGAAAAGACTCTCGCAAGAACTAAAAAATATAAAAACCGTTATAACATGCCCGTTTCTTAAGAACTGGCACCATTATCGTTCCTGTACTTGAGGGAGGAGGAAATGAAGTCCCTGAACAAGGGATGCGGACTCATCGGTGAAGATTTGAATTCAGGGTGAAACTGGCCTGCCAGGAACCATGGATGATCTTTCACTTCGATGATCTCCACCAGGTTGCCGTTGGGCGACAGGCCGCTGATGACCAGTCCTGCCTCTTCCATTTGGATGCGGTACATATTATTGAACTCATAACGATGACGATGCCTCTCTTCGATTTCCCTTTTTCCGTATGCTTTATAGGCATTGGAGTTTTTTCTTAACTGGCAGGGATATTCCCCCAGACGCATGGTTCCACCCTTATCTCCCTCGGCATTCTGATCGGGTAGGAGATCAATAATGAGATAGGGCGATGTCGTCGAGAACTCGGCGCTGTTGGCATTTTTGAGATTGGCGACATGCCGGGCAAACTCAATCGCGGCACAATGCATACCGAGACAAATTCCGAAATAAGGAACCTTGTTTTCCCTGGCAAACTGAACCGCATTGATCTTGCCCTCGATACCCCGATCCCCAAACCCTCCGGGAACCAGAATGCCATCACATTTTTTCAGCAATGCCAGCCCACCTTCCTTTTCAAGGTCCTCTGCTTCCACCCAGTCAAAAACTACACGGGCATTATTACCAATCCCGCCATGAATCAAAGCTTCCGTGATGCTTTTATACGACTCCTTCAAGTCCACGTACTTGCCCACAATACCTATCTTGACCTCGCTTGCAGGTTTTTTCAAAATCTGATTGATCTTTTGCCACCGCTCCAGATTCGGTTCCTTTCCCTTCATCCCGAGTTTTTCCAGAATGATTTCACAGAGCCCTTCCTTTTCCAGACTGAGTGGAACTTCATAAATGGAGCTGACATCCATAGCAGTGAAAACGGAGTTTGCCTCGACACTGCAGAACAAAGCTATTTTTTCTTTGATGGCCTTTGAAAGTTTTCTCTCAGTCCTGCATAGCAGGATATCCGCTTGAATACCAATTTCCCTCAGTTTCTGAACGCTGTGCTGGGTGGGTTTGGTTTTCAATTCATCTGAGGTTTTCATGTAGGGAACGAGAGTCAGGTGAACATAAAGCACGTCTTTAGGTTTGACATCAAAGCGAAACTGGCGAATGGCTTCCAGAAAAGGCAGGCTTTCAATATCGCCAACGGTTCCTCCGATTTCACAAATCACCACATCCACGCCACTGCCAACCGAGCGGATATGCTTTTTGATTTCATCAGTGATATGGGGAATCACCTGAACCGTGGCCCCTAAGTACTCTCCCTTTCGTTCCTTTTGAATAACATTATGATAAATACGACCGGCAGTAATGCTATTAGCCCGGCGCATTTTTGCCTGAGTGAATCGTTCATAATGCCCCAGATCCAGATCGGTTTCCGCACCATCATCAGTCACATAAACTTCCCCGTGCTGAAACGGATTCATCGTCCCCGGGTCTATATTGATGTAGGGGTCCAGTTTGAGAATGGTTATTTTAAGTCCGGAACATTCCAGCAAACTGCCTATGGATGATGCCGCAATCCCTTTGCCTAAGGATGATAGAACCCCACCTGTAACGAAGATATACTTTACTTTTTTACCGTTAGTTCGTTTTTTCACTCAATATTCCTCATCATTTCAGGTTCAGGGTAAAACGGCCAAACGCTTTTCAATCTTCACCAAATCCGCTTCACAATCCACGCCGATCGAGTCCAGGTCCGTTTCAACGACTTTAATTTTGAATCCACTCTCAAGGATGCGTAATTGTTCAAGCTTTTCTATTTTCTCAAGACCCGATTCGGGCAAACCTTCAAACTCCATCAAAAATTTTTTCCTGTAAGCATACAGACCAATATGTTTATACCAGAAAGGTTTCAAGGGGTCGAACGATGAATTTTGCATTGCACCATCTCCCCATTCATCCCTATTCCAGGGGATGGGAGCTTTTGAAAAATACAAGGCTGAACCGGAGCTATCCACTACAACTTTTGTAATATTTCGATCCATCAATTCATCGTGTGTTTTAATTAAAATCTTTAATGTGATTGTCGATTCCAAAGCCCCCTCCAACAAAGGGCGCACGATTCGGTCAATATTCTCAGGAGGAATCAACGGCTCATCGCCTTGCACATTCACAACGATCTCACATCCGCGATCACGAACCACCTCGGCAATGCGATCGGTTCCAGACTCATGGTCCGATGAGGTCATGACGGCGTTTCCACCAAAGCCATTCACGGCATCGATAATACGGGCATCGTCAGTGGCGACAATCACCTCTGAGACACTTTCTGCTTTGCTGGCCTGTTCAAAAACCCATTGAACCATCGGTTTCCCTTTTATGAGGGCAAGTGGTTTTCCAGGGAACCGGGAGGAGGCCCACCGTGCAGGGATAACAGCTATGACTTTAGAATCAGTAGGCATGCCGGTTGATCAACCCCTTCCATAAGGTCATAACGAGGATTTTCAGGTCAAATGATAAAGACCAGTTTTTAATATAATATAAATCAAACTCAATTCTTTTTTCCAAAGAGGTGTTCCCTCTCCAACCGTTTACCTGAGCCCATCCGGTTAAACCGGCTTTCATCTTCAAGCGCAACATATAAAAGGGGATGGATTTTTTAAACTCGTCCACAAACACAGGCCGTTCAGGCCGTGGACCGACCAGGCTCATTTGCCCCTTGAACACATTGAACAATTGGGGAAGCTCATCCAGACTGGTCGACCTTAAAATCGTGCCGACCCGGGTGCGCCTGTCATCATTTTCCTTGGCCCAGACCGGTCCGGTTTGATTCTCGGCCTCAACTTTCATGGAGCGGAACTTGTACATCCAGAACACATTACGGTCCAGCCCCATTCGCTCCTGCCGATATATTAACGGCCCACGGGATTCCAGACTTAGAGCTATCGCAACGAGAACCATAACAGGAAAGGTCAAAATAATGGCAAGTCCAGAAAGGACAATATCTGAAACCCGCTTCAATATAATATTCCATCCATAAAGAGGGGACTCAGAGAGGTTTATCAGCGGCATGCCATCAAGTTCTTCCACGCCTGAGTGCAAGTCCATATAACGTAAGAGATCGGGCACCAGTTTAATGTCAACGGTTTCCTCCCCCAGAGAGACTAGTATTTCCTCAAGATGATCATGCGCCTTTGAGGGCAACGCAATAAAAATCTGGTCGACTTTATTTTCACGAATAACCCGGACCAGTTCCTGATAAACCCCTAAAACCTTATGGTCCTTAAAAATCTTTCCTACTTCTTCGGGAGAGTGGGATAAATAGCCCACTACTGAAAACCCAATTTCAGGGTTTTTCCCCAGCCGTTCCACAACTTGCTGCCCAAGTTCTCCTGCCCCGACAATCAAAACTTTCTTTAGATTCACTCCTCTAAGGTGCATCTCCTTGACCAGCAAATCCACCAGCTGATGAGAAAGAAACAACATAATAGTAGCAATGCCCCAGAAATAACCGACCATGATCCTGGAAAAGGTTGCCTCACGGACGAAAAAAGTAATTGCCATCAGCATAAGAACTGAGACAGAGGTCAACCTCAAAACCCCAAAAAACCGATCAAGCGGGGACTGTCTGCTCGATGAATAAACAAACCCAGCTACCCGGCCACTTAAAAGAAATACGACCCAAATAGGTAATATTGCATACAAGTACATGTTTTCACTGGGTATGGGACCGGAAGGAGCAACGAGTTCTAATTTGAAGCGGATTAAATAAGCAAACAGCCAGGAGAGAGTTACCGCCAAAGCATCAAGGAAAAATAAAGTAGTCAGGTAAAGCTGACCGTGTTTCCTAATCATATATGACAAAAGAACTCGATTCCTTCCCTTTTTACCATTCCGACTGGAAGGTAGTTTTCCAGGGAGCTAAAGGATAGCAGTAGCACTTGCAAAACACAGAATTTTGCACGGAGAAACGAAATCTCAAACCACCGTAAATAGAGGGATCAGGGGTTATTGACAGCAGGAAAAACCTGCGCACAACAGCCTATTGAAAGGAGAATAACCCAAAACTCCACCGGCTTCAACCGATAAGTGGGAAAGGGTTGGAGGGAGGCTAGCTACTGAATCTGGTTCAATTGCGCAAGGATTTTCCCACGCACTTCGGCAGGAGGATTTTTCTTCAAGGCACCCTCCAAAACTTCAACCGCACGACTGGTTTCCCCTTTTTTGGAATAGGTCATACCAAGCATATAACGAGAATCGTGCGCTTTGTTCCCTCGGGGAAATTTATTTAAAACCGTCTCAAACTGAAGGATCGCATCATCATACATTTCCAGTGCCACATAATTGGTCCCGATCCAGAAGGCGATATTATCCTTGAGTTTTTTGGGCGGGTTGCTCAAATCCAGATTTTGGAATAGCAAAATAGACTCGTCATAATTCCTGCTCCGATAAGCCGCCAGAGCTTTATCATATTCAGGAGGATTCTTTGCACTGGTCCTACGCATTCTCTTTTTGCGAACAGGTGCGGCTTGAGCTTTTTGCATTTTAATTCTGGTAATCTCTTCGTTAAGCCGAGCCATCTGCGCTTTTAAATCCTCAACTTCAGGCTCCAGAAAGTCAGAAGAATCTGTAACCGATGAGATATCGCTCTCCAGCCGTTCGCTCGCGGCATTGATCTTGGGCTCCAGGACACTCAAAATTTCTTCCAGTTCTCGAACCTTGCTGATCAGCGCCTCCTGCTGACTTTGAAGGCTTTCCACATCACCTTTCAACTCACTCTTGTCAGTGCGCTGGTCTATGCTGGCAAAACCATCCGGCTCCCCTTCTATAAAATCGTCATCCCCGGCATCCATGTCAGAATCAGAGAAGCCCTTATCCTCAGCAAAAAAATCATCTTCGCTGGAACCGGACTCATCGTCTCTAGCACGGCGTCTTTCACCACGGTCCATCTCTTTCTCATCTTCAAATGGGAAATCTTCTTCAAAAGCCAGGTCATCATCTTCTTCACCAACCCAGGGAAGATAGCTACAACCATTAAAAATTAAAGAAAAGAAAAGAACCAAAATCAAACTGAGGCGGGTGAAAATGTTGGCGGGCGGCATATCTAACTCCATCAAATTTCAATAAGGATACGTTATCCCTTAATAATCAATGAATTATATGGGGTTGACCCAAAAATGTCAACCTCATTGTGAATGGTTTACTCCCCATCAATATATTTCATATTTATCGAATTTTAAAGGGATTTCATTAGCTTTTTATTACTCATATCGGCAAATGTTCCCGTCCGGTTCAATGACACGGTTTCTGCCAGAATCTTTGCGGCTTTTTCAATTTCTGCCGTTGTATTACTCCACCCGAAACTGAAACGAATGGATGAGTTGATTTTATCATAAGGGATACCCATTGCTGTCAGCACGGGTGAAGGCAGTCCACTACCCGAACTGCAAGCCGAGCCCGTAGAAACAGCTATCCCTGCCATATCCAGACCGATCAACAAAGTATCCCCTTCAACCCCCTCAAATCCAAGGTTCAAAGTATTGGGAAGTCTGTTCTCCAAATCACCAAAAATTTCCACTCCTGGAATCAGATCGGATACCAATTGATAAAAGTGGTCTCGTAGCGAGGAAAGACATTTCTGGGAAACCAGATGTTTCTGAGCCAGTTCGCAGGCTTTACCAAAACCCGCTATTCCCGCCACATTTTCCGTGCCCCCTCTTCTCTTTTTTTCCTGACTGCCTCCGGAAAGGGGTGAAAACAAATCAGGGCTTCCCTTCTTTAAATAAAGTGCCCCGACTCCTTTGGCTCCATTCAGTTTATGCGCTGAAAGGGATAACATGTCAACAGGAACATCTTGCACTTGAAGTGGAATTTTACCTGCACTTTGCACTGCATCAGTGTGAAACAATACCCCCTTTTTTCTGACGATCTTCCCGATCTTTTCAATATCCTGCAAAACCCCGGTCTCACTGTTGGCATGTTGCAGGGAAACCAGCAGAGTCGATGCTGTCAGGCAGTTTTCCAAAGCCTGCAAATCAATTCGCCCCAGCTCATCAACTCTTAACCGGTCTACAACAAAACCCAGGCTTTCCAGTTGCCTGCATGGATTTAAAACCGAGGGGTGTTCCACCTGGCTGGTAACTATATGGCCCGTCCTCGCTCCCAGGGCTACTCCCAGCAAGGCTAAATTATTTGCCTCTGTCCCCCCGCTGGTGAAAACAATTTCTGATGGCGAGGCCCCAATGAGAGAAGCCACCTGTTCCCGGGCTTCATCTATCAAGACACGGGCTGACCTCCCCATAGAGTGCACACTGGAGGGGTTTCCCATCTGGTCCCGCAATACAGAAGTTATAATATGCAGAACTTCTGGAGCAACCGGTGTGGTGGCATTATGATCAAGATAGATTTTATCCAAATTAAAAGTACCGAAAATAGAGAAAAGCTAAACCAAAGCGCGAAGAAAAAACATGGGTTTTAACAGGGCAAGACCTTTATTTCACAAACAACCCAAAGGTCAGGATTTGGACTGACCTGACACCTGTTTTATGTTGGCAGGATCCACTTCAACTGGAGGGTCTATTCCTTTCTGCATTTCCTTTAACAGACGGATTTCTTTTTCCATTTGAGGCAACCGGTCCAACATGCACTCGATCGCCCGGGCTACAGGGTCAGGAAAGGATTCCAGACCCTCATCATCATCTTCCATATCCGAAGAAATACCGGAAAAAACCACCCTTCCGGGAACCCCAATGACAGTGGAATACTCAGGAACATCCTGCAGAACTACCGAACCTGAACCTATTTTCGTGTTACGGCCAACATGGATCGGACCTAAAACCTGCGCCCCGGCACCAATGACTACATTGTCGGAAATAGTAGGATGGCGTTTGGCCTTCTTGTTTGCCAAGCCCCCCAGAGTCACCCCCTGATAAACAAATACATTGTCCCCAATTTCCGAGGTTGCGCCAATCACCACGCCCATGCCATGGTCGATAAAAAATCGTTTTCCAATTATTGCGGAAGGATGAATTTCTATGCCGGTTGTCCATCTGAAAAACTGGGAAATGGCCCTGGAAAGAAACTTGAACCCCATGTTCCATAAGCTATGAGTCAATCGATAACCGATCAAAGCATGAACACCGGGGTACAAGATCAATACCTCGAGAAAATTTCTCGCGGCAGGATCTTTTTCCAAGGCAACCCGGACATCTTCTTTAATTAGACGGAGCATAGTTTTGGGTTTGGGGTATAAGCTATTGTTTATTGTAATATTATATCCCACCCAGCGCCAGACAAAAAGCCCTCTTTCCACGAAGAGGCAACGGCAAGGGCTCTTTGAGCCGAGAAAAACGGTTATTTGCCAAATGAAGTTATTGCTAGTCGGGTCCAGCGTCACGCTGGCTACTTGTACATGAGGGAAACCAATTGAGCCCGGGCATGAACCCGGAATTTGGCATATATCTTTTTGAGGTGGTCTTTGACGGTATGATGGCTCAACTCCAACTTTTTAGCTATTTCCTTATCGCTCAAACCAGTACAAATCAGGCGGGCAACATCAGCCTCCCGGCTTGTTAACCCCGCTTCCTGCATTAAGTATTTGACGTGTTTTTCGAGCTTCTTTTTACTTTCCGGTTCATCAAGTCGTAGCCTGCTTGAATCCGGGGATTCAAAAATTTTTAAATTTTCCCTCGCCCGACTGGAAAGCGTTTTCATAATAGCAATCAAAGCATCCGGACTCGCAGACAGTTTGGTTTGGAACTGCTCCTGCGTTATTTCCAACAACCGGGTGGGCACCGCTGATACAACGGTGGCAGAACGAGGCTTGGATTCAACCAATGCCATTTCCCCCAGATAATCTCCTTTTGCTCTGCGTGCAATCTCTATCTCATTTTTGGAGACAACCAACTCGCCGGAAAGTATGACATACATGGAGTCGCCCTCTTCCCCATCCTGAAACAAGACCTCTCCCACTGCCAGTTCTTTCAATTGACATTCAGAAGCCAGGCATTCCAAGGTATCTACGGAAACCTTTTGTAAAAAATCAATATCACTCAGAAAATCAAAATTTGTCTTAGCCATACTATGCCGAACTTTCTCTATTCAAAACGACAAGGTTTCCCCAATTATAACATTTTTTTGAATGCTTTTCGGTCTTTGCCACAGTCTATCATTCAACCAAACTGCCCCCCTAAAGTCTTACAAGCTTGAACGAATGGTGTAAAAAAAATTGACGGCTGATTTTGATTAATAAGAGAAAGCAAGTTTCAACGCTAAAAGATTTTGTTTGGAATCTACAGACACCAGGTTTGAATTGTTAAGGTTGTACTGATAGTCAAACTCAAGGTTCAGGGACTCTAAAATCGGATGAGTGAGCAGGATTCGGTAGCCGTGCTTTTCATCCCTTCTCTTCCTGCCAATACTTGCCGTGTTATTTTTATACTCCAGCAGATTGTACGAATAGGAAAACTGTATTTTCATTTTATCTGATCCGGGGAAATTCACACCTGCGCCGATGTAGTTCCCGGTATAGTCAAACTCACTGCCCTTCGCACTTTCATCAGAATGCCTGTAGCTCAAAAACCCGTAAGCCTTGTTCTCCATGAAAAACAGGTACTGGTCAAAACCAACAGAAGTGTTGGTGGCATTGCGCAGATTGTCTCCCAAAAAACTGGTGTCGGAAACAGTCAGGCTTAGATTGGTATAGAGTTGTGGCTGGAGCGAAAAACCCATACGCGGAGCGATGGTGTGAGAGGTCAGGAAATCCTTTGCGTTTAAAAAGCTGTAATTATAGTAGTAGTCAATTCCGGCATCCCAGTTTTCCTCGTTATGAGAACCTCTCAGGGAAAAAGTATTGGATATATAATTTAATTCAGACACATCCGACCAGGCACTCTGGTAAAAATCGTACCCCAGTTGGAGCTCGAGAGCGGGAGTGGAATAGAATTTATAACCTGTCGACAACTCAAAGGTGCCACCCGAATCAGCTTGGTTAGTTACGAGATCCTGCTGGGTTACAGATAGGTTATCGTCCGCTTGCCACCCAACCTTGGCCGTGAACCACCCGTTGTTTTTGCTTTTGCTTGTTTTCCCTCCTAATTCATTCAGCAGGTCTTCTGCCACACTGGCGGTTGCCGATTCCGGGGCCTTTTCCAGGGCCATGGTCAGCGCCAGCTTAGCATCTTCTTTCTGCTCCAATTTTGAGTAGGCCAGCCCGATTTGAAACAGGGCTATTTGCTCAAGGTCGGGGTCCAAACTCAACACGATTTGGAAATGAATGAGCGATTCCTCATACTGCTCTTTTTGCTGGAGAGCACGGCCCAGATAAAAATGGGCAGAGGCATCTTGAGGATCCTGGTCGACGGATTTTGTCAGTTCCTGAATAGCCAGGTCATTGGATTCAAGGTTAAGGTAGACGATGCCGAGATTGCGCCGAGCACCGCTATACATCGGGTCCAACTTAAGAACCCTTTCAAATGGTGCTACCGCTTCAGAATATTTTTCAGCTTTAAGGAAGGTCAGACCCCGATAATAATGCGCTTCTTTATTATTGGGGTCATTTTTGATGATTTTTGCAAACTCGGCTAAGGCACTTTCATATTTTTCTTCATTGATAAGCTGCAGGCCACGGGAAAGAAGAGAGGAGCCTGTCTCCTGTGCCTCAACAGCATTCAGGCACAGAAAAAGTGACAGCAACATGAAAAATAGATACTTCCGCATAGGCACCCAGCAATAAGCGTATGGCAAACTTTACCCCACCCAATGCTGAAAAGCCAGTACTTTCAGTGGATTATAAAACTACGCATATAACTTGCGGGCACAAGAGTAGCCCGTTTCCTGTGCCTGAATAACACTCAGGCACAGGAACGGTAGTAGAACTTTAAAAATAGACACTTACGCATAGCACCCGTGATGAAGTGTATCAAAACTATACACGGTTCACGCGGAACCTGGGGAGTTATGGTTTTCCGCCACCAGGAGCACCGCCACCAGGAGGTCCACTTCTAGCTATTTTTGGGGGCCCAAGGTCAGGTTTTCCGGGTTGTCCAGATCCGGGTCGTCCGACTCCACCCGGTCCTCCGTTTTTATTAACGAGGCCACTAAATTTAGTTCCGATACCACCCTTGCCTTTGGGTCCTTTCTGAATCCCGAAACCACCAATGCCAGGGCCACTGCCTTTACCACCTTGATTAACTCTATCTTGTGCTTTTGCGAAGAAAGGCCCTCTGGCGGTCCCTTCTGCCTTGACTTTAGTAATGGTTATACTGGTACGCCCCCTGTTTGCTGGAGGCCCTCTTTGCTTGTCCGCCTGCTTCATCAGTCCAGCAGGCAACGTCCCTGCCTCGGCCTGTTTCAGAAGACCCGGGGGAAGCGCATCAGCCGCCGCCAACTCAACCAGGAGCGGTGGAAGGTTCTGGACATCAGAGACCACTCCATTTTTCAGAACTCCCAGCATTTTTCCTTTGGTAAGTATCGTCTGCGGCCCCAGGTTTCCGTTGGGAAGCTTCGGGGCAGTATCGATGCTACCTTCAATATTGATGAAAGATGTCTTGCCGTTCGGGTGAACAGTCACAACAAATTCCGTTCCCCGCACTCCTGCCACAGCAGTAGGCGTCACCACCTTGAAGGCCGACCCTTTCGATTTACCTTTAGTCACCACAAATCGCACGGTTCCCAAAGCCACATTAACCACGGTTTGCCGCAGATCTTTTTCGGGATCATATATATGTTTCCTGATATTGACGGAAGCATTTTCCCCGAGAGTCAATGCGCTTTTATCATCGAAGGTGAAGGTGGCTTTTGATTCAGGTTGGGTCTTGATATGATCATTCATGAAAACCGGGGAAGCCAGCTTAATATCTGATGATGCAATCTCCCCCTCATGAGTCTGAAGAATTTTCCCCTCAACGCCGGTGGTGATTCCAATATCGGCTGATTTAACGATCCCCTCCTGCTTTAAAAATTGTTTCTGTTCAAACAGGTTTTTACCAGGGGGTTCGCCGGACAAAGCGTAAGTAATCCGAACAAACTCCTGATCGGTCATCGCCTCTTTTGCGCCTTTTTCACCGAGAACTTTAAATCCACGGACCTTTAAAATCCGGGCCGTTTTAACATACAGATCCTCCTGGGATAACTCCGCATGGTTTTTCGGAAGGAGGGGGTGATCAGGCTGATTATGGGAAACCATCGCTATAAACTCAGCCCTGCTGACCTGCGAATTGTCCTGACTGGCTGAAACAAGGGAAATAAAACATAACCCTAACGTCATCATTGGGACGAGGCGAACCGACAACCATTTAGCCTTACGTATGAATTTTGTGCTCATAATTTGCTCCTTATCTATACTCATTATTATATACCTTTTCGTAATATGGGTTTCAGCTTTTCCGCTGGCAAAGGTCTGCCAAACAGATAGCCCTGGACCCAGTCACATCCGCTATGCTCTAAAAACCTTCTTTGTTCAATAGTTTCAATTCCTTTGGCAACTGTTTTCAACTTTAAACTTTTTCCAATACCAATAACTGTAGTGGTGATCGTGGCGTTAATCTCAACAGAGAACCCTTGAATCAGTTGGGGAGCAATATTCAAGGTGCTCAAGGGAACACGCGCAAGGTTATTCAATGAGGACAAACCCGTGCCAAAATTATCCAAAGCCAGCTTTGAGCCAAGTTCGTGAAGCTCCATCAAGTTTTTATACGCCTGCGCCGAAGTTTGGAGCAAAGCCCCTTCAGGAATTTCAAATTCAAACAAATCCGGTTCCAGCCCAAACTTATTTATACAACCCTCTATTTTTTCCGCCAGCCTACCCTGTAGCAACTGCACTTCGCTGAGGTTGATGGAAAAGGGCACCAAAGGTATCCCTTCCCGTCTCCAGGCTTTAATTTGCTCGCAAACAGACTGCATAACCCAATCCCCAATGGGAACAATCAAACCGTCCTCCTCGGCTAGAGGGAGGAATTCAGCGGGGTGCACCAATCCTCTTTCAGGGTCATTCATCCTCAAAAACACTTCAAGTCTCTTATATTCACCTGTTTCGATATCTACCTTCGGTTGATAGTCCAGCAGAAAGTTTTCATCCTCAAGCGTTTGGTGCAAAAGAGTCTTGAGGCCCGATCGCCTTTGGGCCACCGACAGCATTTCGGGGTTATGTACATAATAGGAGTTTTTTCCCTGTTCTTTAGCCCGATACATTGCCGAATCCGCACTTTTAAACAGCGTTTCAGCATCCTT
Source organism: Nitrospina sp. (assembly GCA_018653085.1). Taxonomy (GTDB): domain Bacteria; phylum Nitrospinota; class Nitrospinia; order Nitrospinales; family VA-1; genus LS-NOB. Next base: position 23,612 of record JABIAY010000024.1, read on the forward strand.
GCCATCCGCCGGATAAACCGCGATTCCTATACTGAAACTGGAACGAATTTCGTGTTTATCAATTTTGAACACAGGCTTGAGAGCTGAGATAATCCTTTCCGCCAGCCGGGTGGAGTAAGTATCATCCTTCAACCCCGTTAACAGGACTACAAACTCATCTCCTCCTATCCTTGCCACCGTATCCTCGCCACGCAATAGCCCTTGCAAACGTTTGGCCACTTCTTTTAACAACTCATCTCCAATAGAATGTCCCAGAGAATCGTTCACGGATTTAAAATCATCCATATCCAGATACAACACCGCAAAGTTTTCATTATTACGATCAGCATGGGCGAAAGCCAGGATGATGCGGTCATTGATCATGTTGCGGTTGGGCAGGCCGGTCAAAGAATCAAAAAATGCCATGCGCTTGATTTTGGCTTCCATCTGCCGAAACTCAGTCAGATCCCGGACAATGGCTAATAAAGAGCTTTTCTTGTTGACCTGGATCTGCTTCAATCTCACCTGCACCGGATAAATCGTATCGTCTTTTCTCTTTTGCAGGGCATCAAAAACCTGAACCAGTTTTTGCCCGTTTTGCAACGACTCCACAAACACCTCAAACTCCAAACGAGAATGGTCTTCCCAAAAGTCGTATAACGCCTTTTTACAAATCTGGCTCTTGCTATAACCCAGGCTTCGGCTGGCTGTCGAATTGGTCTGCAAAATTTGATAACTTTCAATATCTATAACGTAAGTTTCATTCGTCGCATCGTCCAACACCTGGGTTAACTGTTCGGCATGCTCCTGTTCTTGTTTTAATTTGACATGAGCCCCTTCCATCACGTCCAGATCTTTTCGGGCTCTTTCGGAGAGTGTTTTCAAAAGGGCGATCAGTGATTCAGAATTGCCGGAAAATTCTTTATGGAATTTTTCTGCGGTGATTTCGAGCAGTTGCACTTCAGTTTCGGTTCGGATAGTCGCCGAGCGTGGCTTGGATTCTATCAATCCCATTTCGCCGATATATTGACCGGCTTTTCTGCGGGCGATCACTTTGCTTTTCTTATAAACCAGCAGTTCCCCTGACAAAATGATATACATCGCCCCGGACGCATCCCCCTCCTCAAACAGGATTTCATAGGCGGGTAATGTGAGAACCTCACACGAGTGAGCCAGCTTTTCCAAAGTCTCCGCAGAAAAGAAACTGAGAAAATCTACAGCCTTTAACTGCTCTAGTTTTACCGCTACGTCCATAATTGAGGTGTCACCGCTAGTCACTAGGAATTTCTCCTACTGTTGCATATTCAAAGGATCAATATACTCAAGTATAAATAAAAAACCCGTTATTGAAAGCCCCTCAAGCGAGGGGGGCGAGCAAAACCAAAATATCCTCAATAGGATAAACGTTGTATTTCCCTATGTTTTTCAGAGGTTTTGAAAAAAAATCTTATATTTAACAGTAAAAATATTGCATTTTTATAAAAAATGGCTCGCCTTCTCCTTTTATTCAATGCAGAAACTTACTGAGTAATAAAAATGTGTGGTCCTAAATCTTAAGGACCTGCTTATTTGATTCATTACAGCAAAAAAATATTCCCGCCGCACCTGTGGTTTCCTTGTCAAAGTACTGCTCCGTTTCTTACAGTTATTCCCCATAACGCTTAGACATTGCAAAGCCTTTTCAGCTTTACCCTTTTAGTCATGGAAAATAAGGTATAGTATTATTCTATTTTCTCATTCAGGCAAAAGGTATCTGTGGATAACAAAACCACACTTGGATTTTTAAAACAGGTCGACTTTTTGAAGAGCTTGCCGGGATTAGATTCTCTCAGCGCAAACTGCAAGGAACGGTTTTTACCCAAAGAAGAATTTCTCTTTAAGGAAGGACAGACCGGGGATGCAATGTACATCATTACGTCTGGAAACCTGGAGGTGTTCAAGGAGAACCGTGTAATTGCCCATAGAACCACCGGTGAATACCTTGGTGAAATGGCTCTACTGGGAAATAAAATACGCTCGGCTTCAGTAAAAGCCACTACCGATGTCAAAGCGATTGAAATTCATGAAAAATATTTTCTGGAATTTTTGTCTATAAACCCCAAGGCTTTTTTACCACTGTTCCAGACCCTGGCGGGGCGATGGAAAGAAGACTTGCAAAAAATTGATTCTGATAATCTTGAATTAAAAAACCAGATAAAATTAAACCAGAGATTCTCCCGCCTTTTAGACGACACGGTTAATGAAATTTTCATACTGGAACAGGACACTTATCAAATCACACAGGCAAACTCCAAGGCTTCGCAAAATCTCGGCTACACCTTAACCGAATTGACCAGCACTTATTTTAATGAAGTCTTCCAGGATTTACCCTGGGACGAGTTAAATGAAAAGTTCCAAAACCTGATCGATAAAAGCCTCGCCCAGGTATCATTTGAAAACCAAAATAAAAGGAAAGATGGTTCAACCTATCCGGTGGAGGTGCGTATTCAATATTTGCACATAGAAGACCCTCCACTGATTTATGCCATCGTTGAGGACATATCAGATAAAAAGGCCATGGAGGCCCATATTAAGGAACTGGCCTTTTACGACTCCTTAACTCACCTGCCTAATCGCAATTTGATCAAGGATCGATTCGATATCATGCTGGCCCGTGCCCAAAGGTCGAATACAAAGGTTGCCATACTATCCATGGATTTGGATAACTTTAAGGTAGTTAACGATTCCCTGGGACATGAAGCAGGAGACCAGTTTTTAGTCCAGCTAGCAGACCGATTTGAGGGGACCTTGCGGAAGGAAGATACATTCGGGCGCTTGGGTGGAGATGATTTTGTCATTCTTCTTCACAATATAAAGGATGAATACTTTCCAACGAAAATGGCGCAACGAGTCATCAACCTTATGAAAGAGCCTATGGAACTACAGGGAAAGAAATTTCATTCCAGCTTCAGCATTGGAATTGCACTTTTCCCTTCAGATGGAGAAGATATTGAAACACTGTTTAAGAATTCAGATATCGCAATGTATCAGGCCAAGGAATCTGGGGGCAATTCTTACCGCATGTATGAATCTTCAATGCATGAAAAAATCATATCTCGACTGACCCTGGAGCAGGAGTTATGGAGAGCCGTTAAAAATAAAGAATTCGAATTGCATTATCAACCCAAGGTCAATCTGAGCACCGATAAGGTTGAAGGATTGGAAGCCCTTATTCGCTGGAACCACCCCGACGGGAAAAAGGTTGGTCCTGATGTATTCATTCCCATTGCCGAGGAAAGCCGACTTATTCATAAAATCTGGGACTGGACCTTTCAGGTAGCGTGCGGTCAAATCCAGGAGTGGTGTCACAAATACGGAGAGGCTGTAAAAATAGGGATCAATCTTTCTGGTAGACAGTTTGAACTACCGGATCTGGTTGAACAAGTCAAAAATGTTATAACTACGGAGGGAATTCATCCCAAATATCTGGAAATCGAGGTCACTGAGACCGCAGTCATGAGCAATGTACAGGTGGCCATCGATATCCTGGAACAATTCAGAGAACTCGGAGTTCAGATTTCTATTGACGATTTCGGTTCCGGATACACTTCCCTGGGTTATCTGAAAAAACTTCCCATCGATACTTTGAAAATCGACCACTCTTTTATTCGAGATTGTACGGATAACAGCAATTTGGCGATCATTCAGGGAATCATTACCATCTCACAGAAAATGGGATTTAAAACCATCGCCGAAGGGGTGGAAACCCAGGAGCAACACGATTTCCTTAAAAACCTGGAATGCGATCAATTCCAAGGTTATCTATGCAGTAAGGCACTTCCTGCTCAGGAAATAGAGCATCTGATTTGGCCCGGACAAGGTAAATAACTCTTTTTTATACGACCCAAAAGAGGCCCAATTTCTAATTGCGCGAAAACCTAAAAAAATATTCTCATTGGTTCATGGGTCTGGGTATCACCCTTTTAACGTTACTCACCTATTCCTATTCCCCGTCATGGGTACAGAACCTTGAAAACCTCTTGCAAAATTCGCACTTCCGTTTAAGAGGGCCCGTTTCTCCCGGCCCCGAAATCCTGATCGCAAAAATAGATGAAAAAAGCGTCGATAAATTGGGGCGTTGGCCCTGGCCAAGACAAACCATGGCGAAACTGACACAAAAACTCCTGGACTATGAAGCCCGTGTTATTGCTTTCGATGTTATTTTTTCCTCCCCCCAGTCCAGCCCGGAATCTCTTGAACAATTAAACCGTGTGATCCCTTTAATTGAAAACACAGAGGCCCTGAAATCCCTGAAAAAGTTTATCAAGGAGTCCAACCCGGATGCGGAGTTTGCAAAAGTTTTATCCCAGGCCACTACCAAAGCGGTGCTCGGTTACTTTTTTCATTTTTCATCAGAAGAATTACATCACCTGAGTCTCGATCTTCGAAACCAGTATTTTGAAGATATAAAATCATCTCAGTTCAGGGGGTTTTTGAAATCGAAACAGGATCTGGACTTGTCCCGCCTGCCCTTCCCAAGTGCTTACGCGGTGGAATCGAATATCACAGCTTTTTCCAGAAGTGCAAAGAGCTCGGGTTTTTTCACTTTCAATATTGAAAATGATGGCTCCATAAGACGTTTACCCCTGATTGTCAGGTATCACGATCCCGCTTCTAAAAAAGATTATTACTTCCCCCCGCTTTCCTTAAGAGCTCTGGAACAGTTCATGGAAGGAACGCTCCTTTTTCGTGTCGGTGAATATGGCATGGAAGAAGTGATACTGGATGGCAAATCCACCATAACCATTCCAGCCAACACTAAAGGAGAATTGGAAATCAATTTTCTCGGACCCAGGGGCACCTTTCCAGGTTTTTCCATCAGTGACCTGCTGGATGATTCGCTGAGTTTGAGCTTAAGAAATAAAGTGAAAGGCAAAATAATTTTAGTTGGAGCCACAGCTACGGCCCTGGAAGACATAAGGGTCACCGCATTTGATCCCAAGCTGCCGGGAATAGAAATTCATGCCAGTATCATTGACAATATTTTAAGGAATAATTTTCTCTCCCAGCCTTCCTGGACCGCTTTGCTCGATTCTCTTTATTTATTGCTGATCGGGATATTCTTAACAGCAGTGTATTCCCGTATCCAACCCAAAATGAGTCTCCTGATCTGGGTCCTAAGTACGGGCGCCCTGTTCTATTTGAGTCATTGGTTATTCCTCAACAAGGGATTCTGGTTGACGGATGTGTACGCATTGTTTGAGAACACCGTCATTGCCTCGGCAATCATGCTCAACCGTTTTGTAGACGAAGGAAAACAAAAGCTGTTTATCAAAAAGGTTTTTGGTCAATATCTCTCACCACGGGTTGTGAAAGAATTGCTCAACGATCCCTCTAAGCTGAAGCTGGGAGGAGAACAAAAAGAGCTTTCTGCCCTGTTCACCGACCTGGAAGGATTCACCACCTTCTCAGAAAAACTCGGCGCCACGGAACTGGTTGACCTTTTGAATACCTACCTCACCGAAATGACAGATATCCTCTTGCAATACGATGGCACCCTGGACCGCTATGACGGCGATGCGATCAAAGCCTTTTTTGGCGCTCCAATTTATTTCGATGATCATGCAAAACGTGCCTGCTGGGTATGTATAGATATGCAAAACAGGCTCAAAGAAATGCGGGTGAAATTCAAAGAGCAAGGCAAGCCAGAATTGTTAATGCGTGTAGGCCTCAACACCGGGTCAATGGTAATCGGTAACATGGGTTCAACCACCCGTATGATGTACGGCATGAACGGCGACTCAGTCAACCTTTGCGCTCGCCTGGAGGGAGCCAACAAACAATACGGAACCTATTCCCTGATCAGCGAGTTCACTTATCAAGCGGCCAAAGAGTTCATCGAAGTCCGGGAACTGGATACACTTCGCGTTGTGGGGCGTGCAACGCCTATAAAAATTTATGAACTCCTGGGGAAAACGGGAGAAATTGAGGAGTCTGTTAAGAAGACATTGCCTTTTTATAATAGCGGTCTGAATTTCTATAAAAACAGGGACTGGGAAAATGCCGGCAAGTGTTTTGAAGAAGGACTGCAAGCCAATCCGGAGGACGGACCTTGCAGAGTTTATCGAGACCGTTGCAAAGAGTATCTTGACACCCCGCCTCCCGAAGATTGGGATGGAGTTTTTAACCTGCAAAAAAAGTAACCCACTAGGCGTGGGGCCAGTACTGCATTACCCGTGAAGCAAACAATGCCATCAAGCGCACGTGATATTCTTCCTCAGCTTTCGTGCCCTGAAAGGGTAATACGTTAATTCTTCTTCCTGATAAAGAGACCTTTGCATAAGTCGTCTTTGCGAATACTTCGGCTACGCTCAGCACAGGCTCCGTGAAGCCGTGATATTCGACCTTAGCTCTCGTGCCCTGCAAGGGTAAATCCAGCGAGACTCTGGATCGCCACGCCGCTTTGCGGCTCGCGAAGACGGCCCTGTGAGACCTGGTTTGTCATGCTGAGGCTCTCGAAGCATCTCGCTCTTCTGCTTTTTCGACTTACGCAAAGCTCCCCCTGATAAGGGGGATTGAGGGGGTTAACTCTCATCAAGCCGAGATGAGTCGTTGCCAGCCCGGATATTGCATGGGCAAATAAGTAAGAAGAGGACTTAATCTTTATATATCCCCCTCATCCTAGCCTTCTCCCTCCAGGGGAGAAGGGACTTTTTGCTTCCTCTCCCTTGAGGGGAGAGGCAAGGCGTACGCCGCGGTGAGGGTGGTTTAATAATGCCTCAGTTCACACACAGAAAAATGTTTACGGCAGGGGAGCCGTAAGAATTTTTTCGGTTTTGTATCTTGTCTGGCACTCGCTTATATCTGACTTTACAATCTTTTTTGCAAAAGCTTCGCCCAATCGAAGCCAACGTTCGGCCAACTCATCCGGAACACCAAACTCCCGCAAAGATTCACGCAATAGGGTATTTCTCAAATCAAAATGTTCCTGGGTAATGAACATACGCTGGTGACAACTAAAAGGGGTTTTTCCTGAAAAAATAACATTCCCTCCCATTTGAGAAGCGGCAAAATCCGTTTGCTGTCTCTCAATCACTTCCCGGTTTGTTCCCTCAAAAAAAGGAAGTAGTGAGGGGTGAGCATATACCTTGTCATAAAATATTTTATGCACCTTTTCCAATGTGGGACGCCCTCCTACAAGCTCAAAAAGTGATTTTTCGGTTTCGTTCATAACACCAGTTGATGAAAGGAATAAGCAACCCCCTGCCCCTCTAGGCAACAGGGGGACTATCGAAGGTCAGCGATTTCTTTTTTTAATTTTTCATTTTCGTCTTTGAGTCGTTTGATTTCATTTTCATAGTGGGTTTCCATCGTTTCCATCACCCCTTCCTGATCCCGCCCTACCTCTTTCATACAATCGACACAACCTGTTCTGTCGGAAAGAAACTTTTTTTGGTTCTCGATTGCAAAGGCGTAATTACTCAACATGGGCAATAACTCAGAAAAATCTACGGGCTTCTTGATGTAATTATTGGCTCGCAGGCGGAGAGCTTGTATGGCAAAATCTTCGCTTCCAAAAGCTGTGAGCATCAACACAACGACATCGGGATTTGTTTTTCTGATTTTCTCCAGAAGTGCCAGCCCATCCATTCCAGGCATCTGAATGTCAGAGAGAATCAAATCAGGCTCAAAGCTGAGAAACTTATCATAACCCTCCACCCCATCCACTGCGGACTGGTACTCATATCCCTGCATTTCCATTGTTTGCTCTAAAAAACTACGGGAGTTTGCGTCATCTTCAACGATTAATATTTTCATAGCTTCGTCTTTTGCATTCAATATTTCGCAACAAACAACTCAAAGTCATTTCCAACAGCATTACAACTGCGATGGTTTTGGAAAGTCCAGGATGCTATCCGTGTTAAAACGCTTTTCACAGTCGCTAATATTCTTCTTTGTGATCGCCTTTTTAAAGGCATTGTCAATCCTGATCCATCGCTCGGCCAACTCAATAGTTACCCCGCACTCTAAAATACATTCCCGCAAAATCTTACCCCGTATATCAAACAATTCCTCCGGAATATTCATATGTTTATGCACAGGCTTGGGCAATCCCCCAGTATATAATTTTGCACCTCCCATATTGGATACCATGAAATCGGTCTGCTGGTTCTCTATATGCTTCTGGTCGATTCCAGCAAAAAAATGTTTTAGCCAGGGGTGGACATAAAGCTTGTCATAAAATATTTTATGCACCTTTTCCAAGGTGGGGCGTCCACCCACAAGCTCAAAAAGCGATTTTTCGGTTTCGTCCATAATACCGGCTGGTGAAAGGAATAAGCAACCCCCCTCCCTATGAAGGGGAGGGGGGGGGGAGGTTCAGGTTGCTCTTACCCTGCTAAATTTTGAAATTACCAACAAGGTTCTGCAGATCGCTTGCGAGTCTTGAAAGCTCATCTGCGGCATCCTTGGTTTGACTGGAGCCTTGCGTTGTCTCTTGCGCCGCTGATGAGACACCCGAGATGTTTTCGGATATTTCCCCTACTCCTTTTGCGGCTTCTGCAACATTGCGCGACATTTCATTCGTTGTAGCACTTTGTTCCTCCACCGCACTGGCGATGGTGTTGGAGATATCATTAATTTTATTAATGATGTCACTGATTTCTCCAATCGCCTGTACAGCATCGCCGGTGTTGGACTGAATCGTAGTGACTTTACCACTGATCTCCTCGGTGGCTTTCGCCGTTTGATTAGCCAGTTCCTTAACCTCGTTAGCCACCACCGCAAAACCTTTGCCGGCTTCACCAGCTCGGGCGGCTTCAATGGTCGCGTTCAAGGCTAAAAGATTGGTTTGTTCCGCGATCGAGGTGATCACTTTTACGACTTCACCAATCTCTTGTGAACTTTCACCAAGAGTGGCGATGGTGTCATTGGTTTTTTTGGCAACTTCGACCGCCTCATTCGAGATTGTAGCCGCCTGAGTAGCATTACTTGAGATTTCACCGATGCTTGCGCTCATCTCCTCCGAGCCTGTAGCAACCGTCTGGACGTTGGTTCCCACCTGCTCACTGGCGGCGGCAACCACACCCGCTTGCGAAGAAGTCTCCTCAGCATTGGCAGACATGGTCGTGCTGGTAGCAGTGAGTTCCTCAGCGGCGGCACTCACCGATTCCGCGTTTTTGCCAATGTTTCCAATATCACTGCGCAGTCCGCTGAAAAACTTGCTCAAGCCTCCACCCATCTGCCCAATTGCATCTTCGCCGCTGACGGTGATTTCCTGGGTCAAATCTCCCTGGCCCGCAGCAGTCACAACACCCAAAATACTGTTGACCTTGGTCTTCAATTCATCAGCGGCCTTTTGTTCACGCTCGGCATTTTCCGCAACCTGCGTTTCCATCGCGACCCGTTCTGTAACCAACTGGTATGTGGCTACAGGCCCTATATAATTTTTATCCAAGTCATAGATAGCGCTTACCTGCAAATCAAATACCTCCGGTCCGATTTGGACCTGCGACTCGAAAGGCAAGTTAGTCGGATCCTTAATAATGCTCATTACCTTGTCCGGGTCTGTATGAAAAGCAGTTATCTGGTTGCCAATAACATTCTCAACATCCACCTTCAAAAACTCCTGCACTTTTCCGAAAATTTCCTTACCTCTGGGATTCATATATTTGACTTCAAAATTTTCATCGGCGTACATCACATTCATGGAAAGATTGTCTACCATTGCCACAACCCGCCGCATTTCCGCATCCGCTTCAATTTTGGTTTTGGCATTAGCCAACATCTCTTGCAGAGAGGTCAGGAAAGCGCCTTGCGCATTAAATTTTTCCTTACTGACATCCTCACCCAAAATACTTTTCGCGTCAGTAATATAATCCCTCAGCATAGTGCTCAATTCGTTGGATTGATTAGCCATATTCCCCAACTCATCGGTAGAGTTGACTTGAATTGCCGGTCGATCCAGATTACCTGCCACCATATCTGTAGAAGCCCGTGCCACTTGCGTGAGTGGACCTGTGACGGACCGGGTGATGGTGAACCCTAAAAATCCGCTTATGCCAACCGCGACAAAAAGCAGAGTCCAAAGCGTTGAGTTCAAATCTTCATTGAGTTCCTTGGACAAACTCATATCGTTTGCCAGCAGTTTTTTCTGGTTCGCCGCCATGGCATCCAGTTGTTGTTTGATAGCAAAAGCAGTCGGCGCGGCCTTAGTTCCCAGCCAGCGATTCGCCATATTCCATTCGTTACCAGCGCGGATCTCAAACATCTTCGGTGGCATGGGGAGAAAGGCGGTTCTCGCTTCGGAGAATTCCTTGAACAGGGCCTGCTGTTTGGGGGTCAAGTCGCCCTTGCTGGCGGTCAAGTCACCAAACCGTTTGATGTTTTTCGTCCACATAACATCAAATGAATCTTTAAATTTCGCATCGCCCGAAAGCAGGTAGGCACGGATACTTGCCAGGGCACGGGCAGTCGTTCCACGAACATCGGCCATCATGCCAAGCAGGGCTTTTCTTTTAGGTGTGGCTTCCAGTGTCGCTTCGATATTGATGATCTTGGTGATATTCCCTACCAGAATGGCCGCCTTGGGTGCCGCATCCTTGAACAGGATTTTATTGGCCGGCAGGTTCTCTATGGTCTGGGAAATATCCTCGATTTCCTTTTGGTATTGCTCGAAATCCTTTAACTTCGTTTTAATGATCTTCAACCGTTCCACGTTTTTGGGATTGGTCCAGGTTTTTGCAAACCCCTCCATTGTTTTGAGGGAGGAATTGATCTCTGTATCCCAGGCTTTTTGTCGCTCGACCTTAAACTTGTCTTTGCCGAGAATCATCCAGCCACGTAGAGCCGCCAGAGAATGGTTGATGCCATTGAGCATCATCAGGCTGGCACGAGCGGTGGGAACACGCAAATCCACAACTTTTGTGGAAAGTGCGTTGGTTTTCCCAACCTGATTGAAAGTGATAAACACCACCCCAATCAGGACAAATGTTACCAGCGCAAACCCAAGTCCAATTTTTTTGCCAATTTTCAAATCACGATAAATTTGTAGCATGATCCGCCCCCTCCTCAAGAAATCGATTCAAGAAACCTAAATAAATATTTTTACTATATTTATACAAGTACTGTGTACCTTCAGAGCTATCACAGCATTCTATATAAAAGCGTGCGAAAATTAATCCCCACGCAAAGCTAAAGAAACGCAAATACAATGATTAATGGACAATTGTACTCCTTTTCACTTACCATGTAAACAATAATTGCCCAGAGTGTCGATTCTTTGACGAATATGCCTATTGGGAGCCCGATATTACATAAATAAAGAGTTCAGAGTCCTGCCGCAAATTCTAACAACGAAAACCTTTGTAAGGCCGTCAGTCTTATAATAGCAAGATAGATGCCAGCAAGGGCTGTCAGTCCCCGTCTCAAAATTTTAACAATCAGGGATTAACATAAATAACTATATTTAAATGCGTTATCAGTTATGTCCCAGTTTGGTAACATCAAAAAACCAGAGGGGGTTGCGAACTGAGAGCCTGAATATTCCGTATAAATGTAATGAAAGTTATACTGGCGGGCGGGGGATTGTAAAAAATAGTGGGTTGGGCATTGCCCGAATGTAACCCCCCTAGCCCCCCTTATCAGGGGGGAATTGATCGTCCCCCTGATAAGGGGGACTGAGGGGGTTGCTTTTACCCGCTTCGGCAAGCTCAGCGTGACAAATCAAACCCCACAGGGTCGTCTTCGCGAGCCGCAAAGCGGCGTGGCGATCCAGCCAGCGTGACGCTGGACTCAACAACAAAACCTTCTGGATTGCTTCGCTATGCTCGCAAAGACGACTTATGCAAAGGTCTCTATGAAGGGAGGGAAGTTTATCAAGGATTCCACTTTACCCCTGGCGGTTCGCCGGGCTAGTCGTCGGAGTCCATAGTGCGGTGATAGTCTTGCAGGATTGCGTCCTGAGTTTCCTGATCGGAGGATTTATAGATGCGGATGGTTTCGAAGTGGCTGGCCTGCTGAACGCGTAATAATTTGAGGCGCATTAATTCCAGAATGGCAAGAAACGTCACGATGACTTCCTGCTTTTTGTTTAGTACCGTAAACAGCGATTCAAATGTAACGCTTTCTGAAGTGTTGAGAATTTCCAGGATGTGCTGAATCCGGTCCGTGACCGACATCTCGGTAATTTCAATTTCATAATCCTTTTCAAAGGATTTGGTATCCAGGATTTTCTGGTAGGCTTTAAACAAATCGAAGACCGATGTTTCAACCAGTTCGTTTGCTTCGGAGCTGCCTTCAATTTCAAGCTGTCCACCGCGCACAAAAACCTGTGCATGATCATGTTCTTTCATTCTTAGCTCAAACGCCGCATCCCGATAGCGCTGGTATTCCCGTAGTCGGCGCATCAGTTCCGCACGCGGGTCTTC